>CALXOL010000001.1 GCA_944390015.1 uncultured Spirochaetaceae bacterium
ACACCTGTATCAGCATTTACATAGTTAGCTCCGTTCCAAGATGCTCCTGGTGAATACTTTGCGAATGCCTTCATGATGTCTGCTCTGTTGAGAAGCTCGCTCTCTCCGCGGATAACGTTGATAGCGTGCTGTCCAAGTCCTGCAGATACTGTATAGCCATAGCTGTAAGCCCATGTTCCGAATCTTCCAGCACCACCGCGCTCTACAACTGTATCCTCAACTCTCTTAAGAATTGCTGGGAAGTCACCTGCTACGTCAGCAAGATCGATTCCAAGAGCTCCAGGATAACCCATGAGAGGAGAAGGAAGGTCAGCTTCGATGAAGTAACCTGCTCCGAGGTTGATCAGCTGGCGAAGGAGAGGCTCTGTATGAGCATCGTTCGTACAGAAGAATGCTGTATTTGGACCATACTGCTCAATCCATGCTGGTGCCTGCTCGAGAATGTACTGCTGAGCACCTGCGATACCTACGTCACTTGTTGGGTCTGGAGCGGAAACAGATACGAATGTCATTCCGAGCTCTTCACATGTTCTCTGCATGATAGCGAGACGGCGGCTCATAGTCTCCATTGAGAGGTGGCGTGGGAATGAAATGTGAACGAATGTGTCACATCCAAGCTCATGTGCTGTGTTGATGATGAGGTAACCACGGGAAACGAAGTCATTGTTACTTACAAGATCAGCAGCAGATGCGATAACAGCTGGATCCTCATGTGCCTCACCTGCGAGACAGATGATGTCAGGTCTTGCTTCCTTGATTCTTCTGAAAGCCTCTGTTGTTCCAGGAACAGCCTGGTTAACGATAACAGCCTTCATGAGAGGATCATCTGCAAGTCCTGCGATAACGCTGATTGTTGTCTCCTGCTCTTCCATGAAGTTGTCAGGATATGTTAAGTGCTGGATCATACCACCGTCAGAAACTGAACCATACTCTGCAATAAGAGCTTCAGCACCGCGGAGGTCGTCTTCACTCTGGCTTACAGTTCCAGTTACGATTCCGATATGGAATTCCTCAGGAACGGCAGCAGCCTGAGTCTCTGTAGTAGCAGTTGTTGTTGCTGTACTCTCGGAAGCACCACCTGCGAATACAAATGAAGCTGTGAGGAGTACTAAGAGCAATGCTAATGCTTTTTTCA
This sequence comes from uncultured Spirochaetaceae bacterium, assembly GCA_944390015.1. Taxonomy (GTDB): domain Bacteria; phylum Spirochaetota; class Spirochaetia; order Sphaerochaetales; family Sphaerochaetaceae; genus Ornithospirochaeta. The sequence goes on from CALXOL010000001.1 coordinate 1,136, forward strand.
TTTAATTCCTCCTAAATTAAATCAGATATCCTATCTTAACTGTATTGGTTAAGAGGGTCTACTGCATAATAATACAGAATTTATAAAAAATTATAAATATTTTCTGATTATTTATTTCATCTCAGATTCATCAAAAAGCAGACAAACCCAAATAACTATTTTTAATATAGAAACTTATAAATATTATTGCAGATGAAGAGCCATGCAAGAACAGGCTCTCCAACTGCTCAAACATTACTTGTAAAGCTCTTTAATTATCTTCTGATAGAAGAGAATACCCTTCTCCAGACATGAAATTGATATGTTTTCATCAAGGCCGTGAATACTCTGATACTGCTGCTCATCTATCTCAAGTGGAGCAAAACGTATAACATTCTCACAGATTCTCGAATAATTGCGGCCATCCGTTCCTCCCGTCATGGCATAGGGGCAGGTAATAACATCGGGGAACACCTCATGAACCGCCTCTTCGACGAATTTAAAGGCATACCCGTTATGGTCAACGACAGGACAGGCGTAATGTTTCATTATGACCTCGACATCGATATCATATTTATTAGCTATTTCACGCAGCTTATTCTCAGTGTAATCAGCATCCTCATGATGGATTACACGGCTGTTTCCCGTTACATAAGCACGCTCAGGAAGAACATTCAGCCCGTTTGAACCACCTGCAGTCGTAAAGGCAAGAGTGGTTTTTATCATGGCCGTAGCAAGTAAATTGATTTTTGGCAGCACCTTGTTGAGAACAGGTGAGAGCACTTTCGCATGGCGTAGTGCAAAGCCCATGGCACCGGGTGTATGCCGGCCAAGGCGACGGAACATCTCAATAGTAGTTGAATTCATCCTCGCCTTAAACGGATCATGCTTCTCCACATCAGCCATGAAAGCTCCGAGTCTTACAAGTGGAGTATTCTTTCCCGGGGCGGATGCGTGTCCTCCTTTTCCTCTTGCTACAAAACGGAAATTGCATGTTCCCTTCTCAAGCGTCCCCATCATTGCGAATCTACCTTTTGCACCCTTGAGAGGCTCAGCCTTGATCATACCGCCCTCATCGAGAACCAATAAAGGCTTTATGCCCTGCTTATCAAGATAATCCACCGCCATCTCGGCCCCTGGCCCTGAAGTCTCCTCATTATTCGATGATGAGATGTAGACATCCATATCAGGAACATAGCCCGACTGGATAAGGCGTTCGCAAGATTCGAAAATCGCACAAAGGGATCCTTTCGTGTCTACAGTTCCCCTGCCCCACACTCGGCCATCTGCGATATCCCCTGAGAACGGCGCATGCTTCCACTCTCCGGTTGCTTCTACGACATCCTGATGGCTCATAAGCACCAGAGGGCGCTTTGAGCTGTCCATACCCTTCCATCTTAAAAGAAGAGCTCCGTCAAACGAATTGAATTCAACAGTATTGAACACGGAGGGGAAAAGTTCCTTTAGCTTTGCCTGGAAGCGTTCAAACTTCTCCAAATTGAGCTTTCCTATCTCACTTACAGTCTCAACCTGTATCATCTGAGAAAGTTTTTCTTCTATATTCACACCAATACCCCCTATTACTTAAGTATATGTTTCTTCCAGAAAATCCAAGAAAGTCCGATGCTTATTGCACCGCAGGCGATAATCATGATGCTTGTCTGCCCCATCAAGGATGGAACGATTATACAAATCAGCGTCATGAACGAAAGCGGCAGAACGGTAAGACGAAGACTCTTTCTGAAATACTGGTAGCCAAGAGCGCCGAAAAGAGCGGGAAGAACATTGTCGAACGCAGGACGAAGCACGGGATTCTCTAAAACAGGCGTGAGCGGAATAAGGAGCAGTACGCCTATGAAAATAACAACCATGGTAACAAGAGATGATGTTGCGACCGACAGCGTGGATATGATCTCATTCTCCTTGCTTCCAACTTCCGCCTCGGCAATCTCCCTTGCATTTGCCGCACATGGGAGTTTTAAATTGGTAATGTTTCCCGTTATGAACGATAGATAGCTTGCCCCCGGACCAAGCAGGGGAACATATATCAGATATTCAACGATGCATGATGGAACATAGACAATCAGAACAGACCAGATTGCCGATAAAAATCCGTTCCAATCAATCTCGGCATCAAGAAAATAAGCAAAAAGAAATGGAGCTGAAAGCAACATCAAGGCACCGATTGAGAGACCGATACGTCCCATGCGATGTACGGAGTCCGTGTATTTTGAATAATCAAAAACTTCTTTTTCCATCACATCCTCCTAAATAAACATCGAGACGATGACGGCTCCAATCATCGCAAGGAGCATCGAAAGCGCAAGAGAGAAGTTCTCAAACACCTTGTATTTCTTACTCAACATCTCAAAAAGAGCCATGAAAAGAGATGCGATGACGACAGTTACGACAGGGACAAGATTTACATTTACGAAAGCCTCTGCTATGTATGAGCCGACAAAAGTCGAACAGAGCCCTATCATCATGGCGACCATGGCCCATGATGCATATCCTCCACCGCTTGAATTACTCTTCTTACCTATGGCAAGCTTCGATGAATACTTCTTCATCGTAAAGATCGAGAGCAGACACCCCCATATTATACCAACGGTCATAACGAGAAGTATCGTTGAAAGCGCAGATACATTTAGAGATGAGGAGTTGAGGCTGAGCCCCATGCTGTTTGCGGCGATTTCCGCGACCGTTGCCTCATACTGGAGATTCCCGATAACCGAGAGTCTGAGCCAGGACGCAGGAATTCCAAGAGAGCCCGAAAGAGCAATAACCCCTAAGAGTATGGAAACGGAGGGAAGGACAGTGAATGTGGCGGAACTCGTTATGGCACGCCTGAGAACCTTCTTATCCATTCCTATCCTGATTCCTGCTCTATAGCTTTTCACAATAAAGAGCACGCATAGTAATGCGATAAAAAGGAGTATCGCACCCACTATGAGATAAAGTGACAGTGAATTTGCCGCTTCAATATATGACATAATAGTCCTCCATAAATGATGAGATTATATTAATCATTCGGATGAACGACAACCTTTATGGAATCAGGGGACATCTGCATCCTTATCGCATCCTCAAGTCTTTCTTTCGAATAGACATGTGTAATCAAAGGCATAAGCTTGATTTTTCCACTGTTTATGAGGTTGACCGACCTCTGATAAGTATCAGGATTAATCATAGATCCTATTATCTTTAGTTCTTTCTTATATACATCAAACAAAGGAAGCTCCAATTTCGCATCAACCTTTGGAACGCTGAAGAAAAGAACAGTGCCCCCAAGATCCGCAGATGATATGGCATCCAGGGCTGCGCTTTTATTACCGACACACTCAATGACCTTATCGACACCATCACGGCCTGTTATCTTCCTTATCTCCTCTGAAAGATTTGAATTCACAGGATCGATCACATAATCGACACCTAGCGAAAGTGCAATCTCTCTTCTCATCTTCACAGGCTCTGAGACTATTACATTTGCCGCCCCTGAGAGCCTCATCACCTGAGCCATCATAAGTCCGATCGTCCCTCCTCCTATCACGAGGACGGACTCGCCGCTCTTAACATCCGCTAAATCCGCTCCATGAAGGACACAGGAAAGAGGCTCCGTCATAGCCCCGATATCGAAAGGAACGCAATCATTTAGCTTGAAACACTGGGTATCTGGGCAGACTGAGTATTCTGCGAACCCACCGTTTACGTTCACCCCCAGAGCGAAAAGGTTCTCACAGTTCTGCTTACGCCCCATTCTGCAAGGCCTGCACTTTCCACAGTACATGTTAGGATCCACAGTCACATGGTCTCCAACCTTCACAGCTCTGACTGCAGGGCCAACCTTCTCAACAATTCCCGAATATTCATGACCAAGAACAACAGGGGGAGTCACATCTGCCGATCCCTTCTCGCCTAAATAGATATGAACATCCGTACCGCATATTCCAGCTGCCATGTTTTTCACCAGGACATCATGATCCCCAAGAAAAAGACCGAGGTCTCCCATCTCCCTTACTTCAAACTTCTTATCCTTATCTGCACCTAAAAAGAATGACCCTTTCATAGTACTCCTCCAAATTTTCATTCAAAAGTTTCAACCCTAATAATCCTATCGTTCCATAGTTCTTCAAGAAACGTTTCAAACGGGTGAAGTTTTTCATTAATTATTTCCTATACAAAGAATATAGTACTTTACTATTGCGAAAAACCAATCAAAATCTGAAGTACTACTGCGAAAAATCAATCAAAATTAGAAGTATATTGCTGCAAAACCATAAATAATCTGCCGCATAAGACCCTCACCCCCCTATCAATCATTTGCATGTAATATCAGAGAGATTATAGGAAAAGTTGTAGCAGAAACTGAAAAGACAGACTGCTTTTTTCTTTCTTTTTCATACCCACAACTGTAAAATTATACTATCTGCCGTTTTTACTCTGGAAATTCCAAGAAGAGCTGATATAGTTAAGATAGGAGGTTTGGGTATGAAGAAGATTCTTTTCGTTGCCAGTGAATGCGTACCATTTGTAAAGACAGGGGGACTTGCGGATGTCTGCGGAAGCCTGCCAAAGGCTTTCGATAAGAAAGAATATGATATAAGGGTCATAATCCCCAACTATCATGCAATAAAAGAAGAATACAGAAACCAGATGGAAACCGTCTATTATTTCCAGATGGACAACAGGATCTACGTAGGAATCAAGACTCTTACGCTCGATGGCATACAGTATTATTTCGTAGACAATGAGATGTATTTCGGAGGTCTTGTACCCTACTACGACATGTTCCAGGATCTCGAAAGATTCGCATACTTCTCAAAAGCGGTGCTATCAGCCCTACCTCTTATCGGATTCAGGCCCGACATCATTCACTGCCATGACTGGCAGAGTGCACTTGTCCCCGTATATCTGAACACCGTATTCCAAGGAGATCCGTTCTTCAGAGGAATAAGAACAGTATTCACGATACACAACATCCGATTCCAAGGCACATGGGATGTGGGACACATACAGTGGGTATCTGGACTGCCATGGGAATGCTTCGAGCCGGGAAGACTCGTATCCCCTTATCAGGACACATCAATTCCAAAGAACAGCTGGAACTGCTCGATGATGAGAGGAGGCCTTGTATACTCCGATTACATAACAACAGTATCTAACTCATATGCGGAGGAGATAAAGACTCCAAACTTCTCAGACGGCCTTGATGATATCCTCAAATGGAGATCAGAGAGGCTCTGGGGAATCATCAATGGCATAGATTACGAAGAGTGGAATCCTGCAAAGGATAAGAAGATCTACAAGAACTACACCATAAGAACTGAAAAGAACGGTAAGAAAGCGAATAAGGTAAATCTCCAAAAAGAGCTCAATCTTCCTGAAAATCCAGATGTCCTTACTCTCGGAATCATCTCACGGCTGACTGACCAGAAAGGACTGGATCTTGTAAACATCATCATGGATGAGCTCTGTTCAAGGGAGATAAACCTCATAGTACTCGGAACAGGAAGTGAGAATTACGAAAACATGTTCCGCTACTATCAGAGCAAGTATCCAAACAAGGTTGCCGCCAGGATAATGTACTCGGATGATCTTGCGCACAAGATTTATGCCGGAGTAGATGCTCTTCTGGTTCCTTCAGCGTTCGAGCCATGCGGACTCACTCAGCTCATATCACTGCGCTATGGAACAGTACCTATCGTTCATGCTGTCGGAGGATTAAGAGATACAGTCGAACCATATAACGAATATGAAGAGACGGGAACAGGCTTCTCATTCAACGAATACACGGCATGGGGATTGATGGACAGAATCAACCATGCATCCTGGCTCTACTATGACAGACCGGAAAGCTGGCAAAAACTTGTAAAGCGCGGCATGGAGAAAGATTGGTCCTGGGCAAACAGCTCAAAGATCTATGAAGATCTCTACAGCAGGATGTAAGACAAATCGAAGGCTACTTTAAACGGTAGCCTTTATAATTTAACTTTTGATTTAATACTCCTAAAGGAGTACTACTGATATATGATCAAACAATTGTTTCATGGATCAACAGAAATAATAACTTCACCTCAGTACGGAAAAGGAAAACCATACAATGACTATGGCTTAAGATTTTATCGCACAGAAAACTCAGAAATGGCTAAAGAATGGGCAGTTCAGAAAGATAGAGAAGGATTTTCAAATCACTACCAACTTGACTACACAAATCTAGCAATTCTTGATCTAAACACTCCTGAATATACTATTTTACATTGGCTGACAATACTCCTAGAAAATAGAATATTCGAAATCAATTCTCCTTTACAGAAAAGATTACTTAAGTCCCTTCTCCATCCTATTAAGCTCTCCGAATACGATGTGCCTCATAGTAAGATATGCTGCTAGTCCTCCTACGACATTGCTTATCGGCTCTGCGATAAGAACGCCGTTAATACCAAAGAGATAAGGCAGGAATATAGTGAGAGGAACGACGATTATGACTTTCCTGAATAGAGAGAAGAATATCGCAGGCTTAGCCTTGCCAAGAGCAACGAACGTCTGCTGTCCCGCAGTCTGGAATGACATGAATATAAAACCGAAGAAATAGATCCTCAAAGCAGGTTCCGCCGCATCAAGAAGGGTTGGCTCCGTAGTAAAAAGAACTGACAGCTGACGGGGGAACAAGACGACTATAAGCCATACGAGAGAAGAGAAGACAAGGGTGGAAATAAGTGCGAAGTTACTCGCCTTCTTAACCCTTACAGGGTCTTTTGCCCCATAATTGAAGCTCATGACAGGACTAGCTCCGCTTGTTATACCGTTTATAGGAGTAGAGAAGATCTCCCTAACCGAGTTAAGGATGGTCATTACTCCTACATAGAGGTCTCCTCCCCAGAGTAAAGCACATTTATTACATACAATCTGAACGACCGAGTTCGTTGCCCCCATAACGAATCCACTGGTACCAAGAGCTATGATTTTTAAGCATCTTCTGGCCTCCAGCCTCATACCGCAAAATGTGATTCTCAGCACTGCATTTCTACTTCTGAGGAAAGAGAATGCGAAAAAAGCAGAACAAGTCTGAGAAAATACTGTGGCAATTGCCGCACCGCGAACTCCCATATTGAACATGAAAATAAGAATCGGATCGAGAATAATATTGATTACAGCGCCCACAAGCACCGTAATCATACCGATTGTTGCAAAGCCTTGGCTGTTTATAAATGCATTGAGGGTAAGAGTAACGAGGACAGGGACAGAACCAAGTGAATAGATTACAAGATAATCCCTGGAATACTGATACGTCTGGTCGCTTGCTCCAAATGCATATAGAAGCGGGCGTATGAATATTATTACTATGAACGTAAGAATGAGTCCTGTTATCACAGAGAGCATGAAAGAAGAGAAGAGAACACTCCCAGCTTCATCTTCCCTCTTCTCTCCAAGGGCCATAGATGCAAGAGGCGCACCGCCATTAAAGCCATAAAGACGGGCAAAAGCACTGATGAGGGAAATGATTGGAAAACAGATTCCAAGACCGGTCAGAGCAATGCTGCCCTCCCCTGGGATATGTCCAATGTAGATTCTGTCCACCATGTTATAAAGAAGGTTCACAAGCTCTGCGATAATCATCGGAACTGCGACCTTCATTACCGCACCAGATACACTTCCTTTTGAAAAATCCGTATGATTGATTCTCATCTGCTTCCTCAAAAAATTAACATACCTCTATTGCACATCTCTTTCAAGAGAACATTTTTAGTACTAAAATCCAAAGCATGGAAGAAAAAGAAAACATAAAAGAAAGTGCAAGCTCAGCATATGATCCTGATGATGAGATCACATTCGAATGGGCTGGAAGAGCTGAAGGCATGTGCTTTGATGAAGACTAGACCATGTTTATGTCTATGCTCTTGAACGTTCCCACCTTCTCTATTATCTCAATGCTCTCTTTAAGCGTCATGTGCTTCGGGAATATCAAGAGGCAGGAGAAAATCAAATCACCGACTGCATCCCTCTTAATCGAAGCACCACGCAGGATAAAATCTTTTGAAATGAAATAAGAGCGTATCTCTGCTGTCTCCATATCACTTTTGTCAAGATTTATCACAACCTGTGCAGAGACCATCATGATGCTCTTAACCTTCATATGATGGAGAATAAGCTGGATTAAAAGAATCAGCACCGTTGCCGCAATTCCCAGGAAATACATACCAGCCCCAAGTGCGATTCCTATTCCTACAGTCGCCCAAAGACCGGCTGCCGTAGTAAGACCGACCGTATTCTCTTTTCGTACATATATTACTCCGGCTCCGAGGAAACCGATTGCCGTTACAACTCCAGCTGCGATTCTCGATGCATCGACAGAGATACTGCTATGCCCGATGACATCATAAAAGCCATATTTGCTCACAATCATCATCAAACATGATGATACTGCGACAATTATGTGCGTTCTTATTCCAGCGTTCTTAAGCCGCCTTTCCCTTTCAAGACCGATGAAGAAAGCACAAATGGCGCTTAGAACAAGTCTTATCATGTAGTCAAAATTCGTGTAAATGACTTCTTCCATAGCTTTTCCTTTTGAGAAATTATAATAGGACAACTTTCAATTTTAGAAAAGAGAAATCATTTCATGCTTCTGATGACGCCTATTGTCATAGGAATACTGAGCGCTATCGTCACTAAATCTGCGATAGGCTGTGCAAGCTGTATGCCCAAGAGCCCAATAAGCGGAGTTAGAATAACGACAGAAGGGATGAGGATTATTCCCTGCCTGGCAAAGCCGAGAATCGAGGCCCTGACCACCTTCCCCGTAGTCTGAAGAAGCATATTGCTTATTACTATCCAGGAAGAGAACCAAAGGGTAAAGCACCTGAGCCTAAGAGCCAGAGAACCGATTTCAGTTACGGCAGGATCTCCTCTTCTGAAAAACTCTATGATCTGAGGGGCGAAGATATATTCCAATACAGCGAGGAATATAAGGAACAAGACCATGCTTCTTACACAGAAGTAGAAGCCTTCCTTAACCCTTGAATATAGCCTTGCTCCATAGTTATAGCCGCAGACAGGCTGGAAGCCCTGCCCGACTCCAAGAAGGATTGAGTTGGTGAAATTGCCTACCTTATTAACAATCGCCATCGCCGCAATTGCAGCATCCCCGAAAGGTTTTGAAGCAGTATTCAGGACTATCATGGCAACTGACATCACACTCTGCCTACAAAGGGATGGAAGACCTCCAACCGTTATCTCTTTAAGAATCTTCAACGACGGCCTGAAAAGGCTTATCCTCAATCTCACATTACCCATCCTGATTGCATAGAAAAGCAAGATGAAGAAGCTAACGGCCTGACTGAGTGCTGTTGCCAGTGCAGCCCCAGCAATCCCCATGTCAAATACAAATATGAAAAGAGGATCGAGGAATATGTTCAGCACCCCTCCAACAGTAAGACCTATCATACTATAGAACGAATACCCCTGAAACCTTAATTGATTATTCAGCACAAGGGAAGAACACATGAAGGGAGAGCCAAGGAGGATATAGAACATGTAATCATTTGCATATGGCAAAATCGTTTCAGTGGAACCTAGGAATATGGCTAATGGCTCAAGGAATATAAGTCCTGGAATCATTATGAAAAAGCTTAAGAAAAAAGATGAGAAGAAGCCAGTGGATGCTATTATCTCCGCATCCTTAATATCGTGTTTTCCAAGATCTTTGGAGACCGTGGTACCACTTCCCTGTCCGAAGAAGAATCCTATTGCCTGTATTATTGCCTGAAGGGAGAAAGCGACACCTACAGCCGCAGATGCACTTGTACTTATGAGTCCAATGAAAAACGTATCCGCTGCATTATAGATGGTACTAATCAGGTTACTTATTACGGTTGGAACGGCAAGACGGATTATCAAGGGTCTGATAGGAGTCTCCGTCATCTGCTTAAATTTCTCATCGGTACTCAGCTTTCTCATGAATACTGGTTTACCCCGATTGAGAAGAAATTGCAAATGAAAAGAGACCGAAGGATAAATCTCCTCCGGCCCCTAGGGATAACATAGGCAATTATGTATGCGTCACTATATGATTTATCTTATAGCACTACTTTATTTTTGAAACACTAAAGTAATGTTAAGAAATTGTTTTTTCATCCTTATTAAGGATATTCATGAATTCTTCTCCTGTTATCGTCTCCTTCTCAAGTAGGTATGAGGCAAGCTCATGAAGTTTTCCCTCATTCTCACTTATAATCTGATAAGCCTTCTTATGAGCTGCCTTAACAAGAGCAAACACCTTATCATCTATTTTAGCCGCCGTCTCTGCAGAGCAGGCAAGACTCGTATCACCTCCGAGATACTGATTAGATACCGTCTCCAATGCGACCATGTCGAAGTCCTCACTCATGCCGTAGCGAGTAATAAGGGCACGTGCGAGCTTTGTCGCCTGCTCGATATCATTGCTTGCCCCAGTTGTGATGTTCTCTTTCCCAAGAATGAACTCCTCTGCAGCTCGCCCTCCAGTGAGCGTCGCTATCTTATTAAGGATTTCCGCTTTACTCATCAAAAGTTTCTCGCCCTCATCAACCTGCATCGTATAGCCGAGAGCTCCACTGGTTCTTGGCACGATCGTAATCTTTGTCACAGGTGCGCTGTTACTCTGTTTTGCAGCAACAAGAGCATGCCCTATCTCATGGTATGACACGATTCTCTTATCACTCTCGCTTACAACGGCACTCTTCCTCTCTGCCCCTGCTATAACGGTCTCGACACTGTCTTCGAGATCTTTCTGCTTAACGGCATTACGACCTCTTCTCACGGCAGTAAGGGCCGCCTCATTTATAATGTTTGCAAGCTCTGCTCCGCTTGCTCCCGCTGTTGCCCGTGCGATTATATCCCAGTCTATGTTCCCTTCAAGTTTGACATCTTTGGCATGCACCAGGAGAATTGCCTTTCTTCCCTGAAGATCCGGAAGTTCAACGGGAACACGACGGTCAAATCTTCCCGGACGTAGAAGTGCAGGATCCAGAGATTCCGGGCGGTTCGTAGCGGCAAGGAGAACAACTCCTTTCCTTCCATCAAAACCATCCATCTCAGCAAGAAGCTGATTTAAAGTCTGCTCCCTCTCATCATTGGAGGAAAAACCTGATGTGTCTCTTTTCTTGCCGATTGCATCAATCTCATCTATAAATACGATGCAAGGGGCTTTCTCATTTGCCTGTTTGAAAAGGTCTCTAACCTTCGCAGCCCCCATACCGACGAACATTTCAACGAATTCACTTCCACTTATGGAGAAGAACGGCACACCCGCCTCTCCCGCAACCGCTTTCGCAAGCAGTGTCTTTCCTGTTCCCGGAGGCCCGACTAAAAGAACTCCTTTTGGTAGCTTTGCTCCGATTTGAGCATATTTCTCCGGCTCATGCAGGAAATGAACGACTTCTTTAAGGGATTCCTTCGCCTCTTCCTGTCCTGCCACATCAGAAAAACGAACTCCTGTCTGAGCATCTTCAACGTAGACCTTTGCTCCGGATTTTCCGAACTGCATGGCATTGCCAAGTCCTCCCATACCTGAGGCACCCATCCTCTTCATCATATATCTTGAGAGCAGATTTCCTATGATTACGAAAAAGATTATCGGGAGAACCCAGTTTGTAAGGAATTCCATGATTGGATTCGCCTGGGTGGGAATTGAGGCACTGAATGTGATATCAGGATTACTCCTGAGCTGTTCCAATAGACGCTCACCGTCATTTGGCCATACCCCGGTAACAAATACTCCAGGTCTTCCGTCAATCTCTGCTATGAAAGCATACTGGCTGTTTATTTCATCGTAAGCAACCTGCTTCACAGCTCCAGAGTCTATCATATCGAGAAACTGGTTATAGCCGACCTCTGTAACGCCACCCCTGTTCAAGGTAGGAAAGAGAACGGCATTTAAAACCAGAAGAATCAGCATTGCTATCACATAATAGTAAATCAAGGGTTTCTTTGGTCTATTGCTATTATTCCCATTGTTGGGTTCTTTTACTTCCTGCATTCCTAATGCTCCTTATAACTTAGAAATGTAAGAAGAAAAAAAGAAGGTGGCAAGAAAAAACGATGTAATTCAGATGAAGAGAAATGAAATGCCCGGCTCTCACCGGGCAAGGAAAATCAAATCAAGCATTCTTCTTTCTCTCTCCAGCACGTTTGAAAACCTTCTGGATTTCAACGATAGGAATAATCATGAATGCAAGGATAAGAGCGACTGCGAACTCAAATATTGAGATATGCTGGAAACTAAATGCGTTCCTCAGGAACGGAACATAAAGCACCAGAACCGTAGCTATGAAGCTTCCTATAAGAGACCAGTAAAGATACTTGTTATGTCCCTTAAGTGAGAAGAGGCTCTTATCAAGACTTCTCATATTAAAAGAATGGAATATCTCGATCATTGAGAGCGTAAGGAACGCCATGGTCATACCATCCTCTGAGTTAACAATATGGAAAGCTCCATTCTCAATATACTCACCAATGAAATAGGAAAGAAGCGTAAGAGCTGCCGTGACAACGCCTTGGAAGACACAGTCAAATCCCATGCCACCGGCAAAGACACCTTCGCTCTTCTTTCTTGGAGGACGTTGCATTATATCCTCCTCTCCCCTTTCCATTCCAAGAGCAATCGCAGGGAAGCAGTCGGTTATGAGGTTAATCCAGAGAAGATGGGCAGGACGAAGAATCGTAAAGCCCATGAGGGAAGAGAAGAATATTGAAAGGACTTCCGCAAAGTTGGATGCAAGAAGGAACTGAATCGCCTTTCGGATATTGTCATAAATCCTTCTTCCCTCCGCCACAGCCTCAACAATAGTTGCAAAGTTATCATCAGCAAGAACCATGTCCGCAACATTCTTCGTAACATCGGTTCCCGTAATTCCCATTCCAACTCCGATATCGGCATTCTTGATTGAAGGTGCATCATTTACACCATCACCCGTCATCGCAACTACCTTTCCCTGTTTCTTCCAAGCCTGTACGATTCTTACCTTATGCTCAGGCTGAACACGTGCATATACGCCGTAATTGACTATGAGCTTATCGAGTTCATCATCCGTATACTTATCGAGCTCGCTACCTGTTATAGCCTCAGATGCGTCACTGATGATACCAAGCTCCTTTGCAATTGCGATGGCAGTGTCCTTATGATCTCCCGTAATCATTACAGGACGTATTCCCGCTGATCTACACTCCTCTATGGCGGCCTTTACCTCGGGACGTACAGGATCAATCATTCCTGAAAGTCCTATGAATGTCAGATCATGCTCCAGATCCTCAGCCTTACAGCTGGAAGGCATCACATCATAATCAACATATGCGGCAGCAAGAACACGAAGAGCCTTGTCTGCAAAAGCTTTGTTGGCTGCAAGGATTTCAGCCCTATCAGAATCCGTCAAATCCCTGACAGAACCGTCCTTTAAAATCTTTGTACATTTCTTTAAAAGCTCATCTGGAGCACCTTTTGTAAACTGAATAAACTTCTCTTTATTCACATGGACGGTACTCATAAGCTTTCTTGAGGAGTCAAAAGGAGCCTCTCCGACCCTTCTATCTTCCCCCTCTTCCGCACTGTTCTTATTAAAACCAAGCTTATACGCCCAGTTAACCAAGGCACACTCCGTAGGCTCTCCTACAGCATTGAAATTCTCATCAAGCTTGGCATCAGAGCATAGAGCCATTGCCTTTGCAAGTAATGCGGTATCATCGGAATAACTGTCAACGACCGTCATCTTATTCTGTGTAAGCGTTCCTGTCTTATCAGAGCAGATGACCTCCGTACAGCCGAGCGTCTCTACTGCAGTCAGTTTACGTATGATTGCCTTGTTCTTGCTCATCTTCGTAACGCCGATTGAAAGAACAATCGTAACAACTGCGGCAAGCCCTTCAGGGATTGCGGCTACAGCCAAGCTGATTGCGATCATGAACGTATCGAGAATGCTGTCGAGTGTCACGACATCCGTAACAGCTTCCCTAATCAGATCGATTGCAAATATTACGGCACAGATTCCAAGTACGAGATACGTAAGAATCTTAGACAGCTGATTAAGCTTTATCTGAAGCGGAGTCTCCTCCTTCTCTGCAGTCTCAAGCGCAGTAGCAATCTTTCCCATCTCAGTGCCCATCGCAGTCTCACATACGCAGACGGTAGCTCTTCCATATACGACAGTTGAGCCCATGTATACCATGTTCTTCCTGTCTCCAAGAGGTACTTCCTCCACGCCTGAAAGCTCTGCTGACTGTTTCTCAGACGGAACTGATTCTCCTGTAAGAGCCGCCTCTTCCACTTTAAGAGAGGCCTCTTCTATGATACGGGCATCTGCAGGAACACTATCTCCGGCTTCAAGAAGAACTATATCTCCCTTTACAATCTCCTCAGAAGGAATTGTATGCTGAAAGCCATCCCTCATTACTTTTGACTGCGCTGCGGCAATCTCTTGAAGAGCTGCTATTGCGGCTTCTGCCTTAGCCTCCTGAACGACACCAAGAACGGCATTGATAAGAACTACAACCAGAATGATTACGGCATCCGTCCATTCAGGCTCTCCCGAGAGATATGAAGTTCCAACCGAAAGAACGGCTGCGACCATGAGGATAATAAGCATCGGTTCGCTAAGCTGTTCTAAAAACTTCTTGATTAAAGACTCTTTTTTTCCTTCTGCAAGCTTATTGGGCCCATCGGCTTCAAGTCTTTTCTTCGCCTCTTCCTGGCTAAGACCTTTTACAGATGTTCCAAATTCACTTAACACACTGGAAACTTTCTCCAGATACGGTTTCAAGGTAATCCCTCCCTATTTAGTTTCTTAGAACAATATACAACATTACATCACCATATATGAATAGCAGAACAGACAAGTTACATTAATTTGTATGAAAAGAAAAAAAGAGCCAATGCAAAACCACATGAGCTCAGCAAAGGATTTACGCAAATGCAAGCTAGAGTAAGCTCTGTACCTTATCCGGGGCATTGGTTATTATTCCATCTACCTTGCATGAGAGCATCGAAAGGATGTCCGACTCGTTATCAACAGTCCAGGCGTTGACACCTACCCCGTTTGAATGCATGTCTTTAACCATATTTTCGTCAACCGTAAGATAATACGGATGGAAGTAGCTGATACCACTCTTGGAAAAAAGAGGACCCATCTTGAACAGCCTCTGTTCTATCAGTAGTGCAGATGGAATCTCGGGTGCGATCTCTCTTGCCCTTACTATGCTCAGCCAGTTGAAAGAAGAGAATATTATGTTTTTCTCAACTCCTGCCTTATAAATCATGTCGATGGCTTTCTCCTCGATGCCATCATAGTAAACAGGAGCGGTCTTAAGCTCGACATTCGTTACGATTTTCTTATCCTTGATAAAATCAAGATACTCTTCAAAAGAAGGAACTGGGGTAAAACCAAACTCGTTATTCTTAATAAGCCCCGCATTTATTTTCTCAAGCTCTGCTCTCGTATAATCAAATATGAACCCGTCCAGCCCTGTACAGCGTTTCATCGCCTCATCATGCTGGATCATGACATGTCCATCTTTAGACAAATGTATATCAAGCTCTATTCCATTTACCTTTGCGTCCACTGCCTTCTGGAATGCAAGCATGGTATTCTCTGGATATACAGAAGAAAATCCCCTATGAGCATAAATCTTTACCATCTTCTACCTCTTTCACTTCAAATATAATAGCACTCCTATGCTAAAAGCGGCAAACGAATCAGGACTAAATTACAGTAACTTCTGTTCTCTTAGCTCTTAAAGCATGAAATATATTTGACTTATTCCCGATTTCTTT
Source organism: uncultured Spirochaetaceae bacterium (assembly GCA_944390015.1). GTDB lineage: Bacteria > Spirochaetota > Spirochaetia > Sphaerochaetales > Sphaerochaetaceae > Ornithospirochaeta. The sequence goes on from CALXOL010000001.1 coordinate 16,914, forward strand.
GGATATTTTAAGTATGCTTAATGGAAGAACAGGTTTTGATGCACTCTCTTTTACAACACTTGTACTGGCAATAGTCTTTGCCGTCTTGGCAAGTGTGATGGAAAGTTATTACGCACTTATTCCAGCCCTAGCCTCTGTTGCTCTCGCCTCATACACTCTTTTCAGAGTGCTAAGTACGAACGTAGGGAAAAGAAGATATGAGGCAGATAAATTCACTTCCCTATTTAAAAGAGATCCATATAAGAGATTCAAATGCCCTAAATGCAAGACACTGTGCAGAGTCCCGAAGAATAAAGGCAAGATAAAAATCCACTGCCCCTCATGCGGACATGAATTCATAAAAAGGGCTTGATATGTTCGGCTCCATAACACCAACCAAAAGTAATCTTTCAAAGACTGAGATAGAGAGGTATAAGGCCTATTACTGCGGGCTATGCCATGAACTGAAAAGAAAATACGGCAAGACCGGGATGTCCGCTTTGAGTTATGACATGGTGTTTCTCGCAATGTTGCTTACCGATCTCTATAACGTCAACCTGGCAGAAGGGTTCGAGCGGTGTGCTGCAAAACCAATAAAGGAGCATAAATACCTGGTAAGTCAGTACACCGAATATGCAGCGGATATGCAGATGCTTCTAAGCTACTATTCAGAGCTGGATAAAGTAAATGATAGGGATGATGAGAAAGAGGAGAAGAAACTCAAAGCATATGCCTCATATCTGAAAGAAATCGAGACTCAATATCCACGACAGTCAAAGATGCTTAAAGATGGGCTGAGACAGCTATCAGATGCGGAAGCGGAGGGCGAAAAGGATGCGGTCAAGATGTCTTACATCTTCGCCTCTTCGATAAGTGCCATCTTCAATCCGATAGAAAACGACTTCTTCTCCCCTTCCCTTTTATCCTTGGGAGCTGCACTTGGTCGCTTTATTTATCTCATGGATGCATTCCTGGACAGAAAGAAAGATGAGAAGAAAGGAGCATATAATCCTTTACTCTCCTTAGATAATGAAATCATAGAGAGTCTTCTGATGAATGCGGCGACAGATGCAAGTTCGGCATTTGAGTCCCTTGCTCTTGATGATAATCTTGCCATTCTCCGTAACATCATCTATTCTGGCATCTGGAAGAATTACGATAAGGAAAAGAATAATGACAGATGATCCATATAAGATCCTGGGTCTAAAGCCTGGGGCAACGGACGATGAGATAAAGAAAGCATATAAGGAGATGGCGAAAAAATACCATCCTGATCTTAACGGCAACAGTGCAGAGGCCGCTGAGATGATGAAGAAGGTTAATGAAGCCTATGACATCCTCATAAACCACAAGAATACCTATTCATCGTCTTCTTCTTACTCCTCATCATCTTCCTCCTATCAAAACGGGTATTCACAGAGAGGTCCGTTTGAATGGTACACGGGATACGGTACGGGATTTAACTTCGGTTTTGACGAGAATGATTTTGCACGCCGCTACGGAATGGGGCCTTCAATCACGAGGGCAAGGGCGCTGTATAACATGAGGGAATTCGGAAGATGCCTGCAAGAGCTCGGAAGGATTCCCAGCGAAGGGAGAAATGCGGAGTGGTATTTCATATCGGCCTTGGCAAAGAGGAGCACAGGAAACAATGCCGCTGCAAGGGAGGATATGAACCGGGCATGCCAGATGGATCCGGGTAACAGCGAATACAGACGATACCGGGATTATTTCAATAACATAAACGAGCAGTACCAGAGCCAGAGAAGTTTCTATGGCCCCACATCCAGTTTCGTTGAATGCTGTCTTTCCCTACTCTTCTTCAGATTCTGTTGCTGTATAATCTAGCTCATCAGAACCTTTAAAAAGCCAAGAGCTCCATCTGAACTTAAGGAGACCACCTTTGCGCAGAAAGAGGGAACTTCATCGAGGCGCAATGGGATTTTCTCCAGAACGGCATCATAATACACATCGAAAACTCCGCTTACCCAGAAATCAACCAATGCTATGAACTCTCTTCTTGCCGTCTTATCATCAAGATTATCTATCAAATCGCTTGAAAGGAAATAATTGATTATCCTCTTCTTGTTTTCAGACAGATACTCATGAACCCCAGCTACTTTAAAAAGCATACGGTAATATGCGATATCCGAAAGAAGGAATTCAGACACCTGGTTGAAAATCGGAATCGGATTAATCATGACATCATAAGGCGTGTATTTATTCAACAATGTCGTAAGCTCTGAGAACATATCCTCCTGGATTTTAAGAAGGACATCATGAGGATTTTTAAAATGCGCATAGAATGTTCCCCTGTTTATATCGGCCTTCCTTACGATATCTGAAACAGAGATGCTGTCAAAGCTCTTCTCCTGCATAAGCTCCAAAAGAGCCCTTTTAATAAGTGACTTGCTTCTTAATGAGCTTCTGTATTCAACCTTTTTCTTTCCCTCTTCCATCGAAGCCTCCACTGAGAGCATAGAATATTGCATTCTTTATTCCATCATCCTCGATGTCCGTACTGACATAATCAGCTACGGCAATCAGGTCATCACTAGAATTGCCCATGGCAATACCTATACCTGCATATTCTACCATCTCAATGTCATTTGAGCCATCTCCAACTGCAACAGAATCCTTCCTGTCCGCACCAAAATATGAAAGAACCTTCTCAATTCCCGTGGCTTTGCTTATTCCACTTAATACAATCTCCGCCATAAGATTCGTAGGAAGGCCTACCGTATTATTCACAACGGTGAATGCTGGATCAATCTCAGCTCGCACTCTCTCAACACCATAGCCGGACTCATCTGAGAGGAAGAGAACTTTTTTCACATCCTCATCTTCCGGTATGCTGTCTGAGATTACGAGACCATTGAGCTCTACAAGCCTACCTATGTATTTCAATAACAGGCTCTTGAACATCTTTTCCGCTTCAGCACTCATATAAGTCGCCCTATCGGTCTGAGTAAGCACGTAAAGGCCATGACTCTGAAGATAGGCAAAGAGCTTATCGAAAAGAGGCCGTTCTATATGTGCGCTATATATCCTCTTACCATCAATTTCTATTGTAGCCCCGGCAGAACAGATATAACCATCGAACTCGAGATTCTCAAATTTTGGAAGCTCTGCCAGGCTCCTTCCAGAGGCTATGAAGCATTTAGAACCCAACGCCTCCGCGGCTTTAATGGAATACACGGCACTCTCCGGTATGCTCTTGCCGAAAGGAAGGAGCGTACCATCCACATCGAAAAAGAAGTACTTAGACACTATGACAGCTCCGCTATGATATCATATCCTGCTTTCTTGACGGCGTCCTTGATCTCCATCACATGCTTATGATCCCTTGTTTCAATCGTAAGACGAAGCGTACAAGAGTTGAGATCCGTTCCGCTTCCCGCCTTCTCATGGAACACGCCGACAACATTCGCACCATGACGTGCAACAATAGAGGAGATCTCAGCAAGTTGCCCGGGTTTATCCTGAAGTGCGATAGTGAAATCCGCATACCTTCCCTCTCTTAAAAGCGCCCTGTTTATAACGCGGGAGAGTATGGTTACATCTATGTTTCCACCGGAGACAAGACAAACCGTCTTCTTCCCTTTGATATCCACCTTATCAAACATCGCAGCGGCAACAGCGACAGCACCAGCCCCCTCTGCTACAAGCTTCTGCTTCTCCATGAGATCGAGAATGGCACATGCGACCTCGTCATCGGTAACAGTCACGACCTTGTCCACAAACTTCTCTACATATTTATATGTAAGTTCACCTGGACATTTAACCGCGATACCGTCTGAGACCGTAGAAACGCTTGGAAGTGCCTCAATCTTATGATGTTCCAAGGAGTTCAGCATGCTTGGAGCCCCAGCTGCCTGTACCCCGTAAACCTTTATCTCAGGGCGGAGCATCTTGAGCACATATGCGACTCCTGAGATAAGACCACCGCCCCCGATAGGAACGATTACGACATCCACATCAGGAAGCTGGTCAAGAATCTCAAGTCCGAGTGTTCCCTGTCCTGCGATAACATCCTCATCGTCGAACGGATGTATCATGGTCTTTCCCGTCTCAGCACAAATCTGATGAGCCCTTTCGTACGCATCATCATATACGCCTTTAACAAGTTCAACGGTAGCTCCAAGACTTCTAGTAGCCTCAACTTTGGAAATTGGAGCGCCCTCTGGGATACATATGATAGCCTCAATCCCCTGACGGGAGGCAGCCAAAGCCACACCCTGCGCATGATTGCCGGCACTGCATGCGACAACGCCTTTCTTCTTCTGCTCATCGGTAAGCCTACTCATCTTGTAATAAGCACCACGGAGCTTGAATGAACCCGTAACCTGTAGGTTTTCGGTCTTTAAATAAACCTCGCTATCAGGGAACATCTTAGGGGCCCTGATTAAATCGGTACAACGCGCCACCTGTTTTAGGGTGAACGCCGCTTGATAAACGGTATCTAATGTAAGCATGGAAAAATAATACTCGCATGGGATAATATAATCAATCGAAGAGAAAAACCTTTTTTAGCTGTATCATAGTTTTGACCTATTTCCCAATTTTGGTTTGCAATTTATCTTACAATACTGTATAAGAGTATGCGAGAAAAAGCATTAGCTGAAAGTAGACAGCTGATTTCATTATGGAAAGGAACAAAATTATGAAGAAATTATTTACATCTGAATCGGTTACAAAGGGGCATCCCGATAAAGTTTGCGATCAGATTGCAGATGCGATTCTTGATGCACTGTTAGAGCAGGATTCACTTTCCCGTGTCGCATGTGAAGTCATCGCAGAGCCCGGCAGGGTTCACATAATGGGAGAAATCACAAGTAAGGCATCGGTAGATTATAAGGAAATCGCAAGGAAGGTAATCAGAAGTATCGGATATACGGATGAAGAGTTGGGATTTACAGATAAGTGTGAAATCACGGAATCAATCCATAAGCAGAGCCCTGATATCTCAATGGGCGTAGACTCATCTTTCGATGATAAGGACTCAAGCGGAGCTGGGGACCAGGGCATAATGTTCGGTTATGCGGTTGATGAGACAGAGGAGGAGATGCCTCTTGCCCTTACGCTTGCCAGAAACCTTACAGACCTTTTGACGGAGAAAAGAGAGAAAGGAGAACTGTCTTATCTAAGGCCGGACGGAAAGAGCCAGGTGACTGTTGAATATGAGATGGGAAAAATAAAGAGAATTGAAGCCGTAGTCGTATCTGCTCAACATGATGAGAAGGTATCACTTGAAACACTCAGAAAAGACATTATGGAGAAAGTCATACTTGCTGGATTACCTGAGAGTCTCATAGATGACCAGACCAAGTTCTTCATAAATCCTACTGGAAGATTCGTCTTAGGAGGCCCAGCTGCCGATACAGGTCTTACAGGAAGAAAACTGATTGTCGATACTTATGGAAGTAAGGCACACCACGGAGGTGGTGCATTCTCGGGAAAAGACCCATCTAAAGTTGATAGAAGTGCGGCATATGCATTGAGAAATATCGCAAAATCAATCGTTAAAAGCGGTATAGCCAAGGAAGCCGAGCTGCAGATTGCATATGCAATCGGAGTTGCAAAGCCGGTTTCTCTGGAGCTGAATACATTCGGCACTTCAAAAAAGAGTGAAGAAGAGATCCTTAAAGTCGTTGAAAAGCATTATGACCTCAGGCCTGATGCGATTATAAAAAGGTTTGACTTGAGAAAGCCTAAGTACCTTAAGACCGCAGAACACGGGCATTTTGGGAGATCCGATTACTCCTGGGAAAAAGTGGACGATGCATTCATCTCTGATTTGAAAGCACTCTGATTGTTACGTTTTAAGGCCTCAGTTCGAGGCCTTTTCTCTTATCTCTTCTATCACGTACATCCTACTTCCATTATCACCGATTACTCTCATGAGGGGTGAAACACCATTACCCATGAACTGAGGGGGCAAGGCAATTCCTGATGAAATCAGAATATCCCCGGAAACTAGAATGGAATACTCCTCACTCTCCTGCCTTCCATAGCCAGGATAAAGAGAGCCGAAAAACTCCTTAGGAATCCTCATCTTTCTTGAAGAGACCCTGTAGCGTCTATCTTTCTTTAAATACGGGATGATAAGCCTGTCACACCTACCGGTATTCGGCATGTTCCTATAGACGAATTCAAGCACGATAGTAACATCATCAAGAGAGATCGACCACCAATGGGAATAGGGATTAGTACTCTTAAGCGGCCTGAATTCACCGAACTGAAAAATCCTCCTATAACGCTTATAGAAACTGATTTGCCCTCTTACAGCCTCCAGCTCTAGTGCGCCCAGGCTTTTCAAATCCAATTCATATCCAAGCACTCCGAAACAAGCTACGTCAAAGCGGCTTTCGATAAGACTTTGCCTGAGGCTCTGGTGAGCAGGGCTTGCAGAGACATGGCAAGCCATCGTGGACGGAGGAAATCCTCTTAGCGTCCCTTGCTGAATGGATATCCTATGATAAAGGTCGGTATTATCGCTCGTCCAGGTCTGGGGCATGAAAGTAAGCATACCGAGGTCATACCTGTTTCCTCCAGATGCGCAGGACTCGAAAAGCACATTCTCAAAACGGGTCGTAATACGCCCAAGAAGCTCATACAGCCCAAGAATATACCTATGCATGAACTCCCCCATACAATTCATCTCGGGATTTAAAGAGTAATAATCCGTGATGGTGCGATTAAAATCCCATTTGACGTAATCAACATCCGCCTGGGTAAAAACTTCTGATAAGACATCAAAGAGGTAAGCTCTGACATCTGGATGCGATAAGTCGAGAAGGTACTGATGCCTCGTGACACACGCTGTTCGCCCAGGAATCGATACCACCCACTCAGGATGCCTCCTATAGAGATCTGAATCCTGGTTAACCATCTCAGGCTCAACCCAGAGTCCGAACATCAGCCCTTTTGATTTTATCTTACGGGAAAAAGAGTCCAGTCCATGAGGAAATACTTCTTTTGATACATACCAGTCCCCAAGACCTCTTTTATCATCACGCCTAGAGCTGAACCATCCGTCATCGAGGACAAAAAGCTCAAAGCCTAAGCTGGATGCCTGATCTGCCAAAGCAAGAAGTTTTTCCTCAGAGAGATCAAAATACGAGGTCTCCCAGCTATTAATCAGGATAGGACGCTCCCTATCTTTCCACACTCCTCTTATGATATATCTATTGACGAACGCATGGAAATTCAAGGCAGCCTCATCCTCTCCCTCACTGGAATACGTCATTATCGCCTCCGGGGTTACGAAATCCTCCCCATCATTTAAAATCCACTCAAATGCATATGGGTTTATTCCCGTGATGATACGTGTTTTCCCAAAAGGAGAGACTTCTACGAGTTCCCTATGATTGCCGGAGTATATGAGATTAAATCCATAGATCTCACCACTGCTCCTTTTGAGAAAGACCAAGGGGCTATGTTCATTTGAACTTGTTCCCGTCTTACTGTCTATTATGGTAATACCATTGCCTAGCTTTTTCTCACTCTCTTTTCTTTCCCTTCCCCATGCTCCATCAAATGAAATCAGGGAAAAATCATCAAATGGGAAATCAAGGGAAAGAGAAGATACGCTCTTGAGCTTAATCGGAAGCCCTGTCTCGTTTCTTACCTTTGCCGACCTCAGTATGACATCCTCATCTTCATATACCGTATAATATAGGAATACTCTGATTGGCAGAGCAGCATCTGAGAGTTCAATCTCAAGCGTCTCTGTACCCTCACCAGAGAGGGCATGAGATGGAAAAGATGAATCCTTACCGCAGAAAATTCGATAGGAGCGATAAAGTAGGGTTAGTGTCTCCATACCATTTCCATAGTCAATGATAAGTGCACTCTCCCTGCTATCGCCTGCTCCTGGAGTCGAATATTCATAAAGGAAACGGACTGGAATATGGCTCGGATGCTCCTCGTCCAGATATGGCACTGCCGTAAGAGCAAGGCTGAAAGGCTCTGAGACATGCTCGATGCCTAAAAAGTCATCAATTCTTCTTCCATAATGCACATGATCAGGATGCCCGGTATCAAGAATCCGGAAAATATAAGAACTGCTTTTCGTAGCAAGAAGAAAATAATCTCCCTCTTTTTTTATCATAACCTTTCTCCTTTAAAAAAAATAAAGGTGGGATAAGAAGAACACCCACCTCAATTGTAGCATGTAGAATAATAATTGAGCCTTAGAAAGTAAGCCCCAGATGGAATCCTAAGCTATGAAGATTCAAACCGGCAGCACCATCAGCGAAGAAATGTTTGAAATAATAGGAGATTCCTAAGTGGAACATCTGCCCAAAATACCTGTCAAGCGTCGCTCCAGCTACGGCATAAGCTCCTGCCTCATAGTCCCCGATGGTAAACAATGATGGGAACGTGCTGCTTAAGAGAGAGAGCCCCCCTCCAAGGCTAACTGTCAGATCCACAGAATCGACCAGGATGAAGCTGAGGGCTAAGGACGCATCAAGGTAAGCACTCTTATCAAGATCTGCGAAACCATTGCCGTCAACAAATACCGTTATGATATTCTTTCCACCTATAGGGGCAAAGGAAAGACCGCTTTTCACTCTGAGCCCAAGGCCAAACCAGTATGTAGGGGAGTATATGTTTTTGAAATCCAGGACAGCACCAACATACGGAACCACGTTCAGGCTCTGGGAGTAGAACATGTCGGCTCCGAAATCAAAATCGAAAGCGAACTCGAAATTCCTGTTCATTCTCACATCATCGGCACTGACGATGCTTATGCCCTTCTCCTCTATCTTCTCTTCTTCTTTAGGAAGATAAGTGGCTATCCCTGAAGGGCTCCAATTTACCCCGTCAAGTGACAGCTGCACATAAAGTGTAGTATCTTCAGGTACACTATCCAGTGTAAGGGTCGTCACAGACGGTGATACATAAGTCCAGTTATCACCATCATCACCATCAAACTGATACCTGAAACCATATGTATTCTTATATGGACTGGACCATGTCCACGTCGTTGTACAGAAAATAGAAAAGCTACAAAGCAAAACTATGAGAAAAACCAGAATCCTCTTCATCTTTCCTCCAATAATGGAAATTACAGCATTGTTTTTCCCACTCTATCTCATATTGGGACATCAGCCAAGACTTTTCTTGCACTTTCAGAAAATCAGACGGATAGCATAAGCAACCTTCTACCAAGCAGTCAGGAAATGCAATATAATCATCCTGATAAGGAGATTAACATGTCAGCGACGGTAACAAACTATATAAAATTCATATCAGAGAACAAAACAGAAAGGGAATGCGTTAAAAGCGCTGTCAAGCTTGCAAAGAACGCAGGCTTCAGGAACATTGAAGCACTGGATACCCTCTCCGCAGGGGATAAGGTATACATCAACATGTATGGCAAATCGATAGCACTATTTGAAATCGGAACTTCTCTGATAGAGGAAGGAATGAACATCCTTTGTGCTCATATCGATTCCCCACGTCTGGATCTGAAAATGAAACCACTTTACGAGAAAAACGGCATTGTATACTTCAACACGCACTATTATGGTGGAATAAAGAAATACCAGTGGGTTACGATGCCTCTCGCCATACACGGCGTTGTAGCACTGAAAAACGGGGACATCATAGAAATCAACATGGGAGAAGAAGAGGATGATTACACGTTCGCCATCTCAGACATCCTTCCTCACATCGCACAGGAGCAGATGAAAAAAACGGCCAGCGAATTCATCCCCGGAGAGAATCTCGACCTGGTTATCGCACTCAACAGAGAAGAGAAGAAAGACGAGGGAAAGAAAGCCGTACTCGACATCCTGAAAGAAAGATATGCAATTGACGAGGAGGATTTCCTCTCAGCAGAACTCGAAGTCGTTCCTGCAGGAAGAGCAAAGTTCCTTGGCTTGAGAAAAGACATGGTAATCGGATACGGACAGGATGACAGGGTATGCGCATATACAAGTCTTGAGGCGGCATTGGAGCATGAGAGAGCAAAGAGAACCTGCTGCTGTCTTCTAGTCGATAAGGAGGAAATAGGATCCGTAGGGGCTACAGGCATGGACAGCCTGCTACTTGAAAATGCACTATCCGAAGTTTTATCCCGCTTAGGTGGTTATGATGCCATAAAAGCACGAAGGGCCCTGAGAAACTCCTATATGCTCTCAAGTGATGTAAACAGCGCACTCGATCCCTTAAACATGGATCTATATGACGAAGAGAACTCCTCCAAGCTCGGCGGAGGCGTTGTATTCAATAAATATACCGGTTCCAGGGGAAAAGGCGGAGCAAGTGATGCGAATGCCGAATACATTGCAAAGCTCAGGAAGGTAATGGATGAGAATAACGTAACATTCCAGATGGCGGATATGGCAAAAGTAGATGTCGGAGGTGGTGGAACCATTGCAAAATACGCAGCATGGTACGGCATGAGCGTAATAGACACGGGAGTTGCAGTACTGAGCATGCATGCACCGTTTGAAATAACATCCACATTCGACATAGAAACAGCAAAAAAATGCTATTCTGCATTCCTCGATATGGAGTAAGAAAAACAGGGCAGATCTTTCATGCATACATCAGGTCTGCCCTATGATCTAAATCATGGAAATAAGTAACTCACTCGGTCTCTAAAATACCACTTCGTCCTAGAAGAAGGCCCAAAGATTCACGCACAAACGGATAGTATTTCTCTTTATTGTTAGCACTATAATAGCAATACCAGGTATTCTCGCTCTCCATGTATTTTAAATCAGAACCTGTTATCGCACGACTTGCAAAACCTTCATCACTCTGGGTATGCATTACCCTGACAGGATTGAAAACAATAGCGTCCGTGCTTTTTAAAAGGAGCATTACGCATCTTGAACGCTCCTTTTTCTTATCATAGAAACAGGCACACTCAACAGCGCAGATTGCATCAGAACAGGGATAGATCCGCACAGCACCAACAGCAAGATTCCGATACTCTCCATCCGGCTCCACCTCAAGCACGGGTTTATTCCGGATTCTATACGTACCATCGATGAAATCAGACTCGGAATACATGAACCTTACCGCTGTCTTCTGCCCGCTATCAAACATCCTGCACTCCCCTGCCCCAAAATAGAGGATGTACCTCCCCTGCCAGAGCACAAGCTGCGGACGCGATAGCCTGCAAGGCCCCATCCTGTAGGATGATAGAGATATCCTGCTTGAGTCCAGAATAATCTTCTCTTCCGTCCACTTTTTTAAATCTTCTGATGAAGAGAGGAAAATCGAGCTGGTGTTCTTTGTCACGTCCTTATCATTGGACTTGAAGTCATGACGCTCAAAGACCATGTAATATGTCTTTCCTTCCCTGTAGATGAATGGAGAATGTCCTCTGAAAAAAACAAGAGCATCCTCCTTCTTCCATTTCAATCCGCTATCTGAGACGAGATGATGAATTCCAAGCCAAGTATGGCAGAAAAGATGCCATCTCCCATCAGGGCTCTCTGAAGGCAGGAGTATGCTAGGATCACTTTGCCTGGGAAGAAACCATTTGCTTCTTCCTATATAGGAATCATTAAAAGAGTACCAGGAGGCACTCTCAAGAAGAGAGGATGGATAATACCTCATTAATCCCTCTTATCCCTCCTGTTACGTTTTGGAGTGAAAAGCGGATCAAGCCTCTGCTCAAGTGAAAACTTCTCCGTTGCCCACTCAACAAGCTTTGAATATATTTTAAAAGCCAGGAAGATGGCACCGAAGAAAACAACGAAAATACACACTGAATAGAGTGATGTGTTATCCCCGAATGGAATAAGGGAGACAAGAACTATACCAAGTACGATCAGGACAAACATCAAAACGAGATTTACAAGAGTCGCAACTGCCATGAAAATAATCGAATTAGCCTTTTTGTTCATATTTGTTTCCTTTTTTAAAGAATAGCATGGATATCAGGAGCAATATCATGCAAATGACAACCGATGCATCCGCTATATTATATGTTGGGAATCTCTCCATCCCAAAGAGCCCATAATTATTCGTACTGATGAAATCAACAACACTCATGGATCTGAATATCCTGTCTATGAGATTTCCGATTCCACCACCGACAAAGCCTGCGAGCATATATTTATCAAAGGGAGAGAACTCCTTCTCATCTTTGACGATATAATACGATATTACCGCTATCAGGAGAACAGGAACGGCTATGAAAAGCAGTATCTTTAACGGCATTGCGAAGCTCTCTCCCAAAGAGAATGCGACCGCTGTATTCCTGACATGCACAATCCAGAGAAAATCATTAAAAAAGGAATACTTAACCGTATTTTCCGGTATGTATGCGACCACAAGAGCTTTAGATACCTGATCTGCCAATATGATTAAAAGAGAGAAGATGAACGGCTTAAACTTCTTCATCATAGCGCAGTCTCTGCATCGATGAAGAACGACTCAAGGCCAAGCTCCTTCTCCGTGTATCTCATCATCGCCTTTACTCCGAAAACCTCGCTTCTGTAATGACCGCCTGCAATCATGTTCATATTACTTTCCTTGACTAGATGGAAATCGGAGTGCTCCACCTCTCCAGTAATAAAACAGTCCAGATCCTCTTGAATCGCATCCCTTACATCGCCAGATGCTCCTCCGCTTATGATTCCCACAGTCTCCACCATATCCTTACCGAAACATATGGTTCTCAGCCCATACTCATAATCGAAGCCAAGGATTCTGGAAATCTCGGCAACGGTCATAGGGAAAGGGAGCTTTCCTTTGAATCCCACATACTTACCCTTGAATGTCCCAAAAGGATCGTAACTTGTCATGCCAAGACGAAGTGCCATCTGTGCATTGTTCCCATAAAGAGGATGGGCATCAAGGGGAATATGACATGCAAAGAGCCCCATATCGTTATCAAGTGCTTTTTTCACCCTATGGTAGTGCATACCACTTATGGCAATAGGAGATCCCCAGAAAAGGCCATGATGGACAAACAGAAGATCTGCACCCTCATCAGCTGCAACTGTAATGGAATCCATAGAGGCATCCACGGCAAAAGCAACCTTCTTAACCTCCTTATTGCTCATGGAGATCTGAAGCCCGTTTAGGGAGATATCATCAAAAGCTGAGATATCAAGAATATCGTAATAATGTTTTACTAACTCGTCTCTTGTCATGTCATGCAATTATATAGCGTTGACAGATAATATTCCACATCTTACATTATCTCATATGGTAAAAGAGATAACTAAAGAGGATCTTCAGCTTGAATATGGAGATCTCGACTATAAGAGCATAGAAGGCCCGGATGAGATTGTCGGACAGGAAAGAGCATTGGAGGCCCTACGTCTTGGCTTCATGATAGATCGTCCGGGGTATAACATATACGTCTCAGGTGATGAGGCGACAGCGAGAATGAGTGCAGTCAGGAGAGAGGTCGGTAAAATAGAGGAAGACACGTCCAATCTCTTTGATGTCGCATATGCCTTTAACGCAAAGAATCCCAAAAGTCCGCTTTGCCTTATTTTTCCGATGGGACAAGCAGAGGAATTTCAGAGGAGTTTAACTCTGTTAGGTGAAGGAAAAAAGACAAAAGAAGAGCTTAAAAAAGACTTTCCATACAATAAAATCGCTCATTTCCTCGACAACCTACCATCAAAAGAAGAGAAAAAGAGCTCATATGAGTTGAATATAGTACTTAATAGAAAGGCTGCCAGAAGAAGACCTCTGGTAATCGAAACCCACCCTTCCCACGATGCTCTCTTCGGTTTTGCCGAAAAAGACACAAAGGAAGCACACCTTGCATACAATGCGGGAAGCTATCAGATGGCATCAGGAGGATTTCTCGTCCTCAGCGCAGAGGAGGTTCTTGCGGAAAAAGGTCTCTGGACTACGCTTAAACGCTATATAAACATGAGTGAGGAGGCAATGACCTCATCTGCCGTTCAAGGTGAGCTTATCGGATCCATACGACCGTATCCGATAGCAAAAAGAACAAAGGTAATCCTCATTGGAAGCGATGATACGTATGACATGCTTGCCGAAAAGGATGAACAGTTCCTGCGTCTTTTCAAAATCTGCCCGGAATTCGATTATCAGATGGAGCGGAACGAGAAGAACATAAGGGGAACTGTCGCTTATCTGAAAAGAAATGGAAAGGATCTTCTACCTCTTGCGAATTCAGCTTACCAGGAGATACTCAGATATTCATCATGGTACAGTGAGAACAGGAACATGCTGACTACCCAGCTATCCATACTGGGAGATCTGGAGAAGGAAGCAGATATAGCTGCAAGACTTAAGAATAAGAACGAGATTGATGGAGAAGCAGTAAAAGAAGCTATTGAAAAAAGAGGGGAACTCTCTTCTCTGACTGAGGACAGGATCAACAGGGAGATAAAAGATGGGGAGATCCTTATAAGCCTTGAAGGCATGCTTGTCGGAACCCTTAACGGACTTGCAGTAATAGACAGGGGACTCGCTTCTTTTGGAACCCCTACCGTTATAAGCGCAACCGCTGCTCCTGGAAACGAGGGAATAATAAACATTGAACATGAAGCAGGCCTATCTGGTGGAATTCATGATAAAGGCCTTTTAATACTCGAAGGATATCTCAGGCATCGATATGCCCGTTCTTTCCCTTTAAGCCTTTATGCAGGAATATGTTTTGAACAGAGCTACGGCGAAGTCGATGGGGATTCTGCAAGTTCTGCAGAGTTATTCGCATTGCTCTCAGCAATAGGAGAAATTCCGCTCAGGCAGGATATCGCAGTAACAGGTTCTGTAAACCAAATGGGCAAATTGCAACCTGTAGGTGCGATAAACGAGAAAATAGAGGGATTTTATAACGCATGTAAGACATCAGGACTCACAGGAGAGCAAGGAGTTATAATCCCCATGCAGAACATCCAGAGCCTTATTCTTCCATATGAGATTGAGCAGAAGATTGCAGAGGGCATGTTCCACATCTATGCGATCTCATCGATAGATGAAGGGATGGAGCTCCTATCGGAGAGAAAAGCAGGAGAGCGCGGAGCAAAAGGTCTTTTCCCCATTGGTACGATTAACAGGGCAATAGAGGACGGACTTAAACGCCTTTACGCATCTTCGCAGAAGAATTAGCCCATGCTGAGAGCATTATCGCGGCTGCGGATGAGACGTTTATACTCCCCTTAGCACCGTACTGTCTTATGGATACACGTCCAAGACTATCATCTGCGATCTTAAGAGCGCCCGGACTGATTCCAGACTCCTCATTGCCTATTATGCAGATGCCCTTCTCTGGAAAGATAAACTCAGAGATGTCTTTACCGCCGACCTCGAGCGCAAAAACAGGACATTCAAGGTCCATCTCCTCCAGATCCTTAAAACTATAATCTATGGCATCAACACACCCCTTGCTGCTTTTAAGAGATCGAGGATGCCGGGGATCTGCGGAGCCGGGGCGAAGAAAGATTTGCTCAACTCCAAAAGCTTCGGAGGAACGGAAGATGGATCCGACATTGAAAGGGCTTCTCAGACAATCAAGATAGAGCATGTGTGGAAACACTGTCCTCTTTGAAAAATCTATATTGCCATGCTCATCTACAAAATCCCAGTCGGCAGGACTCTCTCCAAGCACATTGAGAGTAAGGTAGTATATGTCATCATATCTTCCCCTAGCGTAGAAGTATTCAGCCTTTTCTTTCTCTTCATCGGATAACAAAGTAAGAAGATGAGAGAAAATAGCATCCCTCTCCGTGCTATCCTCACCTCTTGAGAGAAGATGAAAGACCTCTCCGCATTTTCTCAGTTGAACACGTTCTTTCAGACTTTTAATCTTCTTCAGCCTTATCATCAACACCTGCCTTATACATCAGGATTGCAAACTCCCCTTTTATCGTACTCTTAGCCTCAAGATATGAAATAAGGGAAGCGATATCCATCTTTTTAATCTCCTCGAACTGCTTAGTCATCTCACGCCCCATGACGCATATAAGGCCAGGCTCTATCTCCTTTGCCTCCTTGAGGGTTTTCACCACGCGGAAAGGAGATTCATATATTATGAATGCCTCATTACGAGAAATCAGCTCTGAAAGCCTTTTTTTCCGTCTGCCGCTTTTAGGGGATAGGAACCCTTCGAATGTAAAAGCCTTGCTGACACGCCCTGAAGCGCTTACCAGAGTAGTAAAGGCAGATGCTCCTGGAACAGGGACTATTTCATGCTCAGAATTCTCCCTTACGTAATCCACAAGAAGCTCTCCTGGATCGCTCACCCCGGGCGTGCCCGCATCGGAGCAGTATGCGATATCGTTCCCCTCATCCAGGAGGGAAAGAATCCCCTTGCTGCTCTCCTTCTCATTATATGAATGCGTCGCTATGAGTCTTTTCTTGATATCATAGTGGCTCAAAAGCATGTTCGTATGGCGTGTATCCTCACATGCAATCACATCAACTTCCCTGAGCACCCTGAGTGCCCTGAGTGTAATATCCTCAAGATTGCCGATAGGTGTGGCAACAATATAAAGCTTGCTCATATCAACATTCTACAGGTAAATCAAGGTGGATGAAAGACCACATGAATGGCGAAAAATACCAGAGTCAGAGAATAAAAATAGCAAAATCAACCACAATCGCAATGAAAACAACGATTGGCATGCCTTTTGCATTATATAGTGTGGACCACAAAATAATCTAAGGAGAAAAAGAATGAACGTATTAAAAAGAATTTCAGACATAGTTTCATCAAATATCAACTCAGCACTCGATAAGATGGAAAATCCAGAGAAGATGATTGATCTCTCGATAAGAGAGCTTGAAGATGCTCTTTTAAGGATGAGAACGGATTTAAGGGAAAAGAGCTCCCAGTCAAGAGAGAACGATTCTCTTATAAATGAATTGAAGGATACAATTGAAAGGTGGCGTAAAAGAGCGGAACTTGCGGCAGCAAAAGATGAAGATGATATGGCAAGAGAAGCCCTCTTAGAAAAGAGAAAAATAGAGGAGAAATTAAAAACAGCTGAAGAGAATAGGAGGATTTTAGAAAACCTTATCGAAGTAACAAAAGAAAACCTTGCAGATGCGGAGGAAAAGCTTAAGGAGATGAAAGAGAGCGCATCAGTCCTAAAAGCACGTGCAAGACTAGCAAAAGACAGGATGGAAGTGAGCAAAGCCGCAAACAAAAACAGCAATGCCGATTACCTCAGAAGGCTCGAAGAGATGAGGATGAAAATAGAGAAATGGGAAAGCCTTGCAGACATCATGCAAAATGACATCAAGAGCGAGGGGAAAAAAACATTTGAAGAACTTGAGAGGGAAAATGAAATAGAAAAGGAGCTTGAAGAACTTAAAAGAGGGATAAAGAAAAATGAGAAGAAGTAACGGGATAATCCTCGGAGTATGCTACTCCATATCAGAAAAATTTGACATTCCTGTTACACTACTGAGAACTTTTGCAGTAATAGCATTTCTTGCAACAGGTTTCTTTCCCGTTGTTGTGATATATTTACTTCTATCGTTTATATTCTGATATAAATCTTCTCCTTTAAATTAGGAGAAGATTTTCTAATGAATAAAATTTCAATTTATTACTCGCTTATAGGAGTAAGTACCAGATGAACGGTATCGGGAGAAAGCCCACCCCAAGCACCTGTGACGGCATCAACAACTATGGGAACAAGACCGGAAAGGATATCGAGTATCACCCAGCCGGCACCACCCTATTTGTTAAAGTCGCATATCCCGCTTCATACCCGTCTTTGGAAACAGACACGGAATAAGAATTACCTTTTTCCAAATCCACGGTCAATGGTGTTCTCCCTCTCGGGACGCCATCTATTGCAACTAAAGCACCTGCGGGATCAGAAGTAATAGTAACATCATCAGAATTGCCAGAGAAGACAGTCGCACAAGATGTAAGCAATACAACACAGAACACAAAACAAATAACAAATTTCATATGCACCTCTTTCCAGTAACAGGCATAGAATATAGTATTTTTTTTTACTGTAAATATTTAAATGCTTATATCGCCGTTTATTTTAACCTATCTTTATACTTTCTATATAGTCCTCTGAACTGGTCGTATGTCAGATTCATACTCATTGCAGCTATTCGCTGATTTCCTCCTGAGAGATCCAACGCTCTAGATATATAAGAGATATCCAGATCCTCATGGGCTTTCTCATAATCTTTCAAATCGTATTCAAATTCTCTGCGCCCAGTGTTCTCAACAGAAGATAAAGCATCTACATCTTTATCCTCATACGGATTTTTAAATGGATTGAAATTTATTTCACTTATTACATTAGAATCTGATTGGTAAACTGCTCTCTCCACGACGTTCTTCAATTCCCTGACATTTCCAGGCCATGAATAGCTTTCAAGCTTTACGATTACCTCATCAGAGAACACAGGTTTCTCATCCCTTCCACATTCAAATGCCATTTTCGATGCGTAGAAATCTGCAAGCAGCATAATATCACCTTTCCTCTTTCTAAGGGGAGGAAGGAACAGGACCTCAAAGGAGAGTCTGTCAAGCAGGTCTTCCTTAAAAAGCCCCTTTCTGCAAAGCTCAGGAAGATCTGCATTCGTAGCACCTACGATTCTTACGTCAACTTCATGTGTGATAGAAGAACCGACACGCTCAAACGTTCCGTACTCGACAACCCTCAGGATCTTCTCCTGTACTTCAAGAGGAATGAGCCCAATTTCATCGAGAAAAAGCGTCCCACCTTCGGCTTCCTCAAAGCGTCCTTTCCTTGTCTGGGCCGCACCTGTGAACGCACCTTTCTCATAACCGAACAGCTCTGATTCAATCAGGGAAGATGGAAGGGAGGCACAATTCACGGTCACAAGAGGACCTTTCCATCTGTCAGACAGATAGTGTATTCTCCTGGCACTAATTTCCTTACCAGTACCTCTTTCCCCTACTATGATTACAGGACGCTCAATCTTTGCGACACGACTAAGCTTGCTTTGGAAATCGAGATATTCTTCGGATTCCCCTATTCCTATGTTTCCATGCTCTGTAAAACTATTCACATCTGAAATATTAATTCATCAGAACAATTAAAACCAGTTAAATTATGGTAAATTAAACCAACTTGGTGTATATTACCACACCAAAGAGGAAATATGAAAATATAAAAAGAGCAATATCTTTTTCCATGGAAAAGAAATAGAAACCATGCTATGTGTTGGCACAGGATTTGCTTCTGATAATCGAGGTATAATAATGGGTATATTTTCTAGATTCAAAGACATCGTAAACTCAAATATAAACTCGCTCTTAGACAAAGCAGAAGATCCCGAGAAGATGCTTCGCCTGATGATTCAGGAGATGGAAGACACCCTTATAGAGCTTAAGAGCAACTGCGCAGCCCTTATGGCCGACGGAATAAGAAAGGAAAGAAAGCTGGATGAGCAGAAAAAGACGCTTTCAAGATGGGAGAACCGGGCTCTTCTGGCACTTGAGAAAGGCAGGGAGGATTTAGCAAGGGAAGCTTTGCAGGAAAAAAGAAACGTGCAGAACGAACTGGACAGCATGATATCCCAGATCAAGGAGAACTTATCATCTGTCGATGAGGCGAAAAAGGAAATCGAAACCCTTGAGACAAAGCTCAAAGAAGCAAAAAACAAACTCTCAATCCTTAAAGAAAAAAAAGAGAGGGCAGAGATGGAGAGGAAGGCAAATGATGCAGCAAGAAAAGACATGAACGCCCACTTCGATGCGATGGAAGAGAAGATAGACAGGATGACGAGCTGGAACAATCTAAGCAAGGGCGAGAAAACCGCAGAAGAGAAATTCCAGGATTTCGAGAAGGATGACGAGATTGAAAAAGAGCTTGAAGAGCTGAAAAAGAGGATAGAAAAATAAATGGAGATAATAGCAATAGTATTTTCATTCATCGTCGCCATCGTCATTATCGACAACATCTTCGATGAGAGAAAAAAGAAAATGAAGATAGAAGCTGCCCTAAGAGAGGCGGAGATGGAAAGAGGGTATGCTCCAGGAACCTATTCCCGTTCTTTCTCTTCAAGAAAAGCATACAAGGAATTTACAAAAGAGATGAAAAAACGTAAGAAAAATGGGGAGCCTGATTTTCCTTTAAAAAACGACAGGGAAGAAAGAGCTGCCCTTGAAAAAGGAATCAGGGACCTGGAAAAAAGAATAGAGAACATCGATTTGATAATGAAAGAGAAAAGTAAGAAGACGGAGGGGGGAAAATGACTAGAAGATGGACACGTTCTCCGAACAGGGAAGTATTCGGAGTAGTAGCTGGATTCGCAGAATGGAAGGATCTGCCAATAAAGGAAACAAGGCTCATAGTATTGCTCATCATCCTCTTTACTTCGGTATTTCCAGGACTTGTAATCTATCTGCTACTCGCAATCTATCTTCCAATGCAAACAGAAGAGGATATCATATCCCCATACGCCTCCAAATCTTTTTCTGAAAGAAGGGCGAAATACAGGAAAGAACATTTCAAAGATGCTGAATGGAGTGAGAAAAGTACAGAGGATCTAAAAAAGGAGTACGAAGAACTCAAGCGGAAAGTCGAAGATATGGAAAGTGAGATGTTCGATAAGGAAAAAGACTGGGATGAGAGATTCAGAAAAGAAGAAGAAAAATAAAGCGCCTTCATCTCTTCTCTGATACAATAGTGAAAAAGGAGTAAAGAAATGCTTGAAGTTGGAACAATTGCACCAGAATTCACCCTCCCCGACCAAGATGGAGTTGAGAGAAAGCTATCGGATTACAAGGGCAAATGGGTAGTTCTATATTTTTACCCAAAGGATAACACACCCGGTTGTACAAAAGAGGCGTGCTCTCTTAGAGACGAGAAGGCGGTTTTTGACAGCCTTGATGCCGTCATAATCGGGATCAGCAAGGATAGTACGGCATCACACAAGAAGTTCATAACAAATCAGAATCTTAATTTCACCCTCCTCTCTGACCCTGAGCATAAGGTGATAGAAAGCTACCAGGCATGGGGAGAGAAGACATTCTGCGGAAAGAAATCAATGGGAATAATGAGATGCACGTATATCATCGATCCCGAAGGTAGAATCAATAAGACCTATGCGAAAGTAAATACGGCAACACACGGAAGTGATGTAAAAACATACCTTGAAAGTCTGAAAGAATGGCAGTAAAAATGCCGAAAATCCGGTACTAAAGTCACTGAAAATCAAGTATTTAAAACGCAGAAAAACCAGTATTCATTTGATTTTTCTCTTATAAATTATTAAAATACCAGTATGAAGAAATATTATCCGCGAATAGCAGATACGATACTAGAAAAAAAACTTCGTTCGAAGGGTGCCGTACTCGTAGAAGGTCCCAAATGGTGCGGGAAATCAACAACATGTGAGCAACAAGCCAAAAGTGCCGTCTACATGCAAGACACGGAAACAAGAGAACAGAACATCGCACTCGCATATACATCTCCTCGAACTTTTCTTAATCAAGAGCCGCCTTTCTTAATCGACGAATGGCAGGAAGCCCCCATCTTATGGGATGCGATTAGATATGAAATTGATAAGAGGGACGAATTCGGGCAGTTTATACTGACAGGTTCTGTAACTCCTCTGACAGAACAGGCAAAAAAAGAAATAAAGCATACGGGCATAGGCAGAATAACCAGAATGAAAATGAATACCATGTCATTATCTGAATCAAATGACTCAAATGGCACCGTTTCACTTTCAGAACTTTTCAAAGGAATGCCTATTGCTGCAACATGCGGAAATACATTACAGGATTATGCTTTTATTCTTTGCAGGGGAGGTTGGCCCAAGGCAATCGGTCTTGAAGAAGATATAGCACTGGAACAGGCGAAAGATTATTATGAACAGCTGATTAATGTTGATTTCTCAAAAGCTGTAAATGGTGACTATAGCAAAATCAAACTTGAAAGACTGCTCAAATCATATGCAAGAAATCTCAGCACACCAGCATCAAAAGCATTACTGTTAAGAGACATAAAAACAGGCAATGATGATTCATTCAATGAGAAAACTTTGGATAAATACTTAAATGCATTAAACGATCTTTTTGTAATAAAAGATATTGAAGCATGGAATCCTAATATACGCTCAAAAGCAAAAATACAGAACTCTCCAATAAGACATTTCTGCGACCCTTCAATTGCAACCGCATCTCTAAGAATAGGTCCGAAAGATTTGATAAATGATCTAAAAACATTCGGACTGTTTTTTGAATCAATGTGCGTACGTGACTTAAGTGTTTACTCTGAAAGACTCGATGGGGATGTCTTTCATTACAGAGACAGTAATGGACTTGAAGCAGATGCCGTGATTCATTTGAAAGATGGTCGATACGGGCTTATAGAAATAAAATTAGGCAGATCTGACGATATCGAGGAAGCTGCGAAACACTTAAAAAAACTGGCCGGTCTAATAGACACACAATACATGAATCCGCCATCATTCCTTTTAGTGATAACAGCAAAAAACACTGCCTATAAAAGAGCCGATGGTGTGTATGTCGTTCCTTTAGGATGCCTCACCTTTTAAAAACTCCTTACGATACCTAAGTGATCCAAGAGTGATAACCATAAAGCAGATTATCCAAGTGGAAGGCTCGCATATACATACTGCAGCATACCCATATAAAGGCACGATGAAGAGAGCGAAAACGGCTTTTCCCGAGAGTTCCAGTGCACTGCAAGTCAGAGGAAGGATGGGATGAGTCATACCCTGCAGGGCATTTCTGAGTATTACAAGCACAGACATCGGAGGGATAAGAGGAACACTTATCCTTAAATAACGAGCCGCCCAGCCTATCACATCAGGATTATCACTACCTGTGATGACTGCTAAAACATCCTCTACAGCGGTGAATGTGATGATCATGGCGAAAATCCACCAGATGAAGTAGATGAGGATTGCAGATCCTATCCCGGCTTTTATCCTTTCATTCTTATGAGCACCATAGTTCTGACTTGTGAATGTTGCTACTGCGGAGCCAATGGCAACACCCGGGGTGAAGAAGAATTCTGCGATCCTCCTTGAGCCCACATGTGCGGCAATGTATACCTGTCCCAAAGCGTTTATGCTTCCCTGAAGGATCACACTTCCAAGATTATAGATCGCACTCATCAGCGCCATGCTGAAGCCTTGCGCCAGCATTCTCCTGACAAAAGCGAAACCTGCCCTGAATTCATTCTTTCCAAATGAGAGCCAAGCGTAATGCCTGACAAGATAGAACAGCCCTATAATTACCGCAACAGCTTGGGAGAAGACTGTCGCAATCGCAGCCCCTCGCACTCCCATATCCAGCTGTCCCATGAAAAAGATATCGAGAAATATGTTCAGTACCGTGCTGAAAGAGAGAAGGAGAAGTGGGGTCACACTGTTTCCTACAGACTGCATCAGGCTCGACTCATAATTGTAGATCATTGTGAAGGGAATGCCAGCCAAGATTATCGTAAGGTACTCAAGAGCCCCAGGAATGATATCAGAGGGAACCTGAAGAGCCCTGAGCAGATGATGACGGAAAAGAAGGAAAAAGGCACTCAGGGCAAAAGCAAGAGCGAAAGAAAGAAGGCTCATCCAGCATACAGCTTTCTTGAGTTCCTCCCTGTTTCCGGCCCCGAAGTTTCTGCTTACAGAGAGAGCAAACCCATTATTAAGTCCGAATGCGAAGTTGATTATAAGACCATATAGAGCACTTGTTGCCCCGATTTCCGAGATGGCGACATCTCCGAGGATATGCCCTGCAATCGCAGTATCTGCAAGATTGTAGAACTGCTGAAGAAGATTGCCAAGAAAGAGAGGGATGCCAAAAGTAAGGAGCAACCTTAAAGGATTACCCTCGGTCATGTTCAGCACATTTCTCTTTTCCTCACTTTTCATATCAGAATCCACCAGAGAAAGTATTATAGCTATACTTATGATTTTTTCCAGATAAGAGCTATTTTGATTTTCTTCTCTCGAAGAGGAAAGAGACAATAGCTGCTATGGCTGTTGGAATGAGCCACAGGAAAGAGAGGGATGTGAATATACCTATCAGGGAAAAGATGAAAGACACGAGAATCGATATCTTATAAGTGAGATGGATCTTATTGCCATCTTTAATAAAAGCAAGAAGCATCAAGGTAATGGCCACCGGGTAGATTACCTCCAATATCGGAGATGAGATGCTTATTATCATATCTAGTCCAACATTCGCAATGAGCCCTGAAATTAAAGCAAATAGGAAAATCCATCTGCCTCGGGAAAGAGAGGGACAGATGGTTGAGAAATACTCCCCGCATGATGAGAGAAGGCCTACGGATGTATTAAAGCATGCCAGGATGAAGATCGCCGCAATAAGAATTCTTCCATATGATGGCAATAAGAAAGAAGCAGCTCCAGAGAGGATATCCGCACCGGTGTTAGGATTTTCCACAATGGAGAAAGCCCTATAGCCGATGATAGACAGGAGCGAATAAATTATAAGCAGAAGAATACCACCCCCTATTGATGATATTACCCCCTCTCTCCTGATTTCATTCTCATCTTCGATTCCCATCTTCCTGATATTTATAGCAAGTATCGTCCCGAATACTAAACCAGCTATCGCATCCATTGTCTGATAGCCGTCAAGGATTCCAGAAAGGAGAGGCTTATCATCATAAGGAGGGACAGTAACGTGAGAAGATGATGGCATAAAGAAGACACTTATGAAGAGAAATATTATTAAACCTATCAAAATAGGAGATAATACCTTTCCAAGCCTTTTAGACAATTTCTCTGGGTGAAGAGCAATTAAGCCTGCAAGCAAAAAGAAGATGAAAGAATATGCCCATGATAGCGCATCTCTCTCCAATGAGAATGCTATCCTGACCATCTCATAGCTGGTGCTCGCAGTTCTTGGAATGGCGAGCATCGGCCCTATGGCAAGATAGATGACAATAGTAAATACCTTGGAAAACAAGGGGTTCACTCTCGATGAAAGGCTATCAAGGGAGCCTGTTCTTCCGATAGCAATCAAGGAAAGAACGGGAAGCGTTATCGCACTTAAAATGAAACCAAGAAATGCAAATACTGAGTTTTCCCCAGCCTGGTAGGAAAGGAAAACCGGGAAAATGAGATTTCCAGCCCCAAAGAACATGGCAAAGCAGGTAAAACTCATTACAACACGCTCTGTTACCTTACGCATACAGTAATAATACAACAGAAACAGAAGAAAAGGAGAAAAAGAAAAACTTTCAGGGATTCAGCAACAACGACTATATAATAGTTTACTAAAGTTCGCTGTAAAAAAATGTAATTAGATACATTTTAAAGGCGTAAAATTGCAATGTGATACATTTTTTCATTGAAAAAAGTGTTTTACGATATATGATAAATCTGGATTGACGAGGTAACACTATGGATGGTGATATTATCATTTTCTTTTTTATCGGGATAGCAATAACAGTAGGTCTTTTCTTTCTATTCAGGTTCATCACATGCTGGTATTTCAAGATCAACAGAAGAATAGCTCTTTTAGAACAGCAGAACAGCCTGCTTTCTGAAATAACATACAAATTAGAGAAACTTGGCAAAAAGGAAGAACTTTAAAAAGATGGCAGGAAAAAATAGATTTCCAATCCTGCCGTCTTGCTCTCATCTTATGAAATTCATTGCCCTTTTCTTGTTCTCAGGAGCATCTATACCAAGTTTCTTTCCAGCATCAATGCACTTTAAGAGCCAAGCCATGTTTAGTGCAAGATTTTTCATCGTATCGTGTCCTTCCGTATCCTGCATGCTCTCAGCTTTGTTGTTACCATAACCCTGATTCCAATATGTAGCGGTCACTATAGGCATCGATGTGATTCCAAAATACTTGTTTATCACATCATAGGATGCAACCGTACCTGCACGACGTGCAGAGAGTACTGCGGCCGCAGGCTTATGGAAGAATGCAGAAGAGCCCGAATAGAATGCCCTGTCGAGGAAAGAAAGAAGCCTTCCAGACGGATGTGCGTAATATACAGGGGATGCGAAGATAAAACCATCCGCACTCCTTGCCTTTTCAACGAACTCGTTCACCTTATCATCAAAAACACATTTTCCAAGCGACGCGCATTTTCTACATCCAACGCAATCCCTGATAGCATCATTCCCGATAAAGAAGACTTCTGTCTCTATATCCTCACCTTTTAAGGTATCTTCAATCTCTTTTAAAAGGCTTGCTGTCGCACCATCATTATGGCTACTGCCATTTAACAAAATTACTTTCATATTTTTCCCTCCAATAGAAAAATATTCCTTACACATGAATTAGTCCAGAAATATTGATGCAACATTTTGTTGCATCTTGGTGTATTTTTTCTAACTATGTTGCAACAGTGCCTCTATTTTCTTACACTTCTAAAGGTTTAGCCCTATGAAAAAAGCAATATTGAAACTTAAAGATGGAAAAGAATTCGAAGGTATCGCTTTCGGAGCCCCTATTTCCTTGGAATGCTCTGAAGTTGTTTTCAATACCGGAACCCCAGGATATGAGGAAATCCTTACAGACCCTTCCTATAAAGGGCAGATAGTAGTTCTTACTTCTCCTATGATAGGAAACTACGGTATTACAGTGAAAGACGGTGAGAGCAGTGGTGTTAAATCTACTGCTCTTATTATAAAAAAGCTCTATCGCGGCAAGGTAATGCCAGGACGACTCACACTCGATGAATATTTGAAAAAAGAGAACATTCCCGCTCTTGAAGCTGTTGACACAAGAGCACTGACAATCCATTTAAGAGAGAATGGAAGCCAGAACGGAATACTTTTTTATGAGCAGGACAGAGCGAAAGCTGAGGCAAAACTTAACAGCTACCCGGAAATTACGGAGCTTAATCTGATTGATCAGGTAACAGTAAAGGATAACGTCTATAATCCGGAACTCGGAGAGGGTCGGACTCTTCCACCTAACGAGCCAGACAAGCACTTCGTATTAGTGGATTATGGCCTTAAGAAATCGATAATAGAGAATTTCTATAAAAGAAACATCGCTGTAACGCTTATGAATGCAAAAGCTACGGCAGAAGAGGTTTTAAAGTTAAATCCAGACTGTCTCTTTCTCTCAAACGGGCCGGGAGATCCTGCTCTTCTTAAAGATGCCGTCTCTCTTGCGAGAGGCTGCATAGGCAAAATTCCGGTAGAAGGCATATGTCTTGGCCATCAGATCATCACACTCGCTCTTGGAGGAAGAACAGTGAAGATGAAATTCGGTCATCATGGCTCGAACCAGCCTGTTAAGGATATGGATACGAAAAAAACATTTGTTACCGCCCAGAACCATGGCTTCATGAGTGATGAGAAAAGCCTTCCGGAGGGGGTGAAGGTCTGGATGAGGAATGCAAACGATGGCACAGTAGAAGGTCTCTATGATGAGAAAAAGAGGGTCTACTCCGTGCAGTTCCACCCAGAGGCTGCTCCAGGGCCTGAAGACGCACTCTGGATTTTCGACTACTTCAAGGATAAGGCAAACTGATGAGAAGAGATGATATAAAGCACATACTGGTAATCGGAAGCGGCCCGATAGTAATCGGACAGGCTTGTGAATTCGACTACTCCGGAGTACAGGCTGTAAGGGCTCTCAAAGAAGAGGGATACGAGGTCTCCCTCATAAACCCTAATCCTGCGACAGTAATGACAACACCAGGTCTTGCAGACCACATATTCATGGAGCCTCTTACTCCAGAATACATAGAAAAAATCTTTGAGCAGGCAGGACCGGATGCAATACTCTCAACAATGGGAGGACAGACTGCCCTCAACCTGACAATGGAACTGCAGAAAAGAGGCATACTCGAGAAATACGGAGTCAAGGTAATAGGTGCGAGCGCAGAAGCCATTGAGAGAGCTGAAGACAGGGGCAAATTCAAAGAGATTATGACATTCCTCGGTCTTGAGAGCGCAAAAAGCGGAATAGCCCATTCCATAGATGAGGCACTCAAAGTAAAGAAAGAGATAGGACTGCCCTTGATCATCCGTCCATCCTTCACCTTAGGTGGGATGGGAGGTGCTATTGCGAAGAGTGAGGAGGAGTTCATCCCATTAGTTGAGAATGCCTTGGACATCAGTCCGGTAAGGGAGATTCTTCTTGAAGAATCACTGATTGGATGGAGAGAGTTCGAGATGGAGGTCATGAGGGATAGGGATGACAACGCCATAATCGTCTGCTCCATCGAAAATATCGATCCGATGGGAGTGCACACAGGAGACAGCATCACGGTAGCACCTATCCAGAGCCTCAGTGATGCCGAATATCAGAAGATGAGGACCGCTTCCATAGACATCCTTAGAGCGGTCGGAGTTGACTGTGGCGGATCCAACGTGCAATTTGCAATATCCCCAGACCATGAAAGAATGATCGTGATTGAAATGAATCCGAGGGTATCACGCTCCTCTGCACTTGCATCAAAGGCCACTGGCTACCCTATTGCGCGAATAAGTGCAAAGCTTGCCGTAGGATACACTTTAAGCGAGATCCTAAATGAAATCACAGGAGAGAGTGTAAGCTGCTTTGAGCCCGCACTGGACTACGTTGCAGTAAAAGTACCACGTTTCGAGCTTGAGAAGTTTCCTCTTCCCGCATCCGCACTTGGAACACAGATGAGAAGTGTCGGAGAAGCTTTAGCTCTCGGAAGAACGCTTAACGAGGCACTTAATAAAGCATTCCGCTCTTCAGAGCAGAAACTTGAAGGCATTGTTGAACTCGATAGAAACAAATACGATGTCCAGCTGCTTTCAAAGAGTGCACATCCAATGCGTTTTCTAGCCCTCTATACGCTTATTAAGGAAGGGGAAAGAGACCTGGTTAAGCTGAGCGAAGAAACAGGTTATGATGTATATTTCCTTGAAGCGCTCAAAGAGCAGGCAGAGCTTGATAGCGAGATTAAGGAAAACCTTGATGAAGAGACATACAGAAAAGCTAAGATGGCTGGAATGAGCGACAACAGGATTTCATCTCTTTCGGGGAGATCTCCTCTTTCATACCACATGGACGCTGTCTCGCATTATGTAGACACATGTGCTGGCGAGACCAAGGCGAAAACTCCATACTGCTATCTTACATATGGAGAAGAGGATGAGGGTGAAGCACTTGGAGAGAAAGCTGTTATCATACTTGCATCAGGACCAAACAGAATCGGGCAAGGTCTTGAATTTGACACATGTTGTACCCTGTCCAGCCAAGCTTATAGACGTCTTGGAAGAAAGACCATAATGGTAAACAGCAACCCAGAGACGGTATCAACGGATTACAACACCTCAGACCGCCTTTATGTCGAACCGCTATGTCCCGAGTCCGTTCTCGAGATAATGAGAAAGGAAATGACCAAGGATGTGGTCGTACAGCTTGGTGGCCAGACTCCGCTGAATATGGCACAGGCCCTTGAGAACGCCGGAGCACACATTGTTGGAACAAGCCTCGACTCAATAAATAGAACCGAGGACAGGGAGCTGTTTTCAAACCTTGTAAGAGAGCTCGGTCTCAGACAGCCGGAGAACAGGATGGGACATAGTAGAGAGGAAGTCTTTGAGAAGGCAAAAGAGATTGGATTCCCGGTTCTGCTGAGACCTTCCTTCGTACTCGGAGGAAGAAGTATGTTCATTGCATACGATGAAGAGAGCCTTGATGAATTCTTCACAAAGATGAACGTACAGGTCTCTAAGACACATCCAATCCTCGTAGACCAGTTCCTTGAGGATGCATTCGAGTATGATCTAGATGCGGTCTCTGATGGAGAGAGGATTTATATTGGTGGAATACTGCAACACATAGAGGCAGCCGGAATACATTCCGGAGACAGCGCAGCCGTTTTTCCTCCATACAAATC
This sequence comes from uncultured Spirochaetaceae bacterium, assembly GCA_944390015.1. GTDB lineage: Bacteria > Spirochaetota > Spirochaetia > Sphaerochaetales > Sphaerochaetaceae > Ornithospirochaeta. Next base: position 46,652 of record CALXOL010000001.1, read on the forward strand.
CAAGCCGGAAATCCTTGACCAGATGAGAAGATGGACACTCAAGCTTGCAAAAGAGCTTAAAGTAAAGGGGCTTATGAACATCCAGTTTGCAGAAAAGGATGGCAAGCTCTACATAATCGAAGTAAACCCGAGGGCAAGCAGAACAGTACCTTTCATATCAAAGGCAAGTGGAGTGAACCTCATAGATGTAGCTGTAAGGGTTTTCGAGGGAGAAGACCTTGTAAAGCAGGGGCTTCTTGAAGAAGGTGAGGAGATTAGAGAAGGTCATTGCATAACCGGATGGGCCATAAAAGAGGCTGTATTCAGTTTCGACCGCTTTGCAAACGTAGACCCGGCTCTGGGGCCTGAGATGAGGAGCACGGGAGAAGTAGTCGGTATGGGACGCACTTTCGGAGAGGCTTATGCCAAGAGTCAGGCGGGAGCAAATAACATACTGCCTTCGAAAGGAAGGGTTATCATAAGCGTCAATAACAAGGACAGGGTAACAATCGCACCTATTGCAAAAGCGCTGCAAGAGATGGGATTCGAAATCCTCTGTACAAAAGGAACAGCTAGAGACCTCTTCAATCTCGGCATACTCACCGATGTTGTTCTAAAAGTCCATGAAGGGCATCCTAATATCGTGGACTACATTCGGGCAAAGAAAGTTGACCTTATCATCAACACGCCTATGGGTTTCCATGCAAGAAGGAGCGATGATGACATAAGGACAGAGACCATCAGAGCCCATATCCCCTACACTACAACGACAAGCGCAGCAAATGCCGCCGTCGAGGCCATCAGATACATACAGATGGGGCGCTACACTGTAAGGGAGCTTCCAAAGAGATAATTCATGAATCGGCCTCTTCGGAGGTCGATTTTTTAATCAGAGCTTTTATCTGAGTTATTTTATAAACAAAAGTATTATCATGGTTATGATAATATCATATTATTCCTCTTATTATAAATAAATACAGACTTTTCATATCAAAATAATTCATCAAAAAGACCAAATTGCAAACTAATATTTCTTTAGAAACATCTAATTTGTAAAGAAATAATTCTAATAATATATAAATTTGTTATCCGAAGATTCTCTGACTATAAGCTCTGTATCTAGAAGAACAGACCTGTTTATTACCGCCCTTTCCCCTCGAGTCCGATTATAAGATCTTAAGAGGTAAATCATCCATCATAAGGAACTTAAAACTTTTTTAAGTGTAGCATTTCCGCATTCGGGAATTCTTTTGCCACATTATCTCTTTATTCCTAAAAAGGGAGGTGAAACGGAAGAAAATTCTATCTTGTAAAAGCAGTGATGAAACATTATCCTCTTTCTGATAGAATAATTCATACCATTAGGAGAAAAGTAAATGGAAGAAGCATTCATGCAGAGAACCGTAACCTGTGGCGAACTCAGAGCAAAGGATGAAGGAAAGAGTGTCATCCTCAACGGATGGGTAGCAAGAAACAGGGACCATGGAGCGCTGCACTTTATCAATTTAAGAGACCGCTATGGAGTAACGCAGGTTGTTGTAGATGATGATGCCTCCGAGGAACTTGAAAAAACAGCAAGTTCTTTGAAGATGGAATACTGCATAGCAGTAAAGGGAATCGTCAGAAGACGTCCTGATGAAATGATCAATCCTGACATGGAAACAGGAGAGATTGAAGTAAAAGCAGAGAAGATAGAAATCCTCTCAGAATGTGCGACCCTGCCATTCATGATAGAAGATGAGAACAGTGCGAGAGAGGACCTCAGACTCAAATACAGATTCCTTGACCTCAGGACAAACGGCATGCAGAAGAGAATCAAACTCCGCCATGAAGTAGTCAAGGCAATAAGGGAATTCTTCTACAAGACGGATTTCTATGAGATCGAAACCCCCACTCTTGTAAAAAGCACTCCTGAGGGCGCAAGGGATTTCCTCGTACCATCAAGAATCTACCCCGGAAAGTTCTTTGCTCTTCCGCAATCCCCTCAGCTCTATAAACAGATTCTCATGGTCTCTGGATTCGATAAGTATTTCCAGATTGCCAGATGCTATCGTGATGAGGATCCACGCGGAGACAGGCAGCTTGAATTCACACAGCTCGATATCGAGATGAGTTTTGTAAAGCGTGATGACGTGCTTCTCTTAATGGAGAATCTCTTCAACTATGTGTTCAAGACGGTAATGAACATCGATCTGCCGGCACACTTTAGGAGAATAACCTATCAGGAAGCAATGGAGAAATACGGCTCGGATAAGCCAGATCTCAGATTCGGTCTTGAAATCGGAGATGCCTCATCATTCGCCTCCAAGAGCACATTCAATGCATTCACAGAGACACTCGCCGAAGGGGGAGTTGTCCGTTACATAGTCGCACCGAAGACAGAGGGACATGAGTACACAAGAAAATACCTTGCAGAACTTGAGAGTGCGGCCAAGATCTATGGAGCACATGGACTGGCATGGATGAAGGTGGAGAATGGAAAGCTCTCAGGTGGAGTATCTAAGTTCTTTGCATCAATGGAAGATGAGGTTCTCTCAGCTACTGGCGCAAAAGATGGAGATGTGATCCTCCTTGTAGCGCATAAGGATTTCAAGAAGTGTGCAAACAGCCTTGGAGCGGTGAGAAACAAGCTCGGTGCGGAACTTGGTCTTATAAAGCCGGGCTATGAATTCTGCTGGATAATCGACTTCCCACTCTTCGAATACAACGAGGATGAAGGGCACTGGGAAGCCGCACACCACATGTTCAGCATGCCTCAGGCTGAATACATTGACAGCTTGGAAGAGGATCCAGGAAGGGTCAAGGGAGATCTTTACGACCTCGTTCTCAACGGCTATGAGCTCGCATCAGGTTCTATAAGAATCCACGACATCGAGCTGCAGAAGAGGGTCTTCAGAATTTGCAACTTCCCAGACGATGTGGCTCAGGAGCGTTTTGGCTTCCTGCTTGACTGTTTCAAGTACGGGCCACCACCACATGGAGGAATCGCACCTGGAATCGACAGGCTCTGCATGATTTTAGCAGGACAGAGTTCCATAAAGGAGGTCATCGCGTTCCCAAAGAATACCGCAGCCCTCTCACCAATGGACGACTGCCCATCATTTGTAGAGCAGAAACAGCTTGATGAACTTCATCTTGCAGTTGTTGAAAAAAAGAATGAATAATTCCACTCTGATAATAGGCGCAGGCGCATCGGGTCTCATGGCTTCTAGCATACTAGGTCATGAGGCCTTTGTTTTAGAGCATAAAAAAGAAAGCGGGAAGAAACTGCTTATAACGGGAGGTGGAAAGTGTAATTTCACTGCCGCAGAGCCCGTGGATTCAATTTGCTCACGCTTTTATGAAAAGAAAAATTTCGTATCCCCTGCCATACACTCATTTCCTCCCGAGAGAATAAGAGATTACTTTAAGGAGCTTGGAGTCGAGTCTATTGTTGAAAATAACGGAAAAGTATTCCCGGCAAGCGGTAAGGCCGAGGATATAAGAAAAGCCCTTTTAAAAAGAAGCGGAGTTATTTTCTTTTCCGAGAATATCCTCTCAATCGAGAAAGAAGAAGGCCTTTTCCATATTAAAACAGACCAAAAGACTTACCATGCTAAATACATTATCGTAGCATCCGGTGGTATAACATTTCCAGATACAGGCAGTGATGGGTCATTAAACAAGATAATAAGAGGCCTGGGACATACATTTGTTCCTCAACACGGAACACTTACTGAGATAATGACCCCTACTCTTCCATTATTCAAAGCAGAAGGTGTAAGCATACCTGTGACGCTAAGAAAAGGAAAGGTAAAGCTATCAGGGGATGCCGTGATTACGAAAAGAGGAATATCCGGACCCGTGGCAGAGAACTTCTCTCACTATCTTGAGCCAAATGATGAAATGACGATGGAATTCATACCTCTAAATAGGGATAGTTTCTCATCCCTTAGCAGTAAAACAATACTGAAAAACGCACTGCCACTACCAGAGCGCCTGATCTTTACACTTGTCCCAGAGTTAAGCAGCAAACGTGTTCTGGATCTGTCAAACAAAGAGAAAGATGAGATTATAAAGGCATTAAGCGATAATACCGTTGCCATCAAGCTTAACGAAAGGAGAGCGATGTGCACGAAAGGAGGTGTTAGTACCGATGAGATTAACCGAAAAACAATGGAGTCCAAACTAGTTGAAAACCTTTATTTCGCAGGGGAGGTCATCGATGTCGATGGGCAATGCGGCGGCTATAATCTGACTTGGGCTTTCTCTTCGGCATTTACAGCAGCCTCATCCATTCTCAGGAAAAAGAAACTTGTGCTATCATAATCACATGGCAAAGAGAATCATAGATGCACATTTCACACCAAAACGCAGATACTTTGAGAACCAGATCGGCCGCGAATTCGATTTTTCTGCGGTCACAGGCCCCTATGAATACCTTCTTGGAGCTCTTTCAGGATGCTTTGTTTCGACAATTCTGGATTTCTGGGAGGATGAGGCTTATACTTCAATAGACGTACATGTTGAAGGTGAAAAAAGAGAAGAGACCCCATCGACACTAAAGCATACCCTGATATGCATCAATGCAAAAGGAATAAAAGAGAAGGAAAAGTTCAGAGAAGCAGTAACTAACGCAAGCCGGACTTGTTCTATCTATCAAACGATAGCTAAAGTCAGTGAGATGGAGATTAGCCTCTCCTTTGAGGATTGAATATGAGCAATGAAGATCTCAGAAGTGAAAATATTGATACTTTCTCGCTTTTTAAGAAAGCTCTTGAGGAGCTCGTAGAATCGGACAGCTTCCTCTTTGCAAGAAAAGCCAGAAGAGAGTCATTCTCATGTCGAATGGCACAGCATCTGAACAAATTTTTTGGATTCGGCTGGTACATAGATGCCGCTATCGAAGGCTCAGACCTCCTTATCTGGGACAGACAAGGAAATATTCCACTTGCACTATTCATAGCGAAGGATTACATCTCTTCATCGCAGAAAGACAAAGCAAGGCTTTTCCATCTTACGATGAAGCCTGCCCTCACGCTTGCACTGAGCCTGCTCGAAGGGAAGGATTACATGCTCATATATCGTTTTGAGAAGGAATATATAGACTACATGCACATATATCCCGATCAGAATTATCAGGACACGGTTCTTAAACGCTGTCTCATAAATGACGATGACGATAAGGATCCGACACTCTTTAAAATCAAAAGAAAGAGAACTACTTCCTCCTGACAGGATCTATAACCTCGGCCTCTCCGATGAGCTTATATACGGCGCGCTTTGCCGCATCCTCACATCCGTTCCAGGGTTTATCCTTATTCTCACTCTTATATTTCTGAGTAAGGTAGTAGTCATCTGCTTGAACCCTATCAAGATTCTTTCTCATAAGATCTGCCAGGGTCTTATAATACTCTAAAAGCACATCCCCTTTTATCGCATCGGAAGCTATCTCATAGAGAACCCTTGTATGGTGCATGCAGAACCCCTTACTCCGCTTAAGCTCATCCTTAAACTCCGGATCCTCTTCAAACAGTGCGGCAACCGTATATGCATAACGGTAAAGCCGGTCATTCATCCTTGAGCAGATGAGACACCCGTCCATCCTCTCATCATAGGCCTTGTAAAGGGAGGAGAACGCCTTCTCAGCCTTTCTCACATTTGAAGATGATAAGATACTGTCTATGGCGGGATAGAAGCTCTTCTTATCCTCCTCATAATACGTATCCATTACAAGTCCAAGACTCTGAGCCTTATTGCCTTCCGCAAGAAGTGAAAAATGCTTTCTGCAGAAGCCATGGGTGTTTGTCTCTACCCTTACTTCGGGAGTCATTATGGCAGAAGAGAGATAGTATCTTACACTATCACTCTCCGCCTCTTTCATGAGGGAGCAAATAAAACATTCGCTCCCGCTTTTAAGCCCGTCCCAGACGGGAATAGTCTCAAGCTGTATCTTCACTTGATTAGTTCCTTACACATTGAAGCGAGGTGCTCTCCTGTAAAACCGAAGGCCTCTTTGAGATAGCTAAGGTTTCCAACCTCACCGAACCTCTCTCCGACACACATGAAGTCCATCTTTACCGGATAATTCCTGGCAAGGAATGCGGCGATGCCTTCTCCCACGCCTCCAGCATAACGCCCGTTCTCACAGACGATGACATGACCCGTCCTTTCTGCAACCTTAAGAATGAGATCCGTATCAAGAGGCTTTATTGTATGCAAATCGATTACGGTGGCATTTATACCATCCTTTTTAAGAATCTCATACGCCTCCATGGCGTTATCGACCATCACAGCACCAGTTGCAATGATTGCCACATCCTGCCCGTCTTTTAATTCAATCCCCTTTCCGATTTCAAACTTCATCCCTTCATCATACCGGAACGCAACCCCTTTCCTAGGAGTTCTTATATAGGAGTTCTTTCTCTTTTCATAGACCTGTTTCGTAAGAGCATACAGGCTCTCACCGTCACTCGGTTCAAGGACGATGAAATCTGGAATCTGCCTAAAGAGAGCAATATCCTCAAACGGCATATGGGTTCCGCCATTGTACTGAGCGGTAATACCAGGATCGCTGCCTATGATATGTACACATCTTTTGGCATATCCAATTGAGAGGAATACCTGGTCATACATCCTGCGAGAAGCAAAACACCCGAAGCTGTGAATAAAAGGTGTAAGGCCAGTAGATGACATACCCGCAGCTACGGCAGCCATATTAGCCTCCGCGATTCCACAGTTTATAAACCGAGAGGGAAACTCCTTCTCAAAGCTCGTGCTGGTGATACAGGAAGAAAGATCCGAATCGAGAAACACTACATCCTCGTGTTCCCGAGCCAGATCAGCAACAGCACCGACTACGACTTCCCTATAATTCTTAAACTCTCTTGCCTTGCTCATACTGATGCCTCCCTTTCCTTAAGAGCCTTGATGGCCTCTTCTGCCTGCTGCTCACTTACAGTCATGCTATGATTGGATTTAACACCCTCACCTGGGATATACCCCTGGCTCTTATTGGTGTGCATGATAATCATGTGGGGCCTTCCTTTCACACTCTTGGCTTTCTTTACGGCATCATCAAGCTCCTCAAATGAATGCCCGTTGACCTCGTAACTGTCCCAGCCAAAGGTCTCATAACGCTCTTTTAGATGGTGCATCGGGATTATATCCTCAGTATATCCATCGAGCTGCTGCCCATTAAGATCGGTAAAGGCAATGAGATTCTCCAGCTTCTGGGCCCCGGCAAGTTCAGCTGCCTCCCAGACCTCTCCTTCCTGGCTCTCTCCATCTCCGACAATCGCATAAACATATGCATCCTTATTCTGGACTCTGAGGCCGAGGGCGATACCGACAGCGGCGCTAATACCCTGTCCGAGGCTTCCTGCGGTAAAATCAATACCAGGGGTTTTCGTCATATCGACATGGCTTGGAAGATTCGTTCCTCCCTTATTAAGCGTCTTAAGCCATTCAAGCGGGAAGAAGCCCTTCTTAGCGAGTGTAGCATAAAGTGATGGTCCGCTATGTCCTTTTGAAAGAACAAGGCGATCCCTATCATCCCATTTCGGATTTTTCGGGTCTATTCTCATCTGATCATAATAAAGGTATGTGAGTACCTCTACTATCGACATCGCACCTCCGATGTGACCGGAGCCGAAAGACGAAATACATTCAATTGTCTTAATTCTTGCATCCAATGCCTCTTTTTTTAGCATTGAAAGTGTCTTCTGATCCATTTTTCCTCCTACTTAGTTCTAAACAGATCCAAATCGTATTTCTCATTTTCTGAAAGGCATGTTAATTTCATATTCCTTGAGAAAAGGCTCATCATGGCGGAATTCTCAAGACATTCAAGACGCTCTAGCGCTTCTAAAAGGCTCTTATCGGAAAGAGTAAGAGCTCCATGACGCTCCAGCAATATGGCATTGAAGCATAGGGCATCATCACTTACTTTTTCTGCAAGTTCTCGGCTTCCCATTATAAAATAAGGTGTTTTCCTAACCTCTTTCAGCTGATAGTAGCTTTCAGCAATTATGTCGGTCTTTATTACATCTTCACAAGCTGAAAAGAGTGAGGAATAAACGGGATGAGCATGGATTATAGCCTTACATGACGGCCTCTTTAGGTATATCAGACGGTGCATCTCACTCTCGATACTTAGTTTGAGCTCTGACGTAAGATTTTCACCACTCTCAACATCTACCTCTGCAATATCTTTATCAGAAAGTGATGCCTTATCAAGAGAGGAAGGAGTTATGAGCATTATGGGACCAATGCGCATGGAAATGTTGCCACCTAAACTGGTAGTCAACCTCCTTTCGTAGACCCTTCTCATGATATATGCTATCTCTTTTTTCGCTCTTTCGCTCTCTTTAAACATCAAAGATAAGTATAACCTAACAACAAAGGAGAAGAAAAGCCATTTTCTTGAAACACAACCGTAATGAAAAAAGGAAAGGACATAAAAGATGATGACTTAAGAATGCTTGCGGACGAATTCGCCATTAAGGAAAGAAAGAGGGATGAAATAATAAGAGATACAAAGAATGCGGTAAAAAAGTAAAGGAAAAGGGCGTTGAAGATGATATGGGAATAAGGTAGAATGCTATATGCCCTAACGGGCTTATTTTGATATCAGAAAGATTTAAACCATAACGGAGAAAAGACAAAATGAGAATGTCTAACATGTTTTCCCGTACCCTGAGGGAAGCTCCAAGCGGAGCAGAAAGCAAGGGTTATGAATACCTGTTGAGAGCAGGATACATCCGCCAGCTCGGAGCTGGAATATTCTCTCTTCTTCCACTTGGATTCAAAAGCACGAAAAAGATTGAGAACATCGTCAGAGAGGAGATGAACAGAATCGGAGGACAGGAGATCCTGATGCCGGTTGTAAACCCAGGAGACCTCTGGAAGGAAAGCGGAAGATATTACTCAATCGATAAAGAGCTCGCACGCTTTAAAGACAGGGTCGGAAGGGATATGGTGCTTGCCATGACCCATGAAGAGGCTGTTACCGATATTGCAAGAGGGGAAATCGATTCCTATAAACGTCTTCCTCTTTTCGTATATCAAATCCAGACGAAATTCCGAGATGATCCACGCCCAAGAGCGGGACTTATAAGGGTAAGAGAGTTCACGATGAAGGATGCATACTCATTCGATCGTGACCAGGAAGGCCTTGAGAAGATCTATGCTGATAACTATAGGGCATATTTCAGAATCTATGACCGTTGTGGACTTCCATCAATCGCAGTCTCCTCAGATACGGGTATGATGGGTGGAAAAGTAGCACATGAATACATGTACCTTTCCCCTATCGGAGAAGATACGATAATCATCTGTGATGAGTGTGGATATACTGCAAACAGGCAGATTGCGGAAATCAAGAAAGAGTATTTCAAAGAAGATGAGATGCCTATTGAAAAGGTTGCAACTCCTCATGCAAAGACAATCGAAGATCTTGCCACTTTGCTGAACATTCCTGCAAGAAAGACATGCAAGGCCGTATTCATGGTCGGATCATTTATTAACGATAAGACAGGAGAGGAAGAGGATAAGCTCATAGCCGCATTCATCCGTGGAGATATGGAGGTTGAAGAGGCTAAGCTTCAGCATGCGGCAAAGGCCAACAGCCTAAGACCGGCACGCGAGGAGGAGATCAGAGCATGTGGCATGGTTCCAGGCTTTGCATCTGCAATCGGTGCGCATGGAGACTTCATCACAATAGTAGATGACAGTGCTGCCTACTCCAACAATCTCGTAGCCGGTGCGAACGAAGAAGGCTTCCATTTCCTTAATACAAACTTCAAGAGGGATTATGACGGAATAGTTGCAGACATAGCATCGGCCCGTGAAGGTCATCTCTGTCCAAAATGCGGAAAACCTCTAAAGGCATCCAAAGGTATTGAGATTGGAAACATCTTCCAGCTGGGGACAAAATACAGTGAAGCCATGAACTGTAACTTCCAGGACGAGAACGGTGTGCAAAAGCCGGTAATCATGGGGTGTTATGGAATCGGCATTGGACGACTTCTTGCCTGTCTTGCAGAGGAATATAACGATGAATCAGGGCTGAAGATGCCAATCACAGTTGCACCATATGATGTGCACTTGGTATCTCTTGTAAAGGATACGGAGATAGCAGAGAGAATCTATCAGGAGCTTCTTGACGCAGGCATCGATGTTATTTATGACGACAGGAAGGAATCTGCTGGTGTGAAGTTCGCAGATGCAGACCTTATCGGAGTTCCTATAAGGATCACGCTCGGCAACAGAAGCCTCAAGGAGAAGAAGGTTGAAGTCAAGCTGAGATCCACAGGAGAGACGACAAGCTATGATATCGAGAATCTTGCAGAGGAAATCAAGGAAGAGATAAGAAAGGAAAGAAGCAGGATTGAAGATAACCTTGTCGATAAGAATCTCGTAAAGTAATGAAATGCAGGTCTTAAAAGGGCCTGCATTTTTATAAAAATAGCCTGAAGCTCTGTGCCTCAGGCTATTCTTGTAAAGAAGTATCAAGCTTAGTTAGCTCCATGCTCCTTAAGAAGGTTGATGACATATGTCCTCTTTGCAGCTCTTGCATAATCAAGAACACTGTGTCCCTGATAGTCGCATGCGTTAACATCTGCACCGCTCTTGATGAGCTGTGTGGTCATCTTTGTCTCACTGTTGCTGTTTACAGCCATGATGAGAGCTGTCTCTCCAAGGTAGTTCCTGGCATCAATGTTTGCACCAGCTGCAAGAAGAGCCTCGATGATCTTTGGGTTCTTGCTGCTGTTTGCTGCAAGATGAAGTGCGTTTGAACGATACTTAGGCTCAGCCTCGTGGATGTCCGCACCTGCTGCGATAAGAGCATTCAGTACTGCTGTTGAGTTGTTGTACTGAGCTGCAAGCATTACAGGGGTAAGACCCCACTCGTTATGAGCGTTTACATCTGCACCTGCTGCGATAAGATCTTTAATATCTTTGGCTTTCGTTGAGCTGATAGCAGCAGCAAGAAGCTTTTTGTTCAGTGAATCTGTTGTTTTTGCCATAATAGAAATCTCCTATAGTCCAGATTATTATTCTTTCATTAATAATTGTAAATACTGTTTTAGCTTAAAATACTTAATTTTTCTAATATATAACTCTTTATTCTTTTAAAATTTATAAAGATGATGTTAAAGAAAATAGACTCAGATGCGCACTAATTTTACAACAAGAAGGAAAAGTCGATGATTTTTCCATTAATACTTTTTGCCATACATACATTATAATTAGCTCATGATTACATATGAAATGATAAGAAAATGTCCCAAGGTCGAGCTCCATGACCATCTTGATGGAGGGCTGAGGGTAAGCACGATTATAGAGCTTGCAAAAAAGGATGGTATAAAGCTTCCATCCTATGATGAAGAGGAACTTAGGGATTTTTTGGTAAAAGGCTGTCAGCAGAAATCATTGAAACTATATCTTGAAGCTTTCTCGGTAACCACTGCCGTCATGCAGAGCAGAGAAAATCTTGTCAGGGTTGCAAGAGAAGCTGTTCTGGATCTTGCAGCAGAGAATGTCGTATATGCGGAGATCAGATTCGCCCCAGCACTGCACACAGAAAAAGGTCTGAATCTTGAAGAGGTGGTAACTGCCGTTTTGAAAGGACTTGAAGAAGGAAAGAAGGAGAGCGGGACATACTGCACCCTGATTCTCTGCGCGATGAGGAATGAAGAACCTGCATCCACGCTGGAGATAGCAGAACTGGCTGTGGCTTTCAGAGAAAAGGGCGTTGTCGGTTTTGATATAGCGGGAGATGAGTATGGTCATCCACCTAAAAAACATATCGATGCATTCCGATATATTCGAAACAAGAATTTCAACATAACGATACACGCTGGAGAGGCGTTCGGTGTTGAATCCATATGGCAGGCGATACAGCTATGCGGCGCACATAGGATCGGCCATGGTGTTCGTCTTGTAGAGGACATGGTCATAGAGGGAGGAGCGATAAGGAAGATGGGAAGCCTCTCCCATTTCATTAATGATATGAGAATACCTCTTGAGATGTGCCTTACAAGTAATGTAGGCACCGGCGCCGTTGAGAACTACCAGGATCATCCGTTCCCTATATTCTTTAAAAGTGGCTTCCGTGTGTTTCTTTGTTCCGATAACAGGCTTATGAGCGATACGAACCTTACAAAGGAAATGAACATCGCAGTAAAGGAATATGGACTGAACATCAGGGATCTTGAGAAGATTACGATAAACGCCATGAAGAGTGCTTTCATCCATCACGATGAGAAAATAAAGATAATCTATGATGTAATCAAAGCAGGATATAATAAATTACGGACCGAGTATGGCATCCAGTGAAAATTTTCCTTGTTACGCTTTTAGAATGATTGTAAAATTGTTCTGTTGCAATCTGGAACAAAAAGGGGTGGTATCATAGATGTCTCATATCGATTCTTACAAACTTGAAAAGCTCCCCTACTATGACGGTCCCCTTGGCTTTGAACTAAATGAGAAAGAGACCATATTCAGACTATGGGCTCCGACTGCTGATGAAGTCATCCTGAATCTATATAATGATGGCCTCTTCGGTCCAAAGTTCAAAGAGAAGAATCTGATAAAACATCATGATGGGCATTGGGAAGTAAGCATACAGAAGAATCTAGAGGGAATCTATTACGACTATCTGATTAAAACGAATGACACCTCTTTCCAGACAATAGACCCATATGCCATCAGTGCTGGGGCAAACGGGAAAAGAGCAATGGTTCTTGACCTGGAAAAGACGAATCCCGAAGGCTGGAGTGAGGATAAGGCCCCAGAGCGTAAAAATGACGACATAATATATGAGATACATGTGAAGGACTTTACCTATCAGAAGTTCTCAGGCATAAGCGATGAGGCAAGAGGAAAATTCCTCGGACTGGCTCAAAAGAATACGCACCTCACATTCGACAGCACCTTTCCTACGGGTCTTGAATATCTGAAATCCCTAGGAATAACGCATGTACAGCTCATGCCGATTTATGATTTCGGATCGGTTGATGAAATGGGTGCGGATAACCAGTTCAACTGGGGCTATGATCCTGAGAACTACAATGTCCCTGAGGGCTCCTACTCCACTGACGCGGAACACGGAGAAGTGAGAGTAAGAGAACTCAAGCAGATGATAAAAGCCCTCCATGAGAGTGGACTGCGTGTCATAATGGATGTCGTGTATAACCATACATACCGCCTAGATAGTCCTCTCTTCAGGATAGAGCCTTGGTATTTCTATAGAAGGAACAAGGATGGCAGCCCTTCAAACGGTTCGGGCTGTGGTAATGATATCGCATCCGAGCGTCCTATGGCGCATCGATACATCCTTGACTCTGTTCTCTATTGGGCGAGGGAGTATCATATCGACGGATTCAGATTTGACCTGATGGGTCTTCTGGATACAAGGCTCATGAATGATATAAGAGAGAGCCTCGACAGGATATACGGAGAGGGTGAAAAGCTCCTTTATGGTGAGCCTTGGGCCGCAGGTGGAACTGCGGTGAAAGAAGGATTCCAGCTATCTGATAAGAACGCACTCACACTTTTAAATAACGGTATTGGAGCATTCTCCGATTCCACAAGGGATTTGATAAAAGGAAGTAATTTCGATTCAAAATCCGCAGGGTTCGTTAATGGCGGACAAATTGAGATGCATCTTCTGCGTCATGCCGTGGCAGGATGGATGAACGGAGACTGGCACTTCAGAACGCAGACTGCTAATCAGACGATACAATACGTATCAAGCCATGATGACTGGACACTCTGGGATAAGCTCAAATTCACATGTGACAGCAAGGAGGATTTTCTCCTTCTCGATGAGAAGACACTAAGGGCGAATAAAGCGGCAGCGGCAATGTACTTCACAATGCAGGGAAGAGCGTTCTTGCTCTCTGGAGAGGAAGCCGCAAGGACAAAAATCGGAGTGAAGAACTCTTACAACTCCCCTCTTTTCATAAACAGATTCGACTGGACCAGAACAAGAGATGCCGCATCCCTCGTCTCGTATTATAAGGGACTGATTGAGTTAAGACAGGCTATGCCAGCATTTTATGATAAATCACCAGAAGCGATAAAAAGAATAACGGGATTTGAGATCGTACTGAAAAAGACAGCTCTCATAAGCCTGGATAACTCTGGCTCAGACATCTATCAGAACCTTGTCCTTATATATTCAAATGAAGATAAGGCAACGACTCTCCCACTATCCAGGGAGTATGATCTGATTCTCGATGCAGAATGCTCAAACCGCCTCTCAAAGCCAGAAAAAGTAAGCGGACTCCTCCCTTTAAACGGTCCGACTGTATATCTTCTGGGCTACTGATTCCTCCTAAAAGGGTTAATACGCATCCTCACGATTATGTAAATCAGTCCGACCAGAAGCGCCGAAAGGTGTGTTATGTGGCTGATTCCGTCGTGTACGAAAGAGGATGCAAACTCAATGATAAAATAAAATGCCACCAGGGTAACCGCCCTCATCGGAACTATTCCAAAGACGAATACCACGGCATTGGGAAAGAATATGGCAAAAAGCAACATGACAGCATATAACGCACCACTTGCTCCGATTAATAAGATGAAATAAGAGCCACTCAGATAATAAAATAGAAACGAGAGCACGCCCGAAAGAGTCCCTGTGATGAAATAATAGAGCAGATACTCCTTACTTCCTATCCTCCGCTCAAGAATCGTACCGAAAATCAAGAGTCCGAGCATGTTTGAGAAAAGATGATATATGCTTCCATGCACGAACATGTACGTAAAAAACGTATAACAGCTTGAAGGCTGAAGAAGAATACGCAATGGAATCATTGCAAGCATGGATGAAAGATACGGATAAATATAGTTCGAGATAAAAAAGACTGCGACATTGATGACGACAAGTATGACATTGACGTTCCAATAGGAATACTGAAATTTCCTGTTCAAGATATTAGGCATAAAGAAAAATTAACTACTTTCCTTTCCAATGGTCAAGGTCATCACAAAACAATATCTTGGCACGGTAATTGCTACAGAATAGGTAACAGAGCAAAACAGTTTTTTTCAACCTCCTTTTTTAGCATTTTCGGCACCTTTTCTGATAAGGTGCCATTTTTATTACTATGTAAAAATTTCTCACTGTGAAAAATTTTCTCACCATTTTTCTCATTTAATGGTTGGAATTGCCGTTTTTTTCTACTTGGCATGCATTTTGCATTAGATTAAATACAGAGCAACAGTTTTTTCACCTCCTTGTAATTTGTGTGAAAAACAAACAAGAATGGTAGCATCGTCGGCACTCTCTCCCATCCCATTTCGTCGGCGATGCTGTTTTTTTTCTTCTTTTATTATATATTTATGCCATGGCAAATTCACGAAGGGACAAAGCGGATTCATATACACAGAGAGCTCATAAGGAGGGATACCCCGCCAGAAGCGTTTATAAGCTCGAGGAGATCAACGAGAAACATCAGCTCATAAAGCCAGGGGATAGCGTGCTGGATGTCGGAGCGGCTCCGGGCTCATGGACGCTTTATACTCATAGGATGCTTTTAAAAGGAAAAGGAAGCATCGTATCATGCGACCTAAACCCTCTTTCCTTAGACCCTGTTCCGCCCACGGTTACTGAAATAACAGGAGATGCGTTCTCAAAAGAGATAAGGGCACGTCTTACCGCACTTGGCCCGTATGATGCCATCATAAGCGACGCTGCCCCCATGACGACGGGGAACAAGACAGTAGACACATCCAGAAGCGAATATCTTGCTCAAGAGGTTGTACTCCTAGCAGAGGAACAGCTCAAAAAAGGCGGCAATCTCGTTATAAAAATCTTTCAGGGAGGCGGGGAGACGGAGATCCTTAAGCAGATGCGACTCCTGTTTGAAAAAGCAAAGGCCTTCAAACCGAAGGCCTCACGTGATGATAGTTTTGAAATCTTTTTAATCGGACTAAACAAGAAGTAATCAGTCTTTTATAAGATTAACATCAAGTTTATTGTATGGAATTTCAATTCCATTTGCCCTGAAGGCCTCAACAATCTCCTTCTGGAACCTCCAATAGACTGTCCAGTAATCAGCATTTGCAGTCCATGGGCGAACAATGAAATTAATGGAAGACTCGCCAAGAGTATGAACTTCGATTTTCGCCTCAGGATCCTTAAGAACCTCAGTATATGATGAGAGCAAGTCCGTAATGACCTTCCTTGCCTTATCAAGATCGGTGTCATATGCTACAGAGACAACCATATCGATTCTTCTCTTATCGAGTGCGGATGAGTTTATTATCACACTACCCCATACGTTCTTATTGCTCATTGTAATCAACTTGTTATCTGCGGTAGCGAGGGAAATACCCATGATATCCATGGTCTTAACCGTTCCCTCCGTTCCTCCGATTGACACGTAGTCTCCGATTTCAAACGGACGCTTTACCGCAATTATGAAGCCGGAGAAGAAGCTTGCAATGGTCTCCTGAAGAGCAAAGCCTAAGACGACACCAGAAATTCCAAGACCTGCGATAACGGGGGTGAGATTCACTCCGAAATCCTGCAGTATGAATACGCCTGCGACAACCCATATGATGGCGTTAAGCACCTTTCGCATCAGAGTTCCGAATATCGACGATATCTTGTGCATACTCTGAAGTTTCTTGAAAGACTTCCTCACCAATCTTGTAAGCACGATGGCAATGGCAAGTATGACAATAAAAGCAATGACACGGGGAATGAATCTCTCCGGATCGAAATAATTTGTAATATCGCTGACAAAATCGTCAGCTCCTATCTGTGTAAGTAAAGATTGTTCCATGAGGGCTATTATAAGGGAGGACGGGCCTCCCTTAAAATAGCTTTTAGCAAAAATTATTTGGAAAGTAGTTCAGAAATCGCCTTTGTATATGCAACAGGATCTGATGGCATGATACCTTCCTGCAGCATTGCAGAAGAAAGCACGATTGAAGAGAGAGTCTTCACGTACTCCTCATCACTGCTTTGCTCAATCTTCCTGATAAGAGGACTCGAGGCATTGACCTCTAAGATAGGCTTTACATCCCCCATCTCCGGGCCACCCATCTGCTTCATGATCCTCTGCATCTGTGCGCTTGGGTCATTATCATCATTAACTACAACGGCAGGAGTATCGACAAGACGACTTGAGATACGGACATCCTTGACTTTATCTGCCAAGGCTTTTTTAATCTTCTCTACAAGATCCTTCTTCTCCTCCTTCTCTTTCTCATCCCCTTCTTCCTTAAGGTCATCCATCGCTGCTGCTTTGTTAATAGCCTTTAGAGGAAGCTTCTCATATTCGTATACGCTGCTGATTACAATCTCATCGATATCATCATCCATGATGAGGACCTCATAACCTTTCTTCTTGTAAGCCTCAAGCAGAGGTGATGCTTTAAGAGTCTCCTCCTTACCTCCGGTGAGATAATAGATTGACTTCTGATCCGCAGGCATATGCTCCTTATAGCTCTTAAGAGAGACGTAGCCATCCCTAGAAGAAGAATGATAGCGAACAAGCTCTAAAAGGGCATCCCTGTTGGCATAATCGCTGTAAAGCCCTTCCTTAAGCGGTCTGTTATACTCTTTTATGAATTTATCATAGAGTTCTGGATTATTCTCACTTATCTTCTTGAACTCAGAAAGGAGCTTCTTAACGGAGCTGTTCCTTATTGATGCCATCACCCTGTTTTCCTGGAGAATCTCCCTGGAAACATTTAAAGGAAGATCCTCACTGTCGATGATTCCCCTTACGAACCTCAGATAAGTAGGCAGAAGCGTCTTATCGTCATCTGTAATGTAAACCCTCTTCACATAAAGCTTCACACCTGGACGATAATCGGCATAGTTCATATCGAAAGGAGCCTTCTGTGGAATGAAGAACAGCGTAGTGTATTCAGTCGCTCCCTCAGCTTTCGTATGTATGTAGAAAAGAGGATCCTCCGTATCGTAATAGTTGTTCTTATAGAACTCCTTGTACTCCTCATCCTTTATCTCACTCTTAGGTCTTCTCCAGAGTGCGGAACATGTATTGATCTGTTCAACGACATGTTCGCTGGTCTTCTCCGGCTCACCCTTATCATCCTTCTTCTCATAATTGTAATTCACCTTGTCATATTCAAGATAAATCGGGTAAGCGATGTGATCGGAGTACTTCTTTACAAGGCTGTCGATCTCATAACGGTTAGCAAATGTATAACCATCCTCTGTAAGATGTAGGATTATGGTAGTTCCCTGCTCACTCCTTTCCGCCTCTTCAATCTCGTAACTGCTCTTTCCGTCACTTGTCCATCTGAATGCCTTATCCTCTCCTGCCTTCCTTGATATCACCTCTATCTTGTCAGAGACCATGAACGCAGAATAGAATCCCACACCGAACTGTCCTATGAGATTGCTGTCCTTCTTCTGCTCATCTGTCAGGGAAGAGAGGAATTTCCTTGTACCGCTGGATGCTATTGTACCGAGGTTGCTATTGAGATCCTCCTCGTTCATTCCTATTCCGTTGTCTTTTATTGTAAGAGTCCTCTTTCCGTCCTCAGTGAATGAGATATCGATTCTGGGCTCGAAAGAGAAACCTTTCAGAGAGCCATCGACAAGGCTCAGATATTTAAGTTTATCTATAGCATCAGATGCGTTAGAGATAAGCTCACGTAAGAAAATCTCCCTATTTGAGTAGAGGGAATGGATTATCAGCTGAAGTAAATCGGTTACCTCAGTCTTAAACTTCTTTGTCGCCATTTATTATCACCTCATCGAATAAGTTATTCACAAAAAGTCAAATCGGCAACTCATTTGTGGAAAAAGAGTGTCTCATCTGTTATTCTTCTTTATATGGACTTCTCCAGACCCGACAATGCCAGACTGATTAACAGACTAAAAATACTCTCTGCCATCAGAGAGAAGGAAAACATGACCCGTGCCGAGCTCTCAAGGGAGATTCTGATTAACAAGGTATCAATATCTGAGATCGTAGATTCCTTGATAAAAGAAGGGCTTGTCAGGGAGAGCGGCAAACTAACTCTGGATTCGGGGCGCCCTGCTACTCTACTTGATATAGATGTAAGGGCTGGGAAGGTAATAGGCCTTGTGATAAGAGAAAAAGGCTGTCTCATAGCCGCAAGCGACCTTAAGGGGAAGATTCTAAGGCTAGAGAGATTTCCAAGAGGGGAAGATGAGGAAAGCCTGAAAAGAAACCTATCGGCCTCTCTTGAAAGAATATTGAGAAATGAAAACGTCAAAATATATGGCGCTGTCATCGTAAGTGACGAAGATAATCTGGATTTATCATCATCGCTACCTTTTCCTAGTATCAAGATAAGCAGCATAAAAGCACAGGCTCTTGCGGAAAAAAGAAGATGCTCGGATGACCTTGAGAAAATGCTTTTCATCATGGTATCGGAAGACGTGAGTGCATATTACGGCAAGTGTGAACTAACAGAATTCGCCCACGTAAAAACTCAAGGAACAAACTCCTGCTATTGTGGAAGCTCAGGGTGCTTATCCTCATCATTCAGCGGGAAAGCATTCAAGCGTGAAATTCTTGAAAAATACGGTATTACGATGACAACGAAGGAGATTCTTTCAAGCAAAGAAGGAAAAGCGGTCATTAAAGAAAACCTAAATGATCTCTCCTTTGCACTTGCAACAGCCTCCCTTGCCATAGGCGCATCATCTGCAATGCTTGTTGGGGACTATGCCGCAATGGATGATGAGTCCTATGCGATGCTTAATGAAATGCTGCTCTCGATGCTCCCCAAATGGAAGAAGGATTTCGTAGCATATAAAAGCATCGCAGGAGAAGGTGGGACAATCGAAGGAGCATGTCATGCCGCCCTCGACCATTTCTTCTATAAGAAAGACCTTCTTGAGAGCCTTAAAACTTTAGAAGCGCTCTAGTATCTCCTTTCCTTGGACCTAAAGACTCCGAAAGAGATGAGAAGAACCAGATACAAAAGGTGAAGGTTACTCCATCCTTTAATGACCATGCTTGCCACTATTGGCATCGCCGTAAGCAAAAGACTCAATAGTATCGAAATAAACAAAGGAAGTGGATGCTGGAACTTATTGCGGATCATGCTTGCTACTGTAAAAATAAAGACAATTACTATGAGCTCTACCATGATATACAAGATATCATCGCTGAGGTTGCTCTTAAGAGGTGGATACGCACTCTCCTTCTGTTCTTGAGCACTTTCAACAGGTTCTGCATCCTGAGTAACGAGAACCTCCTCTTCATTTTCAAAAGAAGCATCCTCATTGTCCTCCTCAGTCTCTGCAATCAAGGGTTCCACTATTTTCTCACTTATCTCTTCTACAATAGTAATAGGGCTTTGCTGCGTTGCATCCACATCTGGTAAAACCTCTTCAGTGGCGCTCACTGGCTCAGCAACTTCATCCTCAGCATCTTCAATCTCCACTACCTCAGGTACGGCTGGCTCCTGCTCCACCTCAGGTATCGCCTCCTCGACAGGAAGGGTAACGACCACCTCATCTTCTTCATAGACAGTAGGAATCTCCTCGACCACACTATCTTCCTCGACTAAGACAACATCTTTTGTAGAGCTGCAGGAAAATAGAAATATAAGAATCGCCAATACGGTTAATATTTTTCTCATCGAATACAATGTAACAAAAAAAAGAGAAACACGTTACACATATGTGAAAAAAACATAAAAAAACCGCTGAAGACCAGCGGCAACCTCCTTGTCCCGAACCTAACGGGTATTCACTCAGCTGTATGCAAGAACAATCAGTACAACTCTTGAACATTTGAATTATCGCACGAATATAAAAGTATTGCAAATTTTTTTACACCGATTTTACAAAAATAATTAAAATTTTCGCTCTTTTTTTTAATATCGAAGATGCATTAATTGGGTGCAATTCTGTCATAAGTTGTAAAATATAAACTCACACAAAAGGAAAAAAGAAGCTTTTTTCTTCCTTTTCCGCACTATAAAATCACAGAAAAGTCATTATACATCACTTTTTATTGCATTAGTTGCCGAAGTTTAACTAAAATTAAATATATGACAGAATATAAGCTATCCAGAAGGATGCGCAAAATTGTCGAATATACTTCCGACATGTTTATCCGCTCAGAGGATCGTCCTTCGGATGAAATGATAGAACAAGTAAACAACATGAGCCTGAGCAAGCGGCATAGAAAGGTCCTTGTCCCAAGCTCTAAGAAAATATTAACAAGCTCATTCATAATCCCCGTATCATCAGGAGTCATTACTGGATATTATTTTTCAAATCCTCACCTGACGGCTATGGGACTCTCCCCTCTTATCGTCTACTACCACGGCGGAGGATGGACGTTTGGCAATATGGAGTACTACGAGGTATACCTGTCCCATCTTGCTGAAGTGACAGGGGCCTGCATATTAAGCATCGACTACAGACTCTCTCCACGGTTCAAATTCCCCACCCCTGTTGAAGATTGCTACGATGCCCTCTTATGGGCGGCAGAGGGTGCCAAATACTGGAAAATAGATCCCGACAGAATCTTCGTCGCAGGGGACAGCGCAGGTGGAAATCTCGCTGCGGTTGTAGCACTCCTTGCCAGGGACAGAAAAGGACCTAATCTCGCAGGACAGATTCTCCTATATCCGATAACGGATGGAAGGCTGAGAACCCTTTCCCTTGAAGAGCATGCGAATACCCCGTTTCTTAATTCAAAGAGACTGAGCTTCTATATCGACACTTACGCCAGAGAGCCTAAAGATATTCTCTCTTCTGCGTTCTCTCCTCTTCTTGCCCAGGACAAGACACGACTTGCGCCGGCTTTAATTATCACGGCAGAGTACGATCCGCTTATGGATGATGGATGTCTTTATGCGATGGAACTGGAAAAAGCAGAAACGCCTGTTAAGGCCTTCACCGCACCAGGGGCTTTCCATGGTTTCATGATGTACCGTCATGCTTCCGGCCGTCTTGAAGGTGAATGCGCGATAAGACAATTCGTCTCTGGCAGAAACCTTAAGAACGTTCAGTTCATCTCCGAGAGCGTCCTGAAAAGAGAGGCTAAGGCTAGCCATCATTCGATACTTGATGAGAAGGACGAGAAAGCCTGATTGACAATTGCATAAGAAAAAAAAGAGTACCGCTTTTTCTGCGATACTCCCATGATTTCACTCTGTTACATCAGAGCCAAAATATTTGATTGATATCTCGCTCAGTTCTCCACTCTCCCTAAGCTGTTCAATCGCATTGTTCACAGCCTCAAGGAATTCAGGCTCTCCTTTTCTTACGGGAATGGAGACCAGGGACGGTGTATCCGTCTCTGCTACGATCTTCAGAGGCGCATCTGGATGTACTTTCATATAATCGAAGAACGAGACATCCGCATTAAGTGTCGCATCAACCCTTCCCTGTTCTACAAGAAGTATGGTATCTGCAAGAGAATCAACACCTGTTGCTTTCGCCCCATAGCTTTCCGCAAGGAGGGAATAAGTGGAGGCAAGTGTGTTTGCCGTCGTTTTTCCATCAAGATCCTCAAAACTTGTAATATCGTCATTGTCATCACGCACGATGATTACAGTATTTATATATGCGTAAGGATCTGAGAAATCATAAGCCTGAGATCTCTCATCTGTTACCTCGACTCCATTTGCAACGATATCATAACGGCCAGAATTGAGTCCGGCAAAAAGTCCATCCCATTCACTCTCATAGAAAACGGGTTCGAGCCCCATTATCTCTGCAATCCTTGTTGCAACCTCCACGTCAAACCCAACAAGAGCATTACTCTCTTCATGATATGTCCAAGGTGCCCATGTTCCTTCCGTTCCGATATATAACTGTCCTCTCTCCTGAACAGTAGCCAAAAGATTCTCATCGCCTTTTGACTGTCCATCACTCTTCTGGCAGGATGAAAAGGCAAGTAATACAATTAACGCCAGTAAGGCTGTTTTAAACACTTTTTTCATTTTTTTCTCCTAGGCTTTAGAGTAGCCGTATTTATTCAATCTCTTCTCCCCATAGCTCTGAAGCTTTGTAAGAACCGTACAGAACATGAGGTATATGAAAGCAACTTCAAGGTAGAGTAGCAGTGGTTCATAGGTGCGGGCGACTATTCTCTGAGTAGCCATGAACATCTCAAGCACTGTTATATTTGCCGCAAGGCTTGTGTCCTTCACCATTCCAATAAGAGCATTGAAGAGGGAAGGAAATGCGATTCTCATCGCCTCAGGGTAAATTATATACCTCATTACCTGGAAGAAGCTGAGTCCGAGTGACATGCCTGCCTCCCTTTGCCCGACTGGGATTGCCTCTAAAGAGGCTCTTATCGTCTCAGATGCATAAGCTCCTTCGTTAAATGAGAATACAATTACCGCAGCAAGAAACGGATCGAGCGTCAAACCAACGCTGGGAAGACCGTAAAAGACCACATAAAGCTGTACAAGTACTGGAGTTCCACGTGTTATCCAGATATAGAAGCGCACGATATCTTTAAGTATCCTGACCCTCGCATACTGTATCGTCGCCGTTATAACAGCGATTATGAGTGCGAAAAAGAAGGATATTATCGTTAGCGGTATTGTCATCGTCAATCCTGGAATCAGAATCTGAGGAAATGACGATATCAAGATATCTATTATTCTGCTGTCCAAAACGAATCTCCAAGCTGCTTAATTATATTTATATAATCTTTTTTATACAAATACATACTACAGCAACCACAAATAGAAGATATTAATTAGCTGAAAAGTGTCAATAGAGGTGAAAACAAAAGCACCTACGACATATGCCATAGGTGCAGGCAGATAAACTATATATCATCAGTCTACCAAGTAGGCTGCTACTGTTCCTGAGACCTCATTGGCGACAAGAAGAACAGGTACATCTATCGGGCTTTCCTCCTCAGAAATGAAACAAAGTCCCTCTGGTGCGACATCTCCCCCAGTCACCCATTTGTCAAGTTCTCCATCCTCATACTCCTCAGAACCGGGAACTACGGTTGTGAAATCCCTTGTATTCACATAAGTTGTGAATTCCACCTCATATGGATCCGTAACATCGTAAACCATCACACCACCGGTGCGCTCAAGAGCGAGAAACGCATAGCATCTTCCATCCACTTTTCCTACTGTGATGCTCTCAGGCTCTGGACCTTTCTTTCCCGAGCGGTCATCGATTGTAGCATTATCATTCGAACAATTATAATACTCAGGAAGAATGGAATACGTGATGCTCTCGGCATCGTCCGCAGAAGAGAAGACAAGCTCTCCGTCCTCAACTGAATAGATTGTCATGCTCCTTCCTCCGAAAAGATAATCTGAATCCTGATCAAGTCCATCATAATCAGAGGAATCGAAAAACACGACCTTTCCTTCCACATCATAGCTTCTTGAAGAAGGAGAGATCTCTCCATCACTGAAATCGACTTCTACTTCATTGAGATAATCCCCCCATTCACGGCTATCCCCTTCATTTGCTGTTGCGATATATGTTCTTCCATCGATGGAGAATGCTGCAATGCCATCAGCCATCCTGATTCCATATAGCCCCTCATATGTTTCTGGGTCATATGTATCATCCTTCTTATCAATGTCAATTGCCGTCTTTGAATAATCCTCAAATCCTAAAGAGCTTATATCGACAATCTCCCTGTTTTTTAAATCCACAGTCGCAACAGCATTCGCCTCCTGAAGAGTGACGAATGCGAGACTTCCACTTACGGCAATGTACTCAGGTTCAAAATCAACTGAAGGAAGGGATTCTTTCTTTATTATTACGCCTTTTTCAACAAGTTCGTCCCTTTTTTCATCAAAATCATCGAAATAAAGATTCTCTGCAGTTGAAGAGGAGAGATCCACAATCGTTATGCTTCCCTTCGGATCTACTGCATCATATCCCTCTCTGGGTTCTCCTTCATTCGCACTAAGGATAAGGTATCCGCCAAAAACAACCATATCAGGCTGGACGCCTGCCTCATATACGCTTCTTAAAGTGATTCCCCCATCCTTTGCAATGCTGAAAAGAGCAATTCTTCCACTCTCATCATATCCTTCGGCCTGCAATGCAACAGCAAGAAGAGAACCGTCAGAGGAGACAGAAACACTTGTCATATCCCCATAGGAGAAAGAGGAATCGTACTCCTCTATGACAGTCTTTACATCAACATCTTCTCCATATAATCCACTCTCATCATATCCTATAATCGTTAACAGTCCGCTCTGTCCATTAACGGCATAAGCTTTTCCTGAATATTGAGAATAATCAACAATCTCCATTACC
The DNA here is from genome assembly GCA_944390015.1 of uncultured Spirochaetaceae bacterium. Taxonomy (GTDB): domain Bacteria; phylum Spirochaetota; class Spirochaetia; order Sphaerochaetales; family Sphaerochaetaceae; genus Ornithospirochaeta. Next base: position 71,856 of record CALXOL010000001.1, read on the forward strand.
CCGCCATCGGTATTGAACATACCGCTTTCATAACGGTCAAGGAATGTAAGTGACAGTTCCGAAGCGGAAACAAAAGAAAACAAGGAAAAAAACACAGTTAAAAAAAGAGCAACGAATTTTCTCATAATTCCTCCTTAGAGTTATTATGATGAAAAAAGTTTTCCTTATTATCTCCTCCATGTTAAAAACAGATTAAGTGCCATCCATTCCACCTTGCCCCATATACAGAATCAGAAGATGGAGAAAATCAAATTTCAGATAAAACACAATCAATGATGGAAAGCGCTTCGTCTATATCACCAAAATCTATCACAAGAGGTGGTACGAATCTAAGGACAGTGTATCCCGCAGAACAGACAAGAAGTCCCTTCTCTCTGCATCTTGCTATCACATCAGAAGGCCTTACTTTTAAATCGAGGCCGAGCATGAGGCCAAGCCCCCTTACATCTGAGCATTTGTCAGGATGGGCAGCCATTATCTTCTCAAGGCCCTCTTTGAAATACCTCCCTTTTTTAGCAACCTCATCGGTAAGACCCGCCTCAAGCTCATCGAAGAGAACAAGGGAAAGGGCCGTAGAAAGTGCGTTTCCTCCAAACGTGGAGGCATGATCTCCCGGGGTGAATATTCCTCTTGCTCTCTCAAATGCGACAGTAGCTGAGAGGGGAAGTCCGCATCCTATGGCCTTTGCAAGCGTCATGATGTCCGGCTTGATTCCATAGTGCTCAAATGCGAAATTCCGTCCAGTACGGCCAAGCCCACACTGAACGCAGTCAAAGATGAGAAGGAGATCATTATCATCACAGATTTTCCTTATTCCTTTAATAAAATCAGGATTAGAAGGTATTATCCCCCCTTCGCCTTGAACGGGCTCAAGAATGATTGCACATACATTCTCATCCATTAAAGCCCTTACCGATTCCAGGTTATTGTATTCGGCGTATACGATAGAAGGAACCATCGGGAAAAATCCTTTATGGTACTTTTCTTGACCTGTGAGTGAAATTGCACCATAGGTCCTACCATGAAAGCTATGGGAAAAAGAAATGACTTTACTTCTTCCCGTCCTAGATCCGTATTTTCTCGCAGCCTTCAGAGCAGCCTCGTTAGCTTCCGCTCCGCTGTTTGCGAAAAAAACCTCCTTACCTCCTGATAGCTTATTAAGGCGCATCGCAGCCTGAGGGGCCCATTTATTATAATAAAGGTTTGAAACATGGAAGAAGCCGTCATCCATGACCTCTTTTACCCTCTCCTTTATCTTCTCGTTATCATAGCCCAGTGCGTTCACCGCTATACCTGCAACCATATCCAGATAACAGTTACCATCCGTATCGAAAATCCTTACTCCTTTTGCATGGTCCACACATAAATCCTGAGTGGAATATGTGCTCATGAAGTTCTCTTTTGCCAAGCTAATGTAATCCATCTTCCACATCCTCCTTATCCATGCTGTTGATCATAGTGCCAATTCCCTGGCTTGTAAAAACCTCAAGAAGTATCGAATGAGGTGTCCTGCCATCAAGAACGTGAACACTTTTCACACCTTTCTCAATTGCATCCAGACAGCACTCTGTCTTAGGAATCATTCCACCTTTGATGATGCCTTTCTCTATATACGTCCTCGCCTCTTCTGCGTTCAATCTCCTGATAAGAGTTGACGGATCATCCTTATCCATCAGGATACCTTCCACATCAGTCATGAACACAAGCTTCTGCGCTCCAAGAGCACCTGCTATCGCAGATGCCGCATAATCGGCATTAATGTTATACGTATTGCCATCCTCATCTACCCCGACAGGAGAGATTACAGGGATGAAATCCGCATCTAAAAGAGTGTCTATAAGGGTTGGATCGACTTTCTTAACAGAACCGACAAAGCCAAGATCCCTTCCTTTCTCGTCAATCTTCTTCTCGCTAAGCAGGGTATGTCCATCCTTACCGTTTATAGAGCAGGCATGAATGCCTACTGCCTCAAGGTCTTCTACAAGGCCTTTCCCGATGTGCCCGGAGAGTACCATCTCCGCAACAGAAGCTGTCTCCTCGTCTGTAACTCTAAGGCCATCAATGAATACGCTTTCCTTTCCAAGCCTTTTTAAAAGTGATGATATCTCTTTTCCACCACCATGAACGATTATCGGATAAAGCCCTAGATACTTCAGCATGGCGATGTCTGTTATTACCGCTTTTTTAAGATCCTCATCCAGCATCGCAGCGCCACCGTATTTTACAACTACGATAAAGCCTCTGAATTTCCTGATATAAGGGATGGCTTCAATAAGAACCTCCGCTTTCTTGATATATGAATCGTAATCCATCTCTCAGCTCCTGTAATCCCCGTTGATCCTCACATAATCATAAGTCAAATCGCACCCCCACGCAGTTGCCTTCTCCTCTCCGTCGTGAAGAACGGCAAGAACGGATACGCTTTTTTCCTGCAGAATCATCTTCGCCTTCTCCTCGCTGAATGGATGGGGCCTTCCTCCTTTGAAAACTTCTATAGATCCCTTGGAGGATGAAAACACGAGATCGACTTCATCTGGGTTGAAATCAGCTTTGCTATATCCCATTGCACAAAGTATCCTTCCCCAGTTCGCATCACTTCCAAAGAAAGCTGCTTTAACAAGATTGGATGATACTATTGAGCGGGCAAGCTTTTTCGCATCCCTCTTGCTCTTAGCACCCTCAACCTTTACCTCGATGAATCTTCCTGCACCCTCTCCATCCTTGACGATCATGCAGGCAAGCGTCATCAGTATATGATCTAAAGCTTGCTTAAAAAGTGCATACTCTTCAGTCCCTTCTACTATCTCATCATTTCCAGCTTCTCCATTTGCAAGGACAAGACAAGTATCATTTGTTGATGTATCCCCATCCACGCTTATCATGTTGAAGGTATCTTCGACTCCCTCTCCTAGCATCTTCTGCAGCAGAGATGAAGATATATCGGCATCCGTCAATATGAAACAGAGCATCGTCGCCATATTCGGATGAATCATCCCAGAGCCTTTTGCGAATCCAGTAACAATTACATCCTTTCCCGCAATCTTGATTTTTACAGATGCCTCCTTCCTACAGGTATCGGTCGTCAATATAGCCTCAGAGGCATCCATCAGAGCCTCAGAGGACGGGGAAAGAGAAGAAGAGAGATCTTTTATTCCCTTTTCAATCTTCGCCATTGGAAGGGGAACTCCGATTACACCTGTCGAGCATACGAAGTAATCCTCAGCTTTCCCCCCAAGGAAGGAGGAAGCAATCTCAGCCATCTTTCTGGCATCCTCATCTCCACGCTCTGATGTACATGCGTTCGCATTACCGCTGTTGACGATAAGTCCATGCTTTGGTCTCTTTAAAACGGAGATATCATATTTAACCGGTGCGGCCTTTACTTTATTCGTAGTAAAGGTTCCCGCTGTCGAGCACTCTTTTTCCGAGAAGATAAGAGCCATATCCTTCTTAGCTTTCTTTATTCCAGCGTGAATACCCCCGGCTTTGAAGCCCTTCGGCATCACAATCTTGTCCAAGACGATCATATTCCCCCCTTCATGGTAAGGCCTTCCCTCTCATCGAGGGAAAATGCAATATTCATATTCTGTACCGCCTGACCTGCGGCCCCTTTTATCAGATTATCTATTGCTCCAATGGCAATTACACTGTTTGTTCTCTCATCGATACGGAATGACAGGTCGAAGTAATTCGTACCACGCACGTATCTGGTCTGAGGAAGATGGGAGATAATGCGTACGAAAGGCTCTGCGGCGTAACACTCATTATAAGAGGCTGCGACATCGGCGGATGTTACACCTTCCTTCAGCGTCGCATAACAGGTCGAAAGGATTCCCCTCTGCATTGGTATGAGATGCGGTGTGAAGATAAGACGTATCTCTTTTCCGGCTGCATACGAGAGCTCCTGCTCTATCTCAGGTGTATGGCGGTGAGAGGCAACCGAATACGCCTTAACATTCTCATTTACCTCACAGAAAAGATTATCAGTCTTCTCACTCCGTCCTGCCCCACTTACGCCACTTTTAGCATCTATTACGACCCCTTCGGTGTTTATCAGGTCATGCTTGAGCAAAGGATAAAGTGCCAGGATCGAACATGTGGTATAACAACCAGGATTTGCAATGAGATGGCTCTTTTTTATCTCTGCCCTATGAATCTCAGGCAGTCCATAGACAGCATCTTCAAGCAGTGCAGGGCTTCCATGCTCTGCCTTATACCACTCCTGATAGACTTCACTGTTTTTGAGCCTGTAATCAGCCCCAAGGTCGATTACGACCTTCTCTTTTATTATCTCTTTTGTAACGAGGCGACTTGCCAGGGCATGAGGAAGGGCTAGAAAAATGACATCGGAAGAAGCAGATGCCTTGCTAATATCGTCATCTTGTAGAGTAAGATCCACACACTGAGAATATGCTGGATATATATCAGAAAACCTCTTGCCGACATAAGAATGGGATGCCAGATATGTTAACTCTACATCTTTATGGCCAGAGAGAAGATTCACAAGCTCACTACCGGCATATCCAGTAGCACCAATTACAGCCGCTTTTATCACCTTTTGCACTCCTTTTAGCATAATTATACAGAAAACTGAATATTAATCCATAGTTTCTGCATAATTATGTAAAATTTCGGCAAAATTAGACCCAATTTGAGTCTTACTTATCGATAACGACTTCTTTTGGTGGCTCTCTAAGCTCCTCTGGATTCGTCAGATACTTTTTAAGCATCTTCATCGCAGATGCATAGTTATAGCCATCACAGATTCTCTCATCCATATTAAGAACGAGGTCTATGACGCGGCGTTTGCGTACCGTACCATCCTCATCAAGAAAGAGATCGCCTCTTTTCGCACCGAAAGCTATGAACAGAGGAACATTTCCAAAGTTATAAAGATGGTGCATGATTGGAGGAATATTCAGGGATGCCATGTTTGTTATAAACAGAGATCCGTGGAACGGACTTACCTCAGTCAAGGCTCTTGGAAGCAGACCAAAGTAATCAAGACATTTCAAAAGAGCTATTACGCCTTTCTTTATAAGCCCTGGAATATAATTGATTAAAGCCGCAGTCTTATCAACATTGGTATCCGCCTGATAGACAGGAGCAAGAGCTTCGTTTACGACTCTATATACGTCAAAAATAGTATCAGTGGGTTTAAAATGCATCTTTATAGTCGTATCCGGGCTATCAAGACTCATCTTCTTCTTTACTGCGAGATTTACGGAAATACCGTTTCTCGCATAAATTTTCTGCCCTCTGATGAACCTGTTTACCGCTGGACGCTGTGATACTGTGCGTACATAGGCTGCAAGTATTATGTGCAGCATTCCTATGCTATCATACCCTTCATGCCTGAGTTCCCTGATCATGGCTTCCGCATTGGCTGTCTCGAAGCTCGTCTCAATATGATTCTGAGCATCATTCCTCGTAACCATGATATACGGAATAATCGCAAAATATGGATCGAGTTTTAACCTTCTACCTTCTTTTTGTCTTTTTGCCATACGGTTATTATAACGAAGTATTATGCTTTTATATACCCTCAAAAGCTCCTCATAAACATAAAACTTCCAATCATAGATACTTATACCACGAACAATTGCATAAATTCATACAAATGTTTGTTATGCTCTGATAGTATACTTAGTTCCTAAGTTCTTTGCTTACTGAGTAAGGTTCAAGTCAGAGTAATGGAAAAGAAAAACCAGCATAAAAACCCAAGAAAATGCCAATAAAAACAATCAAATATGGGAAAAGTTTCCATTTTCGGCTAAAAAAAGTAAAAACAGAGGGGAAAAGCGTGAATTTTATGAACTTGTAGAGTACAATAATGTTGCTTTAGGGCTAATATTGTTGTAGAGGTTCAAATGTCAAGAAAGAAGAATCCTTACGGGATGCAGAATTACACGAAGTCAGATAAGGTTGCAAAAATAATTGAGCAGAAGATACTCTCCCGTGAGTATCAGGTTGGGCAGCAGCTTCCAACCCAGGATGAGTTTTCATCATTCTTCTCCGTATCGACACGTTGCATCAGGGAAGCATTCAAGATTCTAGAGGCAAAAGGCCTTATTGAAATAGGACAAGGAAGAAGAGGCATAGTCAAGTCCGACAATCTTGATACACTCATAGAGAATCTCTCTGCATCCATGATAAACAAAAGCATCACAAACCGTAAGCTCATCAATGACCTGCTCGAAGTAAGGATGAATCTTGAGGTATCGTCGGCAAGAACACTCTCAAGGTTAAGCGACAGGGAATTCACAGTAAAAGCTCTTTATGCGATGCTTACACGGCTTGAGCTTTTAGTCCAAGGGCTTGAAAAGAACGCCGATCCAAGGATGATGAAGGAAGTAAAAGACCTGGATTACGATTTCCATACGATGATAATGCACAGTAATAATAACGTCATTCTCAATACGATACTCAATGATTTAGGGCCGCAGCTGAAAAAAGTACTGGAAGAAACGGAAGAAACCGTTGCAGAGCTGAGAAGAAAAACATTAGATTACAGATATCTTGTTGATGCGATAAGGGACGGGAACACGGATCTCGCCGTAGCTCTGACCCTTACGGTAACATCCAACATAAAAACCAAGGTTGATAAGCTGGATTTCTAATGTCTCAAATTGTAAGGATAGAACATGCGAATGTAAGGCGGGATGGGAAGATGATTCTCAAAGACGCCTCTTTAAGTCTCAACGAGGGAGAACATATTGCCATCGTAGGCCCGAATGGAGCCGGGAAATCAACGCTCCTGGATGTGATTTCAAGAAATATCTACCCTCTTGCACTCGATGAATATAAAAGCCTACTATTCGGAGAGGAAAAATGGATGCGCACGGAGCTTGAGAAGCTGATTGGAACGGTTTCGGAAAGGAATGCGACATTCCTGAACACCTCTTACAATGTCCGAGAAATCGTATGTTCCGGTCTGTACTCATCCCTTGGCTTTGATTTCCATCATCAGATAAAAAAGGAAGACTGGCTTCTGGCAGATGAGGAGCTTAAAAGAGTCGGACTTTATGAGAAGAGGGATAGAATCATGAACACGCTCTCCAGTGGAGAGAAAAGAAGGATAATGCTTGCCAGGGTAAACATCAATAAGCCAAAGCTCCTTCTTCTTGATGAGGCTTCATCCGCCCTCGATTTCCCATCAAGAGCAGCACTAAGGCGTTTAATCAGCACATATACGGAGAAAAGTACGATAATCATGGTAACCCATGAATTAAGCGAGATTCTTCCTGAGATAAAACGAGTCCTGCTGATGAAGGAAGGGAAAATCGTAATGGACGGAAAGAAAGAAGAAGTCCTGACGGAAGAAAATCTCTCAGCCCTCTTTTTTGACCATGTGCATGTGAGCCGCTCAGGCGATATTTACACCGCTTATTGTTAAAAGAAATTTCCAACTCGCTTCTTTTCTGTAGTACAATCTTGTAAAGGAGTGATTATGAGAGCGAATATCATATTCCATTCGGTTTCAGGAAACCTGTATCTGATTGCATCATGCATCAAGGAAGCACTCATCAAAGAAGGAATCGATGCAAGACTGTATAGGATAGAGGACCATGATCTGCATCTTCTTGCAGCAGACAGGAACGATGTAAACGAGTATTACGAGGATATCTTAAACCTCCCTGTGGCAAAGAACGAAAAACTCTTAAGCGCGGATATAATCATGCTAGGGATCCCAAGCATGTTCGGCATGCCATCTGCGGAGATGAAGGCGTTTCTCGACAACACAATGAAGCTATATGAGGCAAGGAGTCTTGAGGGTAAATACTTCTATCCTTTCGCTACGAGCTCAATAAGCTACAAGGATTCCCTTGATGCTATTGAAGCCGTAGAGAACTGGGCACATCTGATGGGACTCATATCCTTAGATTACCCTCCATACATGCACAAAGATGGTCTCATGATGCCTAACAGGCCTGGAGAGGAGATGGAAATAATGGCATCAAGGCTTGCATCAAGCGTGAAATCAATCCTTTCTTAGCTTTGAGAGGAAGTACTTAAGATATTTGATGACGGGGAAGCCTTTTCCCCGTTTTTTTACTTCTTTTGCAGCATCGGCTATGGAGACGCTCTCATCCTTATGCTCGCGTTTCATCTCATCCCATGTCCTGACTATCCAGAGATACATGTCGCCCTCTGTACTCCCCGGGAACTGGAATAGCAGATGCTCCTCTCTTATGACCTTCACAATCGGGGAATATACGTTTCTATACCAGCTTACAGCTGCCTGCTCAAAAGGAATCTCCTCCTTTATTCCCTGATTTATGAAATATTTATGGACAAGAATATGATTCACCATCTCAGGGTATGCACCTGGAGATGTGAAAACAATCTCTCCCATGGGAAGATAGGATGGCTTATACTGCTGGATGAATGCATTCCTCTCATATGTGACGACACGGCGCTTCAATGTCCTCATGGTCATCCCCTCTTCAAGAGGAATCTGGCTATCAAGTTCTACGACTTCGGCATCAATGAACTCCACTCCCTGTGCTTTTGCAACGGAGACACGGTGATTCCCGTCACGAACGAAATAATAGCCTCCAAGTGAGAAGACCGAGATCGGGGGAAGTACGACATCGTTAAGAACGGCACGATCCACGCTCTCCCATCGACTACGCAGCATCTCCCTTTTCGGAAGAAAAGCAGAGGAAAAATCATGATAGCGCCCTTCCGAGCCTATAATCTTATTCACTGGTATGGTCTGCATTCCCTTATAAGTCTCGCTTTTCGGCTTTATGATGCTGGTAACCTCATAAAATGAAAGCAGATCAGTATTCTTCCATGTGAGAGTATTCAGCAGAGACTGAAACCTTGCCCTCGTCTTAGCCCTTGAAAAATCATCACCTGCATTTACTTCCATTTTTTCCATCTCCCAGTTCGTCATCTTCGAGGATGTAGTTCTTGTAGATATTGATGACTTTCGTAGAGGCGAACTGCCTTTCCCTCATATCATTTAAATCTATCAGGTGCACATGCCCGTGCAGTAGATATTTCGGCTTGAATTTATTCATGAACCACAGGAAACATTCAAATCCCTTATGGCATAAATCATCCCCATCCCCAAGACCACGTGGAGGAGCATGGGTAATAAGTATATCCAGATAACGGCCATAACGGATCTTGTTGTAAAGCAGATGTGGAATCAGTTTAATGATTCTCCATTTCATCTCCCTTTCGCTGTACTGACTCTTTCCGTTGTTATATAGCATAGATCCGCCGAGACCGGCAATTAATAATCCACTGTTTTTCAGCCGTACCACCTTTCCATCCAACAAAAGCCCTGCGTATACAAGCGGCATGATTGGAACGAAGTTCGGCCCCATTGTAGGAGCATGTCCCATTGCCCTGTCAAAATCCTCAAGATTATGATTGCCATATACATATAGGACATCTTTTCTGAGAACAGTCTGGATATAATCATAATAACGCAGAGGAAGATCACCACTGCTGATTACAAAATCAACATCCTTATATCTCTCAGGAGCGTTCTTCGAATAGATTAAAGCATCTGTCGCATCTGAAATACAGAGGATTTTCATAGCCCTATTATATTTATTTCCAGATATCTTTTCCACATGCATAAAGGAATAAGAAAAGCCCCTCATTACTGAGGAGCCTAGTACTCACCAAATCCTGATTGTTTCCTTGACAAGAGATTGGAAGCTTTTCTTAACCCTTTCTCCCGTCTCCAGGACTTCCTCATGGTTAAGTTTCTGATCCAATATTCCTGCGGCCATATTGGTCATACAGCTGATACCTATACACTTCATTCCCATATGGGATGCGGCAATAGCCTCAGGGACTGTGGACATGCCGACGGCATCCGCACCTGCGATACGTGCGAATCTAACTTCCGCAGGAGTCTCAAAATTCGGGCCAGAGAACATCATGTAGACACCCTCTTTCAAATCAATGCCAAGGGTGGCTGCCGCTTGTTTTACCTTCGCCCGTCCTTCCTTTGAATAAGCTTCGCTCATATCAAAGAACCTTGGTCCCAGCTCATCGATGTTTGCCCCTCTGTTCGGGCATTCTGCTATGATTTTTATATGGTCGTTAATCAACATGAGAGAACCTGGCTTCCATTCTTTATTAACACAGCCTGCGGCATTGGTGAGAATGAGCTTATCTAGGCCAAGAAGCTTGAAAACCCTTATAGGATAGACAACCTCATCCATGCTCCACCCCTCATAGAAGTGGAATCTCCCCTGCATCGCAATAACCTTCTTCCCTTCAAGCGTTCCTGCGACAAGCATACCCTTATGCCCAGGAACCGTAGATACCGGAAAATGCGGAATCGCATGGTAATCAATGGCTACAGGATTCTCAATCTCATCGGCAAGATCTCCAAGTCCAGAACCAAGAACAAGGGCATATTCATACTTTTCGCCGTTTAACTTCTTGTTTATATAAGATGCACTATCTTTTAAGTTATCAATAATCATAAAACCTCCTAGAACGGCTCTCCAGAAGCAATAGGAGCTGCGCTCTTCTTACTTGAGAGAACCAGTGCGATGAGCGTCGCAACATATGGGAACAGACCTAGATATCCAGTAGGAATTCCCTGGAAGACAGGAATAACACGCCCCATGTTTGCAATCGTCATACAGATACCGAAGAAGAATGTGGAAGCAAGAATGCCAAGAGGTTTCCACTGTCCAAAGATAAGAGCTGCGATTGCAAGGAATCCGAGTCCGTTTATTCCGCTTGTAGAATTGTATTCGCCTGCATAGGTAGCAAGGATACAAGCACCTCCAAGACCGGAAAGAAGACCGGAAAGAATTACACCGATATAACGCATCTTATGAACGTTTATACCCGCAGATGCAACAGCGGACGGATGTTCTCCACAGGCTCTGAGCCTGAGGCCGAAACTCGTCTTATAAAGAAGGAAGAACGATACGACCCAGATCAGGAGGCAGATCCATGTTGTCCAATATGTCCTCGTGAAAAGCAATGGTCCTATGATAGGAATCTTTGACAGAAGAGGTATATCCTGACGGATGATGCCCCTTAAAACAGTTACGTTTCCACTTCCAGTAATCGTCTGTGCGAGAAAAAGCGTTAAAGCCGTTGCAAGCATGTTAATAGCCGTTCCCGATATTACCTGATTACTCTTTAAATTAATCGCAGCAAAAGCATGAAGAACAGAAAGCAGCGCGCCGGCAAGCATTGCCGCAACTATTCCGCACACAATTGCAAGATTATAACCTATTCCTGCACTCTGCATTAAATATGTTACCGTTGCAGAAGCAAAACATCCCGTAAGCATCAAGCCTTCGATACAAAGGTTGGTAACTCCGCTACGCTCTGAATAAAGGCCTCCAAGAGCTCCCATCAGAAGAGGCATCGTATAGGCAATAGCCGCAGGAATGATACTTGTAATAACTGACCAGACTTCCATCACTTAGCCTCCTTGTTATTCTTCTCATTTTTACGTTTTTCTTTTAGTTCGGGCATGCCAAGCTTAACGAGATTTCTCCTCTCTTCTTTACTCAGAGAAGAAATGTCCTCACCACTTCTGCCCTGATTTGAAAGAGCAATGGCTATCGCCTCTTCCTTGCGCTCAAAACTCTTTTTAAATCTTCCGTTCCAGAAATTCGCAAGAATGACATTAGTTGCCGTGAAATAGATGATCGTGGCAATGATGGTATCAGCAATCTCAGTAGGTATTCCAGTCGCCGCAAGAGATCCCCTTCCCATCTTCAGTATGCCAAAGAATATCGCGGAGAAGAAAACACCGACAGGAGAACAGTTTCCTAAAAGAGCAACGGCTATACCGTCAAACCCCTCATTAGGCATCTTTCCCATCTCCATTATATTTGAATAGCCACAATAATATGTAAGCCCTGCAAGGCCTGCAAGGGCTCCTGCAACAGCCATTGATATCATGATAGAACGATTAACCTTGATGCCGGCATATTCAGCACAGAACCTGTTGGAGCCAACAGCCTTGAGCCTGAATCCGACTGTCGTCTTATCAAGGATGAACCATATGATGACACATGCAATGACTGCTAAGAAGAACCCATAGTTCAATGTAGAGAAATTCGTGATGTCCGTAAGCCATCCAGCCCTTAACGTATGCGCTTGCTCAATAGGTTTTGATTTTACGACAATCGTCGGATCTACTATAAAACGCTGAATCCAGTCATAAACGAGCCAATAAGCAGTCCAGTTAAGCATAATCGTGGATACAACCTCGTGAACATTGAATTTCGCTTTTAAGAATCCAGAGATGAATCCCCAAAGAGCTCCTACAAGACCGGATGAAAGAATGATTATCAGAAGATAAAGGGGCCTCGGCATACTCAGGGGAAGATAATAAGCAAGGATACTTCCCGTTATACCACCCATAAGCATCTGCCCAGATGCTCCGATATTGAACAGTCCAGTCTTGAATGCAAATGCTACTGATAAGCCAATCAATATCAGCTGAGTGGACATTCCAAGAGTATTTCCAACTCTTCTTACATTTGACAGGGCTCCGAATATGATTCTATCAAAACCAGCAATTGGATTCTTTCCAATCATCGCAATGAGAATCGCACCAGCAACAATTCCCAAAAATACGGCAGATAGCGAGACAAGAAGAGGAGACGCCTTTCTTGCCTCCAGTGGTTTATTTGCAACCTTAGACTTCACTTCTCTCCTCCTTCTTGATTCCAGCCATCATCAGGCCTACGGCATGCTCATCGGTATCCTTAGTATATACAATATCGATGAGACGACCGGCATTCATTACAGCGATTCTGTCAGAGAGATTGAAAATCTCATCAAGCTCGAAAGATACAAGAAGAACGGCCTTACCGTTATCCCTCTCCTTCACCAGCTCCTTATGGATGAATTCAATGGCTCCTACATCAAGTCCCCTGGTAGGCTGAACAGCGATTAAAAGCTCCGGGTCGGCCTCTATCTCGCGACCAATGATTGCTTTCTGCTGATTTCCTCCAGAAAGAGTACCTGCAGGAGATTGTATACCCTCACCGCTTCTTACATCAAACTTGTTGATTATCTTCTCGCCATATTCTTCTATCTTGCCAAAGTTTAGTATGCCACGACGGGAGTAAGGCTCTTTATAGAACTCCTTTATAACGAAATTCGTACTAAGCGGAGCGGGAAGTATTAAACCACGCTTCTGTCTATCCTCAGGAATATGCCCGAGTCCCATCTCGTTTCTCTCCTGGATCGAGGAATTCGTAATCTCTTTTCCATTGAAGTAGATTTCTCCGCTCTCTACCTTCCTCAATCCGCTGAGAGCCTCGACCAATTCACTCTGGCCGTTACCATCAACTCCTGCGATACCTACAATCTCTCCACGGCGTATGGAGAGTGAGAAATCCTTTACCCCGAGTACCTTCTTATTGTTCAGGACATTCAGATTCTTTATCTCAAGAACGGTCTCTCCTACCTTCGCCTCATCTTTTTCAACCTTGAAACTGACTGGGTGCCCGACCATAAGGGCTGCCATATCCTCCGCCGACGTGCTCTTAACATCTACAACATCGATGAGCTTACCACGCCTTATGATCGTACAACGCTCAGCAACAGCCTTGATCTCATCGAGCTTATGGGTGATCAGGATTATGGACTTACCCTCTGCGGCAAGATTTCTCATTATCTGCATGAGCTCATCAATCTCCTGAGGGGTCAATACCGCTGTAGGCTCATCGAATATGAGGATATCCGCATCCCGATACAGCATCTTCAAGATCTCAACTCTCTGCTGCATACCTACGGTTATCTCTTCAATAACCATATCTGAATCTATAGATAGACCATAACGGTCAGATATTTCCTTGATTTTCTTGCTGGCGCTTTTTATATCGTAAACAAAACCGCCTTCCTTACCTAATATGATATTCTCTGCGACTGTGAAGTTGTGAACGAGCTGAAAGTGCTGATGAACCATTCCGATCCCTAAATCAAACGCATCATTCGGACTGGATATATGCACTTCCTTACCACGAACCTTAATCACCCCTTTATCCGCATGATAAAGACCGAAAAGAATACTCATGAGGGTACTCTTACCGGCTCCATTCTCGCCTAAAATCGCATGAATCTCACCCTCTTCCACCTGAAGGGTTATATCGTCATTTGCAACGATTCCTGGAAATTCCTTACGGATTCCAATCATTTCAATTACGTGACTCATTATATCTCCTAATGAGAGTGTCGTCTGACACGGTAAAAGCTCAAAAAGGCCGCCTTAATCGGGGCGGCCTATAGTTCATGTGTAAATTACTTATTTAATAAGGCCATCTCCAGTTGCCTGTACGGTAACTGTTCCAGCTTTAATAAGTTTTACGACTTCTGCAACCTGTGCCTCAATCTCAGGTGTGAGGTTAGGGTTAGTTGCTGGGATACCAGCTCTGTCTTCTGCGATACCGAGCTCGATATGACGTCCACCCTCATATGTTCCATTTGCAGCTGCTGTAGCCTGGTCATATGCTACTCCTGCAACGTCCTTCATGGCGCTTGTGAGGATACAGGACTCTCCATTACCCATATCACCGACTGAGTACTGGTCTACGTCAACTCCGATTGCCCAGACATCCTCGCCAGAAAGTCTTCTGTTCTTAGCCTCGTTAATAACTCCAACGCCAGTTCCACCTGCTGCTGCGAAGATGGCATCAACACCAGCATCATACATAGCTGTTGCAAGCTGCTGTCCAAGAGCAAGGTCAGCAAAAGAACCGGAGTATACGAAGTTGTTTGCATTCATCGTAACGTTTGTTCCGAGATTCTCATTAGCATATGTAACGCCCTGCTGGAATCCCCAGTTGAACTTCTGTACAGATGGAATTTCAAGACCGCCAACAAATCCGACCTCTCCCTCAGAGAGCTTCAATGCTGTTGCAATACCAGCGAGGAATCCTGCTTCGTTCTCACGGAATGTGATAGCAACTGTGTTATCTCCGATTCCTGCAGCAAGAGCATCGTCGATAATGATGATCATGAGATCCTCATACATCTGCTGAGCCTGAGCTACAGCTTCTGCAAAAAGATATCCAGGGCATGCGATGAAGCGGTATCCCTGGTCATAAAGATCAGAAATAGCTGTCAGATAATCTGTCGTAGTTGTTCCTGATGGGCGAAGATATGTGCACTCAAGACCGAGCTCCTCAGCTGCACGAGCAACACCTTCCCATGTTCCCTGGTTGAATGAACGGTCATCAATCGTTCCAGAGTCTGTTACCATTCCAAGCTTAAGAGCATCTTTAACTTCTTCTTTTGATGCTTCAACCTCAGTCCCTGTACTTGTTGTAGATGTTGCTTCCGCCTTTTCTTCTTTTGAACAGGATGAAAAAGAAAACACCATCAATAACACGAGCAAAACTGCTAATAATTTTCTCATTATTTCCTCCCGAATAGAGTTATCGTGAAGTTATTGTAAATTGCAAGGCTTATACTGTCAAATAAAATAGAGGATGAATTCTCGACCATAAATAGCGATAAAGTCTAAAAATGGAAAGAGTTACGGAAAAAAAGAGGTAAAAAAACTTTTTTGAAAAAACAACAAGACGCAACAAAAAAATTGTTTTATGTACGTACTCAGTCGTATTCAGAGATTATCAAGTGAGCACTATCTTAAATACAGTCAACATTAATCATCTTCCCTAGAAAATACTATTCTTCAAGTGTTTTGTCATACTCTTCTATAAAGCTATTTATATAATTAGAAGTCCTAAGAGCAGGAATAAGTTATCATTTAAGTTTTTTCATCCTAAAATATCCGAATAAGTGCTTAATACATTATTCTGCTGTTCTCATGGTATCATATAAAGAAAAATGAAAGTTTATCAGATGGTGCAAATAGGAAGGAAAGATAATCTCCGTTACTCTACCCTACTTGTATTGGTATGAATTATTATAGAAATAATATCGTCAGAACCGAAGTAAAACTTGCGCTGAGAGCAGAAATAACTTATATTTATGCCTAGAATGAATTTTAGGGGTGCATTTAAAATAACAGAGGAAATATTAATAATTCTATTGACTGATTTCATTCTAGTAGCCAGTTCTGCTTTCTGCAATTTTAAAAGCACTTTCAAATAAAACGGGGAGTAAGATTGAGAAAAGTACTTGTTGTTTTTATTCTTATTATATTTTCAATCTCAATCGCTTGTGCCTCCGTGGTTGTGACAGGAGTTGGTTCAGGCCCGAGCCCCGAGATTGCATTATCTAATGCAAGAACTGATTTAGCCTCTCAGTTCTCAGTCAACATTTCTTCCCTTACATTGTCTTCCATCTCTGATGATGGGGGGGGGGATACCTCAAGTCTTTCTTCTTTGAGTGTACAGACAACATCATTCAATCTATTTGGTGCACAAGAAACGACAACGCAGAATGAAGATGGCTCATTCTCGGCTACATCATCATTGAGTGATGCCCAAGTTCCTCTTTATGAAGCACAATTGAACAATCTTTTCACCACTATTAATGAACTTTTGCCATACATTGATCCTTCTGGAGATTTCGAAGTTCAAAAAGATGTATACCCCAGATTGATATCAGCACTCAGAGAATACGAAATATATCAGATTGTGGTACTTGTTCTTTCTCCTGATAGCAACATAGGCAAAAGAGCCCTTCCTGTTACTAGATTTATCATAGAGAATGAATATCAGTCTCGCCTTACATTGGAAAAGAATGAGACAGAAATTATGGTTTCTTCATTGATGCAACAATCACAGATAGGGATTCTACCGAGTAATGATGAATTACTTGCAGATGCCTTGGCTCGTCTTGAAGAAATAAAAGCACAGCAAGAACAGATGGATCAACTGGTCACTGGTGATATGGCTCTTATGCTTGATGAGTTTGGCCTCGATTCCCCTGAGGCCCATGATGCAACATCGGATAAAGACACTGATAACAATTTTGAGAGCTTGATTAATTCGATTGAGGCGAACAGAGCTACAATTCAAGCTATTAGAGATAATGCAAATGAGTGGCTTAAAATTTTAGAGGATTCTTTCCATGATGAAATTAACTCAATTCATAATAATAACAACTATTCATCAAGGGAAATTAAACAAGAAGTAGAACGAAAGAGAAGAGATTACACACAAAAAGCAAATTCATATTATCTTGAAGCATTCAATATAATGTCTGAAATTGCAAGAGACTCATTGGATTTAGTTGATGAGCTGAGTAACCGAACATTTACAGCAACATCAAATGATTCTTACCTGACTACATATATAGAGGGATATTTTGATAACGCACAGCTCTATAGTGGCATAGCAGATATAACAATCGGAAATGAATCAATCCGACTGTATTTCCGTATCCCATATGATAATTGGATAGGTAGTGCTATACCTTCTGAGAGCAATCGTAAAGCGTACTTAGAATACGAAGCAGATACAGGTTATTGGCTGGAAATATTACAGGATTATCCATCAATTTATACACTTGAAGTTGATTTCACGGTTTCAACAGATTACAGCCCGTCTTATGAAGTCAAATTCTCTCAGTTCAGAATCATCAGAAATGATACAGGGAAACAGGTGTTTTCATTTGATATTGATCAGACCGACACCCTGACATATGAATCAAGGACTAACCTTACGGAATTTTCCGTCACATATGATGAGCTTTTAGATACATCCCTTTTCATTTTTAAGCCAGAAGAAAAGAACGTTCATACAGATGAATTAACAGAATCTAGTGATGGACCTGAAAAATCAATTGCTATAGACACAACGACAACAGAAGTCATTTCCTCAACACAGGTTTATAAAAACGATAAAAAACAAACAACTGTAAACAAGGAACCTGAATCTGAAAAAAATGACAAACAGGACGATCCTGTTGCATCAGAACAACTAGAAAAACAAGAGAAGAAGCCTATTAATTTATCAATCATAGGGGAAGGTGAGATATTAATAAATACCAAGGCAGATGATGTCAACAAGCAATCTGGGTATGGGGGAAGACTCTCGTTACTGACAAATATTAATTCACGGCTGAAGATTGGCGGTGTTCTTGATGGAATCTTCTATCCCAATAAGGGATTAATTTACATTGGAGCATCAGCATCATGGCTTATGGCGAGTCAAGAAAGGTATAACTGGTATTTTGATGTTACTGTCGGTCCTGGAATTTCTTTCTCTTACAATCAGCAGATACAATTTACATTAAATGGTTCATTAGGCGTGAGTATGCAATATGTTTACTCAGGAACAAATGAAGTGAGAATTTCATTACAGTTTGCAAAATCAGGAGAATATTTTGGCCCGCTGATGACAGCTGGCTTGGTTTTTAATCTAGGAGGAAAAAAATGAAAAAAAAAGTATTCGTATTTGTATTATGCACTCTCCTTTTTATGGGAGTGCTCGGAGCTGCAAAACTCACTCCGTATAGAACAGAGGGAACGTGTGATAAAATTGACAGTACAAACCCTGTTTATATTATGGGAGAGCCATATAATAATGGCTATAGAGTAGAGAGAGGTAGTGGAAATTATAATTATTCCTTTACTCAATTATATAACTTAAAAAATAACTACCGGAGTCTTACTTGCACAATAGGCCCGTCAGATAATGTAGAAATCGGGAAAAATTTGACATTTGAGTTTTATGTGGACAATGAAAAAATAGCTACATATAAATGTGTTGGAGGAGGTTTCCCTGAGGATATCGAAGTACCACTGAATTATGGCAGGCAGTTGAAGCTTTATGTTAGCGGAAAGAATGCTATAATTTCAAACATGGACTTTAAGTAATTTACTTAAAAATCTGAGACAAAAACTACTTTGATAAAAAATCAAAGTGACATTTTGAAGTAACTACTTATTTTCGCATACGATGTAGCGTAGCCAAGTGCTGTTTGGTATAGATTTTTTACCTTATCGTCTTTGGTTGCGCTAAGCATCATATATTGAGTGCGATATCTTTCTATTTTCAGTTGCTAGGAACTAAAGAGATAATCGCAAACGGCACAAAACAAATAAATGCTCTGGCTCATTTTGATGCTTTTAGTTCTACACACTGGTTATTCATCGTAAAGTTGTTGGTGCAATCATCCATATCTCGCATTTTAGAGGAATTCTTAAAGCCACAGAACCCATCTACCAAATCTTAAGTACCTTCTTCCTGCAACTTGAAAATATATCATTGCATGATGCTATCCTTTCTTGGGCCACACCCAATAAGATAGAACATCACCAGCAACAAGCCCAAGCTTCTTCTGCAGAGCTATACTCGCTTTATTGGATACGAACACATTGCAAAAAGGTATCCACCCCCTTCTAAGAGCCTCATTAATGACATGGGCTTCCATAAAAGTACCAAGTCCTCTGTTCCTGTACTCAGGGAAAATAACTAGAAGTCCCATTGCATCCTCAGAGTGGAAACCACAGAACCCCATTACCTTCCCCTCATCATCCTCAATGCAGAATACATTGTCATGCTCGATATCATATCTTATCGATTTTTCATTTGAATCATAATGCGAGAGAATCAGATCCATCTCATCAAGAGTCATAAGACGGAACCTATACGGGCCCTCATCAACAGGATTTCCATAATAAGAGAACGTATAACACGGCTCATTGAAATCATAACCTTTTTCAAGAAAATGAGTGCACATGATAGCAGAATGAACACAATATAAGCGCTCATTTCCCATTGCCTCATAAAGGGAATCAAGGCCCTCAGAACGGAAAGGCACGGCAAAAACCGTCCCCTCTGGATGCCTAAGTGCAAGCCCTATCTCTCCATCATAGAAAAGAACATCTCCTATCTTTCTCTTCAGCATGTGCAGTATATCAACATGACTGATGGGGTCTATGGCCTCTATTTTCCTTATAATTTCCTCTCTCATGGCAAGATAAGAGGATAAGACTAAAGCAAAAGTAATTCAAGAAGGAATACAATTGCCTTAGAAATAGTATTTGCATGGAAAAAGCCTTCTTTGGACAAATGGCAACGCCAAAATACAATTCTTTTTAATTGACAGTATCGGTATTGTAAAATTAAAATGAAACCATGTTCCAGAAATAAAATAAATGGAAAAATAAAAAGTATAAAAGCTAAAGAAAATAAGGAGAAAATGAAAATGCAGGCAATTCAGGAAATCTCAAGCCGCCCTGTGCGTCCAATAAAGGCAGTACAGTTCGGAGAAGGAAACTTTTTAAGAGCTTTTATCGATTGGCAGATCGATGTACTCAATGAGAAGACGGATTTCAATGGAGATGTGATGATGTTCCAGCCTCTTGGAAGAGGTATGGGTGATATGATCAACGCTCAGAATGGTTTCTATACCACCGTACTCAGGGGCATAGAGAATGGAAAAGAGGTTGAGCAGTTAAGAAAGATTACTTCAGTCCGCGGATGCATCAATCCGTATTCCGACTATGAGGATTATATCAAGCAGGCAGATAATCCTGACCTCCGTTTTGTTTTCTCCAACACGACAGAAGCAGGTATCGTATATGATGAGACTGTTAAGCTTGAGGATAAGCCTCAGTCCTCTTTCCCTGGCAAGGTGACGGCATTCCTCTACAGGAGATTCAAGACTTTTGGTGCAGACGAGACAAAAGGACTCATCTTCATCCCATGCGAGCTCATCGATAAGAACGGAGATACGTTGAAGAAATATGTTCTTCAGCATGCATCGGATTGGAAGCTTGAGAAGGAATTCACCGACTGGGTTAATAACGCCTGTGATTTCTGCAATAGCCTCGTAGATAGGATTGTTCCGGGTTACCCAAGGGCAGAGGCTGCAAAGCTTGAAGAGAAACTTGGCTATAAGGACAACCTCCTGGATTCTGCGGAGAGCTTCCTCTTCTGGGCAATCGAATACAAGTCAAAGAGCCATGAGGATGAACTTCCTACTGGAAAGGCTGGCCTCAATGTCGTATGGACTGATGATATGACGTTCTTCAGGACAAGAAAGGTCCGCATCCTTAACGGTGCCCATACCATGAGCGTTCTTGCCGCTTACCAGACAGGACTCAATACGGTTGAAGAGTGCATGCACTCACCTCTCATCTCATCTTTCATGAAGAAGGGTCTTTTTGATGAGATTATTGAGAGCATGGACGGAGATAAGGCGCTTCTTACTTCTTATGCGGGCGATGTTCTTGAGAGATTCCAGAATCCGTACATCGTACACCTTCTTCTCTCCATCAGCCTTAACAGCACATCCAAGTTCAAGACAAGAGATCTTCCTAGCCTTCTTGGATATATCGAGAAGAAGCATGAAATGCCGAAGATTCTTCCATTCAGCCTCGCTGCTCTCATCTCTTTCTATGAAGGAACGGAGATTGAGGGAGACTACCTCAAAGGAACAAGAGCCGGTGAGACCTATCAGATTAAGGACAGCATGGATGTACTCAAGAAATTCCAGGAGCTCTACAGCACTTCCTACTCATCTGTAAAAGAAAAGAGTGAGAAGATTGCAAAAGCCGTTCTCTCCATGGAAGGATGGTGGGGCCAGGATCTCACGAAGATCGAAGGCCTTGAGAAAGTAATTGCACTTGACCTCGAAAGCATCTGGACCGATGGCATGGAAAAGGCAATTGAGAAAATCATGGAGAACTGATTTATGGCAAAAAAGCTTATTAGGATAACTGATAAGGATAATGTCGCAGTAGCACTGTCCCCCATTGTAAAGGGGGATGTGCTTAATATAGACAACCTTACGATCACAGCCACAATGGATATTACCGCTGGGCACAAGATCTCTCTTTTTGATATCAAAAAGGGTGAGCCTGTAATCAAATACGGCTATCCTATCGGATATGCAAAAGAGGATATTCCTGTCGGTAGTGCGGTCCATACCTTCAACGTCAAAACAGGTCTCAGTGAAGGCGCAGAATACAGCTACGATGAAGAGGCTGCTAAAGAATGCGTTCTAGAGATGGAGGCGAAGAAGAGAGAGTATACGGATGAGAAAGTTCCAAGAATCAACGCATACGAGAGAAAGAAAGGGAAAATCGGAATCCGTAACGCCCTCTGGATTGTTCCAACCGTCGGCTGTGTAAACCAGATTTCAAAGAAACTCGAGCAATGGGGAAACGAAAATCTTGGTCTTGAAGATGGCGTACATGCCTGGATTCATCCTTTTGGCTGCTCCCAGATGGGAGGAGACCATGAGAATACAAGAGTGATTCTCGCAGACCTTGTAAATCACCCCAATGCAGGTGGAGTCTTAGTTATCGGACTAGGATGTGAGAACAATACGATGCCTGAATTCAAGGCACTCTGCGGTGATGTGGATCCTCAAAGGGTTAAGTTCATGGTCTCTCAGGATTATGAGGATGAGCTTGAAGAAGCAAAGAAGCTGCTTAAAGAGATTGCCGAGGTAATGAAGAAAGACAGAAGAACAAGCGTACCAATGTCACGCCTGGTCGTGGGAATGAAGTGCGGTGGCTCTGATGGCTTCTCTGGCATTACGGCAAACCCACTCGTCGGCAGGTTTACGAACGAACTTGTAGCCATGGGAGGAACAGCAATCCTGACTGAGGTTCCGGAGATGTTCGGTGCTGAGCAGATTCTCATGAACAGGGCTGTAAACAAGGATGTTTATACCAACATCGTGGATATGATTAATGGATTCAAGCACTATTTCACCTCACATGGACAGGTAGTCTACGAAAATCCAAGCCCAGGAAACAAGGCTGGTGGAATCACAACTCTTGAAGATAAGAGCCTTGGATGTGTACAGAAGGGAGGAAGAGCCCCTGTATCAGCGGTTCTGAAATACGGAGAGAGGGTGAGCGAAAAAGGAATGAACCTTCTTACGGGACCTGGAAACGACATTGTCTCTACGACGGTGCAGAGTGCAGCCGGAGCACATATGATCCTCTTTACCACAGGAAGAGGCACTCCACTTGGATCACCTGTTCCAACCGTAAAGATAGCTACGAACCCCGATCTTGCGACAAAGAAATCCAACTGGATAGATTTCAATGCAGGAGCGATGCTCACGGAAGATCCTGAGAAAGTCGTATCTGACCTTATAAACCTCGTTATTGCAATCGCTAACGGCGAGAAGAGGACGAAGAACGAAGAGAACGGCTACATGGAAATCTCAATATTGAAGGACGGCGTTGTCCTTTAAGACATATGATATGGTGAGGGGAGATTAGGACATCTAGCCTCCCCTTTCTTACATAAGGAGGAAAGAAATGAAGAAATTCATGGATGAGAATTTTCTATTAGACAACAAAATGGCTGAGAAGCTTTTCCACGACC
Source organism: uncultured Spirochaetaceae bacterium (assembly GCA_944390015.1). Classification (GTDB taxonomy): domain Bacteria; phylum Spirochaetota; class Spirochaetia; order Sphaerochaetales; family Sphaerochaetaceae; genus Ornithospirochaeta. Next base: position 95,084 of record CALXOL010000001.1, read on the forward strand.
ATGCGGCGAAAATGCCGATTTTCGACTATCATTGCCATCTGATTCCATCACAGATCGCAGAAGACAAGAGATTCACGACTATTACCGATGCATGGCTTGGAGGAGACCACTATAAGTGGAGACAGATGAGATGGATGGGATTCGATGAGAACCTCATTACAGGAAATGCTGACCCATATGATAAATTCATGGCATGGGCAGAGACGATGGAGAACCTTATTGGTAATCCTCTCTATCATTGGACGCATCTGGAGCTTCAGAGATATTTCGGCATCACAGACGTTTTCTCAAGAAAGACGGCAAAGAAGATCTATGATGAGGCAAACGAGAAGTTCAAGAGCGATCCAGAGCTCTCCGTATTCGGAATCATGAAGAAATTCAAGGTCTATGCGGTTGGAACAACGGATGATCCAGCAGATGACCTGGCAATGCATCAGAAAATCAGGGAAGACGGAAAGTGCCCGGCAAAGGTAATCCCATCATATCGCCCTGATAAGGCTATCAATATCGATAAACCTGACTATGCTGAATACATCGCAAAACTCGGTAAGGCTGCAGGAATGGAGATCAAGAGTGCAACGGATGTCGTTACGGCTCTCATCAAGAGGCTTGACTTCTTCGCATCCCTCGGCTGCCGTGCAAGTGACCATGCCCTTGTCACATGCCCGCATACTTTCTGGGAAGAGAAGAATGTAAATCTCGTATTTGACAAGAAGATGAATGGAGGAGATCTTACAGCAGAGGAAATTGATGCCTACAGGACATTTGTCCTCTTCGCTCTTGCAAAGGCTTATCATGACAGGAACATCGCAATGCAGTTCCACTTCGCATCAATCAGAGACAACAACGCCCTCATGTTCAAGGCGCTCGGCCCTGATACAGGATATGATGCCGTACATGACAAGGAACTCGCAGAAGGTTGTGCAATCTTCTTCAGTCGCCTGACAGATACGGACAGCGTTCCAAAGACGATACTCTACTCCCTCAATCCAAAGGATTACTATACAATCATGACCCTTATCGGATGCTATCAGGGAGGAGGAATCGCAGGCAAGCTTCAAATGGGATCCGCATGGTGGTTCTGCGATCACAAAGATGGAATGGAGGAGCAGATTAAGACATTCGCAAATCTTGGAACACTTCCAAAATTCATCGGAATGCTCACAGACTCAAGAAGCTTCCTCTCCTATCCAAGGCACGAGTATTTCAGAAGGATACTCTGTAATGTAATCGGAACATGGGCTGAGAACGGAGAAATCCCATATGATGAGGAGTACCTCGGCAAGATTGTTGAAGACATCTCTTTCAACAATGCCCAGAAGTATTTTGAGGGTTGATTAATGACGAGGGAAAAGGATGATGAAAAGCAGATGAGTGCGGTTCTTCGCACCATCAATATTCTTGAAACTCTCTCAGAGTGCGAATCAAGCAATCTGGAAAGCCTGAGTAAGGAGACTGAGCTGCCAAAGGCCACCCTTCTTCGCTTTCTCTCATCCTTATCTAATCTCGGATATGTCTACAGGGACAGTGCCGACCGATATCATCTTACACTGAAGATGTTCTCTGTGGGATCGAGGTCTTTGAAATATATAGATCTTATAAGCACGGCACGTCCTTTTGCCCATGAGCTGTGTAAGAGTCTTGGGGAGACCGTACATATGGGAATCCTGCAGGATGATTACGCTGTTTATGTCTTGAAAGAGGAATCCTCTTATACGCTCAGGATGTACTCAAGGATTGGGAAGGTCATTCCGCTCTATTGCACTGCGATAGGAAAAATCTTTCTATCTGAAATGAGTGATGATGAGCTGAGAGGTTATCTGGAGAGAAACACTTTAAAGCCTTATACGGCAAAATCCATCAGAAGCGAGGAAGCTCTGAGGGAAGAGCTCGAAAGGGTTAAAAAAAGAGGCTATTCGGTAGATGATGAAGAGCATGAGGAACAGGTAATGTGTATTGCCTGCCCTATCAGAGATTATGAGAACCAGGTTGTTGCCGCAATCAGTGTATCCTGGCCGATTTTCAGATTTGACCGTGATGATTTCGAGAACACCGTCAAACAGATAAAGAAAACAGCAAATAAGATTTCTGAGATTCTGGGATACCAAGAATGATTTATGGGAGGTGGAAACACCTCCCTGTTTCATCAATTATTATTTCACATCAAATAATAGTCAATAAAATATCAAATAACAGTCAAATAAATTTCTCTTTATAATACAAAGAGTTAGATGATTTTATATCTTTTTTTGAATTTACCCATCAAAGAAATTATGCCCAATAGGGGATATATTTCCTTGATTTTTTTCCTCCGATTTCATCATATATTCTGATTTTTCCTGATGCTAAAGCTTCATTTAATATCCTTGAAACAATAGAACTGTTACTTGCCTTAATATTAAATCTTTCCCGCAGATCCGCATTGGTTAAATACTCCCCTTCTATGTATTTTAAGCAGGAGGAAAGATAAACAGTCCATATTCTATCTTCCAACTTCCATTCAGAAAATTCCTCATAAAAGAATAACTTAATGCGAGTAAATGTCTCATCTGTATCAATAGCAGGGGAAGGTAGATGATAAGCTTCCATAGCCTCCTCGATTCTATCAAAACCACTCCCTCTTTCTTCTACGATATGCAACCTTCTGAGGAAGGCGGCAAGCGCTTCGTTTCTTGCTTTTGGTGGAGCATCGATTATCCTATCCTTTGGAACGAGAAGCATCCCGGGGTTAGAGCCTTCCAACCTATTATCGAAAATTTCAATCATCGGGCCAGCACCTCTATCTGACAAATCCTGATGGATCAAGGTATTGGCTAGAACCTCTCTTACCGCTTGAATTGGAATACGAATCACATCCTTTCTTATTGCGCTGTCAATAATCTCACCTTTCTTCAGCATGTTTGAAGCCGTATCCAAAGCAACGGAAAAAGAAACAGCATAGCCGGCCGTTAGAGAGACATCATTCACTGCATTCAACTTCCCCTTTCCCTTGTAAAGTATTATTCTGATTGCCTTCATCGCCAAAGAAGGAAAGTGATTCAGATTTCTTGCAAAGAGCAATGCGCCAAGAAAAGTAATAGAATATGTTTTACTGTCATTAACAATAAGAAATTTCTCATCTATAAACCTTTCTATTTTTCCTCGTAGAGAAGATGGTAATGGCAAGTTTTGTAAGATGAAATAAGAATCAAAATCCAAAAGATAGGAAATTTCTTCTTCTTTCAAATCAGACTGTGCTATAAGCATTTCTGAGGGAACGTTATCAAATCTCTTCCATAATAGCCTTTCTTTTTCTGGATAATTTCGTAACTCTCGTGTTGAGGATCCTATCCTTATATACTCTTTATCACAAAAACGCTGTGGCTCTTTCTGCGCCGCGGGGATTTCCAGGACAACTATTCTTTTTCCTTCCATCTCCAATTCTATAAAATCTAAAACAAGTCTTGGATATGATTGAGTGCTTAGCCAGCCAAGAAGTTCATCGTTGCCCTTCTTTTCTGTTTTCGGCTTAAATGTAGTCCCAATAATCTCATGATTTCCATCCTTGATGCCCCATATCATGTATCCATAAGGATGGTCGCTTAACGCCGCACTATTACTTAAAGCCGAGATATCTTTCCCGATTATTTCAGGATTTGAATTTGAACTCTTGAATTCAAACCAATCCTCTTCACTGTCATAACTGCATAAAATATTTATCAAGGCTTTATAATCATATCCATTCTGCATACTATAAGCTTACAAAACAAAGTATAATTTGTCAAATAATAGTCAATAAAGCATCAAATAATAGTCAAATAAATTTCTCTTTATAATACAAAGAGTTGGATGATTTTATATCTTTTTTTGAATTTACTTGTCAAATAAAAAGACTTCTTAAAATGAAAAACCCCTGCAAGCCGATTGCCCACAGGGGATTATGCGTTTTTTTAGGTTACCACTGGAAGAAATCTATTCCACTGAGCTTCATAAGAGCTTCAATGAAGAAGTAATCTCCGTAAAGGATTCCTGTCTCCTTCTCTCCATCATGGTAAGCGACAGTTCCCTTTGTGGTTATGTTGTCGGTCTTCGGATCCCAGTCCGCGCTCTTTTCATCTATTGCCTTGAGCATCTTAAGAGCCGCATTCATATAAACATCCTTGTCCCTGCCCTCTGAATGCTTTGCAATCTCTATCATTCCACAGGCTGCGATTGCGGCTGCCGTCGTATCCTCATAGTTAGGACTCTCCGGTTGCCTGAAATCACAAGGAATCAGACCAGATTCAGGAGTATTGGCTATGAAATAGTTTGCAACCTTCTTAGCAGTATTAAGATACTTCACGTCTCCTGTGTGCATGTAGCTCAGAGTAAAGCCATAGATAGCCCAGGCCTGCCCACGAGTCCAGGAGGAGCCATGAGCATACCCCTGGCCGCCATAAGACTCAACACGCTCACCTGTGAACGGATCAAACTTAACGATATGGCAGACAGAACCATCATCTCTGATGAAGCACTCAATCGTACGGTCGGCATGACTTCTTGCGATATGAAGGAATCTTGGATCCTTAATCTCCTCATAAGCCCAATAAAGGAGTGGAAGATTCATCATACAGTCAATAATAGCCCAACCCCTGTCATCATCGTCTTTTCTCACATGGTCGTTCCATGCCCTGATGAAATGGCCTGCGACATTGTACCTTCCTGCAAGGTTGGTTGCGGCAATTAATCCTCTGTTCTTAGAGGCGGCATTTCCATCCTTCTTGTAGTGATAGACGGAAGTGAGAAGCCACTTAAAACCGTTATCATGGTCAAGACCATCATAATCCATTAAGTTGGCATCCTGCTTATCTTCCAGCTCACATGCGAGATCTGCATAGAACTTATCGCCTGTCAGCTTCTCCATCTCCCACATCAGACCACCCCAGAAACCATTAGTCCACCAGCTGATCTGAGAGCCATCGCGGTCATCATACTTACCGTTTGTGGTAATATAAGGAACCTTATGTGCGTTGCGCTTTGCAACTTCCTTCATCTTCACTTTCACTTTCTCAAGTGTCTCATCGGCGTATTTCTTATAATCCATAACCTCTCCTAGATTAACGGAAGTTCTTTTCCGTCGATAATCACGGTCTCCCCTTTAAGAGAAACCTCAGGAAGCTTCTCCCAATTCCTCTCTTTCTTAGAAGCACCAACTATACAGCCATACCACTGCACACCCTTAATTATCCTACCCTCAAGGCACGGCACCATCGTAGTGGATGCCATGAGGTTGAGATTCGGCCTGGGTTTTGCCCAGAACGGCTTTCTTTCCCCCATTATATCCTTGATGACAGAGGAAGCCCAAGGTACGCTGATACCAAAAAGATCTTTTTCTTCATGGAAATCAACAACCGGCTCAAGCTCATGTTCCCTATAATGCAGTATTCCAAATCCGCCTTCCCTTGTAACATATTCTTTCTTACTTACGATTTTGTGAATCCTGACATGATAGTCTCCTGCGGGAATCAGCCATGTAGTAATAACAAGATCCTTATCGCTGAATGGAGTCCATGTACTCCTTACCATCTCCTTAGATCCCATGACATCCTTAACTTCCCTTCTAGGCCTCCAGTAGTTATCACCTTCAGAAATGAAGAGCATACTATCGCATCCTGTGAATTCAAATCCCCAATTGCTTATTGATGCGGAGAATCCATAATCAGCACTGTATGCGAACTTGCAGTATTTCTCAGCAAGATGGTTCATCTCAAATGCGGGATACTGTCCGGCATTAAGCATCACGACATCATCGTCGCTCGTGCGGCACATGAGGGCACCCGGCATCCTTAGATAGGTGACCTTATCGATCTTAGGCATAGGAAGTTCTTCTGATGCCCAGAACGGATGCTCCTCTCCAAGGGCAAGGATGATGAAAGTCTTGAAAGCCCAGTACGGAGATCCCGGTGCATTGTACTCATCAGCCATTAAAAGCGATGAATATGCATAACCTATCGTCAAGAGTCCCTTGCTGTCGAAAATCGGCTGTCTGAACCACCATCTGAGATTTCTGAGCACTATTCCTTTCAAAACACCCCAAGGAAGAACCTCTATTCCGGCAAAAGCACAGGATGCAAAGAATGAAGAGACTGCGAAACGATATGTAAGAGAGCGTCCATACGGAACACTGTTTCCCTTATCCGTGAAATACGTCACATACTGTTTTGCAAAAATCTCAGCCCTTTTCTTAAAGCGTTCACACCGCTCTGGATCATCTTCCCTGTTATAGACGTAGTAAATCATCGAATAGAAATGGAAAGCAAACGGATTATAGTTATCAAACGGGATGGCATCATGATACCAGCCATCATCCGCATAAAGACTTTCAAGGAAGATAAGATCCTCCTCCATCTGCTCCCCATCATATTCCAGACCTATCCTCTTGAGAGCAAGATTCACAAGAACCCTGAAGAAATGCCAGTTGTTGTCACTCAGAGGTTTGCGGTTAATCTCCCTAAGCCATGAAGCAAGATTTTCCTTCTCCCTCTCAGATAGTGGATCAAAAAAGGTTTCACGACTGAGCAACAGGCAAAGAGAAATCGCAGCCTCCTCAACCATCCTCTGATCATGCGGAGGAACATGCCCCCAGAAACCGTCACTCTCAGGATCCGGGCCATGCTTGAAGCCTTCAAAGAAAGAAGGAAAGTCATCAAACTTGAACCCTCCTTTCATTAAAGGGCCAATACCCCAGAGCAGACGGCTCCAACCTTCCATTAAAGCAACCCTTGAGCTGTAGTGGGCATCGCTGTTTCCAACGAAAAGCCCACCACCTTCAAGTACGAGCTGATCCTTGCATGGCTCAAGCATCTCTAGAAGAGCTTTTGCCACATCATCCCTTGTCTTTAATGGATTATGCGTGATAGGTAGATCAAAAGCTTTCATAAAGCACTCCTATTTTAGTTCCTCATCAAAACAGACGGCAACCTTTCCACAGGCACCAGAGGCCATAAGCGCATATGCTTTATCAGCATCCTTGAGTGCGAAACGGTCCGTTATGAGGGTATCTGGATGAATTCCCCATCTTACAAGACGCTCAACAAGATCCTCCATCTTCCAGATACTTGTCACCCAGCTTCCATAGATGGTCTTCTGTCCATGTATGATATCAGGAGATGGGTTGAAGTTAACTGTCCCTCCCTCTCCGACAAAAGCGATCCTACCCCATTCCCTGGTAGCTCTAATCGCGGTAGCTCTACCCTTATCATTTGCAGAACAGTCAAATGCACGTTCGACACCCTTTCCTCCGGTTACGGAGAGCACCTCTTCGACATTCTTCTCAGATGGCGTGAATACATGGTCAACAAGTCCGAGTTTCTTTGCAAGCTCAATTCTTTCCGCCTTTCCCTCTATTCCTATGAGCTTATTAGCCCCAAGAGCCTTACAAAGCATCAGACAAGCAAGTCCAACCGGCCCAAGCCCTACAACGAGAACAGCATCATCGCCAGAGACTCCAACTTTCTCAATAGCCTCATATACAGTTCCAAAACCACATGCAACCTGTGCGCCATCGGCATATGAAAGCTCATCAGGAAGTGCGACAAGATCTTTTTCATCACAGAGGATGTACTCGGCCATGCCTCCGTCCCTCTGCCATCCATAAGCAGCCCTCTTCTCGCTCTTGCAACTGATCATGTAACCCATACGACAATCATGGCACACACCACAACCTGAGATATGATAAACTATTACCCTGTCTCCGTTCTTGAACCTCTTAAGCCCAAGACCTTCCTTCACGATCTGTCCACATGGCTCATGCCCTGCAATAACTCCCTGATAACCCTCAGGACCTTTTCCCGTATGCTCATGATAGATGCATCTTATATCACTGCCGCAGATTGTCGTGCACTTTGTCTTTACAAGAACCTGTCCATATCCCGGCTCAGGGATATCAAACTCTTTTAGTTCAACCGTACTGTTACCTGGAAGAATAGCTCCCAACATCTTCTTCTTTTCCATGATAATATACCTCAAATTATATATTGGGGTCCCAGAGCAAGACCCTTTTATGTTATTTCGTCTTATAGAAATCAGAGAGAACCTTGAAAGCCAGCTTCTTTGTCTTTCTGTCAGCATCGATAAGCCCTTTCCTGTTAAAACCTTCCTGGTAACGGTTATATCTTCGCTGAGCTCTGAAATCATAAAGAATCCAAGGAGAAACTCCTTTTATGAACGGACAAGATTCTATTTCCTTTACCTGCTTCTTATAAAGCTCTTCTTGGAATTCTTCCGTCCAGAGCATATCGCTGGTTCCATGATTTCCCGCTCTTGCTCCTGCTCCAACCTCCGTTATAATCACAGGCTTTGAAGGATTTGAATTCTTTAACACCCTTCCAAGTTTCGAGAAATCCGGATTGTACCATCCGTAATACTCATTGATTCCAATGATATCCAGTTTCTCAGCAAGACGGTCATCAATCTTCTCTCCAACTTCATCAACCAGACAAGCGGCGCCAACAGCTCTTGTCGGATCTGTTTTCTTCGCATATGAGGCGAGATTGGACATGAAGGTAAAGCGGTCATCAGTATCCGGGTTCTCATTTCCTACAGACCAGATTACGACACTTGCACGGTTCTTATCCCTTTTAATGAGTTCGGCAAGCTGGTTCTCCGCATCCTGATAGGTCTGCTCGTTATTGAAAGCGATTGACCAGTATACTGGGATTTCCTCCCAGAGCATGATACCCAGTTCATCAGCAATCTTTGAGAAAAGCCTGGTATGAGGATAGTGAGCAAGGCGGATAAACACACCATTAAGATCTTCCTTCACGGTCTTAATCGTATCCCTGATTACAGCCTCATTCGTGCTTTTTCCGAGATCGATGTGATCCTCATGCACGCAGATGCCCTTCATGAATCTCTCTTCTCCGTTAAGAATGATCTTATTACCTACGACCTTGAACTCCCTGAATCCAATTCTATCGGAAAGCGTGTCATTACATGTTGAAATAGAGACATTGTAAAGTTTTGGATTCTCAGGACTCCAGAGTTCCGGCTTTGCCTTTATAACTGCGCTACCCTTGCCGTTCTCATAAGCGACGGTCTCCTTTATTCCAAGCTCTTCAATAGAGAAAACAGCTTCTCCGCTCTTCTTTCCATCCACGGAGAAATCGAGAGCTATTTCTGAATACCCTGACTCTGGTACAAGGCGTACAAACCAGTCAGAAATGAAGGCTGATGGTGTGCGCACTACAAGAACATCCCTATAGATTCCACCATAGTTAAACCAGTCCGTGTTCGTCATCGGAACCCTGTCATCCTGCCTCTTGGCATCGACACCGATTAAAATCCGATTAACATCTTTTACCTTATCGGTTATCTCGACAGAAAAAGGAGTGGATGCACCATCATGCATTGCAACACACTCTCCATTTAAGAAGATGTACGCCCTATATGCGATTCCCTCAAAATGAAGGAATACCCTCTCTCCTTCCTCATGCTTTTTATATTTAAACGTCCTGAAATACGTTCCCATGTTCTCATAAAGGAACAAGTCGGGACGAGCCATATTCCAGCAGGAAGGGACATTAATCTTTTCCATTTCCTCGAAGTCGTAGTCACAGGGTTTCTCTCTTTTCTCTGCATCATATCTCGATTCCTTGTACCATGCACCACGAAGAAGGTACTCTATCGGATCAGCATAGAAATTCCACTTTCCATTGAGGCTCTCGGTCTTTCTTCCATCGATGGAGATCAGAGAGTCCCTGTCTACCTTTTTTACCTCAAACTCCTTCCTGTAATCCGTGACATGAATCTCAGGATTAAAGTTACCGGGCTTATTGCTCATAGTTTTTCTCCTCCATAAAGAAAGGAAGGCTTGCCGCCTTCCTTAAAAGTTTAACCCTTAATACCCGCAGCTGAAACGCCCTGGATGAAGTACTTCTGTCCGATAAGGAATATGATGAGGACAGGTATGATGGAAATCAGAGCTGCCGCCATCTGAGGTCCATAGTAGACATACTGCTCGGTTGTGAAGTCCGTCATTCCAAGAGGGAGTGTCTTAAGTTCCGGCGTAATGATGTAAAGCAATGGTGTATAGAAATCATTCCAGAAATAGCGGAAACTGAAGATAGCCTGAGTGATGAGAACTGGTTTTGTCATAGGAAGGATGATTCTTCCAAAGATAACCCACTCTCTTGCACCGTCTATGCGTGCCGCCTCATTATACGTCTCGGGAATTGAAAGCATGTACTGCCTGATAAGGAACGTACCTACGGCAGTGAATGCGCCAAGAAGAACAATCGCCGTATGAGTATCAAACAGGCCCATGTTCCTTACGATGATGAACTGAGGAACGGTAACAGCCTGGGATGGAATCATCATTGACATGACATAGAGCATGAAAAGAGCATTCCTCCCCTTCCACTGGATTTTTGAGAACACATAAGCTCCCGTAGATGCCGTGACAAGCTGAACCACCGTTGTTATGAAAGTAACCTTTACGGAGTTCCAGGTATACATCGGGAAGTTCTCAGCAAGTTGCTCGAAGTTCGATAAAATCGGCTTCTTCGGGAATATGGTGAACGGGAATGCGAATATCTCCGTCTCCATCTTAAAAGATGAGCTTACAACAACGATCAGCGGGAAGAGCATTATAACCGCAACGATAATCAAAAGAATATATTTAGCAATATTACCAATTAGTTGTTTTGTTCTATACGACGTCATATACTACCCACTTCTTCTGTCCTTCCTGCTGGACTACCGTAAGGGCGAGGATAATAACCATCAGTATTACGGCTTCTGCTGATGCATATCCATATCTTGACATGGTGAACATCTTATAGATGTCGAAAGCAAGAACGTTCGTAGAGCCCGCAGGACCACCACCGAACTGTCCACCAGTCATAACGTATACATAATCGAACATCTGGAATCCACGGATGATTGCGATCGTGATACCATAGAAAAGAATCGGAGAGATTCCAGGAATCGTAACCGTTGTGAACTTCTTCCACCATCCAGCTCCATCCATGTCAGCAGCCTCATAAAGAGAGGTATTGACGTTCTGAAGACTTCCGATGAAGAGAACCATGTAATATCCGAAGTTCTGCCAGATGGAAACGACTATGATTACACCAAGGGCTGTCTCCTGTCCGGCCAAGAACTGCGAAGGCTCGAGTCCAAGACTTATGAGCGTTGCATTTATTATACCTCCGTTAGGAGCACCGGCAGCCTCACTTACAGGGCGGAACATCGTCATGAATGCGATACCGACAGCAACGGATGCGAGGATATTCGGAAGATAATATACGCCGCGGAAAAATCCACAGCCTCTGAACTGATGCTGAAGAAGAATTGCAAATGCGAGGCCTAGAACAATCTGGAATACTACTGTGATAACCATGTACTTAGCCGTTATCCAGAGATATGACCAGAAATCCGGGGAAGAGAACGCATTAATGTAATTCTCAAGGCCTATGAACTTATAGTTCGGACCACCACGATAGTTCGTAAAAGAAAGAAACACGGACCATATCATAGGGGCCAGAACAAAAACGACGAAACCTATGAAACTTGGTAACAGGAATGAAAGAATTGTCACACATTTTACCCAGTTTATAGGCTTCTTACCAAGTTGGGCAGTTTTTATTGTTGCCATATTTTCTCCTTTTTATATCAAGCGACTGCTTTTCAACGAAGGAAAAAGCCTCATAAATAAAAAACGGCACCCTCCACGCACTCTGGCGCTGAGGCGTGCCGTAAGATCATAATCTCAATTTAGTTTGTCTTAACAATCTGCTCGAGATTTGCCTGGAACTGAGCATTTACCTGATCGTCTGGGATATTACCAAGGAGGTAGCTCTCCTGGAATGTATCGATCATGGACTCTGTTGCAGAACCATAAGGTCCGAAGTTAGGTGTGAAGTTTACCTTGTCCTCGAGGAAGTAGTTAAGAGATGTTCCATCATCTGGAATGCTCTCTGCAAGGATTTCCCTTACTTCGTCCGTAGCTACTGCAGGAAGAACACCAAGACCAGCTGCGATAGCTGCTGCCTCTGGGCCAGCCATCCATGAGATGAACTCATATGCGGCATCCTTCTTCTCGGAGTATGATGTTACGTGGTTGTTTGTAGAAGCACCGAGAGTTGTGTATGAAGGAGCATCGCACGGAAGACGGCAGATACCATAATCGGAAGCTGTGAATCCGTTGAGAAGTCCATCTCTCTCACCTGTTGTCATCTGTCCAGGGAACCACTCTCCGATGATGAGCATACCGAGGTTACCATTATAGAAGAGGTTGGAATAGTGAGTTCCTGTTACCTTCATGTCTGTAAGAGGAACCATTGCGCCTGCACCTTCGAGCTCTTTCTTAATCTGGAGCATTCTGAGGAATCCATCATCAAAGTCGATATTTCCATCAGCGTCGATGATTGGCTTATGATTCTGTGCCTCGATGAACATCGTTCCGTTAGCCCAGATGTAGATACATGAACCGACGGTACCGAGTTCTGCATTCGTAAGAGCCTTTGAAACCTCTACGAACTTATCCCATGTCCATTCACCGTTCTCGATGTATTCACTTGGATAAGGAACGCCACATGCATCAAATACTTTCTTGTTGTAGTATACATAGTAAGCACCACCGCGCCATGGGATACCAAGGATATCACCATTGTAGACCATCTGGGATTCATATGCCTTTACAGCTCCGTCTGCAGGAGATCCCTCTACGATGTAATCATTGAGTGGCTCGATATATCCGTTGTTGTACTGTACGAACATATCGGTCTGTCTCTTTTCCATGAAAGCATCCATCTCAACACGTCCAGCGAGGAGTGTATTGAGTCTTGCTTCATAGTTTGCAGAAGGAAGGATTTCAGCATCGACCTGAATGTCATCATGTGTAGCATTGAATGCCTCGATAAGAGGAGCATGAGCTGCATCTTCCCATGTATAATACTTGATAGTTACAGGACCATCAGAAGAACCGGAGGATTCTTTGCCTCCGCCAGCAAATACTGCTACTGGCATTAAAGCAAGCAGCACGGTAAGTAAAACAAAGAGTTTTTTCATTGCGTCTCCTTTTTTTAATCGTGTCTTATTCTTAATCGTACCTAATATTTTCTAAAAAGCAAGAAAAATTTTGAACTTTTTTAAATGGTTTTAAAAAAGTTTTTTAAATTATAAGAAAATATAACAGCATAAAGAATTATTGAAAAAATGAAAATAAAAATAGGAGAAAAAATACGTTAAATTTTTTTCGCTTTAAGCATCTTCTAACGCATAAGAGCGATGTCGTTTTTGTTATAAATTACATCTTTTTATTCATGCTAAATTTATACATTGAAAGAAAACAAAGAAATTATGTTATATAAATACAAATTTAAAAATCTACCTATTAAGAATACAAAATCAGAACCATCAAAATTAAAATTAAAACAATGTTTTAGGCGGGGAAAAACCTCATTTCCATTCAATAATGAAAAAGGGACGCCGATAAAGCGCCCCTCCCCAGATTAGAAAGATAAACAGCTTAGCGCTGTACTCTTCCGCTTCCATCTCCCTTTGCAAGAGCCTCGACCTCGCTCTTTCTTGTGAGGTTGAAATCTCCGCTGATTGAGTGCTTAAGACAGGATGCTGCGACAGCATAGTTGATTGCATACTCCTCATCCTCATAGTGGCTAAGACCATAGATGATTCCTGCTGCGAAGCTGTCACCACCACCAACACGGTCAACGATGTTGTGGATGTCATAATGTCTTGAGAGGTAGAATCCCTTTGTTCCTGAGAGTGCGGCAGACCAACCGTTATAGTCCGCGCTCTTACTCTCACGAAGAGTAACTGCTACATACTTTATGTTAGGGAACTGCTTCTTTACTTCTGCACAGAGATCCTCATATACCTTTGTGTTAAGCTCACCCTTTGTAACATCGCTGTCTGCTTCAATTCCAAGGCACATCTGGATGTCCTCTTCGTTAGCAATAACAACATCTGCATACTTTGCAAGCTCCCTCATAACCTCTGGAGCCTTCTTTCCGTAGTTCCAGAGCTTCTTACGGTAGTTAAGGTCGATGGAAACCGTTGCCCCTGCCTTCTTTGCAGCCTTCATCGCAGCAAGTGCACAGTCCGCAGCTCCCTGGCTGATTGCAGGAGTAATACCTGTGGTATGGAACCAAGTAGCGCCCTTCATGATCTCATCAAAATTGAAATCCTCTGGCTTTGCATCTGCGATTGCTGAATTAGCTCTATCATAAACAACAAGGCTTGGTCTCTGGTTTGCACCTGTCTCAAGGAAGTAAATTCCAAGTCTTGATCCTTTTACCTTATTAATATGGTTTGTCTTTACTCCATATTTCATGAGTTCTCTCTCGGCTGCCTCACCTACTGCGTTATCTGGAAGAGCTGATACGAACTCTGCCTCTTCTCCGAAAATAGAAAGAGAAACTGCAACGTTAGCCTCACCACCACCGAATGTAGCCTCAAGCTCCGGCTTCTGGAAAAGTCTCTCTCTTTCATTGCTTCTTAAACGAAGCATGATCTCACCAAATGTTACATACTTATTAGCCATGGAAAAAATTCCTCCTATTGAATTATCTACCATTCTAAGGGCAGAAATGTCATTAGTCAAGAATTTTCGGAACAATGTTTCATTTTTTGAAAAATTACTATTCCATTCTCATTCAACCCGTGTTATACTTCATTACATCAAACGGAGATATTCCGGATTTAAAAACTAAGGAGAAATGAAATGACAAAGGAAGAACTTTTTAAGACTTTCCATGATATCGGACTCGTTCCTGTAGTAAAAATCGATGACGCATCAAAAGCTGAGAAACTTGCAAAGGCTATGATCGATGGCGGTATTCCTTGTGCAGAGGTTACATTCAGAACGGATGCAGCCGAAGAAGCCATCAAGAAGATGACAAAGGCATATCCAGAAATGATCGTAGGAGCAGGAACAGTAATCAATGCAAAGCTTGCAGAAAAAGCAGTCAACGCAGGAGCAAAGTTCATCGTAAGCCCAGGCTTCAATCCAGAGACAGTCGAGTGGTGTCTCGCACATAACATCCCAGTAGTTCCAGGAGTCGCAACTCCAAGTGAGATTGAAAGAGGGCTCAGCTACGGACTCACAGTACTCAAGTTCTTCCCATCAGAAGCATCCGGTGGTGTTGCAATGCTCAAAGACCTCTCAGGTCCTTTCAGCCAGGTAAAGTTCATGACCACGGGTGGAATTAATGTAAACAACCTTCCAGACTACGCCAAGGCTCAGAACGTCCTCGCAATCGGAGGAAGCTGGATGGTAAAAGCAGACCTGATCGCAAATGACCAGTGGGATGAGATTACAAGGCTTTGTAAGGAAGCTGTAATCAAGCTTCAGGGAATCCAGCTCGTCCATGTTGGAATCAACACACCTAGCGAAAAGGATGCATTCTCAGTTGCTGAGGATTTTGCAAAGCTCGGCTACGAGACACTTCCTGGAAACTCATCTGTCTTCATGGGCAAGGATATCGAAATCATGAAGAGCATGTATCTCGGAAAGAACGGACATCTTGCATTCAAGTGCTATGATGTGGACAGAACCGTATACTTCCTCAAGCAGAGGGGATTCACCGTTAACGAGAGCACAGTCAAGTACGATGCAAAGGGTGCGATGAAAGTAGCATATTTCAATGAGGAAATAGGCGGCTTCGCATTCCACCTTGTAAAATAAGATTTAATAATAAGTCAAATGTGGGGAGCATCTGCTGCTCCCCTTTTCTTATAAAATAACCAGTGGGAATACTCCTACCTTTAGGAGGGAGAGTTGTCACAAGAGTGAACCCTGCTCGAAAGAGACCGGATGTCTGTTATCTGAAAGCGTCTTACTCATATACGCAGTATCAAGTTCCAGATCTTTTGCCATCTTCAAAAGAAGGGTCTCCCCTATCATGTTCTGCTCTGAGAAAAGATAACAGAGTGCTTTTTCCGCAATATGGTTCGGAATTATCGCATTCGTATATATCTCTCCATCTGGATCACTACCGTAGCGAAGCATAAGATTTCGATAGAGCTCACTATGTTCCTTATCCTCGTTAAGAGCCCGAATCTCCTTATAAAGCGGCTCTGCATTCCCCTTTCCAGCCTCCTCTCCAAGAGGTTTGAGAGTAAAGAAAGTATATTCCTTTGCAGGCAGGAAGTGATGCCGGTCACAACGAGAGGCATAGTTTGGCTCTAAAGAACCATCTTTGATCTTATCTCCACCGACTACGATCAGCGGATCAAAATAGAGTGCGGGGCATTCTTTGCCTTCCACCTGATAATACCGGTATGTATAAAAGGCGGAGTCCATGCAGTCTGGATGCTCACAGTAAGCGGTAAGTGGAATCACATCCGTCGCTATATCAAGCATCAAACGAGCCGTGGAATTAAAGATATCTTTCCTGAAATTAAGAATCAGTGTAGGAAAGATGAACATGCACCCTTTTTCCATTGAGTAGTTCCTGACCACATAGGCAAGCCTCTCATCAAAAAAGGAAGCCTCATCAATTATATAAGTCCCAACCTCAGGATTATCCTTCAAAACCTCTTCAAGTCCGAAAGAATCCCTGATCTTGGCTATATTCTCCCCACAACGAACGTAGCCACCCCTATAGCAGAGCGCATCATCAGGATAATCCTGGAAACGGGAAGAATCTATCTCAGAACGAATGAAGAACACCTTTCTCCTGTCAAGCATTCCGGTACTGGTCATCGCCCTTACACGCTCACTCTTCTTCTGCGCAATTGCCGCATCCCTCCAGACTCTGGCAGCGAATTCGGTTTTTCCTGACCCCATAGGACCAATAAGAAGAACCCTACGACCTGGGGAGAGGAAATCAAAATGGGTAAAAGTATCATGAACGGTTATAGTAGGGAAACCAAGGCTCTTAAGGAAATCCTCTCCGCTCTCCTTCTTCTCAATATGAGGCATTACTCTTTTCCCCTTTGATTATAGCCATACCACTGCTGCAGCCAAGCCTCTCTGCACCGGCTTCGATCATTTCCATGGCACTCTCATAGCTTCTGATTCCACCTGATGCTTTTACCTTCATGGAAGATGGAATGCATCTCCTCATAAGAGCAACGTCTTCTTTTGTAGCTCCAGCCTTTGAAAATCCCGTGCTTGTCTTCACAAAGTCCGCACCGGCCTCTGCAGAAAGCTCACATGCTTTAATCTTCTCATCCTCGGTTAAAAGACAGGTCTCTATGATGACTTTCAATATCTTACCTTTGGAGGCTTCTCTTACCGCTTTGATATCAGAAAGAACCTCATCAAACATTCCACTCTTCAAAAATCCGATATTGATGACCATGTCAATCTCATCAGCACCATCATCTATCGCTATTTTCGTCTCCGCAGCCTTAGCTTTCGATGACATGGCACCAAGAGGAAATCCGATTACGGTACAGACATTAACACTACTTCCTGATAAAAGCTCCTTAGCATAAGACACCCAGCAGCTGTTTACGCATACGGAAGCAAAATTCGCCTCTCTTGCCTCAGCACACAGTTTTTCTATCTTATCTTTCGTCGCATCTGCGGCAAGCTGTGTATGATCAATGTATTTGGCTAAATCCATATATCCCTCCATCGCTATATAATACCCTAAGATTACCACAACTGACAACAAAAGGGGAAATCAGTAGCTGACCCTGAATATGCCTAAGCTACCATCAATCCTGGCAGTGTAATATATGTAACGGCAGCTATGATCTGCAACAGGATGAGGATGGGCATCCTGAGATGACCAGTCCGAACCATGTCGGCAAAGGGGAATCCAAGAGAGGCTACTATGCTCCCAATCAGGATGAATAAGGCTTATATACCTTCCCATCCCCCCGTCATCCTCCCCATCTTCATGATAATAGCCGTCACAGATAAGAAGACCGTTTGCATCGACCGTAAAATGCCCATAGGAAGAGAAAGATGGTTCGAGAGGAATCTCTATGCACTCTCCTGAAAACGGATCGATGCGCCCTACAAACGGGCCATCCTTCCTCGTACCATGATAGACGACATATCTGCCATCCAGCGTCCAGAGCTCATGGCACACCCAATCATCTCTGCTTCTTTTGCCCCCTTCCCTCCTCAGCTGACGATAACTCTCACCGTCATAGAGCCAGATTCTTCTAAGACCGGGATTCTCAGTTGTCCACTCGTTATTGAATAAAAGAAGCCTAGAATCAACAGGGGAGAAAACGACATGGGTAATCCAGCAATCTGGAACGCTTATTTCTTTTAAAAGGGAACCATCTTCCGTATCATAGAATGAAATATAGGAAGAAATATGCTCTCTTCGGCACCTCTCATCGATTGAGAAGCAAGGTTTACGGTCTGCATCCATCCCCTCTTTTTCCAAATCATATTCTAATGCTCTCTTTTCTGTCGTGGGGACCGCAAGGATTTTTCCGTCATTAGAAACATGAGTGAACGCAGTAACCCTATCAGGGGCGATATTGTTCAGAATTCTGATCTCTCCGTTACGGATACGTCTTATCTCATTTCCTTGGACATAAAATATAGTGTTAGTATTTGAATCCAAAGAGACAC
Source organism: uncultured Spirochaetaceae bacterium (assembly GCA_944390015.1). GTDB lineage: Bacteria > Spirochaetota > Spirochaetia > Sphaerochaetales > Sphaerochaetaceae > Ornithospirochaeta. The sequence continues at coordinate 113,610 of CALXOL010000001.1, forward strand.
TCGCCTTTCCCAATCCCCTCATCCAAGAGCCGGAGAAATAAACATAACTACGAAGAATGTCTTCTTTGTTGTCGCTTATTATTTTGAATTCCTTAGACTTCAGATTATAAGAAAAAATATTATCTTTTCCGTTTTTATCGCTCATTCCATAAAGAATCTCATCATCAGAAGAAAGGGATGAACTCGTGAAATACAGCATCTGATAATTAACGCCCTTCTCCTTCAAAACTATTTCCGCATCTATCATATGAACACCTTCTCTGCTAAGAATAGCATATGAAAAGTCATGTGCATCATATTTTCCAATTGATTAACAGCCTCTTTTATTAATAATCTACTGATATGTTACTTAAGTTTTTCAATGAATCGTTCACATGGGTCATGATCCTCATACTCCTAGTAAACATGCAACAGAGGAAGTACCCTAACAGTAATAAAAAGAAAAAGGCAGTGCTTGTAATCGGAAGCCTTTACCTCACAGTCTACATCCTCATAATCCTGACGGGAACGACAGGACTTCCAATCTGGACAGAGTGGATAGCTCTTGCCGTAGGTATACTGCTTTTCGTAATATTCAGAAAATCGTGCTTCCCCTTCAAAAGAAAATGCCAGAATTGTGGCAAAAAGCTGAAATTCGACGAGTGGCTTGGAAACGATGACAACCTATGCATGGACTGCCATTATGAGAAGCATCCAGAAGAGAAGAGAAAGGTTGAGGAGAAAAAACCAAAGACCGAGGACCAGAAAAGAGACGAGATGAAGAGTGCCGGGACTGTAGATGAGATAGACTGGGATCTCTGGGAAGCGGAAGAAAGATGCACGCTCTGCTATGTCGTTGACAGAGAGAAGGGAAAAATCCTTCTAATCGAGAAGAAGAGAGGCATGGGAACCGGCTACCTAAACGGACCGGGCGGACATATCGAACTTGAAGAGACGAGCACAGAAGCCGCCATCCGTGAGACAAAGGAGGAAACGGGTCTCGATGTAACGGATCTAAGAAACATGGGCACCCTTCGTTTCCAATTCAAGGAAGGGACATCTATGGTTGGCTATATCTTCTACACGGAAAGCTTCTTTGGAGAACTTAAAGAGTGCGAGGAGGCACGACCTGACTGGTATGACCTGGACAGTCTGGATTACTCCAGGATGTGGGAGGATGACAGGCTATGGCTTGAAGCGATGCTCAGCGGCAAACATATCGAAGGTTTCTTCATTTTCGATAATGATAACAACATGCTCGACTACAAGCTGGATATAACAGAAACAGAAAAAACAGATGAAGAGTAAGATCTCTCTTGGACTATGGGCCCTTGGAAATTCCGAGGGCTTTCATAATCCGATGACAGCACGAGAAGCAAAAGATATAATAAAAGATGCATATAAGAAGGGAATCAGATCCTTCGATAGTGCATTCTCCTATGGCACTGACAATCTGCTTTATTCCGCATTAAAGGAAATCGGAATAAAAACCAGCGACGTGGAGATATTTGAGAAAATCATGCCTTACCAGAGCTTTAGGAAAAAAGCGGAGGCAAGCCTAAGGGCGCTGAAAACAGAGAAGGCAGAGGCAATCATAATCCACTGGCCACGAAGGGAAGAAGAGCTCTTTGCCGTGTTAAAAGAAGCGGAGAAGATGGTAGCAGAAGGGAAATTCAACGCATTGGGAATAAGTAATTTCCCCGCCTCTCTTACTAAGAAAATTTCTTCATCCTTCGAGATAACATATGATGAGTATTTCTTCTCACCGACTTATGCTCCAGCCTCCCCCAAAGGGGTTAAAAACCTGAAATACGGAATATTCTCTTTCGGCAGTCTATTAAAAGATGAAAAAGAAGAGGATAGAAGGAAAGATCTTTTCTATTACTCAGAAGATGCTTTTCCTCTCTTTCTCCAGCTGAAGCAGACAATTAGGAGAATCGCAGAAGAGAGAGGAAGTACACCAAGGGACGTTCTGCTTTCCTTCGCACTTTACGATAATCCCTATCGTGTAATCATAGGATCAAGGAGAAAGGAACAGATAGACCTTCTCTCCAACATCATCAGTATGGAAGAAAAAGACTATTCTGCTATAATAGAAAAAAGCAGGGCTTTGTCACATTATATGAAGGGCGACAACATATTCAACCATGACTGGAGAGCGCTATGAAGGTTCTTTTGGAGAGAGCAGAAAGTGAGATTATCGTAAAAAAATCGAGATTCATTGCTATTGCTCTTAAAGCAGAAAGCCTTGAAAAAGTCAAAGACATAGTAAAAGAGATCAGGGCGGAGCACCCAAAAGCAAATCATGTTGTCCATGCCGCTGTAATCGGGAAAAATGGAACGCTCTATTCATCCTCTGACGATAAGGAACCAAAGAACACAGCAGGGCGTCCCGCTCTGGAAGTCCTCAAAGGCTCAGGTATTACGAACATCATCGTCTGTATAATACGTTATTTCGGAGGAACACTGCTTGGAACAGGGGGACTCGTCAAAGCTTATGGAGATGCGGTAAAAAGCGTATTGGAAAAAGTAAAGACTGAGGAGATGAAGGATAAAGAGACTATCTCTCTCAGATTTTCCTATGAATACTATACGCTTTTAAAACGCCTTTTTGAGAAGAACTCTGTTACAATAGATGCAGAGGATTTCAACACCGATATCAGCATAACACTTACGATAGATAAGGAGAAAAAGGATTTATTCGTCACAGAAGCCAGGGATATAGATCCTTATATCTCAATTGAATGAAAGGATGGAAAAATGAAAATTTACAGGATATGTAGAACTCTTGCACGTTTATCGCTTCTATTAATTGTTTTCGGTTTCTTTCAGCCGGTAGCCTGTGGTTTCTCCGGTCCGGAAATAGCCGATTTAGCATTTTCAGATGGCTCATTCAGCCTTATTCTTCCGACTGTTCTGCTCATCGCGGCATCGCTCGTCTCTTTAATTCCAATCTTTAGGCTCAGAAAGAAAAGTACAATGGATCTCTTCATAATCCCGCTTGTAATCATTGTCCTTCTATTAGCATCCCTTTTCTCTGCAAAGAATTCTTTTGGCGATTTAATGGATTTTATAAGTTATGACAGGGGATCTACATTCATCGCCTCTGCAATCGTACTGAGTCTGCTTTTTGCCTCTCTTTTCTATATTCTCAGTGCAAAAGAGAGAAGAGAAGAAAAAAATATGATTTTAATCAGAGAAACGAATGAGTCTCTTCTCTCCTCATACGAAAGATGCGGTTATGTAGCAGAAGAGCCAAAGTATGAGGAGTTCTCCCTTCCCCAGAACGACGGAAGCCCCGCTTGGCAGTCCAAACCTTTCATCATACCCCAGGGGATAAGGAAAATAGCCTGTGCTCTCACTATCGATAAAAACGAAGATAAGGACGGCACATTCCTCTGTAGCGTAGTAATTAACGGCAGGAAGATAAGAACAAGCTATAATGAGGATGCGTTCATCATGGCAGCCCCAGATGTGAAAGAAGGGGATGATGTCTCTTTTGAAGTAGAATTAAACAGCCTTCCAGACTCGTCATATTTAAAAGCAAGAGCTGAGATAATCATACTTAAAAAGAGCTAATCATGGAGGGAGAGGCGATATTTTCTCCCATCAAGCAGGCTTTTTACCACACCTTCCTCCCTTTCTATCTTCCCATCCTCCGTCTCTATGAACTTAAGCAGAATGGAGATGACCTCCTCTAGCGCCTTCATCTCCACGTTTTCTATCGTATCGTTCTTAGTGTGGGCGATTTCGCTCCCCTGCTCTGCCATTGATGTAATGGTAACGGCCCTTATCCCATGCCTTGCAGCAGAGGAGGCATCAGTAGCGCCTGAGAAAAGAGAGAGTTTTCCGCTTTTAATCTTATAGCCTTGAGTCTTTGCGATATTTGAAAGTGCCGAAGAGAGCGCCTCATCAAGCTTTACAAGACCATTACCGTCATTTGTCAAAACCGCAAGATCCTCAGAAGAAAATATTCCATCGATGTTGATGTTTATCGTTCCATCCAGATAGTGCGATGACTCATAATACGCCCTAGATCCCTGGCAGCCACACTCCTCCCCGTCAAACGACAGTATCTCAAGGCGAGTACGTTTCAGCCTTTTTTTTGAAAAGTACTCGGCAACAGCGAGAGCCACGCCTACGCCTGAAAGATTATCTCCTACCCCTGGGGAATATTCAGAAGAAAAGAGTGAGAAAAAGCGGAGAGATAAAACAGATAGGGCAAACGCAATTAAAATGAATATTAGGGGGAAAAGGGATGGTAGATTAAAACGAAGAAAACATCCTTTTAGCACCTCATAAAGCATCAAAAATAAAGCTAAAACCGTAATATAGGCTATTGAAAAGAGTGGTAGGTATATGTCTCTCACCCGCTCTTTCCTCTTATATAAAGGGGCTGAGTCATGATGAGACGAGAGGATTATGACACGCTCTTCTTCCTCTTTTGGCCTGATGATGGAGAATACACTCTCTCCTTCTTCTTTCTTAAAGAAACGGGAAAACAATCCCATTGCCTCAAGCCCTTCGCAATAACATAAAGCCAAAGCGGAAAGAGCAAGCATGAAAGATAAATATGGTAACCCTATAAAAAGAAAAACAGAGCAAAAAGGAAGGAGGACAGAGACCACCTTCACCCAGAAGGATGTTCTGTTCCTATCGATTTTACATGATTTGAATTCAACCTTATCACAAAAACCTTCTAAAATCGAAGCAATATTATTTGCAACCATCCTTGAAGTTTTCGATGCGGCCGGCCTAGGACCGAACGAGGCAAGCTTCTCAATATGAGAATATGCCTTATTAGCAAGAGAGTTAGGACTCATACTCTCTTCAAAGACATAAACCGGTTTTTCTTCCTTCTTTTCTTTTTTCTCTCTTTTACTGAAGAACGGTATCTTGAACATGCTATCTCTGCACGTAGCCCTCAACCAGGGTAGAAAGCCTTTTCGCCTCCTCTTCTCCCGTATAAAGGCAATGAGGATTATTCTTTATCGTATCAAATGTGAAATTCTTAAAATCCTCCTCGGAAAAAAGTCCACTCTTTCCGACGATAAGGTTAAGATCTTCCCATTTTGTATTGCCTGTATATGCGTTCAGTCTAAACCATTTTATAACTTTATTACGAATCCTGTTCTTGTCATTCGCACTGACCTCGGTATTACTTTTATTCCTCACATGTAAAAGCAGGCCTTCCTTGGAGCAGAAATCTATCCCCTGCATTGAATTTCCCCAGCAACATGTCCAACCATAAGGCCTGAGCCTGTCATGGATATATTCATCGAGCATTGTACCTATTATGCTGTCTGCTGCCATCGATATCTTATGGGAGATTCTGATTAAAGAGAGCATCGTCTCATCCAAAGATGGAATAAGGGCATATAGGATTGAATCAGTAGAATAATCGGGGACGGTTCTTGTAGGAAGAGCCTCTTTTACTGTAGGCCTGTCAATAAATCCCCTATGGAACTTATCCACAAACTTCTTCTCCATACTGGCACCGCTATCTTCTCCATAAACAGAGTCATAAACGACAGAAGCAATCTCAAACCCGGAGTATTCATACCCCTCAGATAAAAGATCTTTTGCATAACTGATACTACTTGCCAGCATCATCTCCTCCTACAGAATGTAACCATATTACCATAAAAACAGGGGCTAGGTGTATTTTCGACCTAAAAATACATACCAAATCAGGAAAAAGAATATTTATTCTTTTTTTCTACTCAATAATTCATTTCGTATTTTCTTTAATCATAAGCAAAAAAGATTTTTTATATGAAAATCATATTGACAAATGGAAATCTCTTTCTTATAGTGATAGAGCTGATTTATTGGAGAGATGTCCGAGTGGTCGATGGTGGCAGTCTTGAAAACTGCTGTGGGGAAACTCACCGGGGGTTCGAATCCCTCTCTCTCCGGAGCTTTGGAAAGGTGCGAGAGTGGCCGAATCGGGCTCCCTGCTAAGGAGTTGACCTGGTAACGGGTCCGGGGGTTCGAATCCCCCCCTTTCCGAAATGAGACCATAGCTCAGCTGGATAGAGCATCAGTTTGCGGAACTGAGGGTCGGAGGTTCGAATCCTCTTGGTCTCGTAATATTGGAAAGATGTCCGAGTGGTCTAAGGAGACGGACTCGAAATCCGTTGTAGCCATTTTTGGTTACCGAGGGTTCGAATCCCTCTCTTTCCGGAAAGAGAAGCATCCAGTCTTGGGTGCTTTATTTTTTTACCATGTTCTGAAATCATGGATTAAGTGCGGTATTTTCATACCCTGTTTCCATTTGTCCTTGACAAAGGACGACATTTTAAATTTTAATGTTATAGCAACATCTTTGGAGAGGTGTCCGAGTGGTCTAAGGTGCACGATTGGAAGTCGTGTGTGGTCAAAAGCTACCGGGGGTTCGAATCCCCCCCTCTCCGCTACGGCGACAGATCCCAAGCTACGTGTGCCGCCCAACCCCGTCAGGATCGGAAGATAGCAGCGGTAAGTGGATTTCACGTGAGACTCGGACAATTTGTCGCCTTTTTTCATGTCGAAAGGTTCATCGATTATATGCTATACTCGCTTTATAGGAGGATGTTTTGCCTTACGAAGTAACAGCGACAAGGAAGAGACCTCAGGATTTTGAGTCCCTTATCGGGCAGGAATTCGTCGTTTCAACCCTTGAAAATGCGATAAAAGAAGGGAAAATCGCACATGCATACCTTTTCTCCGGCCCCAGAGGTGTAGGAAAGACAAGCTCCGCACGTCTTCTTGCAAAGGCTTTAAATTGCGAGACGGGACCGACAGCGCATCCTTGCGGCAAGTGCGACTCCTGCGTGAATATAACAAAAGGTTCCTCTGTCGATGTAATCGAGATTGACGGAGCGAGCAACAATGGCGTAGATGCCGTCAGGGCAATAAAGGAAGAGGTGGCTTTCCCCCCTCAGAGCTCAAGATATAAGATTTATATCATAGATGAAGTACATATGCTCAGCATAAGCGCTTTCAATGCCCTGTTAAAAACAATCGAAGAGCCGCCAGAGTACGTAATATTCATTTTTGCGACAACGGAGATCCAAAAGGTACCACAGACTATCCGAAGCCGTTGCCAGCAGTTTCACTTCCAGCTTATAAGTCAGGAGAATATCGTAAAATGCCTAAAGAGTGCCGCAGAAGACCTTTCCATCGAGGCAGATGAGAACGCACTTTACTGGATTGCGAAAGAAGCCGCAGGCTCCATGAGGGATTCATATACCCTCTTTGATCAGGTTGCAGCATTCAGCGAGGGGCATATAAGCCTTGATAAAATCAGGGAAAAACTCGGCCTTGCAAGTACGGATGCGATTTCATCCATCCTAAGGCACTGCTATTTAGGAGAAGATAAAGCTGCCATTGAAGAGCTTAACACTCTCTTTCTTCAGGGGGCGACAGAGAACCAGATCGTTAAGGATTTCACCTCATTCATCCGTACCATCCTCTTCTATAAGGAAGGAGTAAGAAGAAAAGAACTACTCGGTTTTGATGAAAGCGATTTGCCTCAGGATCTTATCAGTCTTTACACGAAAGACATGCTAGAGACGATGCTTCGATCTTTTCTCGACCTGTATAGGGATATGAGGTACTCTCTTTCTCCAAGATTCGAACTGGAGCTGCTTATCTCAAGGCTATCAAGAATAAGATTCTTATCTTCCCCCATTTCCATCGCAGAAAAACTGGAGGAGATAACAAAAGCAGTAAAGAGCGGAAAATTTGAGATAGAGAGAAAAGAAGTAAGCATTACAGCTTCTAAAGATGAGAAAAGAAGCCCCTCTATCATAGAAGAAGATAAGGAAGATAAAAGAAAACCTGAAGAGAGTTCTATCACACCAAGGTCTGAAGAGACAGAGAAAAAAAAAGAACACCCTGATCTCTTAAAAGAGATTTCAAATGCTTTCAAGGCAAACGGCCTTTCATTTGAGGCAAGACAGATTGAAACAGGTGTAAAAAACTTTACTTTAGAAGAAAATAACCTTACCTTGATTATGTCCTCCCCAATGGCCGCAGATATGATAAGCAAATCCCGCTTAAAGGCGGAACATATCATATCGAGGATCTTAGGGGAAGAGACCCATCTCCATATTAAGAAATATGAAGAAGAGGAAAAAAAATACTCTGAGGAAGTCGAATATGTCCGTTCTTTCTTTAAGAACACGGAAGTCTATGAGTTGAAAGAGGAGAATATAAGGCATGAACATAAACCCGTTCGAAATGATGAAACAGTTAGGGAGTTTGGAGAGCAAGATGAAGGGGATGAAGGAGGAGATTTCTAAAATCACCGCCGAAGGATCCTCTGGCGCTGGACTTGTTACCGTAATTTTAAATGGAGAGTACCAAGTACAGAAATTCTCTATCAATCCAGTAATCATCGAAAAAAGCGAGAAAGACACGATGGAAGTCCTCATACAGAGTGCATTCAATGATGCTGCTCAGAAAATAAGAAAGATTACAGAAGAACTCATGATGAGGGAACTCCAGAACAGCGGACTTGCAGGACTAAGGAAATGAATGCGATTGAGGATCTTTCAAGACTTATAAAAAAACTCCCTGGAATGGGAGAAAAATCCTCTTTAAGGCTATGTTATCACCTGTTGAAGACCGATCCGTCATTCAACAAAGCCCTTGGCGAGAGGATAATAAGCCTACAGGAAAAAATCCACCCGTGTCCCATATGCGGAAGCTATACAGAAGAGGATATCTGTGAATACTGCAGCTCTCCAAGAAGGGACCATACTCAGTTGATGGTAGTTGAAGAGAGTCAGGATACGATTACTATTAATCAGGCAGGCATCTATAACGGACTTTTTCATGTCCTTGGAGGTGCGATAAACCCCCTCAGCGGTATAGGTCCGGACAAACTCAGAATCCGAGAACTTATCGACAGGATTGAAAACGGAGACTTCAAAGAAATCATAATAGCGACAAATCCAACGGAGGAAGGTGATACCACTGCACTTTATATAAAGCGCATTCTGGAGGGAAAAGATCTTACCATAACCCGTCTTGCATCAGGCCTTCCAATCGGCGGAGATCTCGGCTATGCAGATAAGACGACGCTAATGCGTTCTCTTAAATCAAGAATCAAAATCTAATGCATCATGCATCAAGTGCAAAGCAAGGGAAATAAGGAAGAGAACTGCGGAAGGGATTAAAACCAGAGATGGATGGCTTAGAAGAAGAGGCCTTCCTTCCGAGAGCATCCCTCCGATTGAAGGTAACAACACGGGGATTCCTGCACCGAGGAAAGAGAGGGCTGATTCCGTGAGGATGGAAGAAGAGAATATGCTTATACTCTGCGTTAGTACTTCCTTCCTCATCTGAGGAATAATATGCCTTACGGCTATCTCCAGATCACCCATTCCTTCCGCTTTTGCATAAAGTACGAACTCCTCTTTTTTTATGATCGTAATCCTTGAATACGCAGTACGGGCGATATCGGGGATGTGAGAGATGGAAATGGAGATAAAAATCACCATAAATCCAGGACGGAATACAGAAGAGAGAAACAATGCGAGTATTATCGGGTTAAGACTCTTCATCGTATTTGAAACGAGAAAAGACAAAGAGGAGACAATACCTTTGCGATCCATCAGGAATGCAATTAATAGTCCCACTATAGTCGTTGTAACGGTTATCAGAGAGGATAATGCGATAGATATCAGAGAGCCGAATGAAAGACGGGAAAGAACATCTCTTCCATAAATATCAGTCCCAAAAGGATGAGAAAGAGATGGAGGAAAAAGGGATGAATCCATATCCACCTCCGATATTCCTGCCGTAAGGAAGAAAAAGAGGAGTAGAGAGAAGAAGAATGCAGAGGATGCAATGAGTTTTCTCTTATCTACCATACTCTCCCCCCTTTGCACTTATGGCATATATGATGATACGGGCTACTATCATAGAGAGCGCAACGGCAAGAGACACAATCATCATGATAATCGTAATTACTGAAACATCTCGCTGAAGGCACGCAGAGACGGCAAGGCTACCAAGGCCAGGGACTGCAAAGACCGTCTCTGTTACTGCACTTCCTGCTATTAAAGAGGCTATGGACTGCGAAAAAAGTGCTATCAAAGATACGGATGCAGGAGCAAACGCATCTGTCAGTATTACTCTTTTCCTACTTTTTCCTCGAGCAAGAGAACCTAGAACATAGCTCTTATGCATCTGATCCGATAGACTCCTCTTCAACACCCTTATATAAAGAGCGGAGTGCATCAGCGTAAGAGAGAGGGAGGGAAGGAAAAGAGTTCTGATATTCCCTATAACCGATGTACGCATCGAAATGAATCCACTACTCGGAAAGAGTGGAATATAAATGGAAAAACATAGCATTAAAATTATAGCAAGGAAAAAAGACGGGAGGCTGAATATAATCAGAATGAGAGCATCGGAAAACCTATCTGCAAATCCTTTTTCCTTCCTGATGCAAAAGAGGGAGACCGGAATAGAAACCAATAAGGAAAGGACGAGAGTAATAATCATTATCTCAACGGTGACAGAAGCTCTCTGAGCTATGAGGGCCCTTATATCATAACCGTTAATAGTCCGCCCCCAATTGAGGGTGAAGAAATTTCTCAGGAAAACGATATACCTGGATAGAATTGGCTCATCATATCCAAGAGAAGAAGAGAGTTTTAAGACATCTTCCTCTCTTGCATTATCCCCAAGAACATAATAGCTTATGTTTCCCGAAGATAGGGAAGAAAGGAAAAATACAGCAAAAGAGATGATGATGAGAGAAAGGGCAACAAGCAGTATCTCTCTTAGTAATTTAACCCTCAAGCCGCCTTGCATTCCAGAAATGATTACCGTCCTCCTCTATTATCCCGCTTATTGTAGCCGAAGATGCATTTATCGTACTATAGTGCCCGGGTACAATCACGGGAACATCATGCCAAAAGAAATACTGAGCCTCCTGCCATAGTAAGGAAGCTTCTTCGATGCTTTCCGCTTTAAAAAGCCGGTCAAGATACTCATCCTTTCTATCACTCTCATACCAGCCAGGATACGTATCTAAAAGATAGAGTTTCATCGTCGGAAGAACTACAGAAGAGAATGCTGAAATGAAAAGGTCATATGAGTCCGGATTATTCCTCTCTTCAAGAAAACCGACCCAGTCCAAGACCTTTATCTCAACATTTATACCTATTCTCTTAAGCATTCCCTCCATCGCAACGGCTATTTTCTCCATGTTGGATAGGTTTGAAGTTAGTATTCTAAACGGACGACCATCATATGGCGACTCAGAAAGCGCCTTTTGCGCCTTCTCAAGATCCTCTTCTAGATATGGGTCTCCGGATACGGAAAAAAGGCTCTGCTCCTTCTCCATATAATCTGAATGAACGCTATAGCCGGATGTACCATAGCAAGCCTTCATCACTCCATCATAATCAAGAACGTATGCAACGGCACGACGAAAAGAAGGAGAAGATCCAAGCATGCTGCGCTTGTTAAATACCAATGCGATAGATCCGCTTTCCTCTCCTCCCAGAAGTCGGATGTCCTCATTCTTCTCAAGATCTGGAATGTCATAACTCATGACATCGTTTATGAAATCATAGTCCCCCCTTTCAAGGCCAAGCCTTCTAGTTGTTGAATCAGGGACGATATTGAAGATGATTTGTTCAAAATAAGCATGTTTTATACCGCTTATGCCATCATTATCCTCTCCATAAGCGCTGTAAGATGGGAATTTTCTCAATTTTATGCTTGTCCCCGGCTGAAATGATTCCAAGACATAAGGCCCCGTCCCAATAATATCGGTAATAAGCCCATACTCATTTTCTCTTAGCGACTCCGCTTTAGCTATAACTGCGCTCTGCGGACTTGAAGCGATGAGATATATGAACAGATATAAAGGCCTCTCCGAATAGATTTCCACACCCGTCGGAGTTTCTATGAAACGAGAAGAGCCTGTCATATCAGAAGCTGGCTCATAGCTGTCTATGTACCTATTGAGTGAAGAGGCTACATCATGAGGACTCATAACCGAACCATCATGCATCATCACATCATTCCTGATATCTATCGCAAGATATTTACCATCATCACTTAGCCTGTAAGACGAGGCGAGTTCATTTTTAATCTCTCCCCCATCAAGAACAAAAAGCTTCTCATATACAGAGCCAATCAGGATGTCACGAAGAACACGACTACTCGATTTCATCACATCAAGAGAGGCCACATCCTGTGATATTGCTACATTCAAAACATCAGAATCTCTTTCCTCTCTACAAGATATAAAAAAAAGAAGAACAAATAGAATTAATAGGATTTTTCTCATCAGTAAAAACTCAGGCCATCAAAAGATGGCCTTCTATCATAGTTTATCAATCAGCATTGAGCATTTTCCGCTCGGTATCGGAAGTGTCTTTTTCTTATCCTCATCAAGAATATGAATCGTGAAGTAATACAGTTTCTCACTCTCCAGACGAATCTCCCAGCCCCGGGCATTCTTATTTGAGAGTATTGTAATATTGTTCTTCTTCAACGAAAGCTTCTCAATACCCATCTCCTCAAGAGCCTGCATCGTCCAATATACGGTCTTTCTCGGTAGAGAGATATCAAGACCGACGATGTTCTCTATAATGAGTGTTATTGTGACAAGTCCAAGCATTGGAAGATATCGCACCCTATTTTCAATTGAAGAGGAGGCAGCACCTTCTCCTGTCGGACGATATATCTCATAAGTCTCACCCATTACCTCCTGGTCAGGATGAAGAGTATCCAGGATATAATACATGTGCCTTATCGCACACTCACGGGCAAATATAAATGAGTTATAATTCATCAGCCCCCTTATGACCATGTACGTACAGAAGGGAACAACACCGCAACGATAACCATTGCCTTTCGCATCAAAATACTTGCTGTTCTTAGGAACTGTAGGGAACGGATTATCTGTTCCAAAGAGTTCATCATCCTTAAGCTCTTCGATAAGGAAAGATGCATACTCATCGTTTGGAATCTCCGCAAGCATCGTATAAAATCCCCCGATATGCGGATTCTTGATTATATTCTCATTCTCGTCCAGATCATAATAGAACCTACTCTCCGCATCCCACATCATTCCATTTATCCTGGTCTTGAGAGAGAAATAAATCCTCTTATAACGGAAAGCAAGCTCCTTATCATTAAGGATATCGCCGATATTGGCCATATATAAAGCTGCAAGAGCTACCATCGAATTGAAATCGACCGTATATTTTGCACCTTCTCTTTCCAGATCATGCATCTCTGTCGCCTGATAAGGAACAGCGTATAGTCCATTAGCGTCCTGGAAGTTGTTCTTAAGCCATTCAAAATACTTCTCGATATATGGAACAACATCCTTCAGCCTCTTCTTATTGCCTATCTTATGATAGAACATGAATTCGACATAAGGGAAAAGGGGAAGAGTGAGCCCAAGAGGATTATCCTCACTGTAGACGGGCTCAAGCGTATTGATGTCATACATCGACGCTATGGAACCATCCTCACCTTGTCTTGAGTAGAAAAAATCAACCATTGAATATGGACTATAAGTCTGATTACTGTACACAAGAAAGAGAGAAGAAAGCATTACATCAAAGAGTTTTATAGTAGAACTTGACTGATGAGTATAAAACCCTTCCTCAAAATTAGGATTATCCTCTTTCGTCTTCCACATTTCATCCAGCCATACCCATGTCCTGTCGTACATATCGACAAAATCCTGATCATAGAAATGTATTCTTGGTACAAAATCCTTAACCACTTTTTCTTCCTTACAACGGGCAAAAACCAACAAATTTTTGCCTTTTAACTCATTATATAGAATAATTCATAAACAAGGTAAAGTCAACGAATTTTTTTCAAACACTTTTTCTTGATTTATAAGAAATTAAACGGATTATATTAATTTTTTTCCTATTGACAGGAACTTAAGAGAAAATATATATTCCCCTCTTTTTTATCTCAATATCGAAATCATATCCGTCGTTATAACTGACTATCTCCCCATCCACATGGCTTGATACTCCACCGGAGGGGCATTTAATATGTACTTCTTTTGTTCTGTAGCCTTCAAAATCCTTCTTGTTCTTCAGGTGAGTGCCACGCAAAAACCTTATGACGGCAAGAATCAAGGAAAGTCGGGAGAAAGGATGAGTGGTGTACATTAAATCGAAAAGACCATCATCGACTACGGCATTTGGGGCAAGCATGAACGTAGACCCCATACGACGTCCTATGCTGATTGATATCTGCTGAGTCCTCACATGCCTTTCCTCTCTTTCCGTTCTGATCGTCACATCATATGGTGATGGAGGAGAGAGCATTATCCTTATGAAAGCAAGTACGTAGCTGATGATTCCATTCACCCTTTTAAAGTCCATTGCAAGAAATGTTACAAGAGGCTCGAATCCATAACCATTGCCATTGAGAAAATACCTACCCTCTGGATATCTGCCACCCTTTACAAGTCCGACATCAACGAATTTACCCTTTCCACTTACAATCTTTAAGACAGAGTCTTCTATGCTCCCCTTTATATCATAATTCCAAGCAATATCGTTGCCTCGTCCAATCGGTATTATACCCATCTTCACGCTCTTTTTGCTTCTCATGATTCCGTTTATCACTTCATTAACGGAACCGTCTCCCCCACAGGCTATTATCACATCATATCCATCGGTAGATCCATTGAATGCAACCTCAGTTGCATGTCCAGGCCTTTCTGTATATGCTATATCAACGCTGATACCGTTTTTAAGGAAAAGTTCCCTGATACGTTCAGCTTTTGCCTTCCCTTTTCCTTTTGAGGATTTTGGATTGATGATTAAAAGATACTTAGCCATGTCATTATTTTATATGAAAAAAACGGCAGAAAACAAGCCAATCCAGTAAAAGGGAAAAATACTATTAGCATGCTAAAATCACGAAGAAAATATAATCATGGATTCTCTCCTGTGTTATACTTTCCTTATGGAAAAAAGAGTTTTAAAAGGCGTAAAAGCCATAATACCAGGAAAAAGTGATTATTATGACATTGTTATCGAGAACGGAATCATAAGTGACGTCAGAAAAAGCAGTTCATTATCGGCGCTAACGGCGATTCCCGGTTTCATAGACACCCATATCCATGGTTTTGCAGGGTGCGGAACAGAGGATGCGAGCGAAGAATCTATTCTCAAAATGAGCGAGAATCTCATCAAGTACGGAACAACATCGTTCTTCCCAACAATCTATACGGATACCTTAGATAGGATTGAGAAGGATATTACAGCGATAAAGAACGCCGTAGGAAAAGAAAAAGGGTCCAGAATCCGCGGTATACATATAGAAGGGCCCTTCATCAGTCCCAAACGCATAGGAGCGCAAAATCCGGAAGGACAGAGAAGTCCAGATAAGGATCTATTCCTTCACTTCCTCTCCCTCGCCCCCGGCCTTATAAAGGCAATGACCGCAGCTCCTGAACTTGAAGGATTTGATGGCTTATTAGAAGCAGCAAAGGAAAACGGCGTCGTCTTACTTGCAGGACACACAGATGCGACATTCGATGATATGAAAAAAGCACATGAACACGGATTAAGACATGCGACCCATCTTTTCAACGCAATGAAAGGCTTGCACCATAGGGAACCTGGAACGGTAGGAGCCATCTACTCTTTCCCAGATATGAACACAGAAATAATAATGGATGGCTTACATGTACATCCAGAAGTTGTCAAACTGACATTAAGAATCAAAGGCGTCGATAAGGTTATCGCCATAACTGATTCCCTACGCCCAACAGAACAGGTAGAGGGAGAAAGGGAGGCGAATGGAGTGCCCGTCGTGCTGAGAAACGGCTTATGGGTTACAAAAGGAAGAGAAGATCTCATACAGGGGTCATCGCTTACAATGTACAAGGCTTTCCTCAATCTTCTTTCATGGGGAGCGAGTATAGAAGATGCGGTTATGCTTACATCTGAGAACGCAGCATCGCTCTACTCTCTTGACGATGTGGGAAGAATAGAAGTAGGAAAGAAGGCAGATATCGTATTATTGAATGCTGATAACACGATAAACGAAGTAATCAGAGGTTAATATGTGGTATGAAGGATTAAAAGATAAGAGGATGTGGGAAATCTTTGAATCTATTTCAAGAGTTCCCAGGGAAAGCGGCAATGAGGAAGGAATCAGGAACTTCCTTCTATCATGGGCGAACGAGAATGGATTTAAATCAGATCGCGATGAAGTCGGAAACGTATTCATCTATGCAGATGCTACAAAGGGATATGAGAGCATACCTGCAATCGCTCTTCAAGGACACATGGATATGGTCTGCGTGAAGAAAGAAGGAAGTTCACATGATTTCACAAAAGATCCGATTGAAATAGAGTATGATGGGAAATTCATAAAGGCGAAGGATACAACGCTTGGAGCTGACAATGGTATTGCAATAGCAATGGCCCTTGCCCTGATATCAGATCCAGAGAGCCAGCATGGCCCTATTGAAATCATCATTACCGTTAGTGAGGAGACAGGCCTTACCGGTGCTTTCAATCTCGATCCAAGCAAGGTAAGTGCTAAACGTATGATAAACCTTGACAGCGAGGAAGAGGGAATCATATACATCGGGTGTGCAGGTGGAATCGACCTCGATTCAACCATCACGTTTGAGAGAAAAGAGAACACCTATAAAAGAGGATACAAGATCGAGGTTTCAGGGCTCTTAGGCGGACACAGTGGTGGAGAGATAGATAAAGAAAGGGGTAATGCCATAAAGATTCTAGCAAGAGTACTGAAGAATATCGGTAAATTCTCTCTTGCTCAAATCTCAGGAGGGACAAAGAGGAACGTAATACCATCTTATGCATATGCGATAATCTCAACAGACAATAAGATTGAGAAGAAAATCTCAAAGCTGGAGAAAGAAATAAGAAACGAGCTGAAGAAAGCGGATCCTGGAGTGAGAATCACATTAACCCCTGTTGAAAATCCGAAAGAGATAATTCCTTCTAAAAAGATGAAAAATATCGTTAATGCTCTCTTTAGCGCACCCCATGGCGTTAAAACCATGAGTACCACAATCAAAGGAATTGTTGAGACGTCGAATAATCTTGCCATAGTAAGTACTCAGAATGACAGCCTTACCATTATGAATTCCATCAGGAGCAACATCGCCTCAAGCAAGGACAACCACCTTAACGTGCTTAAAACCATCTATGGAGCATTCGGATTCAAGAACGTGGAAAGCGATGGATATCCAGAGTGGGAGCCCAACCCATCATCCCCATTTTTAAAAGAGGTAGATAAGCTTTATAGGGATATAATGGGTAAAAAAGCGAAAGTAACGGCCATTCATGCCGGCCTTGAGTGCGGAATCATAAACAAAAGAATTGAAGGAATGGATTCAATCTCAATAGGCCCAGATCTCTTTGATGTACACTCTGTGAACGAACACATCGTCGCAGCATCGGCAGAAAGAGTTTATGAATTTTTAAAGGAAATGGTAAGCAAGCTCAAATGAGAAAGATTGTTGCCGTACTTGGATACGGCATAAAACTCAAAGACAGTGCATTTTCATACCCTGCTGATACGATAAACGCAGGGTATGCCACTGCCGTAATAAAAGCAGGTGCTCTTCCCTTTTTAGTACCATCCACTCTTGATGATGATGTTATTGAAAACACAGTAAGAAGAGTTGATGCCCTCTTAATTCCAGGAGGTAAAGACATATGCCCTTGCCTATATGGAGAGGAAAACACATATTCAGAGGATACAAACCTGAAAGCAGATACATTTCAGCTGAAAATGATTGAAGCGGCAATAAAGGAAGGAAAACCTATTCTTGGAATCTGTAGAGGTCTTCAGTTGCTGAACGTATATTTTGGAGGAACGCTCTATCAGGACATCAACAAAGAAAACAATAATGCCCTAAACCATGCAGATCTTGGCAGACCAGAGGAATACGTTCATACCGTTATAATAAAAGAAGGAAGCCTTCTTCACAGTGCAATGGGAAAAAGAGAAATCAAAGTCAACTCACTTCATCATCAGGGCATAAAAAAACTTGGGCCTTCTTTAAGCATAACAGCACAAAGCCCAGATGGCCTTATAGAAGCCATTGAGGATAAAATAAGGAAAATAATTGCCGTGCAATGGCATCCCGAGGCTCTTGCAATAGCGGGAGATGAGGATGCAATGAAAATCTTTCATCTCCTTACATCTCTAATGGAGTCATAAAATGCAGAAACTAAACCTATTCAATCCACTGACATATAAAAGGGAGGAGTTTACATTCAACTCCCTCCTTAAAAAGATACTCCTATCCCCCAAGGGAAGTGATTCTTTCATTCTCTATTCTTTCTCCTATGAAGATTGCGGCTGTACGTTCAAAAAGCTTGATTCAGGATTCAAAACACCGCTCACCCACGAGGAAAAGGAAAGAATAGAAAGTGGCCATACTCCTATCATACGGGAAGATGAAGACACTTCAATTCCTTCAGGTAAGTATCTTTTCGAGCAGTATCCAGATTTAAGCGAAGAAGAACTGCTTCCCATCACTTTTGCTTCAATAACTGCGGCAAAGGGTGGAGAGGATATTCTATATATCCGCCTTTACAAGGAAAACGAGCTTGAATGCGTAATGCAGGCATTCCGCCCTTGTACCCGTTAACCGTTTTAGGTATATTCTTCTTATGCACGTAGAGAATCTTGGACCCAGTCTGAACAGACTTGAGCTGGAAAATGGAAAACAGATTATCCTGATAGGTACGGCACACATATCAAGTGGTAGTGTTGAACTTGTTGAAAAGACTATAGAGGAAGAAGAACCAGACAGAATCTGCATCGAGCTCGATGAGAGCAGGATGAAGAGTAAAAACGAGAAGCAGAGCTGGGAAAACATGGATATTCGCAAGGTATTCAAGGAAGGAAAGGGATTCTTCCTCCTTGCGAATACAGCCCTTGCCTCATTCCAGAAGAGAATGGGAGAGCAGACTGGAATAAAACCAGGAGAAGAGATTCTCACTGCGGCAAAAATCGCAAAAGAACGGGACATTCCCCTCTCACTCTGCGACAGGGAAATACAGGTAACATTCAAAAGAGCCTGGGCAAAATCCAGCTTATGGAACAAATGCAAACTGCTCTCAACCTTGATTTCCGCAGCCTTCTCAGATGAGAAAATCTCAGAAGAGGATATAGAGGAGCTGAAAAAACAGGATACCCTTGAATCCATGATGAATGAAATCTCAAAGGAACTTCCAACTGTAAAAGAAGTCCTTATCGATGAGAGGGACAGATATCTTGCAACAAGCATCTATAAAACAGAGGGAAATAAGAAGGTCGCCGTAATCGGAGCAGGCCATATGGGTGGTGTGATAAAGACCATTGAGAAGCTTGAAAGCGGAGAAATCGATGATGATATAAGTGAAATATCAGAAGTACCGGCAAAAAAGAAAGGAGCAAAAGCCGTTCCTTACATAGTTCCTACCCTTATCGTGCTTCTTGTCGTATTGGGCATTCTTCTTAATGGATGGGACAAAGGTTTACTTATGTTCCTATATTGGATGATAGCCTGTGCAGGTTGCACGCTCATAGCATCGTTAATAGCCCTTGCACATCCGCTTAATGCACTGCTTTCCGCCGTCACGGCACCGTTCTTTGCTTTAAATCCAGTACTCGGTGTCGGCATGTTCTCCGGTATATTCGAAGCAACATTCAGAAAACCCAAAGTAGTGGATTTTGAGAGGATGAACGACGACGCAGGCTCTCTGAAAGGCTGGTATAAAAACAGAATACTGCATGCCCTTGTCGTATTCTTCCTTTCCTCAATTGGAAGTATGATAGGAACGTTCGTTGCATTCCCGATGCTAATAGCCAATCTATAAGATCATAATCCAGCTTACGCAAGCTGGATTTTTTCTTTTCGAATCACCTCCTGCAAGACAAACAACAGGGGAAGTGTTGAAACGGCTATGGAAAAAGTGCCCAAAATAGAGCCTAAGAGTGCACAGAGCACACCACCTGTAACAAATGTAAGTATCAGTCCACCATGATAGAAAGACCTCTTGAGAATCTTCCTGTCTTTTGTACTTATCGCAGTATAAAGAGAAGATCCGAATCCTCTTAAGTGCGCGGTACAGAACAATGTTGAAAGGGCAACCCCTCTTGCTTCTCTAAAGCTGTTGAATTGCATGCTGCTTATAAGAGCAATAACTACATGATAAACGGTATATGGCGTATCTGATGGAAGAAGCGATAAAAAGAGAAGAAGCGTTATTTCCGCTGCAAGAAGAATGGTAATCCATTTTGATTTAAGCTTCTCGATGAACATCTGGGAAAAGAAAGAGCCAATGAAAAATGTTGAGATCGGAATCAATACAGCGACAGCGCCATCTAAATCCCCCTCTGCAATATTCAAAGCCAAAATAAGGAGATTTGCCGTTTCCGCGTTAGCAAAAACCCCACCTTTAAGAAAATAAGAATACGCCCCCATGAATCCTCCAGAGAGCATTAATAACACGAACGTATGATAGCGATGACTTGGAGAAATTTCTTCTTTCATATTTCAAGAATAGAACAAAGAGAATCTTTTGCCTATGAAGTATGTCACCTTTCGCCTATTTATAAGAGTGTGTCTACTTACAGCTATTCTGCCAAGCTTTCTTTTAAGATAAGTTAATAATACTAACTAATTACTGTTTAAGCCCAAAAGCACTGATAACAGCACTCTTTATGCTTTTGACGGAAACAAACGATTCAGAATTCTTCCTTCCCTTCGCAAATGGAGAGACAACCAGCTCAAAACCAAGATCAGAGGCGGCTTTATGCTTGCGATCCAGGAATGGGACATTCCTGACCTCCCCAGCAAGAGAGAGCTCCCCAAAAGAGACAAGCTTCGCAGGAAGGCTTTTATTTATCTTTGAGCTGTAAAGCGCCAAGGCAAGAGGAAGTTCAATAGAAACATCATTAAGTCTAATTCCTCCTGCAACATTTACATATATGTCCTGATCGGTTAGTTTTAAATCCGTATGCCGTTCCAGTATTGCGGCTATTCTCGAAACACGCGCAATATCAATCTTATCGGAATATATACGCTGAAGTCCGCTCTTTGCAGGAACGACAAGAGCCTGTATCTCCACGACAAAAGCACGAGAGCCCTCAACGATGGATGTAAAAGCAATACCGGGAGGAAGTTCATCATCGCTACGTGAAGAGAGAAAGACCTCACATGGGTCCTTGAGTCCATGTAATCCTTTATCGTCCATCTCAAAAAGCCCGATTTCATCAACAGAACCGAATCTGTTCTTTGCTGCCCTAAGAAGTCTGATGCCGTTTTCAGCACTTTCAAAGTAAAGGACGGTATCCACCATATGCTCAACGACCTTAGGCCCTGCTATGCTTCCTTCCTTAGTCACATGTGCGACAAAGAAAATAGAGCTGCCCGATCGTTTCGCAATATTTGAAAGCATAAGGCAACAGGTTCTTATTTGATTCAAAGATCCCTGCATTGATGCGACAGAGGAGGAATAAAGCGTCTGAAGACTATCTACAATAATAATCTTTGGCTGTAATTTCTCAATCGTCTCTTCTAGAATCTCAAGCCGAGTATCACAGAATATGGAGATATTAGTCAGGTTTAATCCTAAACGTTCACCTCTGAGCTTCACCTGCGAAGGAGACTCCTCCCCAGAGACATAAAGGACATCATTCGCCGTGGAAAGAAAAGAAAGCATCTCAAGCATAAGCGTTGACTTTCCGATTCCCGGCTCCCCTCCTATAAGAACGGAAGAAGGAAGCATCACACCTCCCCCAAGAACACGGTCAAGTTCATCAAAACCCGTAGAAAGCCTTATTGCATCATCAGATTTTATTTCAGAAAGTTTTCTTACCTTATTATCCAAGCTAGGAGAGGAAACCCCTATCTTAGATTTATTAGGACTACTAACTATCTCCTCTTCAAATGTATTCCAGCTATTGCATTCAGGACAACGCCCCATCCACTTTGATTCGGTATGCCCACACTCCGTGCATACATACCTTTTCTGAACCTCTTTCAAAACATCTCCTTAAAAACTTAAAAGCTCAACACGGAAAATCAGATAAGCGTTTGGTGGAATAACGCCAGGATAGCCATATTCACCGTAGCCAAGTTCTGGAGGAATTATAAGCGTTCTTTTCTCTCCTTTTTTCATCATCTGAAGAGCCTCGTTCCAACCTTCTATGACCTGACCGATTCTAAATGTCGCAGGCTCCTTACGAGCAAGAGAAGAATCGAAAATCTTACCATTTAAAAGGCTTCCCTCATAATGTACGGTAACATTCTGTCCATATTTAGGAGAATCGGATCCGACGCCTTCCTTATCTACTACATACATAAGACCGCTTTTAGTAGTAACGGCATCTGG
Source organism: uncultured Spirochaetaceae bacterium (assembly GCA_944390015.1). GTDB lineage: Bacteria > Spirochaetota > Spirochaetia > Sphaerochaetales > Sphaerochaetaceae > Ornithospirochaeta. Next base: position 135,962 of record CALXOL010000001.1, read on the forward strand.
ATACCTGTTCTTAATCTCAGTCAGTACAGCCTTTCTCTCTTTTTCAAGCTTCTCGGCCATCTTATTCTCGGCATCCTGTACATATTTATCAAAAGCAACGCCTGAAGTATCGAATGCATTCGCATCATCTCCAATACGGATAATCTTCACGCTTTTGATCTTATCTCCCTGCTCTATCTTATTAACAACATCCTGCCCCTCTACGACATGCCCAAAAACAGAATGTTTTCCATCAAGCCATGGTGTGGGAACATGTGTTATAAAGAACTGGCTTCCATTAGTATTGGGTCCGGCATTAGCCATTGAAAGAACGCCAGGACCTGTATGCCTCAAAGAGGAATCGAATTCATCAGGGAATCTATAACCAGGACCACCTGTACCATCTCCCTTAGGACAACCACCCTGAATCATGAAATCTTTGATTACCCTATGGAAACTAAGCCCATCATAAAAAGGCGTTCCCATATGATCAAGATTTAAATTACCTTCCGCAAGTCCGACAAAATTACATACAGTCATTGGACATTTCTTGTACTCAAGAGATACCAGAATCTCTCCCTTGCTCGTGTTAATAAGAGCATAAAGTCCATTTTCTAATTTAGTTGCATCCATAATAATTCCTTATATTATAAATATTTATTCTTCAAATAAATCTTCACCGTTACTCAAATAGGCATAAATCCTTTCAAGTTCTTTCTGCGTTCTGAAGCGAACAGTCAGTTTTCCCCGATTAAGAGTTCCTTTTATTTCGACTTTTGCTCCTATTGCGCTAATAAATTTTTCTTCAGCAAGAAGAATCTCAGGGTCTTTTCCCTTCTCTTTCTTCCTTTGTACTATTTTTCTTCCCTTATTATAATCATCGGCAAGAGCTTCTGCTTCTCTTACAGATAAATCCCCTTCAACAATCTTATTTCTTAATAACATTTGATCTGAAGGATTAACTAAAGAAAGAATTGCTCGTGCATGACCACTTGTTATCAAACCAGAAATAAGATCATCTTTTATAATATCTGGAAGATTTAACAACCTAATGGAATTGGTTACTGCGGATCTTGATTTTCCGACTTTCCTTGCTACTTCCTCCTGGGTGTATCCTGATTTCTGAATCAGATACTGATAGGCAAAAGCTTCTTCAATAGGATTAAGATTCTCCCTTTGAACATTCTCAATCAAAGAAATTTCCATTCTCTGGATTTCTCCGAGATTCTTAATAATACAAGGAACCTTATCCAGTTCCGCAATTTGAGCAGCGCGAAACCTTCTTTCTCCAGCAATAATTGAATATTTTCCTGGAGCATACTCTTCTACGATTATCGGCTGTATTATGCCCTGGCTTCGAATTGAATCAGCAAGCTCATTCAAAGAATCCTCGTCAAAAGTTTTTCTCGGCTGATTTGGATTCGCCGTTATGGAAGAAACAGAAAGATAAACAACCCGTTCACTCATTTCATCAGATGCATTCTGATTGCTGCTAACAGCTGGAGAAACTGGTATCTCCCCCTTTTCATGTTCTGAGAGTGCAATATTCTCAATCTGGGCATCATAATCAAATCCAGAAAGGAGAGACCCCATACCTTTTCCTAATCCACGTTTCTTATCACCAGGCACGATCAACAACCTCCTTTGCTAGCGAAGCATATGCTTTCGCCCCTACATTATTCTTATCATAAACATTTATGGGCATTCCATGACTTGGCGCTTCAGAAAGGCGTACTGATCGCGGAATGATTGTCTTGAATACAAGATCCTTGAAATATTCACTGACATCATCAACTACATCCTGATTTAAAAGAACTCTCTTACTATACATGGTAAAAAGAATTCCCATGATATTAAGCTCTGGATTAAGAGATTTCTTTACATTGGTAATAGTCCTCATAATCAGATTTAATCCTTCCATTGCTAAATATTCGCATTGAAGAGGGATAATAACGTAATTAGCCCAGGCCAGAGCATTCATCGTTTCCAAGCCGATAGAGGGAGGACAATCAAGGAGAATATAATCGAACATATCATCCAAATCACGCAACGCATGCTTAAGATAAAATTCACGCTCAGGTTCATCAACAAGTTCAACAGTCAACCCTGCCGTATCAACAGATCCAGCTATCAAACTAATATTCTCAAATATCGTCTTCTGAATAGCATCTGCAGCCGTTTTCTGCCCAGATATGATCTGATAAATAGTACTCTTCCTGCCATCACCAGAAACAGCCCCTGTTAAGTTCGCCTGAGAATCAAAGTCCACCAATAGAACCTTATATCCCATAGCACCAAGAGCTGCACCCAAATTAACACAAGTAGTTGTTTTTCCTACACCTCCTTTTTGATTAAAGAAGATGATCTTATGAGCTTTCATATTAATTACTATATGAAAATAAAATATAATTGTCGATAAATATTTAAAACTTGACCGCAATAAAATGAAAAAGTATATTGTGAATACCGGAGGGAAAACATGGAAGAAAAAGTTAAAGAAGCCATTGATGCAATTCGCCCAGCTCTTCAAAACGATGGAGGAGACATTGAATTCATCAAGATGGAAGGAAACGACGTATATGTAAAACTAGTTGGAGCATGTGCAGGATGTCCAATGAGTCAGTTGACTCTTTCAAACGGCGTTCAAAGATACGTAAGGGAAACAGTAGATAAAAACCTTAACATCATTAATGCAACATTCTAATGAAATCAATATCCAGCTTTTATAGCTGGGTATTTTTTTGATGTTTCACGTGAAACATTCCAGCATTTTACAGCTAGTCACACAAAAAAAACGTTAAACTATTAAATATATTAGGAACCTAAGTTGTTTTTAATAATGCATAAGCATTTAAAATAAAACTATCAAAAACAAATATATACGGATTGAGTACGAAAAAACTAATTCGATTTTCATATAAAAGCTTTGCGAAAAAACATGATAGTTAGGATATAAAGCATACAGCTGTTTTTGCTTCATCATTTTTAACTAAAAACAACGAAAGATGATGTTTCACGTGAAACATATTTCCCAATATTTTTATTATGATTAGAACTTTTCATCAATAATCGCGAAAGTGAAAGAAAAATATTTGCGTTAAGAATTAAGGAAGTAGAGAAGAACATCTTTATTAAGTAATTATTAAAATCAAATTATGTAAAATATAGAAAACTTTAGTGCAGGAAAGGAGAACATAATAACCAAAAGGATTCTCCCATACTACCATAGGTTTTAATTCAAAACTGATGTAGATTGGTTTTCATTCAAAGGAAGGGGATTAAGGCTCAAAACCCCCTAAAATAGCTGTTTTAAAGGGTTTTTCTTGGGACGTTTCTATGCATAATGACAGAAATTAGGTACATATTTTTCCTGTTTTTACCTATTTAATAGGGTATATTTTATGTTGTTTTCCTTTACAAAAAATGCCGATGTCGATAAAGACACCGGCAGATATTCAAAAGTAAACAATAAACTATTCATTTGTTGATGTTTCTTCGACATTATCTTCTGAAACATCTTCCTCATCCTCCTGGTATGATGTAATAGCCATTGCATTTATAGAATCGCCACTCTTCTTGAAGGATGCAACTTTTACACCACGTGCGCTCCTTCCCTGAGTAGAGATATCACGAGTATGAACTCTTATAGCCTGTCCCTTCTTCGTCATGAAGATTACATCTGTATCATCATCGACAGCAAAGGCATCGACTATTCCGTTCTCCCCCTTTTCGATGGAATAAATCTTCTGTCCTATGGTTCCTCTTCCATGATTCATGAACTCGCTGAACAGGACTTTCTTTCCTTTTCCCTGTTCTGTAATCATTAAGATTTTCTTCTCATCTTCTACTTTTACAATACCGACCAATTCATCATTATCCAAAAGCTTAATGCCTCTTACTCCATGGGTACTTCTTCCCATAGTTCTGATGTTTGCAGCTTCGGTTCTAAGGCCTTTACCTTCCCTGGTAACGAGCATGACATCATCTTCCTCATTGACGAACACTGACTGTGCTAACTCATCTCCTTCATCAAGGATTATGGCCTTTACACCTCTTACCTTGGCATTGATAAAATCATTCAAGCGTACTTTTTTAGTAACACCATACTTAGTTCCCATGAGAATGAACTTGTCCTCACTAAACTCTGAGAAACTAATGATGGATGTTACCTTCTCATTATTGTCCAACTGGATAATACTCTTGAGACTCGTGCCTTTTGCCGTCTTTGCATTCTCCGGGATATCAAAAGCTCTTACATAATAAGCCTTTCCAAGGTTAGATACGAAGAGAATATAATCATGGCTGTTACAGATAAAGAGATGCTGAACGAAGTCATTATCAACAAGTTTAGCTCCTATGGTTCCTTTTCCACCTCTCTTCTGAGCTCTGTACTCATCAATAGGAATTCTCTTTGCAAATCCCTTATTGGTGATTGAGATTACAACTTCCTCCTTCTTAATGAAATCCTCAGGAGAAGTATCCTCAAGCTCTCTTTCATTGATTTCGGTTCTTCTTCTATCACCGTAAGTCTCTCCAATCTTTATAAGTTCGTCCTTTACGACACCAAGAATCTTATGTTCATCGGCAAGAAGTTCCTTATAATACTCAATCTTAACTTCAAGATCTGCTAATTCCTGCAGAATCTTTTCCGTTTCAAGATGGGAAAGGCGTCCAAGTCTCATGTCGATAATTGCATCTGCCTGGACCTGAGTGAGATTAAACCTCTTCTGGAGCTCAAGTGATGCGATATCATTATTCTCGCTTTCCTTTATTATTCTTATTACTTCGTCGATGTTATCCAGACCTATTTTAAGACCTTCGAGAATATGGGCTCTCTCTTCAGCTTTTTTAAGATCATATCTTGTACGTCTCTCAACGACTTCTTTTCTATGATCAATATAGGCAATTAACATTTCCTTTAAATTGAAAAGTTTCGGAGCACCATTCTGAAGAGCAAGGTTATAGATATTGAAGTTGGACTGTAAAGCAGTCCTTCCAAAAAGCATGTTAAGAACGATATTAGGAACAGCATCCTGTTTTAACTCTATAACAATCCTGATACCATCCCTTCCTGATTCATCCCTTACTGCTGCAATACCTTTTATAACCTCATCTTTTCTCAGTTCATCAATCTTTTTCACAAGCTCACTTTTGTTAACTTGGTAAGGAATTTCTGTAAAGACAATCTTATCGTGTCCCTTTTCATTCTCTTCAATTTCATAGCGGCTACGAATAACTACCTTACCTTTTCCGGTAGTATATGCATCCATTATGCCTTTTTTACCGCAAATAATGCCATATGAAGGGAAATCAGGACCTTTAATGTACTCCATTAACTCAGCTATAGTAATTTCTGGATTATCTATCAATGCTGAAATTCCATTTATAACCTCCGTAAGGTTATGTGGAGCAAGGTTTGTCGCCATACCAACGGCAATACCTGAAGATCCGTTTACAAGTAGGAAAGGGAATGCGGATGGTAGTACAGATGGCTCTTTCAGCGATTCATCATAGTTAGGAGTAAAATCTACGGTCTCCTTGTTGATGTCCGTAAGCATTTCCTCTCCAAGCTTGCTGAGTTTAGCCTCCGTATACCTCATAGCAGCAGGGGGATCGCCATCTATTGAACCAAAATTGCCCTGAGGTTTTACAACTGGGTAACGTAAAGAGAAATCCTGCCCTAATCGTACAAGAGCATCATAAACAGAAGCATCCCCATGTGGGTGATATTTACCTAATACATCACCTACGACACGTGCACACTTCTTTGTCTGGCTCGTAGATTTAAGCCCGATATCCCACATATCATATAAAATTCTTCTATGAACAGGCTTAAGACCGTCTCTGACGTCCGGAAGGGCTCTTGAGACGATAACCGACATAGCATAATTAAGGTAGCTGGTCTTCATCTCAGTACTGAGATCTGATTTTATGACCTTACCTAAGTGTTCTTCCTGAATATTCTCGTCCATTTGTCCTTCCTTTTATACATCAAGCATGCTTACATAAGTAGCATTCTGTTCAATAAACTCACGTCTTGGTTCAACATCCTCTCCCATAAGCATAGAGAACACCCTATCTGCTTCTTCAGCATCAGAAAGAGTAACCTGGCCAATCATCCTTGTCTCAGGATTCATCGTTGTTTCCCAGAGTTCTTCCTTCTCCATCTCTCCAAGACCTTTGTACCTCTGTGCGATAACCTTTCCTTCATCGCCTTGGGCATATTCATCAATTATCTTCTTTTTCTCCTCTTCCATATAGGCATAGAAAACCTTCTTACCTATGGTGATTTTATAAAGAGGAGGCATTGCAAAATATACATATCCAGCTTCGATAAGAGGCTTCATATAACGGAAGAAGAAAGTAAGCAAAAGAGTTCTGATATGAGATCCATCAACATCAGCATCTGCCATAATGATGACCTTATGATAGCGAACTTTGCTCAAATCAAACGTCATTTCTTCTCCAGCGGCTTCTTTTGCATCATGATCCGCCTGGCTCTCATTGTATCTTGTTATACCGGCTCCTATAGTCTGGATAACAGGGTGAAGCTTATCATTATTGAGAACTTTGACTTCCTGCGCTTTTTCAACATTAAGCATCTTTCCCCATAGTGGAAGAATTGCCTGGAAACGACTATCTCTTCCTTGTTTTGCAGTTCCACCAGCTGAGTCACCCTCAACAATGAACACCTCACATTTTGCTGGATCCTTTTCAGAACAATCAGCAAGCTTACCGGGAAGGCCACCACCTTCATTCTTCTTACGTATGTTTTCTCTTGCTTTTCTAGCTGCTACACGACCAAGAGCCGCATTAGTAACTTTATCAAGCAACTTATCTATGGCATCAGGAAATTCATCAAAATAATTTGTGAGATTCTCATATACGAGAGAATCTACAACACCTCTAACAGAAGAATTTCCAAGCTTCATCTTGGTTTGCCCTTCAAACTGCGGTTCTGGAAGCTTTACGGAAACGATGGCCGTAAGTCCTTCTGAAATATCAGAAGCCTCAAGGCTCTCAGAATATTTTTTGAGATATTTGGCACTCTTTTTAAGCTGATTGTTAAGACATCTGGAAAGAGCTGTCCTAAAACCAACAAGATGTGTACCACCCTCTCTTGTATTGATGTTGTTTACGAACGTATATATTTTCTCGTCGTATTTATCATTGTACTGTAAAGCAACCTCAACAGAAACATCCTTATTCTGTTCTATTTTTCTTACACCTTCGAATGAGATTGGATCAAAAAGGGTAGTTTTATATTCGTTAAGATACTTAACAAAGGAAGAGAGCCCTCCTTCTGCATGTAAAGTATCTTTCCTTACTAAATCGCCTCTATCATCTTCAAATTCGATTTTAATTCCTTTGTTTAGATAAGAAAGCTCTCTGAATCTATTTAGTAAGGTATCATAATTAAAGCTGTTTCTCTCCATGATTGAGAAATCAGGGGTAAAACGGACATATGTTCCTGTCTTATCGGTATCCCCAATAATCTCAACATCTTTTTCAGGTATACCTTTATGATAAACCTGACGATAAACCTTAGGAGCTCTGTATACTATTACCTCCAAAGTATCCGAAAGAGCGTTTACACAGGATACACCTACGCCATGGAGTCCTCCTGATACCTTATATGCATTGTCATCGAATTTTCCACCTGCATGAAGTTGTGTAAGTACAACCTCCAAGGTACTTTTCTTCTCCGTCGGATGAAAATCAACAGGAATACCTCTTCCATTATCAAGAACAGAGCAGTATTCCTCCCCGTCATCACCTTTTTCAAGTTTTATGACAATAGTATCACAATAGCCAGCCATAGCTTCGTCGATAGAATTGTCCACAACCTCATAAACCAGATGATGCAAACCATCGATGCCAGTACTGCCAATATACATGCCCGGTCTTTCACGTACTGGTTCAAGACCTTTGAGAACTTTAATCTCATCGCTAGTATAGTGCTTGCTAGCCTCTTCTTTTCTTTCGATTTCTTCGCTCATATCTTTCCTTTTTTCTTGTAAAATATAAACAATGAAAATTGTTTAAATAAAACCCAAAGTGTTTTTATATTATATATATAAATATTAATTAATGCAATAATCATACCTTTTACTTTTCTGTTAATAATTTTTTGCATTAAAATAAGTTATTCTTCAAAAACAATGGTAGTTGAAAATTGGACTTGAAGAAAGAGGCTCAGGCAGTTAACATAATTGACACGGGATATTAGAAATGCTTAAGGATCTATGGATTGAGACAGTAGAAAGATTAAATCAAACGATGCCCTCATCTGGAAAGATGTGGCTTAAAAATGCACATTTTAAAGATGAGAAGGATAATAATGTAATTCTTTCTTTTTCCTCTCCTTTCTATCTGGATTCTTTTAAAAAGAAATGTCAGGAACAGGCTGAAAACGTATTATCGGATTTTGCTGGTACAGATATAAAACTAACTCTTGAAGTTGACAATAATATAAAAGAAGAAGAGATTGTTGAGAAAAAAATCACAAAATTATCTGAGAAGAAGAAAGCAGTAAACGAAACTCTCAACAGTGATTATACATTCGATAACTTTATTGTAGGAGAGAACAATCTTTTCGCATGTAATGTAGCAAAGGTAATTTCAAATAATCCAGGAACTAGCTTTAACCCATGTCTGATCTATGGAGGAGTAGGACTTGGAAAAACTCATCTTATACAGGCAATAGGAAATTATATATATGACCATAATCCTAAAATGAAAGTCATATATGTGACTGCTGAAACATTCACAAATGAACTCATACAGGCAATATCAAATAAAACAGCAAATGCTAAGTTCAAAACAAAATACAGAACAGCAGATGTCCTTCTGATAGACGATATACATTTTATTGCAGATAAAATAAGTACTCAGGAGGAAATTTTCCATACTTTCAATGAGCTTACGGAAAGAAACAAACAGATAGTATTCACATGTGACCGTCCATTAACTGAACTTACGGGTATAAATGAAAGACTCATAACAAGATTCAGAAAAGGCGCTAATGTAGATCTGCAGCCTCCTCAGTATGAGACAAGGATGGCGATTGCATTGAAAAAATGCAAAGATCTTAATTTCAAGATATCCCAGGAAGTTCTTGAATATATCTGTCTTAACATAAAAACCAATATAAGGGATCTTGAAGGTGCTCTTACAACTCTTTATTCATTCTCCGAACTGGTGGGAAAGGAGATAACTAAAGAAATAGCAATGGAACATATTAAGAACTTTATTCCCACACAGATGATAAAAAGCACAGAAGTTACCATAGATCAGATAATAAGCCAGACAGCTTCTTATTTTAATGTATCTACTTTTGATATAAGAGGAAAAAGCAGAAATAAGAATGTTTCTTTAGCTCGTCATATATCAATGTATCTATCGAGTACAATGACAAATCTCTCTTTAACTGAAATAGGCAAATATTTTGACAGTAAAGACCACACCACTGTAAGTTATGCAATTAATAAGATAAAAAGCATAGAAGAGAGTGATGAGAGCATAAAAAGGGCTACAGAGACAATCATAAGTAATCTTAAAAAATAACTAATCTATTATTTTCTAATTAACAGTTTTCCACATTTTATGGGGAAAACCTGTGGAAAACTTGGTAAAAAGATGAATAAAAGCTGTTAATAAAATTATTGTTTTTTCTCTTTCAATTCCTTTTATTTTTATTTTCACTTGTTTTTCTGTGGAAAGATGTTAAAAACAAAGAAACTTTTCCACATAGTTTTCCACATCATAAAATTATATTATATATATTATTAAGTGAGTTTTCCACACTTTCCACATATACTAATACTGCTACTAATCCTTTAAATATGTTATAATATAGTAGTAAATAAATTAGGAGGAGAAATGAAATTCATCTGTCCATGTGAGACTCTCAGAAAAGAAATATCTTATGCATCAAATTTCACAACAAAAAGAAATGCATTATCTATAACAAGCAATGTATTACTTGAAAATAAAAATAACACACTCACTATAAAGGCAACTGATACTAAAAATGGTTTTATCTCTTCTATTGAAGTGAGTACGATAGTACCTGGAAGTACGACTGTTCTTTGTGAGAAGTTCTTAGATGTTCTTAAAAATATTAATGGAGATGTAGAACTTGAGATAAGTCAGGAAAATGATAATCTCTCAATAAAGAATTCAAACGAATCTAAATTCGTAGTTAACATGAGAACTGTAGATTCTGATAAATTCCCTGAGATGATTGAATATCCTGAAGAAGATTATTTTACCGTCGGTCAGAACTTGTTCTTTGACATGGTAGATAAGACAAGTTATGCAGTAGGTCATGAGGAATCAAGATTCTTTTTAACTGGTGTATATATTGAGTTTAAAAACGATAAACTCGTAATGGTTGCAACAGATGGTAAGAGATTGAATTGTGTAAGAAGAACTTTCGAACAGGAAATCAATACATTTGTTCCTTCAATTGTTCCAGTCAATTTTCTTAATAATCTCAAGATGATAGGATCTGGAGATGGTGTTCTAAGTCTTTCTTTTAAGAATGGATATGCTTTTGCTAATATTGAGGGAAGATATATGTATTCTCTTCTTATCACAGGTAATTATCCTAATTATGAGAGAGTTATTCCGAAGACTTTTGAATATAAGGCATCTGCAAGTACCAGTGAGATGATTAATGCAATTAATCTTATTTCCGTAACTATTGAAATGAAGAGTAAGAAAATCATTTTTGAAATCAACAGTGATGGAATAATGGTAAGTGGAGAGGATTCTGATGGAAACAGTAAGAATGTTGTAAAATGTGATTACGATGGTCCAGCAATGAAGCTTTCATTTAATTATAACTTCCTTCAGGATGCTATAAAAAAGATAGAAAGTGATAATTTCTCCATTTGTTTTAATAATGCTAATACAGCTATAGGTCTTTTAAGCGAACCTGAATCAGATTATATATTCATAATCATGCCTATGCAGGCTTAGCATGAGATTCGAAAAAATTAGAATTAATAATTTCAGAAACATATCCTCTCAGATTGTAGATATCTCTGCAGAGGATATTGTTCTTATTGGGGAGAATGCCCAAGGAAAGACAAATTTTTTAGAAGCTTTATATACTTTATGCTATGGTTCTTCTTTCAAGACACCAAATCTTAGAGAAGCTGTCAGACATGGAGAAAATGGCTTTTTTCTGGAAGCTACTTTTATCAATGATTATGATGAGAGACAGTATGTCATGTTCTCTTATGAGAATGGAAAAAGAAATATAGAGATAGATGGTAAAAAAATAATAGACAGAAAAGAACTTATATATCAATTTCCGTGTATTATTTTCTCTCATGAAGACATTGAATTCTTAAAAGGGGAGCCTGAAACAAGAAGAAAATTCTTTGATCAGATGATGAGTCTATCAAATCCATCCTTTTTAGATGATATAAGACTTTATAGAAATGTTCTTTCAAAAAGAAATGCTGCAATAAAAACATCAGATAAAAGCCTAATAACGCTATATGATGAAAGACTTGCTAAATATGGATTAGTGATAATGAATGAAAGAGAAAAAGCCGTAAAAGAATTTAATAGTATATTTCCCCATCTTTTTTCAGTAGTATCTGGTGGAAAAGACGATTTATATATTCATTATCAGAAATCATGGCAGGATGTAGATTCCGTTGATGATATAGTATGTATTCTAAAGGAAAATATAGATAGGGATATAAAAATGCAGACTACCACCAGTGGCATTCATAGGGATAGATTCTCAGTGCGTGATGGTAATGGAATATTCAATCAGACTGGATCTACAGGTCAGCTAAGATTATGTTCTTTAATATTTAGAATTGTTGAATCTAAATTCTTTGAAAAAAATACTGATAAAAAGCCAATACTTCTTTTTGATGATGTTTTATTAGAACTTGATAATAAAAAAAGAAGTGTTTTTCTTGACCAGATTGATTCTTATAGCCAGGCATTTTTTACTTTTCTCCCTCGTGAGATTTATTTTGATGAAAATCATAAAAAGCCATTATGCTATAATGTAATAGATGGAAAATATAGTTTATGAGCGATTTCTATAAAAAGGCTGATGAGGTTCTCATTCCAGTTTTAGAAAAAATAGGAATGAATAAAAGTGATAAAGATAATAAAATAAATGAGAAATGGTCTGATATAACAGGAATGAGAATCAGCAAATATTCTTCATTTTATAAGATAGATAAAAGAACTCTTTATATAAATACTGATGACAGCCATTATATTCCTTTAATCCTTGCTCAGAAAAAGAGAATTATTGAAAAATATAACAGTATTTTTCCCTCTGATGATATAAGATATATCAAAGTAATTGTGAATTCTATATAATTTCATACTGTATTGGTACTTGACCATAAGAAAAAGTATCTATAAAATTCATATCTCGGACACGTTTGTCTTTATAAGAAAAAAACAGCTAATTTAGCGAAGAATATTGGAGATTACTCATGAGTAACAAAGGTAAGAGAACTTATCAGCCAAGTAAAAGGAAAAGAACAAGGAAATTCGGTTTCCGCGCAAGAATGGCTACAAAGGGAGGACGTCTCGTATTAGCACGTAGAAGAGCTAAAGGAAGACACAACCTTACAGTCAGCGATGAGAAGAAGCCTTACTAAGACACAAATCATCAGAAAAAAAGATGAAATTGATCGCATTTTCAAACAGGGAAAGAAGATAACCTGTGAGGGAATGCGATTAATATATCTTAATAACGGTCTTTCTTTTGACAGAATAATTGTAATACCTGTCAGACACTTCGGTACAAGCGTTGAAAGAAACAAGGTAAGACGAAGGGTAAAAGAGATTTTCCGTACGTGGAATGATCGTCTTATAGAAGGATTATCTGATTCTGGTTTAGATATTGTCTTAGTAGTTTATCCAGGAAAGGTTTCCGATTTTTCCTTGCTTGAGGCCAATATGAATTCATTATTGGTCAGGTTAAAACGGAAATAGCTCCTATTATTTCTCTTCATGCAGAGTTTCCTATTCCTACTTTCCATGGATAAGCCTGATCTTTTTAAGGAGATTAAATGGATAGGAATACGATTTTAGCAATTGTTTTATGTACTATCGTAATTATTTTCTCAACTACCATCCAAGCTGTATTTTTTGCTCCGGATCCAAGTGCGGTCGTTGAGGATGCTACTGTTATAGATAGTAACGACAGTACGATTATTACTCATAGTGCATCTAATGCATATGGTAATGATTTTAAGGCCATAGGGGATGAACCTGATAGCTCAACATTCGTAATAGAGAATGAAGTTTCTGAGTTTACATTTGATCCTGTAGGTGCGACTGTAAGCAGTATAAAGCTTAAAGAACATCACACGGATGGTGAGCCTAGTGAGTTCATTTTCAAAGACAGTGATGATGTTAACCCATTCATGCTTTATGTTGGCGATGATAAGACAAATCCTATAGATGCTGTATTTGATTATAAGATTACAAATCTTTCTGATAGGAATATAACACAGGTAAGATTCTCAAGAAGTTTTGAAACCAGCGATGGAAAAGAATTTACTATAAACAAGATATATGCCGTGCCTATGAATGATGAGTACATGGTTCAGCTTGTTGTAAATATTTCCACAGCAGATGGAAGCAGCATACCTCTTAATTATGACGGAGATAGTTATACATTGGGATTTGGTCCACAGGTTGGTCCTTATTTTGAATCAATGAGTTCAAGCTATGATTATAGGAGAATAAACTATCTAAGGGATGATAGGGGTGGAAAGAGCAACGTCAATTACTCTAATGGAGTATTCACTTATAATGATTTTGATGCTGATGAATACCTTGATTGGATGAGTCTTACAGGTAAGTATTTCGTAGCAATAGGTATTCCAGAAACTCTTGATATCATCAATGAATACACTGCTACGAATATGACGTATTCAAGTGGGGTAAGCCAAGAAAACTACTTCTATTTCACAAGAAAAGCAACTACTGATTCTACTATAACAGATGTATATTCATACTATCTTGGACCACAGAGTGCCAGTGAGCTTGATAGATATGATAGAGCTGAGGATAATGTATTCGGACTAGAAGAACACAGATTAAGAGAGGCAATGGATTCTTCCTGGCTGTGGTGGCTTGAGACAATTCTTAACTGGTGTCTGTCTATGATATACCGTGTAATTCCTAATTATGGAGTTGCAATCATAATTCTTACTATCATAATCAAGCTACTTCTACATCCTCTTTCGAAGAAGGGTACTGAGTCTACTGCTAAAATGAGTGCTCTTACTCCAAAACTTAATGCGATAAAAGAGAAGTATCCAGATAATCCACAGGCACAAAATGCTGCAATGGCAAAGCTTTATAAGGAAGAGGGAATAAATCCTATGAGTTCATGTTGGCCTATGTTGATTCAGTTCCCTATTCTTATTGCATTCTATGGATTATTGAATAAGAACATCGACTTAAGAGGAGCGATGTTTATTCCAGGTTGGATAACTGACTTATCAATACCTGAGACAATATTTACGCTTCCTTTTAGGATTCCTCTAATTGGAAATCAGATACATCTTCTACCGATTCTTTATACATTCAGTATGATTTTCAGTATGAAGATTACTCAGAATTCCTCATCAGCTGCTGCAGGTCAGGCTGGAATGATGAAGTTCATGACATATGGAATGCCTATCATATTCTTCTTCATTCTTTACAATGCCCCATCAGGTCTTCTAGTTTACTGGTCTGCTACGAACCTGATTTCAATTGGTACTCAGATCTATGTAAACAAAAAGAAAGGTACGCAGTTCAAGCTTGAAATTCAGAAGGAAGATGAAGAAAAAGCTCTTGCGAAGAAGAAAAAGAGAAGGAAGTAAAAATGTTTAAGGATTTTGAAGGAAAAACGGAGTCCGAAGCTTTGCAGAAGGCAAGGCAGGAATTAGGACTCGTAAATGATGATGTATATGTAGAAGTTCTTGAGGAGACTAAGAAAGGTCTCTTCAAGAGGAGTTATGTTAAAATCCGCGTCTATTATGGAGAAGAGGAAAAAGAAGATATAGAAAAGGCCAGTAATGCCGAGGATATTCCAGAGAAGGGCGAAAAACTCATAGCAGAGAGCGATGTTGAGAGGAAAACCATTGAGTTTATATCGACTCTTATAAGGAAAATGGGATATGAGGCCGATATTACTATTACATCAAGAAGAGATAGTAAGATATGTCTTAATATAGAAAGCGATAATTCGAGCATACTTATTGGCAGAAAGGGTAAGAATCTTGATGCCATACAGCTTCTTGCCAATGTATATGCGGCCAATATAGATGAGGATGCTAAAATAGTAATAGATAGTGAGAACTATCGTATGAGGCATGAGGATCAGATTGTAAGGAATGCAATCAGAAGTGCCGAATATGTTAGAAGAAGCGGTAGAAGTAAGCTATTAGAGCCTATGAATCCTTTTGAGCGTCGCCTCGTTCATACTGCTTTAAATGATTTTAAGGGAGTTGATACCAAAAGCGAAGGAGAAGGGGTTTATAAGCAGGTAAGGATAATACCTACCGAAAGAAATAAAAATAACAGATAAATTAAAAGGGTCACCTCAGATTTGGTGGCCCTTGATTTTTCTAGAACTGTTTTAATTAATAGTTCTTTCCTACGAGTTCGAAATAAGCCTGTGGGTGAGCACATACTGGGCATACTCCAGGAGCTGCTTTTCCTACATGGATATGACCACAGTTTCTGCACTTCCAGATCATCTCTCCGTCTCTGCTGAAAACAAGTCCGCCTTCAACATTCTTTAAAAGAGCAAGATATCTCTGCTCATGCTCTTTCTCTATCTTTGCAACTCCCTTAAATAGAGCAGCAATCTTTGTAAATCCCTCTTCTTCTGCTTCTTTTGCGAATGTAGCATACATATCTGTCCATTCGTAGTTCTCACCAGCTGCAGCCTCCTTAAGATTCTCAGCTGTTGAAGCAATCTCTCCACCTTCCTGTAAAAGCTTGAACCAGAGCTTTGCGTGCTCTTTCTCATTGTCCGCTGTCTCTAAGAAGATAGCTGCAATCTGCTCATAACCTTCCTTCTTTGCTTTTGATGCGAAGTAGGTGTACTTGTTTCTTGCCTGGCTCTCACCGGCAAACGCTGTCTGAAGGTTCTTTTCCGTCTTAGATCCCTTTAGTTCCATTTTAATTCTCCTTTATCCTGCATTCGCTGCAGGTACCTTCGAATATCAGTTGATAGGAATAGAGATTGAAATTCTCATCTTCCATAACCTTTGCATTTTCGATAATTCCTTCTACTGGAAGTGATACATCAAATATTTTACCACATTTAATACATTTTGCGTGAAAATGTGGTTTTATATTTTTATCATACCTATCTGATCCGTTTCCCAGCTTAGGAACTCTTCTTATGACTCCCTTATCTTCTAAAGCTGACAGGTTTCTATATACTGTTGCTTTTGAGATGTGAGGATAGGCTTTATGTACACAGTCATAGACTTCCTCCGCAGTAGGATGTCCCATCATGTTCATTACAGCATTATATGTAACTTCTTTCTGTAGTGTCTGTCTAATCTGTTTCATAAGTATATCAAATCCTATGATATTAATAATATATATTTAATAATAATTATTGTCAATAAAATCTATTTGAAATTCTCATCAAGGTATTTCATGAGTTCATTACTTTTTTCAACACTGAACTGAGCACCAATCTGATTTATTATCTCTCCAGCCAATATCGATGCAATCTTACCTGAATCTTCTACAGAATAACCTTTCTGTACTCCATATAAGAATCCAGCTGCATATGTATCTCCCGCCCCCGTCGTATCTATAGGTCTATTGGTTCCATATACAGGAATTTCATATATTTTACCATCATGAGATATATAAGAGCCTTTCTTACCATTTTTAACTACGGCAGTCTTACATAGTTTTCCGATACTCTTTGAACATTCATAAGCATCGTAGTTGTCTATAAGGTAACGGGCTTCCTCACTGTTTGCAAAAACAATATCCACGTATTCTTTTATGATATCGAAGAAAGTCTGTCTGTATCTTCCAACAGCAAATGGATCTGCGATATCAAAGGCAACGATGAAATTGCTTTTTTTCTTTATATCAAGAACCTTTCTTATGGCTCCTTGCTGAGAGTCGGTATCCCACATGTATCCAGTGAAGTAGAATATATCCGCTTTTTTTGCACTCTCTAAATTTACATCGTCCTTGTTAAAATTCCTATTTGCACCAAGAAAAGTACACATGGTCCTTTCCCTGTCTTCCGTTACGAGTATTATTGATGTCCCAGTTGCTGCATTATTTTCTACAAGCTCATCGTTAACACCGAGTTCTTTAAGCCTGCTCTTATACATTTTTCCTAGATCATCAAAACCTATTCCTCCGGCAAGAGTGGTCTCTATTCCAAGGCTTTTCAATGTGACCATCGTATTAGGGCACGATCCCCCGCATGAATATCTTATTTCTTTTTTATTAAGATACTCTACGATTTCCTTTCTCTTATCTTCATCTATGAGATTCATTGTTCCTTTAAACAATGAAAGATTTTCTATATCCTTATCCGTTACAAAGCACAGAAGATCTATTAAAGGGTTTCCAATTCCATATACGGCCATACTGAAATTATATCAGGTTAATGAGGATTCATAAATAAAAAGTAGGTACACTATATATGGTTTTTCCTCAGTTTTCCACATGTTTTCCACAGGGGTGTGAAAAAAGTGGTGAAAACACTCTGTTTTGCTTTTTTAAGTTATATTTGTAACAAAATTACGATATGTGTTAATTATTTTATATATAAAGAAATATATTAGAATATAGTATATGTTTTTATATAAGTTTCATTTAAAAACCAAGTAAAGCAATATTTGTTAAAATTGCCTTTTTATTCAGAGTTTTTCACGTGTTATTAACAAAAATAGACATTTGTATGATTTTTAAATAATTCTTAACATATCATATAATTAATAGAATTAAAGGTTATATTTTATTACACTATATATAGCGTTTATGATTTATCCGTGATGATTTAAACCGCATATATATCATAATGACATAGATAATTTCTTTCCCTTATTCATTTAACAGAGTCTGAATAGCAGAGATAGTATATATTGATGCATTTTCAGCTCTCAAAATATTTGTTTTAAGCAGTACGGGTATAGCGTTTCTTTTCTCTGCTTTCTCACATTCGGCATCTGAAAATCCTCCTTCAGATCCTATGAATACGGAGATTACATCTTCCTTTTTCACATCCTGCAGAGCCTCTTTTATCGATTTTGTCATTACTCTCGGACTTTGATGGAGAATAAGGATTATACCCTCTGCTTCTTCTATCGCATCATCGAATTTCATGACGGCGCCGATATCCATTACTTTTGCCCCGGACTGTTGTACGGCCTCTCTTCTAATTGCTTCAAGTCTTGATGCCTCATGTTCTGTTATTTCATCTGCAGAAGTAAATTCTGTCGATATGAAAGTTAACTTTTCAACTCCGGCTTCCTGAGAATCTCTAAGCACTCGTTCGTTCTTCTTACCTTTTAATATTGACTGGTAAAGGTGGATTCTTTGGAAATGTCCTTTAAATGAAGGCATTGCATCCAGAAAAAGAACATCATCATTGTTTTCCGATAGAGTAAGATAATTTCCGTTTAAGAGAGCGTTATATATGTTTTCCTTTTCATCCTTTGCTTTAAAGGAATCTCCATTTTTAAGGCGAAGAACGTTTGTCAGGTAGTTGCTCTCCTTTTTGGATAATTCATAAATGTTTCCGTTTATCTTATCTTTTTTTATAAGCAGTACTCTCATAATTCTTTTCCAAGAAAAGTAATTGCCTCTTTTAATACCTCATCATAATCAACCAGGACAACAGGTCTCTCATCATAATCCATTCTGTAATAGTATTCATTACGTAGAAGAAGAGAGAGAAGATCACGAGGAACTCCGCTATTTGCATTGAGATCTGCGAATCTTTCCACGTTTTCAATACTGTAGACTGGATTTTCCTCTATGAAGGAATTGATTTTGTCCGTACTGAGGAACTCTTCATAGCTCTTTAGTTCTTCTTCGCTGTAATTTCTTTCTTCTATTATTATATCGGGTTTTATTCCTACTTCATGTATGCTATCTCCATTAGGAGTATAGTAATTAGCATCGGTAAAACAGAGAAAGCCACCATTATAAGGAATAACGCTCTGAATAATACCTTTACCAAAGGTCTGACTTCCTATTACAGTCGCCCTGTTGTTATCTTTCAAAGCAGCTGTCATTATCTCACTTGCACTTGCCGTACCACCGTTAACTAATATGACAATTGGAACATCAGAATCAAGCATTGTGTTTCTATCCGCATAATACGTACTGTCCTCAATACCGCTGTCTTCTTTAAATCTGACTGTTACGATAGCTCCTTCACTGAGAAACATATCTGTGATTTTCTCACAGGTGTCCACCGTTCCCCCTCCATTGTTTCTTAAATCGATTATAAGGCTGTTTATCCCTTGATTAATCATATCAGAGAGAGCTTTTTCCGCACTTTCATAGCTGCTTTCATTAAACATATACAAATGCAAATAGCCTATGTCATCATAAATGACATCGTATGCGAGATTAGGCGTGATTACATGTTCCGGCATAAGAGTCAGTTCAAATTCCGTTCCATCTCTGTAAACATCCAGAGTAAGAGCTTCCCCTTCCTTTCCTCTTAATAGTCTTGAAGCTTCAGTGGCATTAAGGGTGAAAACACTTTCTCCGTTTATGGCACTGATTAAATCATTTGCTCTTAATCCTGCTCTCTCTGCAGGTCCACCGGGAAATGGACTTACTATCTGAAGCATCCAGGTAAGAGGATCATTGATGTCCGCATATATTGGATTCATTTTTGCAACATAAGTGCCGATTCCTACGTATTCACCGGTATACTGTTCCTCATAATCGCTCATATCCTCGGCTTTTACATAATAAGAGTATTTATCTCCAAGAGAGGCAATCATAGCCGATATTAGGTTTTCAGCCATCTCCTCATTATCTATATCGTATAGGTAATACCTGTCCAAAAGGGCATAAACGTTTGAAAGAGAGTAGAGTATCTCACTTATGCTTCTTTCTCCTGAGCTCTCCTTCAATGGCATTGATATTGTATTATTTACTATATTCTCGTTAACACCGCCTGCGAATGCTGCTGTAAATGTTATGAAAATCAAAAGTAAAGACAAGATTTTTCTCATGTCTAATAATATAAAACAAAATTACCATCTTTTGTAGAATTGACGAGTGATATTGATGAAACCTATACTCAACGCATGGGACTTTATTTAAATTTTCCAACCTGGATTGACCCTTATATTTTTTCTTTTCTTCCAATCCGTTGGTATGCATTGATGTATATCATTGCATTTTTCATAACGTACCTGCTCTTCAGATATCAGGTAAAACATGATGGAGTTTTAAAAATAAGCAGTGATGAGAGTGAGTCTCTCTTTTTCTACGCTATTGTTGGCCTTGTTATCGGGGCTAGGGTTTTCAGTTGTCTTTTTTATAGTGATACCACTTATTATCTTACTCATCCGTGGATGATGTTCTGGCCTTTTAGAAATGGGCATTTTGTTGGACTTCCTGGTATGAGCTACCATGGAGGTGCATTGGGATGCTTCATTGGCGGTCTGATTTATTCCCATAGAAAAAAAAGGAACATTCTTGAAATTACCGATGTGATAATAGCGGGACTTCCTCTTGGCTATACGTTCGGACGGCTTGGAAATTTCATTAATGGAGAGTTATATGGAAGGGTTACTTCATCGGCAATAGGAATGGTTTTTCCTGATGCTGAGAGATTTTCCACATCATATGAATGGGTAAGGGAAATTGCAGACAAATGTTCCATTACTTATGCCTATGGTGATTATTTGAATCTTCCACGTTTTCCGACACAGCTTTTTGAGGCTTTTTTTGAAGGAATTGTCATTTTTCTGATTCTGTTTTTCATTATCAGGCCATTGAAGATTAAAAAGAATCTGAGGCATGGGACAATATTTTCCGTCTATCTTATCCTATATGGTTTGTTCAGGTTCCTTATAGAGTATTTGAGGGAGCCGGATTCTAACATAGGATATGTAATAAAGCTTGGAAAGGGGAGTGATAACATAGCTGTTTTTTCTTCTCTTTTAAATATTAGCAAAGGACAGGTTTTCTGTGCTTTGATGGTCTTAATAGGTGTAGTTTTATTAGTATTAATAAATAAAAGGAGTGCAGATAATGAGTATAGGGAAAAAGCTGGAAGCGCTAAGAAAAAAACTAAGTGAAAACAATCTTAAAGCATATTATATAACTGGCTCAGATGCACATCAGAGTGAGTATGTGGCACCACATTGGAGAACAAGAGAATTCATATCGGGTTTTACAGGTAGTGCTGGAACTGTGGTTGTAACACAAGATAAGGCGCTTTTATGGGTTGATAGTAGATATTTCATTCAAGCTGCATCAGAGATTAAGAATACTGAGTTTGAAATGATGAAGATGGAAAGCGAAGATCCTTCCGCCATTGAATGGATGCTTTCGAACCTTGAAAAAGGGGATAGGGTTGGAGTTGAGGAGAGTGAAATCTCCATAAGCAGTTTTGATAAGATTTCAAAAGTCTTGAAAGGAAAAGAAATCTCATTTGTCCCGACAAAGGATATACTTTCCTCAATCTGGAATGACAGACCAAATATTCCTCAGACGAGGATTACTGAGATGAGGAAGGAGTATTGCGGTATCTCCTCCTCTGAAAAATTGGATCTTCTAAGAAGGGAATTGAAAAGAAAAGGGGTTTCCTGGTTCTTCCTTTCAAGCCTTGATGATATCGCATGGCTTACTAATCTGCGTGCAGATGATATCCCTTACAATCCCGTATTCTATGCTTTCATGTTCATCAGTCTTGATAAAGCCGTGCTTTTTACTTCAAAGAGCCGTTTTGAAAGATTTGATAGCTATCCATTTGAGATAGAGGATTACAGTAATGTCTATGATAGTCTCTCATCGCTGATACACGGAAAGGGCTATTACGATCCGTCGAAGGTGGTAATGTCTTTTAAGAGTTTTTTTTCTGATAATGATGTAAAAGGTAGAGATATAACCACTGATTTGAAAGCAGTAAAGAACGATGTTGAAAGAGAAGGTATGAGGAGAAGCCATGTTGAGGATGGAGCTGCTTATGTTAATTTCCTTGCACACTTGGAAAGAAGTAAGGTTACTGATGAGATTTCCGTATCCGATGCTCTTGCAAAGGAAAGAAAAAGAAGAAACGGCTATCTTGGACCATCTTTCTCCCCGATTTCAGGTTTCTCAGAGCATGGTGCCATGTGCCATTACAGCGCAAATGCTGAGAGTAATAAGAAGATAGTAGGAGATGGTCTTCTCGTTCTCGATACTGGAAGCCAGTTCGAGTATGGCATGACGGATGTCACAAGGACACTTCTTTTCGGAAAAGCGACAGCAGAGGAGAAAAAAGATTACACCCTTGTCCTGAAAGGACATCTTGCTCTTTGCCGGCAGCGTTTCATAAAAGGAACATGTGGAGTACATCTGGATGTGCTTGCCAAACAGTTTTTATGGCAGAATGGAGAGAGTTATTTTCATGGAACGGGGCACGGTGTTGGTTGTCATCTGAATGTACATGAAGGGCCGATGAAGATATCGTCACACCTGATAGATGTGCCTCTTTTACCAGGTATGGTGATTTCCGATGAACCCGGTGTCTATAAGGAAGGTCGCCACGGAATAAGAATAGAGAATCTTATTATGGTAAAAGAGGATATCTCAACTGAATTCGGAGATTTCTATTCTTTTGAAGTTCTTACCTTAGTTCCATACGAAAAAGCCTTGATAGATGATACCCTTCTCTCTGATGAGGAGATCAAACAGATCAATGACTATCATAAGAGGGTTTATGAGAGTCTGAGAGACAGAGTCGATGAATCTAGTCTCGATTACCTTAAAAAGGCTACTTCACCGATTAAGAGGAATTAGGTATATTTAGATAGACAAAGGAGAAACATATGGTAGAACCTTTAAAGAAAAATGGTAAGATAAGTAGGAAAGGACCGGTAATGCTGGTCATCATGGATGGTGTTGGTTTTGGCAAATACAAGGATGGGGATGCTGTAGCTCAGGCTATGACAAAAAACCTCGATAAGCTCTATGCAACATGTCCGAATACTAAATTAAAAGCTCATGGGCTTGCCGTCGGTCTTCCTAGTGATGCAGATATGGGAAACAGTGAGGTAGGTCACAATGCAATGGGTTGTGGAAGGGTTTTTGCCCAGGGGGCTAAGCTTGTTGCTAATTCCATCAACTCTGGTGATATGTATCAGGGAGATACATGGAAAAAACTCATAAAGAACGTTAAGGACAATGACAGTACACTGCATTTCATTGGTCTTCTTTCTGATGGAAACGTGCATTCCCATATCGATAATCTCAAACATATGGTTGAAGAGGCGAAAAGGGAAGGTGTGAAAAAAGTCAGAGTACATGCTCTTCTTGATGGAAGAGATGTAGGGGAGATGAGTGCTCTCGATTACTTTGATCCTTTTGATGCTTTCCTCAAGGATCTTTCAAGTGATGGAACTTTTGATGCCAAGATTGCATCCGGTGGCGGAAGAATGGTTATAACAATGGACCGTTATAATGCTAACTGGGATATGGTTAGAAAGGGTTGGGAGACTCATGTTCTTGGCGAGGGCCGCTATTTTAACAACGCTCATGAAGCTATTGAGACGCTTCGAAAGGAGACTGGGGCTATCGACCAGGATCTTCCTCCTTTTGTAATCGCAGAGGATGGAAAACCCGTTGGAACTATTGAGGATAACGATAGCGTAATTCTTTTCAATTTCCGTGGAGATAGAGCTCTTGAGATTACAAAAGCCTTTGAGGAGAAAGACTTCACAGAGTTCGATAGAAAGAGATTCCCGAAGGTTGAATATGCAGGAATGATGGAATACGATGGAGATTTGCACATCCCTCATCAGTATCTTGTTTCTCCTCCATCAATTGATAGAACGCTTGCTGAATATCTATGTGCAACAGGAGTAAAGCAGTTCAGTATTTCTGAGACTCAGAAGTTTGGACACGTAACATACTTCTTTAATGGAAACAGAAGCGGAAAATTCGATGAGAATCTTGAAGAGTATGTTGAGATTCCTTCCGATATAGTACCATTTGAGCAGAGACCTTGGATGAAGTGTGCTGAGATTACAGACCGTGTGATAAAGGAAATAGAGAGTGGAAAGTGGGATCTTATCAAGCTCAACTATCCAAATGGAGACATGGTCGGACATACAGGTGTCTTTGAGGCAGTAGTCTGTTCAATGGAAGGTATGGATCTTCAGATTGGAAGACTTAAGGAAGCTATCGAGAAAGCAGGTGGTGTCATGGTTGTTACAGCAGACCATGGTAATGCGGATGACATGTATGAACATGATAAGAGTGGAAACATAAAGAGAAAAGGTGATGGGGAGCCAAAGGCGAAGACAAGCCACTCTCTCAACCCTGTGCCCTGTATCATCTACGATCCATGTTATAATAACGAGTATTCCACAAATCTTAATGAAGGTCTTGGAATATCGTCAATTGCCGCGACACTGATGAACCTTCTTGGTTATGATGCCCCATCTGATTACGATAAGAGCATAATAAACTACAACTAGATCAACTAGGGTCCACTTCAAAGTGGGCCCGTTTTTTAGAATGACTCCTTGCTTGTTATCATTAACATCAGCGAACCAATTATCATGATGACGGATGAAATCAATGTTACTATCATGCTGGTTTTTGAAAAGATGCCATAATTCCCGATAGTAATCAGTATGTAAGTTATACATCTTTCTATGCTGTGTCTCATCTTATCTTTTACCGCCGCTCCGATAAAAGTCACAATTGTTGCTATTGTGATCAGGGTAATTGCAAAATTAAAATAGACATCATAATCAGAACCGAAATTACTTCCTGCCATCTGTATTGCAGAGCTGTTTGGTGCCATTATTGAAAGTATCAGGGCTGAAATAACAGAAAGTATGAAATAAGAAAGATAGTTGTTATTGTTAACTCCCATTAATAGAAGCGCAACAAACATGAAAATCAGTGCGTTTGTGATGAATGCGAATCTGATTAGAACGTTTATCAGGATTGGATCTAATAGAAGATTTCCCGTTTCAATATAATATGTAGGAAGAAAAGACACGCATTCGAGCGTTATTGAAAGAAAGAGAAAGGGGAGGATCTCTCCTTCCGGTGTGTTGCTTCTATGCTTCAGACGGATGACTATATGGGCAGCTAAAGGGAATATTATGGCAATTGCCATTGATAGGGTAGTTGTGATAATGGAGAAAGAAGGATTGATGCCGCTGTCGTAATAAACAAGGCATGTATCTATTATTATTGCAGAGAATAATAATGTGAGTATGATTTCTATTATCAATACAGCTCTTGAGACTAGTTTATTCATCAGATGTAATCCTTATATGGAATATCAAGATCGGTTTTTGTCTTAACCGAAATGTATTTTGTTCCTAGTGCCATGATAGCAGCATCGATTAGTGAGGATAGACCGTTTGTAATCATCAATATTGATAGTAATGCCGATTCCGCACCATAAAGTTCGATATTTAGCATTTTCAAAGCGATATAAGTCGTAATAACGCTTTCCATGCCAAAAGATGTAAAAGATACGAAAGAGGCTGCACTTGATGCAATTGCTATGAAAATAATACTTGAGGTGTCTATTACGCCACCCATTGCAGTTATGAGGGTAAGAATAAGGAAAGTACTTACCGCTGCGCTTCCTCCTTTAGCGAATATCGTATAGAAGAATGTCGATGTAACAGCATTTCTTTTCTGAACACCTAGGCTGTATCTCGATGCTGATATATTAATAGGGACTGAAGAGAGTATATCTGATGTAGATGTTGCCATAATAAGAGTTGATAGACTGAGGAACAGCACCTTATATGGGTTTTTCTTGAATCTGGTAAATATTGCAAATAAAAGTGGAAGAACGACCAGTATTATCGTAAGAGCTATTACAAGCAACATGATGAAGAAGAAAGGAGAGGCCAGCACCGTCTTTTCAACATATATGGATAAGAATAAGTTAGTAAATGCAAAGTAGGCGATTATATAGCCGTAAACAGTGTAGAATCTTGAAATCTTATGCATGATTTCCGAAAAAGAGTTCATCACAGCATATGCAGGTCTTATCGTATCGGAAGAAGGATTTAGAAACAGACCGAATATCCAGGATATTATTAAAAGCGGAAGAATCACACTTGATGCGGTTGCCATGATATTAAATGGATTAACGATTGACAATGCAGAGGCGTTGGACATCATTGCATAGTCCACATAATAGCCTACAATATTCCCGCTAGAACCCGCACTGCTTGTAACAGGGAAAGAGAGTGGATAGAGATAGAAAAATACAGCAGGTATTATCGGTAATATTATTGTTGTGATAATGGTCCAACCTGTCAGTCCGGAAGCGACGCTTGTTCCTAGTTTGTCTTTTCTTATTGAGGCGATTGCGCTTGTAAATGAGAAAGCTATCAAAGGAATGGTTATGAAAGTTCCAATCCTTAGCAAATATGTCGAAGCCTGGGAGAAAGCTATCGCTGCCAATTCATAATCAGCAAATAAAAAAGCCGTAGCCAGCGCAAAAAGTACGGAAGCTATGTATGTAAACCACGTTTTCATACATAGATTTTACAGCCTGCTATTGTTTCTAGTCAACAAAACCCTTATCAAGGTACAAGGCTCTTAAATGCAAAAGGACCCGATGACAATGCAATGGGTCCTTTTAAGTTACTCCTCTTTGCTTAAGAGATTATCGAGTTTATACTCGGCTTTTATCTCTCTTTCCAAGAGGTCTTTGAGGAACAGATCCTCATCAAAACCTTTGCTATCGAATCTTACGGCAAGAGATAGGGTTATTACCAGAATCAGCAATTGCATTTTTTCCTTATTGTACCATCTGGTTCCTTGATATTCATTGAGCGCGACGAAATTCGCAGCACCCTCGTCTTTTAATATCTCCTTTAATACCTTTGCCGGGCTCTTAAGATCATCTTTATCGATGCTGTATGAAGCTGTGAGGAAAAGTGCGGCAGCGTGTCCAACAAGCCTTGCCTCTTCCTCGCTTAATGCAAGACGTGATACTTCCTCTTCAAATAGGTATTCAAGAAGCATCTCATCTGCCGTCTCCATACACTCTCTTATGCTCTTTGCGTTGGAGAAAGGTCTTAGGGCTATTGCCTCAGCAAGCAAGAGAGGGAGAATGTTTTCCATTTGTCCCCAACTTGAAAGGCCAAGACTCTTTTTTCTCTTAAAGAGTGTGGATATAAGACGGAAATCCGATACCATCTTCTTCGGTTCAACATCTTCAATATTTCCAAGCATCTGTTTTACAACATCATCAAATGTCTTATAAAGCTCTGGAAGCTTCGTATATACTTCAGCTATGGTCAGGAGTGCTTGTCTTTCCTTCACAGAAGATCCCTTTCCTTCCGTCATCTCCGCAAGCGTTGATATGAATTCCTTCGTTCTAAAAGGCTCATATAGTTTATAAAGGTTCTTTAATCGGATTAACGAGATGGCAACACGTATGTTTTTTACTCCCTTTTCACCATATGTGTTCCAAAGTATCTCATAAGATCCATCCGTATCTTCGACTTCCCTTATATTCCAGTAGACTCTTGCTTCGTAGCCGTTTAAAGAGAAGTTAAAGCCCTCTTCAAAGAGTTTGATGGAAGGATATAAGTACATAAGTCCATCAGTAAAGCATTCAAGAATAACATACCTTCTGGCTCTGAAAGAAAGGCCTAAGTTATCAGCAAGCTGAGTTGTTACTGTCTTTTTCTCTCCATTGCTCTTATCGAGCTTTGGTACGCTCTGCTTGATATTCCCCCAGATTCTTTCATATTGGTTGTTATAAAGAACAAGCGTTCTTTCATTACCTTGTCCATTTACATATGCATATACGCTTTCATGGATGTTTCCATTATCATAGCAGTCATAAAGATTGAAATGGTCTACGTTGCTGAAGAGATACCTTCTTCTGAAGAGAGGGAAGATGCGTCTATAATGCTCTCCCACAAGCCACTGGTTTGGCTTCTCATCCCAATAGGCTCTCTTATATTCCATTCCATATTTCTCATGATACCCTTCGATTTGTCCATGTCCGATCATTGGAAGACCAGGGAGGGTTGCAAGAAGGGTGCATACGCCGAAATACCTGTCACCGTCTCCAAACTGTGCTATGGCCGTCTCTTCATCGGGGTTATTCATGAAGTTCACATAACGTTTAAGGATTTCCGGTTCAAATACCAGTGTGTTCTTTATGCCAAGGCGATATTTCTGGTTCTCCTGATTCTTAAGCATGTTCATGAATGCCGAGTTATAAACCCTGTGCATTCCAAGAGTTCTTACGAAATAGCCCTCCATCATCCAGAATGCCTCTGCAAGAAGAAGAGTATCGGGGGCTTCCACTGCAACCCTATCAACTACCTCTCTCCAGAATTCATTTGGTATTCTCCTGTTGAACTCATCGTTACTGAGGCTATGTACGGCTCTTCCTGCGATATCTCCAGCCTCTCCTGGCTTAGGATACCATAAGCGTTGTATATGCCTCTTTGCGAGCGTCATGGCAGCATCAAAACGAATGATTGGGAAATTCTTTGCCACATGGATGATTTTTTGAATAACAGCTTCCCTCGTCTCCGGATTAAGGTAATCAAGCTGTGCCGTATCATTCCAAGGCATTGTTGTACCATCATTACCGTGGAAAACGTATCTCACTTTACCGTTTCTCTTATCGATTAGGCGGAATGTGACAGCTGCATCCGTCCTGTTGTAATAATGATCTTCAATCTTTACTTCAAAATCTGGGTTTGTAGAGAGATCCGGGCCATTATATGTATATGATGGGAATGGTGGCCAGTCCTGGCTTATATAGTAGTCAGGGTGCTCATAAACCCAGTTTCCATCAAGACCCGTATGATTTGGAACCATATCCGATGCAAGCCTGATTCCTCTTGCTTTACATCTTTCTCTTAGGTTTTCAAGTGCTGGCCATCCTCCGATGGAAGGGGAGATGTCGTAATCTTTAAGCGAATATGCAGATGCTTCCGCATCCGGATTTCCACAAAGATTCTTTATTGTTTTACTTGCAGTACTTCTTTCCCATAGACCAATAAGCCACAGGGCTGTGAAACCTCTTTCTCTAAGAAGATCAAGCTCCCTGTCTGGAATCTGATCCAATCGGGTAATATCCCTCTTATACTCTTTTGACAGTTGATCCAGCCATACCAGGGTGCATTTAGCCATCATTACTACACGTGGCATCCAGTTCGAATCATCACTGAACGCCTCGTATTCATACTGTTCGTCCGAATAATCCGTAATAGGCATCGGTCCGGGAGGTCCGGGAATTCCCCTGTCTTTTTCCTCTTCTCTAATATACGAGATAGATAGTTGTAAAAGTTCAATTAACTCCTTGGGGAGCATATACGCCCATTCTCTTATTATGTATTTAATCTGATCTGTAAGAGAATTAGGATATATCCGGCTTGGTTTCGTAAGCAGGGTAAAAATGTCCTCATCCGCAAGGCTCTTTCCATTTCTGCTCTCATCTTTAATATACGCAGAAAGCAATGAAGCCAAAGAAGAGAAACCGCTTGGGTACTGAAGCCCTTCTGGATAAACGAATGGCTTAGACGCTTCAACCAGTGCCGGATTGTTTATCATGACCTGGTGAATGAAGAAAGCCCTGGAATCCTCTTCTCTTCTTATGAAGCTGTTTAATTCCTTGTTGTCATTAAGAAGAGGGGATGGAAAGTGATTGGAATAGAATGACAGTGCGTTTTTTAAATCATCATTATCGTTTATCGCAGATTGTCTTCTTAGAAAGAAATCAGCATGTCCTGCATTCATGCAGGCCGTTAAAACAATTTGGTAAAGAAGATGGAGAACCGCAGTCGCATGTAGTTTACTTGCCGATATAAAATCGGATTTACCTTTTTCTTTCTCTTTCTGATTATAACTGTATGCGATTGACAGAGCCTCTCTATAAAGCTCAGATATATTTTCATCTGTTTCAAAGACCGGAGTAGAAAGTTTTAAGTCACTTCTTACGATATCAGAGATACGGAAGTCTCTTTTTTCCATTACAATCCTCCTTTGCTCCCTTTAGTTTAGCATGAAAAGAAAAATGGAAGTAGATAAAAAAACATCTAAATTAGTTTTTTGATTATGTTTTGTGCTTCTGTAAGAGCAGATTTTATGTATATCTGTTCTTCTTTTGTGAATGGAGATAGTACATAGATTCTCATGTCCCCATACTTTGGCCGTCCTATTCCAATTCTTAATCTTTGAAAGTTGTCATTTCCAAGCCTTTGTGCGATATCCTTAAGCCCTTTATGCCCTTTAAGCCCCCCTCCTTCCTGATGCCTGACTTCTCCGACTTTAAGCTCTGAATCATCATGGCAGACAAGAATCTCGTTGCTTTTTAATTTGTAAAATGATGCGGCTTCACTTACCGCGGTTCCGGATAGGTTCATAAATGTCATAGGTTTAATGAGTTTTATGCCGCTCTTTTGTGCAAAAATTGAATGAAATTTATTTGACAGGCTATCATTTCCTACAATCTCATCAAAAAGAGAGAAAGCAACATTATGTCTTGTGTTTTTGTATTCTTGTCCTGGATTTCCTAAAAAGACTATTAGTTTTATCACGAGAATAGTATAATTGATTGCGAATTAATAATTCAAGTTTTGGAGGCAAGGCTATGGCTAAAGCGACAATTAAAACCGTTGGCGATGTTGGACTAAAACTTCTTATCGGACTGCTTTTCGTCTGCATAGGAATCGAGGGAGTTGCCAATGGAAGTGGTAATGATCTCTACAGGGCTATTGGAGATGATACGATTAACATAATTTTAGGTGTTGTTCTTATCGTATGCGGTCTTCTGATAATAGTCCCTCTGTTTATCTCTGGAATCAAACCGGTATTCACGAAATATTCAATGATTATAGTCTCTGTTGTATGGGTGCTTGTAATCATCTTCTCTGATTTCGTTTACGGTTTTGGCAATTTCAGCGGAACAGAGATTTTTGAATGGCTTGAAGGATTCATCTATCATTTGCTTATCCTTTTTTCAATTCTTAAGGCAAGCAAAGGAGCTTTAAAAGGCGTCGTTAATAAATAAAGTAGATGTTCTTTAATGCAGGGGGTATTTCACAAGAGAAATATCCCTATTTTTTTTGAAAATTAATAGGTTAGAGGGTTTTCTGCTGTTAATTTATATGAGTGAAAATATTTTAGAAAAACGTGTTGAAGAAAGAATAAGGGGTATGCTCAGGAAGGAGACGCTGCTCAGTGATGTCACATTTTCTTTCGCTTGCAGGTATTTTCCTCAATTTGCTGCATACATTGCTTCTGTGATAACAGGGGAAGAGGTTGTACCTCGTCATGTTGCGGTACAAGAGAGAATTATGAATCCTGGAGGGCGGGACATCATAGCTGATGTCATGGTGTATGATGAGAGTGGTAACATCTATGATCTAGAACCCAATACATATAAGGAGAGGTCTTCCGTTGAACGGGGACTGTTTCACTCTTATCTTGTCGGCTCTAAGCTTTTGAGAATGGGAGAGCAATGGAACCATCAGAGACGAGGTTCTGTAATAATGCTCAACCGGCATGATGTGATGGGAGATAACGAAAGTGTGACCATGATTAGTCTTTATGAGCCTGAGGGAAGAAAAATTATGCCGTCAAAAGGGATGCGCCTATATATGGTACATGTCTCTCCGAATGGGCAGAGAGGTATAGAGAGGGATGATCTTCTTGGAGACCTTTCTGTAATATATGCGGAAGAAGAAATGATTTTGCCAATTACGGGAAAGATTGTAAGATATATTCTGAAGGAAGGTGTGCAGGAAAAAATGTATGAATATATGAGAGAGTTTTTTGCCCAGGAACTTGCTGAAGGTAAGGCAGAGGCAAGATTGGAAGCTCGTGCAGAAGGTCTTGCAGAGGGAAGAGCGGAAGGAAGAGCAGAGGGAAGAGTGGAAGGAAGACGGGAGGCGACAATATCAAACGCAAGGGCGATGCTTGCCGGAGGAATTTCTTCAGATCGTGTTGCTGACATTCTCAAACTTTCAGAGAATGAGATGAATGAAATCTTGAAAATGAGTTGATTCTTGTTTTTTTGTGGTGACCTACTCTCCAGCCTGTCTCACATTACTGTGAGCATGAGGATGGAGCTTCTTCTCACTCAAGACACCCGATGATGTCAGATACAGCGAGCTTTCACCACTGGCCCAGCGGCATAGGATGTCTTTTCCCTCATCCAGCAGGTTTTTCGTTGCGTTCCTGTCCTTGTCATGATGCGTGCCGCAACTCTTGCATGTCCACTGTCTATCAGAGAGCTTCAGGCCGTGGTTTATCTCATGGCAAGCAGAGCACCTTTTACTTGAGGGAAAGAACCTATCTACTTTCACAAGTACCTTTCCCTTATCTTTCAGCTTGTAGGAAAGCATGTTCCTCAGCATCCCATATCCGTTGTCGTATACGCTCTTGCCGAAGTTCATGGCCTTGGACATGTGCTGGAGGTTTATGTCCTCCACTATTACGGCATCAAAAGTGTCGGAGACTTTCCTGGAGAGCTTATGCAGGAAGTCCTTCCTCCTTGCACTTGCCTTCTCATGAAGCTTCCCGATTCTGTGTTTCTGCTCCCAATAATTAGCAGACCCGTACTGCATCCTAGAAAGCTTCCTCTGTTCCTTTACAATCCTCTCCTCAAGGCTGCGGTACCAGCGGATGTCATCGGAGGTGATGTCGTTCTCCCCTGATGCGGAGACGACGAGGGATGGCATCGAGTAGTCGAAGGCCTCGACCTTCTCGAACTTCTTCCTTGTCTCCATTGGCTCTGTATCCGCATCGAATGTGAGAGATATATAGAACTTCCCGCTTGCCGTCTCCTTTATCGTCGCATGCTTCATCCTCCACTCGTCCGGTATGCCACGGTGGAGTATGATGCGCACTCTTCCGAGTTTCGGAAGCTTGATGTAGTTCTCTCTATCACTCTTGTGGATTATCTCTATGTTGTTGTTTATCCAGTTCGTTGTATATGACCTTTTATCCTTCCCCTTCGCCCTGAACTTTGGAGCCTTCCCTTTTGGAAAGAGCTTCCTACATGCCTGGTTCAAATTCAGCTGGGTGTTTATAAGAGCCATGGAATCCACTTCAGAAAGGAAAGGATGCTCCTTCTTCAGATGGGCTGGTGTTGTATTGAGAAGTTTTCCTTTGTTAATCTTCTCATATCCGATTCTTTCCCCAAGGAGATTGTTCCAGACGAAGCGGCAGCAGCCGAAGGTCTTCCAGATGAGGATCTTCTGCTCCATGGTAGGGTTTATCCTGAACTCCATGCATCTGGAGACGGTCACTTTCTCTTCTCTTTTCTCAGTCTTCCCGTTAACTGTTTCGGTCATGGTATGAGTATAACATATAAATACTTATAATGCAAGAAGATATATAACAAACCCTATACTTATTGATATACTAGTATTATTGATATATAGAATCTGCGATTCTACATGATTCATCACCATCTATGAAATTGAAGATGGTGCCTTCTCATGGATTGAGGTTAAACAAGCCACAGAGCTTAGGAGACTCTGTGGTTTTTATCTATGCTTACTTACTCCGATTTTTTTGCATTTGTCATTGTATGGACATTCAGAACAAAGAGGAGAAACACTTCTACATATGTTTTGACCATAGCTTACGAGAACTTCATTAAGAGGAATCCAGAACCTTTTAGGAAGTATGTTCCTTAACTCTTTTTCAGTTTCTTCCGCAGTTCTTGTTTTTATTATTCCTATTCTATTTAAAATCTGATGCACATGGCAGTCTACACAGATTGCCAGTTCATTGAATCCAAGATTCAGAGTTAAAGAGGCTGTTTTCAATCCTACTCCAGGTAAAGAAAGCAGAGCATCCATAGAATTGGGAATTTTACCATCGTATTTTTCTATTATTATTCTTGCAATCTCTTTAAGGTTTTCTGCTTTTCTCTTATAAAACGCACTTGGTTTTATTGTCTCTGCCAGTTCCTCTGTATCCATGGCATATAGGCTATATATATCTGGTGCTTTTTCAAATAATGCCTTGGAGCGTTCAATTGTTACTTTATCTTTTGTTCTTAGCGAAAGAATCGTTGAGGTCAGAATCCTATAAGGATCATTGTCTTCTCCTGCTATTTCCGAGACGGAGGGGAGGGCTATTCCTCTTCTTGTCAGTTCATCTGAAAAGATATTGAATATATCAGAGAAAATCTTATCGTACACGCTTACCTCTTTTGTTGACCAAACATCATAAATATTGGATAAGTAGTTATCATGATAATCATATTAAAACAAGGTGTAACACCTGAAGAAAAAAATAATATAAAGAAAACTCTAAAACAAAAGGGTTTTCTTGTAAAAGAAATAGTTGGTAAGGAAGAAACCGTTCTTGGGGCTGTAGGTACGAGCGCCATAGATCCTAGAAGCATTGAGGTTCTTGATGGAGTCTCTTCTGTTGTTCCAATATCAAAACCATATAAACTTGCCTCCAGGGAGCTTAAAAAAGAGGACACGATAGTAAGTGTCGGTAAAGTAAAGATTGGAGGAAGCAGAATAGCCGTAATGGCTGGTCCTTGTGCAGTCGAGAGCGAGGAGCAGATCATGCGTATTGCCGAAAAAGTAAGGGAAGCAGGTGCTGTAATTCTCAGAGGTGGTGCGTTCAAGCCAAGGACAAGTCCTTATTCTTTCCAAGGCCTTGGTGAGGAAGGTTTAAAATATTTACGAAAAGCCGGGGATGCTTTTGATATGCCGATAACTACGGAAGTTGTCTCTCCAAAAGATGTTTCCATGATGGCAAATTATATCGATATGTTCCAGATAGGGGCGAGGAACATGCAGAATTTCGAGCTGTTAAAAGAGGTCGGAAAGACAGGCATGCCTGTACTTTTGAAAAGAGGGCTCTCTGCTACTATAGAAGAGTGGCTTATGGCGGCCGAATATCTAATGGCATCTGGAACGGATCAGGTTGTTTTATGCGAGAGGGGAATCAGGACATTTGAGAAAGCGACCAGAAACACTTTGGACTGTTCCGCTATCCCGGTCGTACAGAAGCTGACACACCTTCCCGTAATCGGGGATCCTTCTCATGCGACAGGAATAAGGGATATGGTCTCCCCTATGTCCTTAGCTTTGATTGCCGGAGGTGCAAGTGGAATAATAGTTGAAGTCCATGACCATCCGGAGAAAGCTCTTTCCGACGGTCCTCAGTCCTTATATCCAGAACAGTTTGAACGCCTTATGAGAGATATTGAAGCGCTTGCTCCTGTTGTTGGTAAGGCCGTAGAGAAGACACCGAGAATCATACCGGAATCGATAAAGAATGAAAGTGCGACCGAGGAGACTAGAGGTGATGATATCGTGGCCTTCCAGGGAGAGCGTGGTGCTTTCAGCGAACTGGCTATAAGAAGGACTTTTAATGAGGATCAGAAAGTAATGCCATGCAAGGCATTTAAGGATGTTTTTGATGCCGTTGCCTCCGGTAGGGCAAGATACGGTGTCATCCCTGTGGAAAACACGCTTGGTGGTACCATTTTCGAGAATCTTGATCTTCTTAATGTAGAAGAGAACATTACCGTAGTCGGAGAGGCGCAGCTGAGAGTGATTCATAATCTGATTGTAAATCCTGGAGTCAGGATGGAGGATATTAAGAGGGTATATTCCCATCCGCAGGGTCTTGCCCAGTGCAAGGAGTTTTTAGATGAATATCTTCCTTCTGCAGCTCAGATTCCTTTTTATGATACCTCTGGCTCTGTTAAATATATCAAGGAGAATAATCTGATGGATGCTGCCGCAATTGCAGGGAGCCCCGCTGCTGTTCATTATGGCTGTGAGATTCTCAAACAGTCCATAGAGACGAATCCTAAAAACTACACCAGGTTCTATGTAATAAGCAGAGAGGAGAATGCGGAGGTCTTTAGAAGTGCTTCTAAAGTGAATAGGGCAAGCATGACATTCAGTGTTCCAGATAAACCCGGTGCTCTTTTTGCCGTTCTTGATATCCTTCAGAAACATGGAATGAACATGAAGAAACTCGAAAGCCGTCCAATACTTGGAAAGCCTTGGGAGTATTCATTCTTCGTCGAGAGCGAACTTAATGATGAGCATGATCTCTCGGATCTTGTTCCGACACTTAAGGAGAACACGGTTTCATTCCGTATCCTGGGAACATATACGGCAGCACACTGATGAGAGAAAAGGATTATGAGAAAGTACTCCTGTTTTCTGGGGTACTTTCTTCGATAGGTTTCCCCCAGAAAATAAAGGATGCTCTGGAGGATCGGTTTGGGAAGATAGTCTATAAATCAGAGGCCATACCTTTTACGTTTACAGACTATTATAACGATGAAATGGGAACACCGATTGAGAGGTTTTTCATCTGTTTTCAGCCTCTTATTACGCCTGACATGCTCTGCATGGCAAAACTTTTTACAAATGAGCTTGAAGCCATGTTTTCTCTCGATGGTAAAAGAAAAATAAATCTGGATCCTGGAACGATGAGCATAGGTAATATAGTTCTTGCTACTACGAAAAACAGGGCGCATCGTATTGCTATAGGAAATAATCTGTATGCCGAGGTAACCCTGATGTACCATCATAAGGGATATGAGTCTTTCTCCTGGACATATTCAGATTATAAAAGCAAGGAGGTCCAGGACATTCTTCTTGAAATGAGAAAAATCTATCTTCGCCTGCTCAAGTGAGCGTTATGATTTAACATTTTCTTAGTTTTCCGCATTAAATATATATGAGGAAACTTATATATGCATTCGTTCTACTTTTAACACTTTCTTCCTGTTCTTTTCTCATCGATGATGAGATTATTCTTTCTTTACCTTATAGTATTCCCGTTGAGGAGATGTGTAATGAGAGCATATATTATACACTCGTTTATTTTGATGGAAGCGGTGTTAGGGCCATGCACATACCAAGGCATGTAAGAAAGGTCAACCTGAGTGTCAGGAAGGGATACTTATCACTTTTTCTTTTATATCCGGCAGAGGATTTTACTCCTCTTTCTGCCTATCATGAACCGGGGGATGAAAGTACTCCCGTTTTCTCCTATCATGCATCATCACTCATAGAATTCCTCATTGATGTTTCAAAAGAGAGGCCTCTTCTTGTTGGAAATCTTTCATTGTCCACCATTCTCTCAAGGTATGAGGGGGATGAGATTTCAAAGAGGAAATTTCTCTCTTTACTTGAAAAGGGAACTCTTACTCTATCTTCAGATATAAAAGGGAATCTATTTCCAATTATCATAGAATCTCTTCCTTTCGGAAGATGGATTAGTGACAGAGATGATATTAAGGATATCGTGGTTAGTGAGAGTGGAGCTGAAGTGAAACTTTTTCTTTATGAGGGGGTATATGTATTCATACATGAGGATATGCAACAGCTTTATAGGATTATAGTCTCGGAGGATGGAACGAATTTGGGCAAACTTCAGCAATTTCCTATATGGTATTGAGAGATAACAAAAGCTCTTTTATAATTGGAGGCATGGAATCATTAAGAGAGCTATATAGGATAGGTTATGGTCCTTCAAGCAGTCATACTATGGGGCCAAGAAAAGCCAGTGAGGATTTTATAGCCAGACATCCTGAGGTTAAGAAGGTAAGGGCTGAGCTTTACGGTTCATTAGCTGCGACAGGTAAGGGACATCTTACGGATAAGGCGATCAGGGAAGCCTTTAAGGATTCCGGGTGCGAAGCTGATATTTTCTGGTTCCCAGATGTTTTTAAGAAATTTCACCCCAATTGTCTTTGTTTGTCCTCAGAGGACGGGAAGATATCAGAGACATATTATTCCGTCGGAGGGGGGAAAATCGTAAGAGAGGGGGAAGAGCTTAAGGACGGTCAAGACGTGTACCCAGATGAGCAGCTTGGAAACATGGAAAAACTGCTTTCATATTGCGATAACGAAGGCCTTCATTTCTGGGAGGTTGCCGTTGAGAAGGAAGGCGAAGGTATTCTCGACTATATGGCAACAGTATGGGACGTGATGACGAGTGCAATAAAAAGAGGTCTGGATAATGAAGGTGTTCTTCCTGGCGGACTGAAGCTTGCAAGGAAGGCTTGCCTTATTCATGAGCAGGCACTATCTATGGCTGGAGCCCTTGGGAATACTCTTGTTGCACACTCTTTTGCTCTTGCCGTCAGTGAGGAGAACGCAGGGGGAGGAAAGATCGTTACCGCACCGACCTGTGGCAGTTGCGGTGTTCTTCCTGGTGCTCTTTACTATATTCAGCAGGAGTATAAGATTCCAGAGGTAAGGATACTTCGCGCTTTACTCACAGCCGGAATGGTTGGAAATATTGTAAAAACCAACGGTTCAATCAGTGGTGCTGAGGTTGGATGCCAAGGGGAGGTCGGTGTTGCATGTGCTATGGCCGGAGCTGCCGTATGCTATCTTCTTGGTGGAAGTATTCATCAGTGTGAATATGCTGCGGAAATGGGACTTGAACACCATTTGGGGCTTACCTGTGACCCACTTAAAGGGTTGGTTCAGATACCTTGCATAGAAAGGAACGGATTCGCTTGCATGAGAGCTGTTGACCATGCCAGTTATGCGCTTGTTGGGGATGGCAGGCATAAAATCACCTTTGATGATGTTGTGGAGGTCATGATGGAGACCGGGCATGCACTTCCATCTCTTTACAGGGAGACGAGCATGGGAGGTCTTGCAAGGGTCTATGAGGTCTAATCTTTCGTAAGAGTATAACTGAACTCATCAAAAAGAAAATTCAGGTTTGTATGTCTTTCTAAGGATTTTGTTCCCTCTCTTATAATCTGCCAGGATTGCTCATATGAGGAGCCTAGAGGCTCGCACTCCTTCATCAGATAGGAATAGAAGCGTCTCCAGTCTTTAGCAAATGCATCTGAGAAATCGTCAGCATAATTGCCCTTTTTATTATCTGTAAGATTTTCCACAATCCCATACAGTGCGTGCTCAAGATTTCTTGAGACATAGTAGATTCTGTATGGAATTTCTTCGTTAATACCTTTATAGCCCAGCAGTTTTGATATATTTATCCTTTTTTTCATATTCCTTGAAAGAATGGAATGAGGGAATTTTGTGCGGATTTCGTTCTTGTTATATACAATTCTACTGGCTTCAGGGTCATCAATTACGCATTCTGGAGGAATGTAGGCACCATCTGTATCCGTAATCTGTATTACGGCAAGGATATCGCTGTCGCGTAGTGCGTATTTTCTTTTCTCCTGTGCTACAATCGCCCTTATCTCACTCATCGGGTTATTGTCATCAGGACAGGATGTCAGGGGATCTCCGTGTGATATATGGAATCTTATCTCGCATGGATTGAAGAAACCTTTCATAACTCTATAAAGTGCGTTCTCGTCGGTTGGCCCCTCACAGATTATGAGTACGAATTTCCTACTTTTCGGCATCTCTCCAAGCCCTCCTGAGCGCCATCCCTATCTCCTGGCTGTCCGTCTCTTCGTAGATGTTCTCCTTCGTTCCCCCGAGTAATATTGATCGGATATACACGTCTCTCAGGTTGTTTGTGTTCTTTATATTTGTCATTCTTATGTATCTGTTCTCAGGATTTGATGTGCTGAAAACGACGCTGTCCTTATCTATCATCTCAAGGATTCTGAGATTATGACTTGTGAATACCATCTGGCCTTTTGCTCCCTTGCTGAAGATGCTTATCAACTCTCCGAGAAGGTATTCGAATACCGAAGCATCGAATTCATCGATTATAAGACATACGGATGGATTATTGTACACACAGAGAAGTACGTTGGTGATTGATATGATTTTTATTATTCCCTCACTCTCATATCTTAGAGGTATGGCTTTCCCGTTCTTAAGCGATACTATCTCCACGAGGAATCCTTTCTTTCCTTCATCTGTAAGTTCTTCTCCTGTCGTATATACACCCAAAGTAAGATGGGGGACTATTGCATTGAGTACCGTGTTCATCTCTTTTATCATGCTCTCCAGCAGGATTTTGTCTTCCTTGCTTATCAAGCTTGGCTTGTCTAGACTTATTGGAAGTCGTCCCTTTATGATACGCCCTCTTTCTTCTTTTCTGTATGTCAGGTTCATCATGAGATTTGAATCGACGCCGGCATCCCTTGATGAGAAGACAATCAGAGATGTCTTAGCATATTCTCTTATGACTCTTATCCAGTATGAAAGTTCATTATCGTTTAGTGAGGATAGGATCTCATAAGCCCCGTCGGATGAAAACAGGAAAGAACTCTCGCTCTTTTCTGCCATTCTTGCGGCGACAAGAAGCTCCAGTTCCATATCGCGGTTTCCTCTGACAAGTTTTTTAAATGTTGAATCGGGTTTTATCTCATGGCTTTCGTAGTCGTAGCCAAGAACTGTTTTTTCCCGTTCGTAGCTCCCATCCTCTTTCGCTTTCTTCATTTCAAGAAGTTCGCTTTTAATTATTCCTCTCTCCTCATCTTTTTTTAGCGTTAGGGTATATTTGAAAAGTTCTGGCATTTTATCTTCATCTGTAATAGAGAAAGAGAGAACTATTGATGATTCCGCACTATCCACGTTTATAAGATTCCAGCTTTTTTCAGAGAGACTATCTCCCCCAAGGATGTCTGCAAGTATTTCAAAAGCGTCTATGATTGCGGTTTTCCCAGAGCCGTTTTGCCCGTATATGCCCAGGATATCGGAGCAGTTCACCTTTTTCTTTAAGAAGGAGGGCATTGTAATTGTGCCGTATTTTACGTTTTTAAAATTTTTTAGAGTAATCTCGCTTATCCTTATCATATAAACCAGTCCTTTCTATTATCAATATAGGACTGCTGTCATTAGCTGTCAAATAAAAGCGAGAAATGGAATATAATATTTCGATTCTTTCTTTCATATTATCAAATTGTGAAGTATTCTTGATGTAATGAAGATCGTAGCTAGGATATATAATGGATTTGATGGTAAGTTCGGAATACCGAGGCAGGGGGTGCTCTGCCGTGATGTAGAATCCAGGATAGTCTTTGAAAAAGAGTATAGAAGTAAGGATGCAATACGCGGCATTGAAGGTTTTTCCCACCTCTGGATCATATGGGAATTTTCTGAATTCAGCAATCATAAGGAGCTGTTGACCGTCCGTCCTCCCCGACTTGGAGGAAATAAGAGAATGGGTGTCTTTGCGACACGTTCTCCTTTGCGTCCGAATCCCATAGGGCTTACATCTGTAAAACTTGAAAAAGTAATTGAATCATCTTCAGAAGGACCTGTTCTGGTTGTCAGCGGTGCTGACATGATGAATGGAACTCCGATTTATGACATTAAACCATACATTGCATACACTGACAGCCATCCCGAGGCGAAAGGGGGTTTTACAGATGAAATCGAATTTAAAAAACTTGAAGTACGGAAAGAAGATGGTGTGGTACTCCCCAAAGAGATAGAAGAAGATGTAATGGAGATTCTCTCATCAGATCCAAGGCCGCAATACCATCGCGATAGTAATAGAATTTATGGTTTTTCATATGCGGGATACAATATTAAATTTAATGTAGAAGCTGAAATGTTAAGGATAGTTTCCGTTGAGAAAAAGTGAGTAGCAAATACCATTATTTCATCGCTCTTTTCCACAGTGAGTGTTTGTCTTTGTTTGCTGCTACTCTGAAAGTAGACAGAATGGGATAGAAAAATAATCCTTTAGTTGTGAGGTAATTTCTTACGGAGAAGAAGCTTGAAAAGAAGCCAGAATTCTTAGCTGTCATATCTGCGATGGCCCCGTTTCTCTAAGAAGAAGTGATGGTGTTTACATATTGCCATTTACATCTTTAAAGCCATGAAAAGAGGCTACCTTTCGATAGCCTCTGGTTAAGTATTTCATTTTACTACGATATTGACTAGTTTGTTTGGAACTACGATTTCCTTAATAGTCGTCTTTCCTTCCAGCCATGTCTTAGCTTTTTCATCATTCTTTGCCGCTTCAAGAACAGCTTCCTTGGCACTGTTTATCGGCATCATGATCTTGCTTCTGAGCTTTCCGTTTATCTGGATTACAATCTCAACCTCATCATCGACACACTTTGACGCATCGTACTTCGGCCAGCTCTCTTTTGAGATAGATGGATTATGACCTAGCATCTCCCACATCTCCTCGGCAAGATGAGGTGTGTATGGGGATAGAAGTAGTGCAAGAGTCTCCATTGTCTTCTTCGGAACGCTATCAAGTTTATTTATCTCATTTACAAGAACCATCATCTGGCTTATTGCGGTATTGAAGTTGAGGCTCTCAGTGTCCTCTGTAACCTTCTTTATCGTCTTATGTGTAAGCTTGTCGAGTTCTTTAGAAGGCTCTGAATCAACAAGAGTCTTTTCTGTCATGATCCTCCAGATTCTGTCAAGAAATCTGTAGACGCCCATAAAGCCATTCGTAGCCCAAGGTTTGCTCTCTGTGAGAGGTCCCATGAACATCTCATACATTCTTACAGAGTCTGCTCCATAGTTCTTGATGAAGTCATCCGGGTTGATAACATTCTTAAGGCTCTTGCTCATCTTGGCAATTACCTGTGTTACCTCTTCTCCCGTCTCCTCTTCAACGAACTTCCCTGGCTCTATTTCCTTTACCTTATCTACAGGAACAAGACTCTTGTTCTTTTTCTGGTAGGCAAAGCTTGTAATCATGCCCTGGTTTACGAGTTTCTGGAACGGTTCCTTTGTTGATACAAGTCCCAGATCATAGAGTACGTTATGCCAGAATCTTGAGTATAGCAGGTGGAGTACCGCATGCTCGGTTCCTCCCACATAGAGACCTACCGGCATCCAGTATTTCTCTTTCTCAGGATCTACGAATCTCTCACTGTTGTGTGGGTCAATGAACCTCAGATAGTACCAGCAGGATCCAGCCCACTGCGGCATTGTATTCGTCTCTCTTTTGGCTTGTCCATGGCACTTTGGACAAGTACAGTTAACCCATGAGGAGACATTGACAAGGGGGCTCTCTCCTGTGCCGCTCGGTTCATACTTTTCGACTTCTGGCAGGGTAAGAGGAAGTTCCTCTTCTGGGACGAGAACTGTTCCACAGTTAGGGCAGTGGATTAGAGGGATAGGCTCTCCCCAGTATCTCTGACGAGAGAAAACCCAGTCTCTGAGTTTATAATTTATGGCCTTCTTTCCGCATTTGTGCTCTTCAAGCCATGTGAGCATCTTTTCAATAGCGTCTTTCTTGTTGAGCCCATCAAGCCACTCGGAGTTTACATGTATTCCATCCTCCGTCCATGCCTGGGTTTGAACATCCACTTCGCTCTTTAGAACCTCGATGATAGGAAGGTTGAATTTCTTTGCGAATTCCCAGTCCCTATCATCATGGGCAGGAACTGCCATGATGGCTCCTGTTCCATAACTGATGAGTACATAGTCTGCGATCCAGATAGGAATCTTCTTTCCATTTACAGGATTGATGGCATAGCTTCCGGAGAATACACCTGTTTTGTCCTTTGCCAGATCGGTCCTCTCAAGATCACTCTTATGCTTTGTTTCATCGATATATTTCTCTACAGCTTCCTTCTGCTTTGCAGTAGTAAGTTCTTTTACGAGGCGGTGCTCTGGAGCGATTACCATGTATGTCGCGCCGAAGAGGGTATCACAGCGAGTGGTATATACTTCAAGGTATTCGTCCATCCCATCGATCTTAAAAAGTACCGATGCTCCTTCACTGCGACCAATCCAGTTTCTTTGCATCGCTTTTACGGACTCTGGCCAGTCAAGGGAATCGAGATCTTCAAGAAGACGATCCGCATATGCGGTGATTTTCAAAATCCACTGCCTGATGTTCTTCTTCTCAACCTTTGTTCCGCAACGTTCACATCTGCCTTCCTTGACCTCTTCGTTTGCGAGTCCGGTCTTACAGCTTGGACACCAGTTGATAGGTGTGGAGGCTTCATATGCAAGTCCTTTCTCATAGAGTTTCTCAAAAATCCACTGTGTCCAGTGATAGTACTCCTCATCACATGTGGATATCTCCCTGTCCCAATCGTAAGAGAAACCAAGGCTTTTAAGCTGACGACGGAAGTTCTCTATGTTCTTTTTTGTCGTTGTATAAGGATGTGTTCCTGTCTTAATCGCATAATTCTCC
The DNA here is from genome assembly GCA_944390015.1 of uncultured Spirochaetaceae bacterium. Taxonomy (GTDB): domain Bacteria; phylum Spirochaetota; class Spirochaetia; order Sphaerochaetales; family Sphaerochaetaceae; genus Ornithospirochaeta. The sequence goes on from CALXOL010000001.1 coordinate 180,188, forward strand.
GCAGGAAGTCCAAAAGCGTCAAATCCCATCGGATGGAGAACATTATAACCATTCATCGTCAGATATCTGGAATAAATGTCCGTTGCAGTATATCCCTCAGGATGTCCTACGTGAAGTCCTGCTCCAGATGGATAAGGGAACATATCCAGTACGTATTTTCTTTTTTCCTTAGGAAAAGATGTGTCTTCCGTTCTTTTGAAAGTCTTGTTCTCTTCCCAGTATTTCTGCCATTTTGTCTCAATTTCATTAAAAGGATACTTGCTCATGCGCTTATGATATTCTTTAAGCCGTTTTTGTTCAACTTTTCAAAATTGTGTTACCATTATTTTATGTTCATAAGAGTTAATGGTGTTGAGTTGTATTACGAGATGAAAGGGGAAGGAAGGCCTCTTATCATGCTTCATGGCAATAGAGAAGATCATTCTATTTTCGATAGTGCCGCAGAGGTCTTAAAAAAGCATTACCGCATCATCCTCCTTGATTCCCGTTGCCATGGGCAAAGTGAGGATGCAAAAGAACTGAATTATAATCTTCTAAGTGATGATCTAATATGTTTCGTTCAGGAACTAGGGCTTGATCGGCCAATTGTCTTTGGTTTTTCAGATGGTGCGATTGCAACACTTTACGCTGCTGCTAAATTGCCTAAATTATTCTCATCGATAATTGTTGCAGGGGCTAATTCACACCCCAAGGGCCTGAAGAGATATGTCTATAGGGGATTAAAGCTTAAAGTATTGTTTTCCAGGGATAAATATGACTATCTGATGCTTAACGGTCCGATGCTTAAAAGGTCTGATTTAGAGAGAATAACAATTCCGACTTTGGTTCTTGCAGGAGAAAATGATGTCGTAAAGGCGAAAGATACAAAGTTCATCGCAGCAGGTATTCCAAATTCAAAGTTGCTTATTCTTCCAGATGAGGATCATGGTTCATACATCGTCCATAGCAGAAAGATCGCAGATATAATACTGGGGGAGGATCTTTAGATTTTGTCCTTCTCAACTGTTTTTGCTATGTGATTACTCTCTCTTTTCTGTTTTGACAATTTCATGCATAATATAGTGTTGCAAATATAAAAATTGGGTTAATAATATTTAATATGGCAAATGTAAATTATACAGAAGAGAGCATTAAATCGTTATCACCACTTGAACATATCAGGACAAGGCCGGGAATGTATATAGGACGACTCGGGGATGGAAGTCACATCGATGATGGTATCTATATACTTTTAAAGGAGATTATAGATAACTCTATAGATGAGTTCGTAATGCACCACGGCTCGAAGATCGTCATCACAGTGCTGAACAATAGGGTTACTGTCAGGGATTATGGAAGAGGAATTCCTCTTGGCTCTGTTGTCGATTGTGTCTCTAAAATAAACACAGGAGCGAAGTATTCAGGAGATGCGTTCCAGTATTCTGTTGGTCTCAACGGCGTTGGAACAAAGGCGGTGAATGCACTTTCAAGTGAGTTCAAGGTCGTAAGTTACAGGGATGGTGAGTCCGTAGGAGCTTCTTTCGTAAGAGGAAAGCTTAAGAAGAAGGAAGAAAGTCATACGAGTGAACCGAATGGTACTTATTTTGAATTCGTTCCAGATGAGAAGGTTTTTGGCTCTTACAATTATAATCCGGACTATGTCAGATCCAGACTTTGGAACTATGCATATCTCAATACAGGCCTTACACTCTCTTTTAATAATGAGATCATAAAGGGTCAGCATGGGCTGTTGGATCTGCTTGCAAAGGAGCTTGGCGATGTTGCTCTTTACGACACCATACATTATAAGAATGATGTATGTGAGTTTGCATTTACCCATACCCAGGCATATGGAGAGAATTACTTCTCTTATGTAAACGGACAACACACCTCCGATGGAGGAACGCATCTTGCTGCCTTCAAGGAAGGAATACTCAAAGGAGTGAATGAGTTCTTTAAAAAGAACTGGAGCGCCCCTGATATCAGGGACGGCATCGTAGGGGCCATTGCCATAAAGATTAAAGATCCCGTTTTTGAGAGTCAGACTAAGAACAAGCTTGGTAATACGGATGTAAAGGGTTGGTTGGTATCTACAGTTAAAGAGGCGGTAGTTGACTTCTTAATGAAGAATCAGAAGGTCTCACAGGCGATGCATGCGAAGATTCAGAGTAATGAGAGCGTGCATAAGGAGGAGCAGACGCTTCGTAATGGAGCTCGAGAGAAAGCCAAGAAGACGGCGACAAGTATAAAAAAACTCAGGGACTGCATGTATCATCTAACCGATAAATCCAATGCACACCGCGAGGAGGCTGAGAAGTCCATGATTTTCCTTACGGAGGGAGACAGTGCAAGTGGAACGATTACAAAATGCAGGAAAGCCGAATACCAGGCGGTTTTCAGTCTTCGAGGTAAGCTCTACAATGCAGAAGGGCAGAAGAGAAGTATCATATATAAGCATGATGAGCTTTATAATATAATGGCTGCTCTTGGTATCGAGGATGACATAGAGAACCTCAGATATTCTAAAGTCGTAATCGCAACCGATGCGGATAACGACGGCTTCCATATTAGGAATCTCATAATGACATACTTCTTCACTTTCTTTGAGGAACTAGTCACACAGGGGCATTTATATATTCTAGAGACTCCTCTTTTCCGTGTCAGGAATAAGCAGAAGGTCATATACTGCTATTCTGAGAAGGAGAGAGATGAAGCCGTTGCTCAGCTTAAAGGTGCCGAGATAACACGTTTTAAGGGGCTAGGTGAGATAGACCCTAAGGAGTTCGGAGCGTTCATCGGTGATGACATGCGTCTCGTTCCTGTTTCGATATCCTCCCTTAAGGAGACTAGGGAGGTGATGGATTTCTGCATGGGAGATAATACTCCTAAGCGAAGAGAGTATATTATGGAGAACCTTATCTGATGGCGCACGCGGACGAACTATACAAGAAAAACTTTCTGGAATACGCATCATATGTTATCAGGGAGAGGGCTATTCCTGATATCGAAGACGGACTAAAACCTGTACAGCGAAGAATCATGCATACTCTATTTGAGATGGATGACGGCAAGTTCAATAAGGTTGCCAACGTGGTTGGAGCTGCGATGAAGTATCATCCTCATGGAGATGCTTCCATCAAAGATGCTCTTGTTAATCTTGCAAACTCAGACCTCTTTATTGAGAAGCAGGGAAACTATGGAAACTTTCTCACAGGCGATGGTGCGGCAGCAGGAAGATATATCGAATGCCGGCTTCTTCCTTTTGCAAAGAAGGTATTCCTCTCTCCTGAGATTACAGAGTATGTCGATTCATACGATGGAAGGAATAAAGAGCCTGTGGTATTTCCTGCAAAGATTCCAGTCGTCGTAGTCCAGGGAACCCAGGGAATTGCAGTCGGAATGTCAACGGTGATTCTTCCTCATAACCTGATTGAGGTCCTTGAGGCGGAGAAAGAGGTTCTCAGAGGGCATAAAATAGAGATTTACCCTGATTTCCCCGGCGGAGGGATTCTTGATGTTTCGGAATATGCGGATGGAACGGGAAAGGTCACTATTAGAGCTCGTCTCAACGCAGAGGATCCTAAAAAAATCATCGTGGAAGAGCTTCCGTATGGTGTTACATCCGAGCAGCTGATTGCTTCCATCGAGGATGCCAATAAGAATGGGCAGCTTAAGATAGACAGAATTGATGATTTTACAGCGGAAAAGGCACGTGTAGAGATCCGTTGGCAGAGAAACACGTATTCAAAGGACATGGTTGATGTCCTTTATGCGACGACCAACTGTCAGGTGAGAATCAGTTGCAATCCGCTTGTCATCAAAGATGGTCTTCCTCATGTTGTTCCAATCTCTGAGCAGATTGAATACCATGCACATCATCTTGTGGATGTTCTTACAAAGGAGCTTAATATCGAGAAGGGGCATCTAGAGGACAGACTCAGGGCCCGTACGATAGAGCGTATCTTCATAGAGGAGAGAATCTATAAGAAGATTGAGAATAAAACCAGTGAAAGTGATGTGAATAAAGCCATCATACAGGGCTTCAATCCATTCCTTGAGGAGATTAATAACATTCCTCTCTCTGAAGATGACATTGATCGCCTCTTAAAGATACCTATTAGAAGAATCAGTCTTTTCGATATAGAGAAGAACCGTAACGAGATTGTAGAGATAAATGCTAAGATAGCAGCTGTTGAGTCCCATCTGGCAAATATTACCGATTATGCAATCTCCTATCTTGATGATTTAATCGATATGGCTGATAAGGAGACACATAAGAGGAAGACTGAGATTTCTTCTTTTGAAAGCCTCACAGCTAAAGAAGTTGCAGTACGGAACATGGATCTCCGCTATGATAAGGAGACCGGATACATGGGAACTAACGTCAAGACGGGTGAGACTCTTATGAAGGTATCCCCATTCGATAGGGTCTTCTATATGAAGAACAATGGTGAATACCGTGTTGCTAATGTCACTGAGAAGGAATTCATAGGCACGGAAGGCCTTGCATATTACAACTATGGCGAGAAGGAGATAATAAATCAGGAGGTCTTCACTGTAATCTATACAGAAAAGAGTAAGCTTGACCAGAAGAAGATCTGTTATATCAAGAGATTCCAGATATCATCTTTCACGACGGGGAAAGTATATTCGATTCTAAAGAATCCAGATGCGAAAATAAAGAAATTCAGTCTTTATCCTTCTGCTGTGATTTTCCTTACATATAAGAAAGGTAAGGGGTACAAGCAACTTGAGGAGAAGATGCGATTCGCAGATTTCAGGGTTCAGAAGACACCGAGCGGCGGGGGTGTCAGACTCACCGCAAAAGAGATAGAGAAAATCTCCATAAGACCTACAAAAGACAATAAAACCACGGAAGAAAGCGGTCCCGATCTTTTCGATGAGGTAAGCGATGATTGATAGCCGCATTCTATATGAGGATAACCATCTGATTGCCATCAATAAACTTGCCGGGGAACTTAGTCAGGGAGATAAGACGGGCGATGTTTCCATGATAGATGATGTAAAAGATTATCTAAAGAGGAAATATGATAAGAAAGGCAATGTCTATTTAGGTCTCCCTCATCGTTTAGACCGGCCTACATCCGGGGTCATTCTCTTTGCTAAAACGGATAAAGCACTCTCAAGACTCTCAGATCTTTTCAGAAAAGGGGAGGTGGAGAAAAACTATTATGCCATCACTCTTGAAAAACCCAGAGAGGAGGAAGAGAGGCTTATCAATTACATAGTCCGGGATGAGAGAAGGAATATAAGCATCTCTTATGCCAGGCAAGTGAGTGGAAGTCAGAAGGCGATTCTTACCTACCGTCTTATAGATGAGAGTAAGAGGTATTATCTTCTTGATGTGAAGCTTGAAACAGGAAGGCATCATCAGATCAGAAGTCAGCTTAAAGCGATAGGTCTACATATAAAGGGAGATTTAAAATATGGTGCCCCCAGAAGCAACCGGGATGGAGGAATCTGCCTGCACTCAAGACGTATTTCATTCATCCACCCTGTTAGAAAGGAGCCTGTTGAGATTATAGCTCCTCTTCCTGATGGTGATATTTGGCCGATATTCAAGGAAAAATTCGATAGCTGAAAAAGTTTCATTTTTCTCTTCTTGGTTGTATCATGATGGGAAAAGAGGAAAATAAAATGAAAATGATAACAGCTATCATAGAAGAGAGGGATGGAGATCGTACGATTAAGGCCTTAAATAAGGAGGGCTTCTATTGTACGAAGCTGGCGGCAACGGGCGGTTTTCTTAAGAAAAGCAATCTCACGATATTAATCGGATGTGAAGACGAGGCTGTGAACAGTGCCATCGAAATCATAAAAAGAGAAGCAGGAAGGAGAAGTGAGGATAGGCTCTATGTCTCAGGGCACGGCAATGTAAAAGGGGCTCCTCCTACTATTCCTACAGTCGTCGGAGGCTGTACGCTATTTGTTACCGATGTGCTTCAGTTTGTAAAAGCGTAATACTCTAGATAATGAGAATTCAGAGAAGATTATAATTCCTGTCCATCTTATCCTGATAGGAATCTTAATCTCTCTTCTTTTGCCATCTTTACGGTAGGAGATTCCTTGAAATAGTCAAAACCATGATAACATCTTCTGTTGTGTTTAAGCTGTACATGGATACCTGCATCTCTGAGTTTCTCTGCAAAATTTATTGCCTCATCTTTTAGAGCATCGTATTCCTCTACTTCGATGTAGGTCTCAGGGAAGTGGGAAAGGTCTTTTATCTCCGCAGGTACCGCATATTCTCCTTTTCCTTCTCTTAAGTATATATTCCACATTTTCCTGGTAAGACGGCTGTTCCATATTGGGGAATCCTTATATTCCTGCATGGAAGGTGTTTCCATTCTATTGTCTATTACAGGATAAATCAGGAGAAGCTTGTTCACTTTGATTCTGTTTTCACTTGCATATTTTGTCACTTCGATCGCAAGCGCACCACCTGCACTGTCTCCTGCTATGTATATGTCATCGGACAGGTTGTATTCTTCTTTGTTATTAATGAAAAAGAGAAGGGTTTCCTTTACATCTAGAAATGGATAAGGATAAGGTTTCTCATCGCTTGTGATATAATCTGGGAACGCTACGTTGAAATCAAGGAGCTCGGAATATCTTTTGGCTTCTCTGAACGCCATAATCGGGGGCAAAAGAAGAAGCCGCCACCGTGAATGTATAGTAACAGAGGTCTTTTGCCATTCCTCTTATAGAATGCGATGGGAATCTTTGATCTGTCTTTTCTTTCAATATGTATGTTGATTTCCTTTTTTGTCATCGCTCTTAATGCTCTGTTTGCTGTTCTTATTAGAGGAATTGAGAAGATCTGAGCTGGTATGGAAAATAGAGTAGGGAGCCGGAGCCCCCTCTCTGTCGGATACTTTCTTAAGCGGTGAAGAAAGTATGCTGAAATGACGAGTATGAAAATGATGGCTATCATTTTGCAAGTAGATAGATTTGCTTCATGTCCTCTCTTTCAAGAGTTTTGAAAGCTCCAAGCGTTCTCTTACCGTAGAATGTGGCTTTATCAAGGAGCTCTTCCAGAACCTCATCCGTAAGCTCTATTCCTGCTTCTTTCAGAGATAGCGGCATTTCAAATTTCCTAAAATATTCCTTAAAAGCCTCAATAGTCTTAAGGGCTCCTTCCTCTCCTTTTTCCGTGATAGAGAATACGAGCTCGCCCATTTTTGCGAACCTGTCTGGATCCTCTTTATAAACGTATGTGCTCCATGCAGGGAAAAGGATAGCGAGTCCTTCACCATGGGCGATGTCGAACATGCCTGATAGCTCATGCTCAAGCTGATGACATGCCCAGTCTCCCCTCTGGTCATTTCCCAGTGCCATGAGGCCGTTATGTGATAGCGAGGAAGCCCACATCAGAGAGGCTCTTGCCTGGTAATCATCTGGATGATCGAGGGCAACAAGGCCTTTTTCCATTGCATCCTTGATGAGAGTACATGCGATGCGGTCGGTAAAATCAAGACCTTCTCCAGAATGGAAGAAGCGCTCAATCGTATGCATCATGATATCTACAGTGCCGACTTCCGTTTGGAAGCGTGGAACGCTGTATGTAAGCTCTGGATTTAAAAGGGCGAAACGGGGGCGACAGAAATCACTGTTATAACCTCTTTTCAGGTTACCATCCTCGTTTGTAATTACGGAACTGTCACTTAACTCACTACCTGTTGCCGCTAGCGTGAGGATTACACCTATTGGTGTTGAACCATAAGGTTTTCTTTTTCCTTCATAGAAGTCCCATACCTCTCCACCATTGTATAGTCCGTATCCGATGGCTTTTGCACTGTCGATTACAGAGCCTCCTCCTACTGCAAGGATGAAGTTAACTTCTTCCCTTCTTGCAAGTTCGATGCCTTCTCTTACCAGGCTTACTCTTGGGTTTGGCTTTACACCCCCAAGTTCTACGAAAGGTATGCCCACAGACTCAAGAGATGCTCTTACTTTTTTCAGAAGACCAGATTTCTCCGCAGAAGATCCTCCGAAATGGAGGAGAACTTTTTTAGCGCCCTCCAGTTTTACTTCTTTCCCGACTTCATTTTCCGCGCCTTTCCCGAATATGACGCGTGTAGGTGAATAATAACGACTAATCATCTATATCCTCCAATATGACGGCTTTGCTTCCTCTCCCGTCAACTTTGATTGTAAGATCTTTTTTACTTCTCACATGAATGAAATGCTCGCTCTCTTCTATTAGTTCCAATCTTCGTATCGCATCGAAATCTATCTTACCGTCGCCATGCAGAGGGTTGACTGTCAGATAAACTGCGCCAAGGCTTGTCATGTTCTGGAAAAAATGGGTCCCTTGGCTTGGTTCAACGGAAAGTTCCTTTATACCCGTTTCTATTATCACATGTGCTTTTGAAATATCTGACCAGCAGCATGGGATTCCCAGCCATCTGTCAGAAGAGCCAAGGCGTCCTGCTGCAATCAGCAGATATTGGTTGTCAAGACCCGCATTCATCTGGCCTAGCTCTTTTGCCATTATTTGCATCTCGCTAGGACGGAAAACTTCGGGCTTTATCGATATTATATCCCTGATACCCTCAACTTTGCCGTTACCCATGACCTTCTCTGCATAAATAATCGATTTCTTTATCTCCTTTTCGCTAATATCGATATCCAGGTCATAATCGGCACTGCTTATTGGTCTGACCTGTAATATTGAGAAATCCGGTCTCTCCCTTTCCGTGTTTACTGCAAACTCGATTTCCACGGGGCAGGCCATGCCTTTTTCTCCGAGTTTTAAAACCTCATCTACGATTTTTGCAAGGGGAAGAGCATCGTATTTAAGAATGCCGTTGAATGTAAGGATATTCATACCTTCCTTACTTGGTCTCTCTATTAGTCTTCCACTTGTCATATCAAAAGAGGAGAATATATTACGCATCGCCTTAGGGTAGGCATAGGCCTCTTTTATTGGAAGTTTTGTCAGGTTGTCCTGATCCTCCATGCTGTTGAATCTCTTACTCAAATCAAGTGCGTAGAATTCATTCTGATCGCTTGTCTCTTGTCCTGTCAGATTGTTGGATGGTTTTTTAGGCTTTGCAGGGCAGAATCGGAACGCAGTTCCATCATCCACGACGGCTTTTCCAAAGCCGAATGAGAGCATCCCGATGCCATCCTCTCCTTTCTGTCCCGGACTTGGGTAGAAGTTAAGAGAGCGGGCGACACCGGAGATGTTTGGGAACCACCATTGGCCATGTTCGCTTCCCGTTATCTGTTGGATTATCACGGCCATCTTCTCATCTTCTAGGCTGTGCTCTGTATTCTTCAGATATTCTTTTGCATTTTTGAAATAGGTACTCGCCCATACTGTCTTTATTGCACTCTCAAGCTCGTTAAGGCGCTCTTCATCACTTCCCCTGTTTGGAATCATGCATGTCTGGTATACACCTGCGAAAGGCTGGAAATGCGAATCTTCAAGAAGCGATGAGGAGCGGACTGATATAGGAACCTTTATTACCTGCAGTATCTGAGAAAGGCAGGTTCTCAGATAGCCTGGAATCGGTTTTGAAAGAAAGAGTGAGAGAATCTCATCATCGCTTTGGTTTACGAAATAGAGATCGTTCATGCTGTTTTCAGCAAGGAACATATCGAATATCTCGGTCGTGATTACGACAGTTCTCGGCGTTGAAAGATACAGTACATCCTCATATTTCTTTCTCATACCCAATGCGTGCATCTCTGCAGCAAGGAAGGCCAGCCCTCTGCCTTTACCGCCCATTGATCCTGAGCCGATTCTTGAAAAATGCAGGGTCTCATCATAATGGGCAGCACTGAATTCCGCGATTACTCCCCGTGTCCTGTCCGAGCGGTATTCCTTAATTGTACGATACAGTTCCGCTCTTATATCCTCAGGGTTGTCCCCCTCTTTGATGTTTATGTGCTTTATCATGGAAGCCAGGACATAAAGTGACTGTGCCCTGAGCCATCTGGAGAAATCATTTCTTTTGGAATGGTAGATGAAAGATTCTATCGGAATGGTCTTTATCAGGCGTTGCACTTCCTTCATCGTCTCAGCTCTGGCAATCTCTTTTCCCGTTGCTGGATCTAAGAAAATGAAGGGCCCGAAATTATAGTATTTTAAGAAATGGTTTTCGAGATCCATTAGGAGGGTGGGAGAGAGCTTATAAAGGAAATCACAACCGATTTTCCTACTCTCTTCTTCATTTTCCATGTCTCTGGATTGGATTAAAACCGGTATTTCTCCGTCTAACGCTTTAATTCGCTTTGCCAGTTCGAGTCCGGCTTTTTCACGTCCCCCCTCATAAGGGAATGATACGTCCGTTATGACACCCAGAATGTTCTCCCTGTAGGTCGTAAAAAGATTCCATGCCTCGTCAAAATTCCTCGCAAGAACGATTTTAGGTCTTCCTCTCATTCTCAGCGTTCTTCCCCAGTCGTTTAAAGCCTCAAGTATGCTGAGCCTGTTCTGCCTGATGAGAGCAAGATACATCTGAGGAAGATATGAGGATATGAATCTCACCGAGTCCTCTACAAGGATTATGACCTGTACATCAGCCTCCGCAGTATCATGATCGATGTTCATCTTGTCCTCGATGAGTTTTACCATCGCCAGAAAGAGAGTTGCGTTACCCTGCCAGTAAAACATGTAATCTATGAAAGGACAGTTCTCACCTTTTAGTATTCTTGCTTTCCTGTGGTCGGGGGAGGGGGAGAGCGCGATAATCGGCATGTAGGGCTTTTTCTTTTTTATCTCCTCACAAAGTTTTTCAACCCTTCCAGATTCCAGATCCAGCATTGTGATTACAAGGTCAAAGTTTCTCTGGTCTATCAGAGCAAGAGCCTCTGTTTCGTTGTTTGTATGCGTTATCTTTGGTGGATTTGATAGCCCTAGGGCGGTATATTCCTTATATAGTTCCTCTTCTACTCTCCCGTCCTCTTCAAGCATGAACCTGTCGTAGTCAGAGCAGATAAGGAGAACCGTATATATATGTCTAAGCATGAGGTTGCTGAAAGGCAGCCAGGTCTGATCAAGTAAATACATGCTTTTATTCTAACACAAATCGAAATGGCACATATCATTTTTTACTTCGATGAAAATAAACTTGAATTTCATTTGATTCTTTTAAATCTTAGGTAAAATTTTGAAGATTTAGAAAAAAATAAAAGTATAATTTGATGGTTTTCATAATTTTCTTGACGGCTTTGAAAAACAGTCATAAGCTGAGGATGAGGAGAGGTAAGATGTACAGTTTAGAATCTTTCATTAACACTCTCGAGAAGAAAAATCCAGGACAGAGTGAGTTTATTGAGTCGGTAAGGGAAGTCCTTTCTTCTATAATAGATGTCGTAAACGAAAACCCGCTTTATCTTAAAAACAAGATACTTGAGCGTATTACGGAGCCGGATAGAATCTACTGCTTTAAGGTCGAGTGGGAGAATGATGAGCATGAGATTGAGGTAAATAAGGCGTACAGGGTTCAATTCAATAATGCTCTTGGTCCTTATAAGGGAGGATTGCGCTTCCATTCATCCGTTAGCCTCGGGACAATGAAGTTCCTTGCTTTTGAGCAGATTTTCAAAAACAGCCTCACAGGTCTTCCCATGGGGGGAGGAAAGGGAGGTTCTGATTTCTCGCCAAAAGGGAAAAGTGATGATGAGATTCTACGTTTCTGCCGCTCGTTTATGACGGAGCTTCAAAAGTATATCGGCCCTGATACAGATGTTCCTGCCGGTGATATCGGAGTAGGAGGGCGCGAGATTGGATATCTCTATGGGCAGTATAAGAGGATCCGTGGGGAGAATACTGGAGTTCTTACAGGGAAAGGCTTGGATTTCGGCGGTTCTCTTATCAGGCCTGAGGCGACAGGCTTCGGTACTATGTATTTCGCTTCTGAGATGCTGAAAGCCCATAACGATAAAATGGAAGGAAAGAAGATCGCTGTCTCTGGTTTTGGAAATGTTGCATGGGGCGCAGTGATGAAGGCGAGTCAGATGGGTGCCAAAGTCATAACGATATCAGGCCCGGATGGATACATCTTGGATGAGAGCGGTATAAATACCCCTGAGAAATGGGCTTATATGCTTTATCTTAGAAATTCGAATAATGATGTGGTTGAGCCTTATGCTAAAAAGTTCGGAGCCCAGTTCATCCCGGGTAGAAAACCATGGGAGGTTCCTGTTGATATGGCTTTCCCATGTGCAATCCAGAATGAGCTTGATGAGAATGATGCGAAATCTCTCGTTTCCAATGGTGTGAAGTATGTTGTTGAGACATCAAACATGGGGCTTACAAGAGAGGCAAATGAGTTCTTTATCTCATCAAGGATTCCTTGTGCTCCTGGAAAAGCTGCGAATGCGGGAGGTGTTGCAGTCTCTGGTCTTGAGATGAGTCAGAATGCGATGCATCTGAAATGGACTAAGGAGGAGGTTGACAGTCGGCTTAGAGACATAATGGAAGGGATTCATTCTTCCTGTGTAAAGGAGGGAAAAGAGGAAGACGGTTATATCAATTATCAGAAAGGTGCCAATATCTCCGGCTTTAAAAAAGTTGCAGATGCGATGTGTCAGCTGGGATATTAGGAAAAAAATTATTTAAATGCAGAGCCGTGTGTTCTCTTTAAATAATTTTTCCTGCCAGATTTTGTTAAAATTTATATAACTGCTTATAATAGAAAGAATATAGTTTTGTTTATACGTTGACAAAACAGTATATTTAGATAAAAATCTTCCCTGAGGTGTGAAAGTTTTACCAAAGGGGAGGATTATATGATTCGCTCAGTTAATGATGTTGCTGCGGAGTTTGGCGTCTCCGTTGCTTCCATATCCGCAAAACTGAAGAAAAGAGGTGTGAAAAAAGTAGGTGGAAGGTATTTAATCGACGATAACACCTACATCTGGTTGCTCTCCAGAAAAGGTCAGGTAGGAAGACCTAAGAAGGAAAGCCAATAGGTTTTAGAAAGCCCACAGGGATTTTTGTCCTGTGGGTGTTTTTCTTTTCACGCATTCTTTCCTGCAATTGCAAATGGTTCTCTTTTCTCTTCTTTCCTTTCCTCAAGGTAGGCGACCATATCCCTAACGCTGTCTGACACGTCACGTGGATAATATCCAAGTTCAAGTGTTGCTTTATCATGTGAGAATCTAGAGTTGCTTTCAAGTGTTGATAGGCTGTATTTCGTAAAAAGCGGTCTTTTCTTCCTTCTCTTCGCATCGATTTCAAAAAATGGTGCGACAATTCTTGCAATAGAGATTGGAACACAGGGTTTTGCTTTTTTCCCTGAGGCCTCTGCCATGTATCTTATGATTTCTTTTATCGATACTGAGGAGCCTGAGAGGATGTAACTTTCTCCCTTTCTTCCTTTTTCAAGCATTTTGATGATTCCGTTTGCGACATCCCTGACATCAACCATGTCATAACCCCCTCTTACTCCCATTGGAAGGCGTCCGGAGAGGAACATCAGGCACATCTGAACTAGGTGGTTGCCCCCTCCATCCCCTGGCCCTATTATGCCGGAGGGTAGGGCAATCATGGTGTATAGTCCATTATCTGCCGCTTTTTTTACTAGGGCACTTGCTTCTGCCTTGCTTTTAGCGTACTCCCCCCTGACTTCGCTCGGATCATAGATGTCCGTCTCTCTTAATACGGCTCTATCTTTCCGCTCGGGAATGGTATGGACGCTGCTGACATATACCATTTTACTCACGTTATATTCTTTTGCCATGGCAAGGATGTTTTCTGTACCACCAACATTCACGCTGTATAGATCTTTCATCCCTTTGTCCTGGATGCTTATAAGTCCTGCGGTGTGTATAAGGTAAAGTTCTTCATCCCTCTCATGCTGAAAGAATGGGATGAGGCTGTCTCTATCCCTTACATCTCCAGTGTAATAGGACACACCTTCTTCCCTCATTCTTTTCTCACCTTTTACTATGAGGGCACGAACAATCTCGCCTCTCCTTAGCAATGCTTTCACAATGGTACTTCCAAGATGCCCAAGCCCTCCTGTTACAAGATATATTCTTTTCATGCTTGACCTCCTAAGCTTTAATCTCATACTATCTACATGGTGTTGGGAAAACAACAATCAGTTTTTCTAAAAACGGTGTGTATGCAACAAAAAACAAACTATTGTCGTTTATGCGACAGCGACTCTGTGTAGTTTTCGAGGAGCAAGGATGGCAAATGTGAATAGAAGGGTTCAGATGACCCGCCGTATGATAAAAGATGCCCTTATCGAGCTTATGAATGATAATGACTTTTCTAAGATCTCTATCAGCGATATTTGCAAGACCGCTGATATTAACAGATCAACTTTCTATTCGCATTACAAAGATACTAAAGAAGTCCTTGTAGATATAGAGGATGATATAATTTCCAGGCTACCTGAGGTCTCCGACTCGAAACAGGATCTGAAGGAGGCCATGAGGGAGATACTATCCTTTATAAAAGATAATTCTGCCCTGATTACAATCATGGTCGTCAAACGTAAGGATGACAGTTTCGTAGAGAAGCTTCTGAGTTCAATCCTTGCAAGGTATGAACACCTTTCTTCGGCATCCAACGAGACGCAGACCCGTTATAACTATATTTTCTGCACCAGTGGGATAATAGGAATCATCAAGGAGTGGATTTTGTCCGATTTTACTCTCTCTTTGGACGCTTTCACAGAGATTGCCCTCACTCTTGCGGTTAAAGTAACAACCTGATGGAGGCAAATTATTTACAGGAAGAAGAAAGAATTTCCTTCTGTCTTTGCAAAGAAGTTGGAACAAGGTTTCATTATTCGTGTTTTCTATCGTTTTTCTTCCTCTTTTCTGTTGTAAAGTCAGGGAACTTGATTTATTCTTAAAGATGAAATCATCACGGCTTTTATTGCCGTGAGCAACATATTTATTTTGGAGCGTAACTGAAAATGGCAGACAAGAAAATGGTTACAATCGACGGCAATACCGCTGCTGCGCATATAGCATATGCATTCAGCGAAGTTGCTGCTATTTACCCAATCACACCATCCTCACCAATGGGTGAGTATGCAGAGCAGTGGTCCTCCACGGGAAGGGAGAACCTTTGGGGCAAGAAGGTAGATATCATGGAAATGCAGTCTGAGGCAGGTGCCGCAGGTGCTGTTCATGGAGCTTTAGCTGCAGGTGCTCTTACAACGACATTCACAGCTAGCCAGGGCCTTCTGCTCATGATTCCTAACATGTACAAGATTGCAGGAGAGATGATTCCTACTGTATTCCATGTTTCCGCAAGAAGCCTTGCAGCACAGTCCCTCTCAATCTTCGGAGATCATTCGGACGTTATGGCATGTAGGAACACGGGATTCGCAATGACTTGTGCATCCTCAATCCAGGAAACAATGGATATCGCACTTGTTGCTCACCTTGCAACACTTGAGGCTGAGGTTCCTTTCCTCAATTTCTTTGATGGATTCAGAACCAGCCATGAGATTCAGAAGGTTGAGGAAATCAGCTATGATGACATCAGGACTCTCGTAGACGAGAAGTATATCGAGCGCTTCAGATCAAGAGCTCAGAGACCTGAGAAGCCGATGACAAAGGTTGCTTCTCAGAACGAGGACGTATACTTCCAGGGAAGAGAGACTGTAAACAAGTACATGGATGCTGTTCCTTCCATCGTACAGAAGTACATGGATAAGGTTGCAGCTCTCACAGGCAGACAGTATCACCTCTTCGATTATGTCGGTGCTCCAGATGCAACAGATATCGTAATCGTAATGGGAAGTGCAGCAGACACATTCGAATGGGTTGTTGATTATCTGAACGCAAATGGTAAGAAAGTCGGTCTTATCAAGGTAAGACTTTACAGGCCGTTCTCTGCAAAGGATTTCGTAGCATGCATTCCTGCAACAGCTAAGAGAGTTGCTGTTATGGATAGGACTAAGGAGCCAGGTGCAGTAGGTGAGCCACTCTATGAAGATGTAGTATCCGCACTTACACTCGAGGGCAGAACTGGTCTTAAGGTTATCGGAGGCCGCTATGGTCTTTCTTCGAAGGACTTCACTCCAACCCATGCTAAGTCAGTATTCGACTTCCTTGAAAGAGATGATGCATGGCATGGCTTCACAGTTGGTATCAATGATGATGTCACACACCTTTCAATCCCAGTATGCGATAAGATCGACGTAACTCCAAAGGGCGTTGTATCATGTATGTTCTGGGGTCTTGGTTCTGATGGTACTGTTGGTGCAAACAAGAACTCCATCAAGATCATCGGGGATAATACCGACATGAATGCTCAGGCATATTTTGCATATGACTCAAAGAAGTCCGGTGGTATCACAATCTCCCACCTCAGATTCGGAAAAGAGAATCTTGATATGCCATGGCTCGTTGACCATGCAGATTTCGTAGCATGTCACAACCCTGCATATATCGGAAGATATGATATGCTTTCTGCTCTCAAGGATGGTGGAGTATTCCTCCTTAATAGCCAGATTCCTTCAGATGAGGTATTTGAGCACCTGACAAGGGATATGCAGGAGCAGATCATTAACAAGCACATCCACTTCTACAATATTGATGCACTCGATATCGCAAGAAGCGTAGGTCTTGGTTCAAGAATCAACACAGTCATGCAGGCTGCGTTCTTCAAGATCGCAAACGTTCTTCCAGAGGCAGAAGCAATTGACCTAATTAAGAAGTACATCAAGAAGACCTTCCTTAAGAAGGGTGAGGATGTCGTTAACAAGAACTGGGCAGCAGTTGATGCAGCTTCAGCAGCTCTTGTTGAGGTAAAGGTTCCTGAGAAGATTACAAAGAGCTATGAGCCTAAGAAGCTCATTCCTGAGGATGCGGATGCATTTGCAAAGAACGTCATCGAGCGCTCAATGCACCTCGAAGGAAATGACATTCCTGTATCCCAGATGTCTTACGATGGTAAGCTCCCAACTGGAACAGCAAAGCTTGAGAAGAGAGGCGTTGCCGCTTATGTGCCTCATTGGGACAGCACAAAGTGTATCCAGTGTAACCAGTGTGTACAGTCATGCCCGCATGCAGCAATCAGGGCAAAGCAGATTCTCCCAGCAGATCTTGCAAATGCTCCTGCTACATTCCATACGATCAAGAGCAACACAAAGAACGACAAGGAACTCCAGTTCAAGATCCAGGTATATCCAGAGGATTGCCAGGGATGTGGAGTTTGTATCGAAGCTTGTCCTGCAAAGGAAAAGGCTCTCTCATTCAGCCCACTTACTGTTGAAAGAGAAGCAGGAGAGACAGCTAACGCTGAGTTCTTTGAAGCTCTCACATATGACAACCTTGACGGACTTAACATGAGCACTGTTAAGGGTCTCCAGTTCAAGCAGCCACTCTTTGAGTTCAGCGGAGCTTGTGCAGGATGTGGAGAGACTCCATATGTTAAGATGCTTTCTCAGATTTGTGGAGAGAGGGCTGTTATTGCTAACGCAACCGGTTGTTCATCAATCTACTCAGGAACATTCCCAACCATTCCTTATACAAAGAGGGCAGATGGAAGAGGTCCGGCATGGGGTAACTCACTCTTCGAGGATAACGCAGAGTACGGTCTCGGAATGCGCCTTGCTATAGACAGCAACAGAAACCTCCTCAAGCTTAAGATTGACGAGCTCTTCGCAGCTGGATGTTCAGCAGAGCTTAAGAGTGCAATCGAGAAGTGCCTCTCACTCTGGGATGATGATACAGAAGCATCGATCACAGCTCAGAAGGAAGTACAGAAGGTTCTCGCTTCAGAGAAGGAGACGGATGCTAATAAGGCTGCTCTTTCAAAGATCAAGGAGCTTCAGGACTACTTCTCAGATAAGGATGTTCTCATCATCGGTGGTGATGGATGGGCTTACGATATCGGATACGGTGGTGTAGACCATGTTGTTGCTTCCGGCAAGAACGTTACTATCCTCGTTCTCGATACAGAGGTTTACTCCAACACAGGTGGACAGGCATCCAAGTCAACACCTATCGCAGCAGTTGCTAAGTTCGCAAATGCCGGTAAGCAGGTTGGAAAGAAGAACATGGGATTCATGTGCATGAGCTATGGCCATGTATATGTAGCATCCTGTGCTCTCGGCTACAACAGACAGCAGGCTCAGAAGTGCCTCCAGGAAGCTGTAGCTTACAAGGGACCATCAATCGTATTCTGCTATGCTCCTTGTATCAACCATGGTATCAACATGAGATACTCTCAGGTTGAGGCAAAGAAGGCTGTTGAAGCTGGATACTGGCCACTCTACCGCTTCAATCCTAACGGAGAGGAAGGAAAGAAGTTTACTTGGGAGACCAAGCCTGCAACAGCAGATTACGAGGAATTCATCAAGGGAGAAGTCAGGTACTCATCCCTTTACAAGACGAACCCAGAGCATGCTGACGAGCTCTTTGCTAAGGCAGCTGTCGATGCTAAGGAACGCCTTGAGTTCTATCAGAGATGTGGAGAGGTTCTTGGAGAGATTCTCTAAGGTTAAACCTTACACGGATCAGAGACGGAGGGTCGAAAAGCCCTCCGTTTTTTTTGTTCAAACATTTGTTTGCTTATTTTTTCTTAAAAATAGTACACTTAAGAAAAGGTTGAAACGGAGGATGATATGATAGATGTTCTTGCCGTAGGTGAGATCCTGATAGATTTCACACAAAATGGCCTAAGTGGCCAAGGAAATAAGATGTTTGAAGCCAACCCGGGTGGGGCTCCTGCGAACGTACTTGCTGCTCTCAATAAATATGGAAAGAGATGTGCTCTTGTTGCCAAAGTCGGAGATGATGGTTTTGGCAGGACTCTTCTCTCCGCTCTTGAAGCATCTGGCATCGATTCATCCTTTGTCGCTGTTGATGGAAATGCGCTTACAACTCTTGCTTTTGTTCAGACATTTGAAGGAGGAGAGAGGGAGTTCTCATTCTACCGGGACAGGACAGCAGATGTCATGCTCAGCAATGAGGACATTCCTCTTGAAG
This sequence comes from uncultured Spirochaetaceae bacterium, assembly GCA_944390015.1. Classification (GTDB taxonomy): domain Bacteria; phylum Spirochaetota; class Spirochaetia; order Sphaerochaetales; family Sphaerochaetaceae; genus Ornithospirochaeta. The sequence continues at coordinate 199,106 of CALXOL010000001.1, forward strand.
CACTTAAGGAGAGTAAAATCATACATTTCGGATCTGTATCCTTAAGCTCTGAACCGGCAAGAAGCGCAGTCCACTATATGATTGAAAAAGCCTTCAGAATGGGGAAATTCATCTCTTTTGATCCTAATTACAGACCATTCTTATGGTCTGATTCCGAAGAGGCCAGGACTGAGGTATTATGGGGAATTTCTAAATCCACGCTTTTAAAAATCGCAGATAATGAGATTGAGTGGCTTCTCGGTACTAAGGATTACGAGGAGGGAGCAAGAAGGCTGTTAAACGAAAATGCCAGCCTAAAAGGGGTTGCAGTCACACTTGGAGGGGATGGGAGCTTCCTGATGACAAGGGAGGAGACGGTATTTGCTCCTACATTCAATGAGATTGAACCTGTTGAAAAGACAGGAGCAGGGGACACCTTCTTTGGAACTTTCCTACTCTCTGTGCTTGAGAATGAACTCTCCATTCCTTGCGGAAAGGATGCTTTCTATGCCCTTAGGAGGGCAAATGCAGCGGCAACTCTTATCACAACCAAGAAAGGAGCTCTTAAAGTAATGCCTGAGAGAGAGGATGTGGAGAATCTCATGAAAAATTACCCTTTGCCCTAAAAAAATAAAACCTTTAAAAGAGCTACCTGAATTAAATATGTTATAAATAATTTTTGGTAGCTCAGCAAAGGGGGTGTAACCGAATATCCGGCTACAGACTCAGGATAACAGTAATTTGAATATTTTACAAATAAAATATAAAAATTCTTTTCCTGTAATTATTTATAAGTAAATTCAAGTAATTATAAAAAAGACCACCACATCTAGCGCTTATAGATGCTGAGTATATCCTCCAGATAGCTTATAAGCCGTCTTTTATAGTTCTCCGGGCTTATTATCTCAACGCTCGTTCCACTCTGTATTATCCTGAGCATCAGCTCTATTGAGTTCTCCGCATCAAAAGAAGCTATTAATTCACCTTTTTCATTTTTTCTCAGCTCTGGTTTTCCATGGATTATGGTGGAGAAACTGTTTAGTGCAGATTTCTCTCTTAAGCGTAGTGTTAGAGGAATCATGTCGATAGCATCATACTGCGTCTGTTTTTCTTTCTGTTTAAATGGTTTGAGATTGTCAGGAATGGTGTATGTCTCATCAAGCATCACGGCATCGGTCATGCTTGCGATGTCGAGCGTCACTATGTCCATCGTATGCCTGAGACGGCCTGTTACCGTAATTGGCTTTCTTCCTTCTTTCTCATCTTTGAATCCGATGAAGTAAGGAGCGATCTCTATCTCTTCCGTTCCGCTTGTAATACGGGCTATGTGTCCACTAATCCAACAATCGATAAGTACTTCAAGTATCTTATTAAAAACCATCGATTGCCCACGGTTATTCTTTACTCCCTCATCTATCTTATCTGCAAGTTCAAAAATATTCGCACTTACTTTTGGGGCATAAGAACGCATGTTCATCGCTATCTTTCTCAGTCCTGAGGCAAGATGGGGGTTTTGAACCTCGATGTTGGATGCTAGCAGCTCTGCGCTCATATTGAATGCCAGAGACTCATATACGCTGAGCATCTCCGGGCCGTCTTCCTCTTTCGCCCTTATCTTGATTAAATTATTCTCTTCATATATGTCTATCTTCTCAGATAGATCCTCAACGTATCTTGAGATTGTGGAGCGGTGCACGCCAAGACGCCTTGCAATCTCTGCTCTCCTCATCCCCTCTGGATGGCTTCTAAGTAACAGTTCCAGTTGTGCGACTCTTTCTCCTTTCATACTCCGCTCCTTTTTTTAAGGATAACAGAAAAAAAGAGTCTTATGTGAAATTTGTTGCGTAATGTTGCTTTTATTAACAAGGAATTAGGATACATAATAGTAGTATGGAAAGAAATGGAGATCTCAGTGACAGACAGAAGAGCAGGATACTCTCTTTCATGGAGAAGATTGGTTCCTCTTTCAAAACATCCGATGTTGATAGGGTTGAAAATAATCTTGATAGCATGAACAAAGGGCCTGTCTCTTCCATCTGGGATAAGGTTGAGTTTCTATGGAATAGGTTCCGCACGGAATCCACTCCTGCAGAGAAGGCTCTTATAATAGGAGCTCTTTTATATCTTATCATGCCTCTCGATATCCTCCCTGATGTTCTTCCCGGTCTTGGTCTTATAGACGATGTTTTTGCGATCCTCTTCGTCTTCAATAAAATAACGGGGATCGGGAAGGCTTCTTTGAATAATGCGGGAAAGAGAATTATGGAGCGCATCATAGATCCTCTTATTGAGAGGGAGGTAACGCACTATATGGAAGGCATGCATTACAGGAGAATCATATCTTCCATGATTAATCTCGTTATATATGTTGCCGCCATACTTCTTGCTGTCTTTCCCGTATTCGGTACTCTTTTAAGCAGCATCCTGGCATCCCTACTACTTACCTTTGCCATGGGCTATGCAGTATATAGATTCATACGCCTTATGAGAGGAAAGTACGCCATACCACTTATCAAGGATGTACTAAAGGAGAAGAGCGTCAAGAAGGGGCTTTCTTCGTTTATAAGAGGGCTGGATCCGAGAATAGTGAAGATTGAGAAGTTCTCTGATAAGTTCTTCCGTTTGCTGGGAGAGAAGGGGAATGAGAAGACGCTTGAGCGGTTCATAGACCATGCGTACGCTCTTTTAAAAAAGGATATTGCGCGTTTCATCCTTGTTGAGGTCCTGATTCTTGCCTTCTTTTTCATCGTGCGTTTCCTTCTGATGCATGAGATATCGGGCCTCTCTTTCTTCAAGATAGTCTTCTATCCTTTCTTTCTCCTCTCTGATAGCATCTGATGTTCTCTTCTTGCTTTTTCTCCTATGTTTATCAGATAATCATCGTATGCAGGAAGAATTGGATAATCTCGAGATAAAGGTCAGTTATTTAGAGCTTAAGTTTGATGAACTCAATCAGGTGATAATAGAGCAGGATAGGGCTATTTCAAAGATGAAAGCCCAGATAGAAGCTTTGGAGAAGAAGGTCGTTGATCTGGAAGAGGAAAGCGGTCAGGACAGACCTAATAGAAGACCTCCTCATTATTAAGCAGAAAAGGAGGATTTCTCCTCCTTTGCTTACTCTTTTTTCGACCAGAATGAATTAGCTTCGAAAACGATCTTATCGTCAGATGTCTTCTTGATTCTGTGAATCAGTTTGAGCGTGTTTTCCGTCTTTTCCGTTATTGCGGTTTCGACTTGTACCTCCTCACCCTCGAAGGTCTGGCTTTCCCACTGTACATCTATGGCATCTATTTTATATGTAAGCAGGATATCATCAGGAATTGATTCGCAGCACCATCTGGTATAGACAACGTTGTTAACATGCTTATTCAGATCTATATCGAAATAGTTCGGACAGAATGTCCTCTCTTTTAATATTTCAATCTTCTCAGCATCCTCATATTTCTGTATCTTCCCTATATCAGGATTCTGGAATTTATCCTCATATTTTATATTGAACCGCTCCTCAACCATTTTCGCTGGTATCGGTCTTTTCCTTACGAGATCCATCAAGACCCAGTGTGTCATGGCATTCATCACAGGCTCTCCCTTCTCATCCCTTGCCATTACCACACGTGGGCAAAAAAGCTTATAACCTTTCTGCGGGAATGTCTCGAATGTAAGTCTTTCCCTCCATTTCGGTATTCTTTTGAACTCCATTCTGGTTCTTACAATGACCCATGTTCTCTGTTCCGCCTTGCTCATCTCTGAAATGCCCATTCCAAAGAGCGTGGCATGTTCTCCAGCCACTTCCTGGCTGGAAGAGAAGAAGAATGGTATTGTCGCATCGTAGAATCTATCGGTATCAGAAGCTCTTACCGCAATATCCTCAATTCCAATATTCTCTTCTGTAAGTCTCATGTTTTCTCCTTGTCTGCTCTATATATTCTCACTATCGAGCGTCCATATTTCCTTTCTTCTATGAATGTCCATCCCTCTATGTCTGTCCAGAGGGCGCGCTCCTCCTCGGGGTAGTGCATCATGAAAAGTCCTCCGCTTTTCAATAGCTTTTTTTCTGCAATTCTTTTTGCAAGCTCAACCTTCTTCTCCATGTTGAAAGGAGGATCTGCGTAAATCATGGAATAGCGCATAGGTGCCATATCGATGAAGCGGTTGACATCCATCATGAAGAGTTTTTTATCCTCTTCAACGAAAGAGAGGTTTTTTTCAATCGTCTCTTTTTTTCCTTTGTCCATCTCTACGAGGTGTATGGGATCTGCACCCCTGCTTGCCGCCTCAATCGCAACACATCCGCTTCCAGAGAATAGATCTAGAAAGCTCTCACCATCCAGCGGTCCAAGATGTGCGAACAGTGATTCCCTCATTCTGTCCATTGCCGGTCTGATTATCCCTTTCGGACAGATGATGTTTCTTCTTACGTATTTTCCACCTGTAATGCGCATAATTACAAAATATTCTCTTTGATGTGTTTTCTCAAGATGGCATTCTCTGCTTTTATCAGGCCTTTGTCCTCTTTTGAGACTTTTTCCGCCTCTTTTTTCGCAAGGGCAATCAGGTCTGTATCTTCAACCAAGGATGCGAACTTAAGTTTTAAAAATCCTGACTGTTTGAATCCAGATATCTCTCCAGGCCCTCTTATTGCAAGATCTCTTTCTGCGATTATGAAACCGTCGTTTGTCTGTTTCATGACACGCAGCCTCTCCTTTGCATCATCGGAAATCCCATCGGAATATACGAGAAAGCAGTAAGAAGGCAGCGAGGATCTTCCAACCCTCCCTCTGAGCTGGTGAAGGGCGGCAAGTCCGAACCTGTCGGCATGCTCTATTACGATGCACGTGGCATTAGGAATGTCTATGCCGACCTCTATTACGCTGGTAGATACGAGGTATGAGTATTCACCGTTTTTAAACCTGTTCAGAATATCTATTTTCTCATCATCTTTAAGACGGGAATGGACCATTCCTGATTTATAGCCAGGATATATCTCCTTTAAATCCTCATACATCCTCTCAACTGCTTTAATGCTTCCATCCTCGTCCTCTTCAATTCTTGGGTATACGAAATAAGCCTGATGCCCACGCTTGAATTCAACTTCTATCGCTTTGAACATGTCTTCTCTTTTTCTCTCAGATACGAGGTATGTTGTTATTGGAAGTCGTCCCGATGGTTTTGTTTTTATCAACGAGAGATCGAGATTTGAGAAGAACGTGAGTGCCAGACTCCTGGGAATTGGTGTGGCGGTCATGCTCAGAAGATTGGGATCTTTTGCTTTTCTCATAAGAGATCCCCTCTGCTCGACCCCAAAGCGATGCTGCTCGTCGATGATTACGTATCTTAGGTTCTTGAATGTAACATCGTCAGTAAAAAGGGCGTGTGTGCCTATTGCAAGATCTACATCACCGGATGCAAGTGCTTTTAGAAGAAGTGTCCTTCCTTTTTGCGATATTGCTCCGGTTAAATAGCAGATTCTGATTCCAAGCGGCTGTAATAGTGAGGCTGCGTTTTCCGCATGCTGCTTGGCAAGCAGTTCAGTTGGGGCCATAAATGCAACCTGGGCACCTTTTGAAATCTCATGTAGGGCGCTTATCCAGGCAACCAGTGTTTTTCCCGATCCTACATCTCCTTCGAGTAATCTGTTCATCGGTGCACTTGAATCAAGATCTTTCCTGATTTCCGTCAATGCTCTCTCCTGATCTGCTGTGAGAGAGAATGGAAGGGATGCTATCAGTCTTTTCTCCAATCCGGTTATGACTGGAGTTCCTTTTCTTACATAGTTCTTTTCCCTTGTCGTCTCAAGTTCCATGTAAAAGAGTTCTGTGAAGGCTAGAGTACGTCTCGCTTTTTTCACATCCTCAATCTCCTTAGGATGATGAAGGGTGTAAAAAGCCTGACTATGATGCATCAGGCCGTACTTCTCGTAAAGGGAGTAGGGTAGCTCATCCTGTATTGGAGATAGCGCAGAAAGTGCATAATCAACAGCGCTTCGCACTCCTTTCTGGCTAAGGTTTCCACTGAGTGGGTAGACAGGAAGAATCCTTCCAAATCCCAGTTCCTCTGCCCTTGTTTTTATCTCAAAGGAACCAGCTCTGTAGATTCCTCTCATTTTGCTGACAGTTGCGCTGATATAATACTCCGATCCTATATGCAGGCTCTTGTCCAGAAAGTCACGGTTGAAACAATAAAGTTCAAGGATGCTCCCATCATCATCATGAGCGAGAATTTTCAGTGTACGTCCACCTCTTTTTGATGGAATGTAGTCTTTTCTTTCTATCCGTATGCGACAGTAAACCGTAGCATCCATGGTGGATGAGGAGTTGAGCCTCCTTTCCTCTCTCCTGTCTTCATACGCTCTTGGAGAGAGCGATAAAAGATCCTTGAAAGTTGAGATTCCAAGATTCAGGAAGTCTGCTTTTGCGGCTTTCCCGACGCCTGGTATCATAAGGATGCTCTTATTTTCGTCCGTCATTTCAGAATGGAATCCTTACGGCAAGATGTATGGCTATGTTGAATAGGTATCTTATGGCGAAATAAAGAACGATAAAAATGGCAAGAGTTATAAGATTAAGAGTGCTTTTCCTTACAAAGCGTGTCTTAAAGAATGTTCTTTGAACCCAATTGGTAATTGGGTCTGTGAAGGTGCCCATTCTTTCCATTACCATGGAGAAATTAGAGCCATTCATGAATGAGGCGATTGTCTTCATCACAAGCAGGATGAATCCGAATGTGAAGAAAATCGAGACTCCATAGCTCCAGAATGCGCTTATAAAGAGCTGCACAATCAAAGAAAGGGACATCATGCCATATGTTCCATAAATCTCAAAAACGGATTGTACTACAGAGAGTACTCCTATTCCGATTATCGGGGAGAAATCCAGCATTCCCGCCCTGAAACGGCTGGAGCGGAATGTATTCAAGTACGGATCTACGATACAGGCCAGGTAATACGTGAATGAACCGGGCCTGGGAAATGGATTAATCCATGATGCCATGATCCTTATCCATATGACGAAGGAATATATGCTTAAAAGTCTTGCAATGAATAGTGCTATAGTAGCCATAGAATCTCCAATAGAAAAAAGTTAATAAACTTTCACGCTTTCGACAACCGGCAGCTCCTTTAGCTCCTTCATCCCATCACTGGAATAGGATATGGCCATATCGTAATTCAGCTTGAGACCCACTTTATCTTCTTCAATCTCCAGGGATACAGGGATATCTCCCTTGTTCTCCGATAGTGTCCTTTTCAGCTCTTCCAGGTTGCCTTTTTCCATGATACTGTTTTTCCTGAGGATTATGGAAATCTTAGCTATGTTCTCAGGAATGAGAGCCTCCGGAGCACATACTTCATCGATTGAGAAGCTGTAGCCTTCATTCCTTATACTGAATGTTCCTTTGAAACCATATACATTGTTATCCTCTATCATACTTTCAACCTTCTCGTACACTTTAGGAAAACATACGGCTTCTATCTCTCCCTCCTTTGTCTGCAGGACATAGCTCGCCATTTTATCACCAATCTTCGTTGTGAATAGCTTTTTCGACAGCACAAGTGCTATCAGGGCCACACTCTTGGAAGGCGGAATATCCTCCATATGGTCTAGGCGTACTCTCACGCATTCCTTTATCTTCTCCTCATAGTAATCAAGTGGGTGCCCTGAGATATAGAATCCGAGCATCTCCTTCTCAATCTTAAGCTTCTCTTCCTTGCTCCAATCTTCAACGAATCTCATTGTAAATTCGTTCATTGTTTCATCTTCTTCTCCAAAGAGGGACATCTGCCCACCCGCAGTCAGATCCCTCGTAGCCTTTCCAAAGCTTAATGCCTCGTCAAGATTGGCTATCAATGTTGCCCTGTTGGTTCCAAGCTCATCAAAGCATCCTGCTTTTATCAGGGACTCGCAGAGTCTGGAAGATGGAGGCTCTGGGAGCCGGGTGATGAAATTGATGAAATCCTTGTATGGACCGTTATCGCTTCTTTCCTTGATTATCATCTGGCAGATTGCATCACCTACATTCCTGATTCCAGAAAGTCCATAGACGATATCTCCCCCAGATACGCCGAAATCCTTATACGAGCGGTTGATGGATGGTGGAAGAATCTTTATACCCATCTGTGGCGCGAGATTCAGGTATTCCCTGAATTTGTCAGGATTACTCTTTTCGTTCGTAAGGTTCGCGGCAAGGAATTCAGCAGGATAGTTCGCCTTAAGATAGGCAGTCTGATAGGCGACAATAGAGTAGGCTACTGCATGGCTTTTGTTAAAACCGTAACCGGCGAAAGGCTCAAGAATATGGAAGATCTCTTCAGCGTGTTCCGCGCTATAGCCTTTTTTCACAGCACCTTCCCTGAATTTTACGAGCTCCTCAGCAAGCTTCTCCGCCTGCTTCTTTCCCATGATTCTTCTCAGGATATCTGCCTGTCCGAGAGAATAGCCTGCGATTATCTGAGCAACCTGCATTACCTGTTCCTGGTATACGATAACGCCATATGTGTTCTTTAAAACCCCCTCAAGGCTTGGATCTGGGTATTTTATAGGTATGACTCCGTTCTTACTGTCGATATACTGATCGATGAACTGCATCGGGCCTGGGCGGTATAGGGCGTTAAGAGCTACAAGGTCTTCTATGTTTGACGGCCGGGCTCTTTTAAGGATTCTTCTCATTCCCTGGCTTTCAAATTGGAATACACATGCGGAATCTCCATCCGAGAGCATCTTGAATGTTTTCTTATCAAGTTCATCAATCTTGTTGATATCGAAATCGGGCTCTTTCATTTTTACCAGGTCTACCGCATGCTTGATAAGAGTAAGGGTCTTGAGTCCGAGGAAGTCCATCTTTACAAGACCGCAATCCTCAATCTGCTTCATCGTATACTGTGTTGCAATTGCACCCGTGGCCTTATCGGCACAGAAAAGAGGCACGTATTTCTCAAGGTTCTCACGTCCGATTACAACTCCTGCGGCATGAAGGCTTGTATGTCTATGAAGCCCTTCAAGCTTTATTGCCGTATCAAAGAGCTCGGCATAAATACCCCCTCTTTGCTGATATGCCTTCAGCCTTGGCTCTGCATCAAGCGCCTTCTTTATGGTCATCTTAGGTTCATCGGGGATGTATGAACATATCTTGTTTGACTCGTCATATGGAATATCCAATACTCTTGCGACATCCTTTACGGCCTGTTTCGCCTTAAGAGTACCGAATGTTACAATCTGACCAACCCTGTCTTTGCCGTAATGCTCGGTTACATAATCTATGACTTCGCCACGGCGTTCGAAGCAGAAGTCTATGTCGAAGTCCGGCATGCTTACTCTTTCTATGTTCAAAAACCTTTCAAAGAGAAGAGAGTACTTCATAGGTTCGACATCCGTTATGGTAATGGCATATGCTACAAGGCTTCCTGCCCCTGATCCTCTTCCCGGACCGACCGGGATATCATGTGCTTTCGCCCATGCGATATAATCCCTTACGATGAGAAAGTAGCCGGGGAAATCCATCTTTATAATGACAGAAAGCTCGTAGTCCAGCCTTGTCTGAAGCTCCCTGGTCACTTTCGCATAGCGTTTTCTAAGTCCGTCATTTGCGAGGAACACGAGATATTCCGCTTCGCTTTTAAACGGTGCCGGGATATCGCATTTTGGCAGGATGGGGCCTGGGAAGTTTATCTCTATATTGCACTGTTGGGCGAGCTTCGCGGTATTCTCTATCGCCTCGGGGCACCAGGAGAAGAGGGCCTCCATCTCTTCTGGACTCTTGAAGTAGAATTCCTGGTTTGGAAACCTCATCCTGTTCTCTTCGTTCTTTTTTGAGTTCGTGCCGATACATAGAAGCGTATCCTGGGCGTTCGCATCATCTTTCTCAATATAGTGGATGTCATTCGTGCAGATTATGGGAACATCCATCTCGTGCGCAAGTTCCACTAGTATAGGATTCGTATACTTCTGCTCTTTAAGCCCGTGATCCTGGAGTTCTATGTAGTAGCGGCCCGGAAACACGCTTTTAAACCAAGCAATCCTCTCTTTCGCCGCTTCGTAGTTCTTCTTCGCCTGCTCCTTATAAGGTTCAGAGAAGGGAGCTCCTTTCTGTTGCGGATTCATCAGAATCTGGATGATCTCACCTGCAAGACATGCGGATGTGCAGATAAGGTCCTCACTATGTGCGGCAAGGCTCTCATCATCAATTCTGGGCTTTGAATAGTAGCCTTCCTTGTATGCTATGGCATTGAGCTCCATGAGATTATGGTAGCCTTTGTCGCTGGTGGCTAGAAGAATGAGGTGGTAATACTTGCTCCCGCTGTCCGTGCTTTTTGCCCTTCTGTCCTTAGGATTCACATAGAACTCACATCCTATTATGGGTTTGATGCCATTGGCCCGGCATTCGTTATAGAAGTACAGGGCGCCGAACATGTTCCCATGGTCTGTTATGGCAAGGGCATTCATGCCGCAAGCCTTGGCTTTTGCTACATAAGCGGATATCGAAGCCGCTCCATCAAGGAGCGAGAAATCAGTATGGTTGTGTAGATGAACGAAGTTACTCATCATTTCCCTCAGATGTTTGTCTTGGCCTCATCGAAAGATGCGGTCGTAAGCGCATTGATGTTTAAATCGCTTATTATCTCTTTTATGATTCCTCTTGTCCTTGTCTTCTGAAGTTTGCTCAGAGAAGGGAAGATGGCGGAGACTGCTGATAGTATAGCATCCTCTATGCTTTTGCTCTCATCCTGGTCGAGAGGAAATCGTGCGCTGGAGAATATGTTATCCAAATCATGGTTTGAGATAAAGCCTTTGTTTGGATATGTTATTGCGATTCTCGCATCATTGAAATTATCCTGTTCCGGATTACCGGTGATTGCGATTGAAACGGAGTTCTCCTGGTCAAGGAAGAAATCACCTTTCCTGATGAATCTCTGGTAGTTCCTTTCCATAAGGTTTACCCTGATTCGTGATATCAAAGCCTTATCAGGTAGATTGAGCTTGCCGCTCTTGTCATAAATCGATATCATCGGGAACCACTTGGAATGCATCCTTTTCTTCTTCATGTATTTTACTTCGCATGATGCATCAAAGAGGCTGAGTGTCCCGCAAAGAGAAGAACGAAATTCTCTCGTACATAGGCTTCCACCCAGCGTCATACGGGCAGTTACTATGTTTCCACCTATGTCCTGGATGTTTTCTATAAGTATCTTTGGAAGAATGGATCTGCCAGTATATATGAGGTCATAAAGGCTTACCATCGATCCAAATTCAGCAATCCTGTCGTTTCTCTGGAATCGGTGAAGTTCTTCAATTGAGCCTAAGAATATGATTTCATCATTAGTCGTATTGCTTGGATAATAATCGCTTCGGCTCATGATGTATGTTCCACCCGCCCAATACGTGGATGTGGGGTAGTGCTGTATGATTGAAGAGAACTCACTTAAGTTGACCGGAGTGTGGATGTTGGGGGATCTAAGCCCTTCTAGCATGTCTCTTCCTCCTTATTTCACTTGCCGCTTGTACGATTCTGACCATGTCATTGAACTCAAGGCAATGGCACTTAAGCATCTCCATTTCCCTGATAATATCCTCTTTTGCCGTCAGATTATTTGAGAGGAGGGATTCGATGATCAGCGTTCTTGAATTATAGCATGAGGGGCAAGGCTTCAGGTGTGTAAGGTCATATGCCTTCTCTATGTCCTTTGCGTTCTTTGTCTTAGCATATCCTTCGAATGTTATTATCGACTTTCCCCTTATCTCAAAAGCCGGGATAAGACAGCTTAAAACGGCCTTTCCGTTCATCAGTACGGTACAAAATCCACACATTTGGCCATTGCAATGGCTGTTAAGCGAGCTGTTCTGGATATCCTCCTCCAGAATCAGGGATAGTGGTTTATTTGAGTTTATGGATAATGAGAGTGCTTTTCCATCTATTGTGCAATCAATCTTCATTTCTTTTCCTCCTTCAGCTGAAGGATTTCCTCTGCGCTAATTGGAAGAGAGACCTTTTTCCCTATGGCCTGCTCAAGCGCAGATGTCAGTGAGCTTATTACAAGGGCCTTTGTAATAGATGTAACGGCGGCGATGCTCTCAGAGTCTCTTCTAGTATAGTAGATGTTTATCTTCACATCCTTTCCTATTGCCATTCCATTCTCAATCAGAGTCCTGAGTATCTGCTGTTTGATTGATAGGCTAAGGATATCGGTATTTGCTACCTGTCCGACACTGTAGGATGCCCATACCTCCTTAACCTCTGGAATAAAGGAGGAATCGGAGAGCATTACTTCTATTGCCATCGCCGAATATGCGCTCTCATCGAACTCACACGGGAAGAATCTATTCTCCACATCGAAAGTCAGCGCAATCGGGAGTTTTTCACTCTCCTTAAGGCTTTTTAGCTTTCTAGCGTTTGCCTGCAGTTGTTTTGAGAAGCTGCAGATGAAGCGTGAGAGGATCTTAGGGCCTGAATCCATCAAGCTGTGTTCGCTGTTTGAGAAGAGTACGCTATCCTCACTTGTCAGATCCAGTTCATTCTTCAATATTCTCTTCCAGAAATTTACAGCGGTTCCTCTACTGTAAGCGGATGTGTCAACAACGATGGCCCCTCGCTGCGTGTATGTGAGTTTTGCCTGATAATCGTGATCGGTAACGAATGAGGTTGAGAAACCTGCGATTCCTATGCCGGATGCGATTCCGATGCCCTTTGTATAACCTAGGAAAGAAGAGTTACTCCTTCCAAGATCGTTCGAACTCCATTTCCTGCTGAATGAGGATTTCATTGCTATGTCCGTCAGGAGTTTCTTGAGGTCAGAAAGCTGAGTGGCTGGAAGATAATCTGTGAATTTCTTCTTATCCTTCATCACCCAGAGCCTGAACTCATAAGGGCTCATGCCTATCTCTTTTGCCATGTATGAAGAGTGGTATTCCGTTGCTGCAAGTGCTTCGGAATATCCCATGCTGGTGTATATGAATGAAGGGTAATTAAAACTTTTCTCCAGTTTTATCGAGGCCTTGAATGCTTGAAGAGGGTATGAGGGGATTATTCCCGTCATCGCCTGCCTGTGTATTTCACGCTCAAGCATTTTATATGCTCCGATATCTATGGTATGAACGACCTCTTCCGCTATAGGCTTCATGTCCTGGCCGAGGTATGTCGTTCTCTTTGTTTTTACTTCTCCTCTCCTGTTGATCGCTCTTGTTTTTATCTCCACAGGACATTTCAGTTTTAGCGATGCACTGGCTGTGATGGCCGCTATGATTACTGGGTAGAGAAGGTATTCATCCACGACTTCAGCATATTGGCTTGTATGTACTATGATTTTCTTTTTTTCAAATCCCGTTACTTTCGATATCGTATCAGCAACCAGCGATGGGTACTGGTTTGGAACCATTACGTGCAGGCTGCTTCCTTCTTGCCAACATGTGGCTGTAAAGTAGGAAAATGAATTGTGTTTTATAGCTGAGAGGGAGAACGTAGTTTCGATTTTCTTATACTCATGTACGATTATCTCCTCTACTTCCTTCGTCTTTTTTTCTTTTACTTCCTCTTCTTTTGTTTCTTCATTGTTTTCTTTTTCGCTTTCTTCTTCGCCTTTATCCTCTTCCTCTAGTTCGACTTCCTTCTTTATGACCTCTTTCCATCCAGAGCGGAAATCTTCGATATTGCCCCAGCCGTAATCCTCCTGATAGAGGTTCTCGTCATCTTCGATATCATCTTCAGTCTCAATGATGACTTCTCTTTTTGCAATTGCCGCACTCTCGAAATCCGGTGCGATTATGGCAAGTACGGGTTGTTCTTGGTATCTTATTTCATCTTGTGCCATTACAGGCATGGTTGAGCCTGCGAAGTCGAGCGAGTTTTCTCCCTCCAAGTCCTCCGCCTTTATTACCAGATACTTCTGATCCAAATCAGGGATTTTTATATCCTTGATTTTCTTCCCCACATCTTTTGAGGTGCAGATTATTCCGTAACGCATGTTAAGCCTAGGAATATTTGTTTTATCAGCCATATAAAAGAAGATAGCATAAGAGCCACCATTTCTCAATAAAATGCGTGGAAACAGCGGATGAGGAAAGAGAAGAAAAAATACATTCTTCTATGCTATAGTTAGGAGTATGGATGCAAGAAAAGAGATGGAAGCTCTCGTCAAGAGACTTTTAGAGTATCAGAAGGCGTATTATGTGGATTCCCATCCTCTTGTGAGTGATATGGAGTATGACAGGCTTTATGATGAGCTTAAGAGGTTGGAAGAGGAATATCCTGAGCTGGTATTGCCAGATAGTCCGACAAGAAGGGTCGGCTCTGATCTAACCAATGATTTTCCAGAGTTCAGGCATACGATTCCCGTCCTCTCCCTTGATAAGGCATACAGCCGGGATGAGGTCATCTCCTTCATGGATAAGACTATTTCAAAGCAGCAGAAGGATTTGAGTTTTGTAGCTGAAGAGAAGATAGATGGTATTTCCATGGTCCTCTATTACGAGAAAGGTGTTCTCGTTCGTGGGGTTACAAGAGGAAATGGAGAGGTCGGCAATGATGTGACGCAGAACATAAGGACGATTGGAGCGGTTCCTCTTCGTCTTACGGAGGATGCAGATATAGCAGTAAGGGGAGAGGTCTTTCTCTCTAAAGAGGCATTTGTCAGTGTGAACAGCCGGCTTGATGATGATAAAAAGGCTGCGAATGCAAGAAATCTTGCAGCAGGAACGGTCAGAAGGCAGAAAAGCGTGGAAGCCGCATCCGTCCCCCTTGATATTTTCTGTTACGAGGGGTTCTGGGCAGAAGGAAAGGATGCACCGGAAAGCCATCTTGAGATTTTAAGCTATCTAAAGAGGCTCGGCTTTAAGATAAACCCACATCTTGCATGTTTCTCTGAAAACAGGGAAAAGAGTATGAGATTATTAGAAGATGCAGGATTAAAAGGTGATGCGTACTCTTTTTCTCAGATGCAGGAATACATAGATCAGAAGACTGCGGAGAGGAAAAATCTTGAATATGAGATAGATGGGTTGGTGTTCAAGGTAAACGAGATAAAGGTCAGAGAGCAACTTGGATATACTGAGCATCATCCGAGGTGGGCAATTGCTTATAAGTTTGAATCTCCACAGGCGGTAAGCAAGCTTCTTTCAATAAGCGTGCAGGTCGGGCGTACCGGTAGAATAACTCCGGTTGCGGAACTCGAGCCTGTTGCACTCGGTGGTTCTACCATCCGTCGTGCGACCCTCCATAATCAGGAGTACATAGACTCTCTTGAGCTGGCAATAGGGGATACCGTCTCCATAGTGAAAAGAGGTGATGTAATCCCACAGGTTGAGGATGTGATTGAAAAAAATGAGGATGGAAACACCGTATATAAGATAGACATGAGATGCCCATGCTGCGGGACTACGCTTATAAAAGAAGGGGCACATCTGTTTTGCCCGAATCGAGAGTGTCCCGAGCAGCAGATAGGTCTTCTCTCGTTCTTCTCATCCCGTGGCCAGATGGATATCGAGACGTTGGGGCCTAAGACGATCAAGATGTTCTATGATGCGGGACTGCTGAGAAAGATTGAGGATATTTATACCGCAGATTATTCATCAATGGTGGGCGAAAAAGGAATCGGAGAGAAGACAGTTAAGGCGATAATGGATTCCGTGAATGAATCAAAGAAACAGCCTTTTAAGGTGGTGCTCTCATCCTTGGGTATAAGTGAGATAGGAAAGAAGAGCGCAGAAATATTGATCTCAGGTGGTTTTGATTCTATTGGGAAACTAAAAGAGGCAAGCGTTGAGCAGTTGACTGCCATTGATGGAGTTGGAGAGAAAACTGCAAAAATCATAGTTGAAAGCCTAAAGGATCAGAGGTTGCTTGAAACAATAGAAAAACTATCTCTTTCAGGTATTCATATGAGTGCATCAGAGGATGATGCGGAGCATTATGATGATTCTCTCTCAGGTACTGTATGGTGTGTCACTGGCTCTTTTGAGAATTTCAATCCTCGTAGTAAAGCCATGGAGGAGGTGGAGAAAAGAGGGGGAAGAACAACATCCAGTGTTACGGGTAAAACTACCCATCTTCTTGCCGGCAAGGGTGGCGGAAGCAAAAGAGAGGATGCAATTAGGCTTGGCGTAAAGGTAGTAAGCGAAGAGGAGTTTATTAAGATGCTTGGGCAGAAGAAAGATAAGATAGAGCCTAAAAAAGAGCAACTTGAGCTTTTCTGAGCATTGTTGTATTTTGCCTAGTTAAGATATTATTGATTCAGGAGGATGAAGATGAACGAATTAGCAAAAGAACTTAACAGCGTTCTCGATGGGACGGTAGTCTCTTCTTTCCTATCCCCGGTTGGAAGGCGAATGTATTTTCCAAAGGGAATTGTCGCACAGAGTGCGGAAGCGGGAGAGAAGGCGAAAAAATATAATGCGACAGTGGGTCTTGCCACGAAGAATGGTGAGCCGATGCACCTGAGTGATATCTTCAATCGCTTTGAAAAAGATGCTTTCAAGCCAAAAGATATATTCAATTATGCTCCAGGCGGTGGTGATAAGACATTAAGAGCTCTATGGAAAGAGGATATGATCAGAAAAAATCCTTCTTTGGAGGGAAAGAAGTTCTCCGATCCCTTGGTAACCGCTGGTCTTACCCATGCGATAAGCCTTGCTGCGACTCTCTTCATCGGAGAAGGGGACGAGGTCGTGTGCCCCGATCTTTTCTGGGATAATTATGATCTTATTTTCACGGATCTTGTGGCAGCTCATATGATTCCATTCCAGTTCTTCAAGGATGGAGGATTTAATACAGAGGGGTTGAAGGATGCGATTTTAAGTGCAAAAAAAGATAGCGTGCGCCTTATCCTGAATTTCCCGAACAACCCTACAGGGTATACTCCAAGCCATGATGAGGTTCTCAGCATAGTCGATGCGCTTAAAGAAGTTGCGAAAGTTAAGAAGCTCCTTGTAATCGTTGATGATGCTTATTTCGGCTTATTTTATGAGAAAGAGACCGAGAAGCAGTCACTTTTCACATACCTTTGCGACCTTGATGAAAACATCTTCGCAATCAAGGGAGATGCGGCAACAAAGGAAGAGATGGTTTGGGGATTCAGAATCGGATTCATAACCTATGGAGCTAAAGGTCTTTCTGATGAGGCTTATCAGGCTCTGACAAATAAGACTCTTGGCGCAATCAGGTGCACGGTCTCCAACTGTGACCGTCCGGGACAGAGCCTTCTTGTCGATGCGATGAAGAATGGAAAGAGCTATCAGGAAGACAAGGAAAAGCTTTTTAAAGAGATGAATCTCCGTTATGATATTCTTAAGAAGGAACTTGAGCCTTATAAGGATAGTGCGCTCTTGAAGCCTTATCCTTTCAACTCGGGATACTTCATGTCTTTCGATACGTGTGGACACAGTGCGGAAGAGCTCAGACGGTATCTTCTTGATAATTACGGCGTCGGTGCGATAAACATTTTCGACCGTACCTTCCGTGTGGCTTACTGCTCTGTGGAGCCTGAGAAGATTAAAGATCTGATTGCCTTGATTTATAAGGCCGCGGGGGAGTTATGGAGCTGAAGGTCAAGATTTATCTGACCGACGACGAGGGTGATAAATTCATGGGCATCGGGGTAATCTGGCTTCTTGAAGAGATTGAGAGGGCCGGATCCCTGAGAAAAGCTGCCATGAATCTCGGTATCTCTTATACCAAGAGCTATGCCATGCTCTCGAAAGCGGAAGAGAATCTTGCCTTTCCCTTGATTGAAAGGAGAAAGGGAGGAGCAAGCCATGAAGGAGCTGCTCTCACACAAAAAGCGAAGGATTTCATCAAGCTCTATTGGGCTTTCCAGTCAAGAGCGAAAGAAAAGGTAGTAAGGGAGTACGATGACTTTAAGAAGTCCTTGACTCTTCTTTATAAGGAGAATGCTGATGTCTAAGTATGATTTCACGGTTGATCGTCTTGGGGAGGCGAAGCTTAATTCCCCAATCAGGATGGGCAATAAGCAGGGAGACGGGATGTCTGATTATGTCTCAGATGACGATAGGATCCTTTATGATCTCGATACCGAGGTAATTGATGGTAAGACCGTCCCAAAGAATGCTGATTCCCTGGAGTTGGCAGGCCCTAGGGAGAAGATATATTTCAATCCCAGCCATGTACATGCGGCGATCTGCACATGTGGAGGCATCTGCCCTGGCCTTAACAACGTAATCAGGGCCGTCGTCCGCTGCCTCTGGTATCGCTACGGTGTAAGAAGAATCTCTGGCATCCAGTATGGTTATCTTGGACTTCTTGAGAATTCCCCATGGCCGTTAATTCCGCTTGATCCAGATGTTGTTGACGATATTCAGGAGAAGGGTGGAACGATTCTTGGCTCTGCACGTGGCGGCGGTAAGCAGGTAGAGGAGATCGTGGATTCTCTTGAGCGCCTTAATATAAATATCCTGATTTCAATCGGTGGTGATGGAACCCTTCGTGGTGCTTATGATATCGGAGAGGAAATAAAGAAAAGAGGGCTTAAGATTGCTGTCGTCGGAGTTCCAAAGACAATAGATAACGACCTTTCATTCATCGATTCTTCTTTTGGTTTCGATACTGCCGTTACCAGCGCAGTTCCTTCTGTTAGAAGTGCGCATGTCGAGGCAAAGAACAGCATCAATGGAATAGGCCTTGTAAAGGTAATGGGAAGAGAGTCTGGATTCATCGCAGCATCAACAGCTCTTGCGCAGTCCGATGTTAACTTCTGTCTAATCCCTGAGTCTCCGTTCGATCTAACAGGACCAAATGGATTCTTAGAGCATCTTAAGCACAGAATCCTCGATAGGGGACATGCTGTCATACTTGTTGCTGAAGGCGCAGGGCAGAATCTTGTTCCTCCTACGGGGAAGGTAGATGCCTCCGGTAATAAGAAATACCAGGATATAGGGCTGTTCTTAAAGGAGGAGATAAATAAGTATTTCGCTGAACAGGGCATTCCTACGTCAATAAAATATATCGACCCATCATACATCATCCGCTCAGTTCCTGCGAATAGTTATGATTCCATATACTGTGCACGTCTTGGCGCTCATGCCGTACATGCTGCAATGGCGGGAAAGACCCAGTGCATAGCCTCAAGGGTGAATAACCAGTTCGTATATCTACCGATAAAGGTTGCTGTTTCTAAGCGTAGCCATGTTGATATCGAAGGCTCTTTATGGCGCGATGTGCTTGAAAACACAAGACAGCCATATAGCATGCTTAATAGTCAGCACTAAAGAAAAAACTGTCCCCTGTCTATGGCAGGGGAATTATTATGCCAAAATCTGATATCTGGGGAGGAAAAAAAGTAAGATTATTAAGGAAGATAAATTCACATTTTAAGGTTGTATACAAACTAAAAATATGTATACTTTGCTCTAAATTATAGAATAATATACCTATTAGGAATATTAAAAACAAAAGAAAACATTATATTCCATTAAATAATATGAAAAATAGTATATATTTTATCGGATATGAATTAAAAACCTTCAAACAAAGAAATAAAAAATTTTCAAAAATTTTTCTAAAACCCCTTTACAAGCTTTTTTAAACTCGTTATATTACGGATGGAATTAAGGAAGACGCATTCCTGATTCCGAACCTCCTTTTGTTCCCCACAGAGCGGTTTACCTCCTTTTGTCCGCAGTGGGGTTTTTTATTTTACATGGCTTTTGCAAATACAATATTGCCTATCTGTATATACAGCTAAGCTTTATAGGATGCCTGTTTTTTGGCTTTGTTTTAACTGCTATGTGATTTAGCCCGTTATTTAGCCTGAAATCAAATTTCGACTATTTCCCATAAGCTCCAAGGAGGTAGCTGAAATGGGAAGACATAAAGAGCCTGTAAGGTATAAACAGGTTGGTAGGTACTGGTACTATAAGACACCAGAAATGCAAGCATTTAAAACAACTGGTGAAACAAGCAAAGCCATGGCAAAGCATTTTGTAACACAGCTCATTCAAAGGGCAGTAGCTGGCAATCCAAATCCTTTATTTAAAGACTATGCTGAACCATTCTTTGACTGGGACAGGTGTCCTCATGCTACAAGGCTTAGATCTGAGGGTAAGCATATAGGAAAGCGGTATTGCTCGAATGAGCGTAAATGGCTTGTTAAGTATGTGCTTGGCTCATCACTGGGTAAAATGCATATAGCTGATATAAGGCGTGGTGACCTGTTGGACTTCAGGGCTAAACTACAGGCAAAGGGTGTTTCTGGTAATAATATCAACAATATAATGAAGGCAGTAAAGGTTATATTCAGTGAGGCTGTCTACAGGGAGGACATACCATATAACCCTGCAGATAAGCTAGGTACTGTTAAAACCAATAACAGGGAGGCTGGTATTTTCACAGAAGAAGAATTAAGCCTTCTTTTCAGAGACCCTAAGGACAGCATGTTATGGCATACCCCGTCCGATTACATATGCTTTTTAATTGCAGCATCAACAGGTATGCGTTCTGGGGAAGTACTTGCTCTCAGGTGGTGTAATGTACATATGAAAGAAAGGTACATACATATATGTGAGGCATGGAAGGATGATAACCATACGGTATCGGGACTTCCTAAAAGCTATAAGGTAAGGGATGTGGTAATACCTGAGTATGTAGCCTCTAGGCTTATGGAATATAAGCAGATTACAAAATACGGTAATGATAGCGATTTGGTTGTTTGTAATGATGATGGTAAGCCTTATACCGTATGGTACTGGCAAAAGGCCTTCAAGACAGCTCTGTATGGTATAGGGATTACAGAAGAGGAGAGGGTAAGAAGGCATTTAAAGCCTCATAGTTTCAGACATACCCTTAATACACTTATGAGAACAAAGGGGATAAATCCCGCCATAATAAGGCTTATGCTTGGTTGGTCAGATGAGGATATTCAAAACAACTATACTCATTTTGACGTTGCTAAAATGGTTAAGCATGGGGAGATAATAGACTCTGTATTTACAGAACAAAAGGCATTACAGCTGGTACAAAATTAAAAAGACTATTTCTAGGCATGATGGAGGAAAAATGATCAAAAACAATTCTGTTATTAATGTACCACCGTTTGTGCCTAACCATTACTGGTTTAACCTTAAGGAGTGCTGTTCTTTAAAAGGGCTGTGCTATAAAACAGCTTGTAACCGTAAATGGCTACAGCCTAATGCTGGGATAGCAGATGGAACTGTAGGAGGGCGTAAGGTATGGTCTTATGCTACTGTTACTACATGGTTGAAGCAAACAGATTCCGACCTCTAAGCATTAATTCAAGTATATGTTTTGACGGGGTATTATCCCCGTCATTCATAATTCGGTAACGTTTATTAATTACATAAAATTTTTATAAATTTTCTAATATTTTTCTTAATTGAATTTGAATATCAGGTAAGACGTTTAAGAACCTGTTGAAATCAATATTTAATTTCCTTAAATATTTCCTTATATAAGGAGTCATTTTCTTTACAAGCTCGTAATAGGTACAGTTAAGCAAGCCATTCTCATTGCTGTTCTTCATTATAACAAAGGAACTCGTAAACAGCCTTAGTTCAAACCTCTCCAATGTACATGTTATTTTCGTATTCTTTTCATCTTGTAGTTGCTTTGCTTTATCATATATGCATAGCATTGACTTCTTTATATTCTTACTGCCATATACCCTATAATCGGCATTGGAATATAAAGTTCCTTTATAATAGTTGAAAACGTCTTTATCGAAGTATTTTCTAATATTGATATGCATGTCGAAGCAGAGTTCTATACACTTGAGTTTCCTCATGCTATAAATTCTGTCGAAAAACTCTTCTTCCGTTTTAACATCGTTTTCAGGGTTAATACTTACATTCACAACTCCTGTTTTTTGATTGTATGTGATTTTTTTCAGTGGTAATATGAACAGGTTCTTGTAGTACACAAGGTACTTGAAAACATTTTTTATAAATGATTCTAGATTCTCATTTATTGGTATATATTCATTGTGGATTTGAACGTTAAAGTATTTTCCATGACGGTCAATCGTAACAACCCCTTTCTTCATAACAGACTTGCTTAGAACATACGAATCAAGGTAGTCAGCACTATAAACAAAAGTCAGTTTATCAATACTATGGTAGTAATGCTTATCATCCGTTTGCTTTCTGATATTTTTCTTGTACTGAATACAGTCCTCGATATTGTTTTTAATTCTGTAAGCTTCTATTTCATGCTCAAGACAATACTGTTCTACTCCATTATCAACGGTTGTACTTTTTCTAAATATAAATTTTTCAATCATAAAGTAAATAGGGGAGGTTGCAAGTTCAACCTCCAACTTTTCCTCCTTGTTAAAATTTGAGGGCTAAAAAGACAGAGCCCTATATTTTTGTTATACGGAGAAAAGCGTAATCTTTTCGAAATTCGTCAAAAAAAGTTAAAACCAGTTATTTCAGCGGTTTTATTAGTTGTGTATTGTGCTTAAAATCGAACCTTTGCTATTAAAAATATATACGCTGTTACCTTTCTTTATAGAAAAAGAAGAGCTGGTATATCCTATGACTTCTCCACCTGTCTTGGTGCATATAATACTACCAGCTTCACTATAAACATAAATTGTTGAATCTCGTTTAATTACGGTTCCTATTACAGCTTTTCTTGCTGTGTTATTCATCCATGTAATGGGATACATAGTAGAAATAGGGGATAATTATTTTTTTATACGTTCTACATAAGCTATCTGTACTTTTCCTCCATATTGCGCTGTAACAAGTTGCCTTGCATGATAGCTGTTATTTGCTTTTACGATAGTATCAGTCCAACCTCCTAGAGAATGGCCTTTTTCATCTTTTAAAAGAAATTTGACTTTAAAAAATCCATCAAATTCACTCATTTGTAGCCTCCGTTAAATATTATTTCTTTATATTTCTAGTTCCTGTTGAATCTTGAGTATCGCTCTTAATGTCAGTTGTAAATCATCTTCATTGCCTTTAAGTTGTCCTCGTTTCCATTGTTCCGCTTTGAAATATGACCTTGCTTTCATTATGATTTTGGTCAAGGTGCATAGGTTTGGATCTCTCTTATAAATATTCCCTGTTGCCGCATAATTTGAGCCAAAGCAGTTT
Organism: uncultured Spirochaetaceae bacterium; assembly: GCA_944390015.1. Lineage (GTDB taxonomy): Bacteria > Spirochaetota > Spirochaetia > Sphaerochaetales > Sphaerochaetaceae > Ornithospirochaeta. The sequence continues at coordinate 222,136 of CALXOL010000001.1, forward strand.
GGACATATTGAAGTTATTACACAATCTCTGCATTTAGGCTCAAGTAGTTCTTCTGGAACAATATCATCAGGAAATACCAAAGATTTTGCCTCTTCTGCCTTCTCATTACCAATTGATAAAGGCATAAAAAATTGACAAGGGTAGGGATTTCCATCAACATCGTAAGTTACCATGTATTTACCAGCTCCACACCATCTCGTATGCTCTTGCTTTTCTGAGTCTATGCCTACTGTTTCTATACTCATATTAAGCATTGAACATGGCTCTATGTTAGGATGTTCAAGATAGTATTCTATAAGCTTCGTTAGCTGATTTTCTAATATCTCTGCATTTGAAGAATCACTCCAGTCAATACCATAAGCAAGGTTACAGGAGACAAGGAAGCCTTTCTCATGAAGTTCTATAACACCATCTGCAAACATTGGTAAGGTGTTTTTAGCAATGGTCATTTTCACATCCTGTTCAGGATATTGCTCTAGGAAGAAATCTAGGTCGATATCATCATAGGAATTGCATCTATTAAGGTTGTGAGCTTCTCTTGTTCCATCAAGGCTCAATCCACAGTAAAAACAGGGATGTTCTCTAAGCCAGTCTTGTATTTCGCCATGTATAAGAGTTCCATTTGTTGAAGCAAACAATACATATGGTCTATCTCCTGCATTATCACATATATACTCTGCAATCTCTTTAATCAGAGCAAATGCAAGAAAAGGCTCTCCTCCAAAGAAATCAAATTCTATTTCTCTATCAGGTTCAGTATTGGCAAGTTCTCTGTCAATGATAGCTCTAGCAGTTTTAATATCCATCATTCGTGGAGTCTTGCTATGCTCATAACAATAACTACAAGCAAGGTTGCAGCCTTCTGTTACAGTAAGACTTATTGAACGGGGAAGTTTATCAGCAATACCCATTTAGCGTTTTCGTCCTTTTAGTGTGGCTCTGCATGATCCTTTGCATGTAGCTTTGCACATTGATTTGCATCCAGTCTTACAGCCTGATTTACAAGTCGTTGTACAAGTTGTTTTACAAGTTGTACTACATCCTCCTTTGCAAGTGGTTTTGCAAGAAGATTTACAGCCTGCCTTACATCCAGCTTTACATGATTGAGAACAACCAGTTTTACAAGTTCCACTACAACCTGCACATTTTGCTGACATATATGTAATCTGCGGTCCTATGAGTACAGGTTCAAATGTTGGTATTAATGCTTCAATAATGTCATCGATAATGGATGATGATAATTTGAACATTGCTATCTCCTTAAAAAATTAACGTGTCTTGTATCCTGCTTCCTTAAGTTTTGTTATGAAGGGGGTTGTCCTATCAATATCTGTAAGAATGATATGGAACAGATCTGAGCCTGAATATTCTAATGAAATCGTACCATAAAGATATGTTGTAATTAATCGGTTGTCTTTGTACCGTTTATCAGGGGTGCCGTCTTTTCTTTGATGCTCCCATTCCTGAGAATATATTTTAGCATCCGAAGTTCTTATATTTCCTTTTGTATTGCCTTCTGCAAAAACTATATCAGTGTAATCTAAAAAAACTGATTGTGTTCCTTTTATGATAATAAGTTTATCAGGAAGAAAATATACTTTTGATTTTAATTTTTTTGCACATAGTTTGTAGCATTCTATATTTGTTTTCAGTAAATCTGGCTTTCCAAAATTTAATGTTGTATCTTCTGCTTTATATCCGTCATATGAGAACCATATTTCATTACATAGTTTTATTGTATTTATTGCCTCGTTAAGTTGGTTGTATTTGGTATTATCTGTGATGGTATAATTAATTGATGGTTTTATAAACAAGAGATTTATCCCCTGCAAGATTATTAAACCGACTAATACAGTAATATATAGAGATTCTTGGTTATATTGCAACAGATTATAAACCACTACGATTAGTGCTATGACAATGAGAATATTTAGTATTCTGCGTAATTTTAAAAATAGAGAGATTGATTTTTCTGTCCTGTCGTCTATACTTGTTTTCATTTTTGTCTCCTCAATTTTTACCTGTAGTTCTTTGGAATAACCAATCTATAACTTCCTGATGATTACTGCAAAGCTCTGCTAATGTTTTACCATTAAGAGTTTTGATAATAAGTTGATTATTACTTTCAGGTATTGGCTTTCTTGTTTTATTAGTATGGAATGTAAGATAGCATATAGCATTTGATTCGAAAGCCAATTCTTCAGATAATAACTTAAGTGCTTCTATGCATTCTTTATCTGTAAGTACGGATTTTACTTGAACATATACCTGTTTGTTCTCAACAGGAATTAAGTATTCCATATCAATGGCTTTAACCGTTCCACCCAATTCTCCAACTCTTAGCCAACCTGATTTTGTCAGTACCATATCAACTAGAATTTCAAAATCATGGGCATTGAGTTCCTGTATAACCTTAAGTATTAAATCTATGCTTTTTGCTCTTAAGTTTTCTAGTTCTTCATATTCTGGAAATTGCCACTTAAGAGTATTAAAAAATACTTCTTTGTCTTTACCCTTAAGTTCACATATTGTTCCTCTGAAAATCTTGGTTTTGGTAATTCTTCCACTTATGATTCTTTCTGAAAGGGTAATGGAATCATCATCTATAGGAGTTTTTTTCCATCCTGTTGTAGCTCTGATTCTTGATCCTGGGTCAAAGCCACCATGTGTATTGCTTTCTGTAATTGGGATAATATCTCCAATTGGATGGCAGTAGTACATTGTGCTGTTTAGAAATGTGAAGAAATAATCGTCTTCTGACGCTGTATAAAACTGCCGTATGGCTTTAGCATAGCTTGTCTGCGTCTGCTTATTGGCTTGGGGAAAAGAATGTCTTATAGGTTCCCATATTTCTTTCCATTCCTTTGATGAATCTTGCTGTTCATTTAAAATGGCTTCCTTTATCGTTTCATCTTTTGCCTCATTATATCCTAACCATAGCAAGTCATTTTCAATGCATTTCTTTGCAATGTTAATTTGATTTCCAGCCCCAAGTTTAATATAAAAAACTTTATTCATATTCTTTATAATGCACTAGATTTATTCATAACTCAATACTAAATTCATTTGAAAGTATCACATTATTTATTCATCCTCATATACATGAGTGTGATAGAGAAACAGGAAAATCAAGTATTGCAAAGACTAAAGGAAGCTAGGGAAAAAGCCCAGCTCTCTCAACTTGAGCTTTCCTACCGCTCTGGTGTTTCTCAGAACATGATTACATACATTGAAACTGGTAAAAGGACGCCAACTCTTACAACGTTGCTTAAGCTTTGTAATGCATTAAACATCTCTCCATCTATTTTATTCTCTGACACTTCAGAAGATGTGAATACAGCTAAAGCTACTATTATTGAACTTGTCAATCGCTACATGAATTAATTTAGCCTGATATTTACCCCAATAAATTAGGATTTTTAAGGAATAGCGGGGTATATTAAAAAGCAGTATTAAGTTATAATTCCTTATATTAAAGGATGTTAGGGAATTAGAAGGAGTTTGAGGCTTTAAGCGCAGTGGGGTTTTTTATTTTCCAAGTATTATAAAAAGAGCCAATGCTTTAACCGTATATGAATCAATAAGTTAGAAAACCTGAATGTTCCAAGGAGCGTGTAGATGTGCAGAGGTTTCAGAAAATAGTATACGGCATCGTATATTTTTCATTTCCAGTGCAACTATTTTCTGACGACCACAAGGAGGCAGAATATGGGTCTTTGTAAGAAAGATGCTAAGGGTGTTTGATACATTTATTATTATCTTTTTCTGTTATGGTTTAATATGCTACATTATAGATAGGTCGGATAACTAAGCCGAACAGGGGCGAGTCCCCGTCGAAGAGCCGGAGGCTGACTCCTGCAATTTTTATGAAAGGGGCCTGTCTTGTCTGTACTGTCAATCCATATCGATGAAAGTAGTAATCTAAATTTATCAAACAGGCAGAATTCTACATATGTCTTTCTATGTTTTTTATAATTAGGCCTTTAATATCTCCTCAAAAATTTCAAAGACTCCTAGCTGTAAACAGTGATGTTTATTTTACAAAACACATCATAGTATGTTTCTCTAGTTTCTTCCTGTTCTCATTTTTATTATGGTGTGTCAATTTCTGACATAAAACATATTTATTATTAAAAAACTATTAGTTGAGGTTTGTGCACTGATTATGAAATAAGAGGATTTGTAATCTGATTGCATAAGAAAAATTAACATCAACGTATAGAAATGTTTCAGTATAATTATGATGTGATTTGAAAATATATTTAAAAAGGGTGGTATGTTTTATGGGAACAGTAAGAGTTTATAAGATGACAAATGCTTCGGGGTTCGCTCCTAATCCTTTTGGTGGAATTTTAACACTGGCATGTTGCAAACCCCAGATACGTAATGTAACAAAAGAAGGTGATGTTATAATAGGCATTGGCTCTCGGACTATGGAGAATAACTATAAAAAAAGGCCTGCCACGTTTAACAATAAGATCATATATGCTATGGAGGTGGAAAAAGTTATTCCTTGGACCGAATATTATGAATTCTGTAAAAATAAAGAAGAGTTAAAATGTAAATATCAAGCCTCTGGAAATGATAAAATTGATATGGTAGGCGATTGTATTTATCTATGGAACAAAGACAATCCTAATAATCCTAAATTTGCGAATCACAATGATAAAGAAGCTTGTATCCGTTATATTTCTAATTTCAGATTTATTGATTCTTGTGCTCATTCAGAAAAGAGGGAAGCATTGCATGATTTAGGTGGGAAATATGTGCTAATTGGAAATCCAAATAAGAGTTTCTATTTAGGGAAAAAGTGTATTACGTGGAATTATCTCAATAAGAATAAAATAAAAGTAAATAGAGCAGCTTTTGGTATTGTTTTAGACTCTAGTGCTGCGGAAGACTTATTTGGATTATTTGAGAAAAAGAATATACCTACATTGAAGCAATTATCACAAGATGAGATTAGAAAAAGACTGTTACAAGAACATTGGGATAAAGCTTTTGAAGACTGTTCAAAAGTTCCTTTGGAAATAAAGAAAGAGGAGGTTGAAGAACAGATAAGGGATTTAGAAGATTTAAAATCAATAAGTCAAAAGAAAATTGAAAGGGTAGACAATGAACCTATTATTGTTCTAAGCAGAAAAGGTTTTGACAGCTGTTATGGGCGAACTCCAAGCTTGATAATCAATAAGAAGATAATTAGTTTCCCTATTCCAGAGAGTGATGCTGGCGATTATGATTATTGCTATAAGGATCTCAGAGTTAAAGTTAATGGTAATACTATTGACTTAGAATCTCTTATCCTTGCTTCTGTGGGAAAAGAAAAGAAAACTATTTTTTCCGATAGCGAAAATAGATTTGAACTGGAAAAGGGTGGTAGCAAAAGCAAATGTCATTTAGATCCTCAACTCCAAAACTATTTTGAGCTGGATGAAGATTTTATTGCATCGCTTGGACAGATGGGGATTGCTGAAAAGACTCTAGAAAAATATTCCATTAGATCTGGTGATCTGTTCCTGTTTTTTGGAAACTTTATGTTTGCAGACGAGAAAACATTCAGATTGAAAGAAAAATATGGATGGAATGATTTTTTTCATTGTTTATGGGGATATATGGAAGTAGGAAAAATTGTAAATCCAAAAACAGAAGAGGTAGAAATACCTGAATATGTCAAACGGCATAATCCTCATACTAAGTATGAATCGGATGGAAATCGTATATATATTGCCTCTGATACCTTGTCTAATCAATGGTGTCCAGTTGGATTTGAAGGGAAAATAAAAGGGTATGGCATATTTGATTATGATAATAAATTGATTTTGTCTAGGCACGGAAAAGAAAATAGAAATAAATGGAAAATATTTCCGCTAAAGGTAAACAACAGAGAGTATAAGGTGTTGGGGTCGGCCTGAAAACGCCAACCGAGGTCGGGAAATAAAAGCCAAAAGAAGACGGGAAACCAGTACCAGAAA
>CALXOL010000002.1 GCA_944390015.1 uncultured Spirochaetaceae bacterium
GCGCTGGATTTATCATTTATTTGTAGGGGAATAAAATATCTTTGTTGCTATAAAATACAACTCTGAGCTACAGGATCACGACGTATGGTAGTGTAAAGAATTTTTAATTTTCATTCAAGCTGTTTTTCTTTATTTGCCTCATCAGGGGCTTCTTCCACATGGTCCACAGGCAGACTTATCTTCGTAGTCTTTCCCAGAAGGGTTATTTCGACATCCACCCTCTCCCTCTTCATATCCAGTTTCAAGATTTTGCCTTTCAGTGATGTGAATGCACCCCTGGTAACGATTATGACCTCTCCCGATTTTATGAACACGTTCTTCTTCCTGATAGTCTGTGGAAATTCAAAAAGCTGTGAGCAATAATACTCATCATCCCCTCTCATCTCGTAGGAATTATCGCTATAGGTGAGGAAGTAGAACAAATCGCTTGCTTCTGTAAGTGTCGAGATTGTCAATGCTGGGATTCTTTTCTCGCTTTGAGCGAATATATATCCCGGTATCAGATTATATTTCTTCGTAATCCTCCCTTTTAGAGAGTGATTGACCATCTCTTTTTCCTGCAGACGGAATGAAATGTCGATTCCATTCTTTTTTGCAATGCGCCTCAGGCTCTTCACCGTCTGCTTCTCTTTCGCACTTTTACAGAAGATTATGTAATATGGCATTTGCCCTAAGATAGCAATTTTTCCTCTTTGTCTCAAGAATAATTGCAAATGGAGGCGATTATAGCTATATTTTTCCTAATAGACAATGCATGGTCTATAGGGAGAGTTTTATGATAATCGCAAGAAGAATGACTAAGCATCCAGTTGTGGCTAATCAGCATATGAGTACTCTTGAGGCCCTTGATTTGATGAAAAGGAAAGGGGTGGCCAAGCTTCCAGTGCTCGATGATAATATGAATCTTGTCGGCATCCTTACGGAAAAGGACATTCTTCGAGCTTCGCTTCCCGAGGTGAAGGAGCTCTCCCTGCTAGAGATGGCTTATCAGGTTGGAATCACCAGTATAGAGAGCATCATGACCCGTGATGTTATTTCAATTACCCCGGATACAGGGATTGAGGAGGCGGCACGTATCATGGTCATGCAGGATCTTTCCTTCCTACCCGTTGTTAAGGATGGGAAGCTCGAAGGTGTCGTATCAAAATCAGACATGTTCAAAATCCTGATGGATCTTTTCGGAGCAAGGGTATATGGTGCGAGAATCACTCTTGCCCTAGATGATAAGGTCGGTATGATAGCTAAGATTTCGAAGATTCTGGCGGATAATAACCTGTCCATTATCAGTTTCTGTAACTTCAGCGACGATGAGAGTGGTAAAGTAATCTGTACGCTCAAGGTCGAAGGAACGGATGAAAAGACACTGAGAAAACTTTTAAGCCCTCTCACGATTGCAATTGTCGATGAGGGAGAAGTGTGATGGGGAAAAAGGTCAGGAAATACGCAGCTGCCCAGGATTTTACCAAGCGTAAAAGGGAGAAGGAAGCAGAGAAGGAGAGTCCTTTCTCTTCAATTGTATTAAAAGAGAAAAAAGAGGCGAAGAAAAAAACAAAGGCTGCGAGAGTGGAAAAAAAGAGAGCAGGTGAAGTCATCCAGGGCTATGATCCTAATGCCTCATTTGCCGATATCCTCGCCAATTATGAGCGCACCGGTAATCCTTATGCCATGCCCAAGAAGAAAAATGTTCAATCCGAGTCCCTCTCTTTTGGTGATATCCTCGATAAATGGGAAGGCAAAGACAAGAAGAAGAGGCCTCAGAATGAAGTGAAAAAAAGCACGTATAAGGCTACTAAGTCATTTGCCGAGATTCTCTCTCAGTACGAGGGAAATCCTGTTAGGGAGGATAAGACTTTCATCATCGATGAGGATGTTGAAGTATCGGTAGTGGAAAAAGAGGAGAAGGGGGAGGAAAGCCCGCTCTTTAAAAAGGAGAGTGAGTGCGAGACGCGCAGCCCCGATGCCTCCTGGTCGATATACGGTAATAACGAAAGCTTCGAGAGGAAGGTGGAGGCTCCTTCTTTTATAACAGAAGAGGTAGGAGCAAAAGAAAAGAAGCCGGAAAAGGAGCAGAAAAAGAGTACTTACAAGGCGACGAAAGATTTTGGAGAGATTCTTAAGGGCTTTTATTCTGGTCATGCAGAGATGGAAGGCGAGCAGAAAACGGAACCCGATTCTGTGGATGAGCAAAAGGATTCTTCTGAAAGTCCGCTTTTTAAAAGAGTGCAAGGGGATGAGACTCGCAGTGCCGAGGCCTCCTGGTCGGTATACGGTAATAACGATAGCTTCATAAGAAAGCAAGAGGATAAGCATCTTTCTTCTGCACCGAATGAGGAAAGAGTTAAAACGACAGAGAGAAAGAGTGAATATAAGGGAAGAAATGAATTTTCCAAGCTTCTCGATTCTTATGATACGAAAAAGAAGGAGAGGGGGGAGGTCAAGACCTTTGATGAGATCATCAAGGAAAAAGGTGATGTGCCTGAGAAGAGGGAATATACTGTAAGCCAGCTTAGAACCATGATGCCACAGGCGACTCTTGACCTTCATGGCAAGACACAGCAAGAGGCTGAGGATGATGTAAAGAGATTCCTTTCAGAGTGCAGGGCACATAAGATAAGGAAGATAAGCATCATAACAGGGAAAGGGCTTCACTCGGAAGGTGGGGTGAGCATTTTAAGGGATGCCATAGCCGATCTTCTCGATAAGGACGGTGGAATAAGCGAGAGGGGTAACGCCCCTGTACAGTATGGTGGATCCGGGGCTTTCTGGGTGATACTCAAGAAATAGGTTAGATGACATTCATCTCTTTCCACTTACCGCTTTTATAGCGGATAAGGTAAAGCATACCCCTTACAGTCCAGTCGGCATACATCGAATACCATATTGCCTCAACTCCAAGGCCGAACACCTTTACCAGGAGGTATGAGAGAGCCACACGGAAGATCCACATGGAAATTAAGGATGTGAGCATTATGAATTTCACATCTCCGGTCGCTTTGAGCGTGTCGGGAAGTGTGAATGCGAATGGCCAGATTATAAGGCATGCAATCAGGCATCCTCGTGCAATCGGTAGGGCGAGAGTCGCAGTTGCATCCTCAAGGCCGTAAAGGTGTATCACCTCTGGTGAGAGTATGTATAGCGGTATTGTTATAATCAGCGTCGATATATATACGATCAGCATCAACAGTCTCGTATAGTAGCGGATATCCTTGAAATTATCCTTTCCCCTGCATTGTCCGACAATCGTGATGAGAGCCAGGTTTATACCGTTTCCCGGGATGTTGGAGTATGAGTTGAAGTTCGCTACTACGGCGTTTATTGCTATACTTGCCGTTCCAAGCGTGGCGATAAGACTCTGCACGATTATCTTGCCAATGTGGAATACAGTGCTCTCTATACCGGCAGGAATAGCGATTCTCAATATTCTTTTTATCATGGAAGGGGAGACTGGCCCTTTCGTTATTCCGATTATGCTGAGCTCCTCGCATTTGCGGTGCATCAATAGGAACATGAAAAGGCATCCTATCACCCTTGAGGTAAGAGATGCGATTCCGGCTCCCTGAGGCCCCATGCCAAAGACATATATTAGTAGTGCGTTTCCTAAGATGTTGATTGCGTTCATCAGTATTGCGGCAACCATAGTGCGTGAGGTCTTTCCCTCGCTTCTTGAAATCGCAGTAAGGGATTCAAAGAATGCCAGAGCAGGGTAGGAAATCAGGATAGGAACGAAATAATCATCAGTATAGCTTCTTACATCTTTCTCAATGCTTCCGAATACGATATTGATTACGGCGTCTTTGAATATGAGCATCACCACGCTTAATGCCAGTGCTATTGAAAGAGAGATGTAAATGAGGTTCCTAACGCTCAGTGTGGCATTTGCTTTGTCACTTTTTCCAAGATATTGTGATACTATTACCGCTCCTCCCGTGGAGAATGCCGTGAAAAGCTGTATAAGCAGTATTGAAATCGAATCGACCAGGGAAACGGCGGAGACTGCGGCTTCCCCGCAGTTTGCGACCATTATCGTATCGGCCATTCCTATCATCATATTCAACAGCGATTCGAATATGAGAGGAACAATCAGGGCAAACAGATATTTTGGTGTGAACTGATGACTCATTTTTACCTCGCCGAGGCAATATATAAGATTTTTTATAAAAAAATGCAATAAAAACAGGGAGTTCTTATCGCTCCCTGTATACTATTCTGCCCTTTGTAAGATCATATGGGGAAAGTTCTACTTTTACCGTATCTCCCGGGACAATCCTTATGTAGTGCTTTCTCATCTTTCCTGAAAGATGGGCAAGAATTACGAGCTTGTTCTGAAGCTCGACACGGAACATTGTGTTAGGCAGTGCTTCCTTAACCACTCCCTCAACTTCGATTGCTTCTTCTTTTGCCATTATGTCTCCTAACTAAAACGTTAGAAAGTATAGGAATATAGCAATGATTTGTCAATTCTCGGCTTTTGATGTAAAAAGAGATAAAATCAATTGTATATTTCTTTCTAAAATCTCATACTTTGATAAATATAAGAGGAAAGCTTATGGACGCAGTTGATAGATATCTTGAGAAAGGTAATGTAAATAAGAAGATGTTGGCGTATGTCTCCGCCCTCTCCTTGGTCAGGGATGAATCTCCTTTTGTCGCTGATAGGATTGTGCGTGAGTTAAGAGATCAGAGAAGTAACCTCAAGCTGATAGCCAGTGAGAACTATTCATCACTTTCGGTGCAGGCGGCAATGGGGAACCTGTTGACAGATAAATACGCAGAGGGATATCCGATGCATCGTTTTTACGCGGGATGCGACAATGTCGATGCTATAGAGGATTATGCTGCCAGGAAGGCTGAGGAGCTTTTCGGTGCGGAGCATGCATACGTTCAGCCACATTCTGGTGCGGATGCAAATTTATGCGCATATTGGGCGATCCTGAATCACAAGGTCCAGGTTCCATCCCTGGAGGAAATCGGTATAACCAATGTAAGTGCTCTTAAGAGGGAGGACTGGCAGAAGATAAGAGAGGCGTGTCACTCTCAGCGCCTTCTCGGCCTTGATTATTACTCCGGTGGGCATCTTACGCATGGCTACAGGCAGAATGTCTCGGCACAGATGTTCGATGCATATTCATACTCTGTGGATGAGAATACAAAGCTTCTGGATTATGACGAGATAGAGCGTCTTGCGAAAGAGATAAGGCCTCTTATCCTGCTTGCCGGTTATTCGGCGTATCCGAGGAAGATAGATTTCAAGAGGATGAGTGAGATCGCACACTCCGTTGGATCTGTCTTCATGGTCGATATGGCACATTTCGCAGGCTTGGTCGCTGGAGGGGTTTTCAAAGGGGATTATGATCCCGTTAAATGGGCTGATATCGTTACTACGACGACACATAAGACACTCAGAGGCCCAAGGGGTGGCATGATACTCTGCAAGAATGAGTTCGCAGAGAGCGTGGATAAAGGCTGCCCTCTGGTAATAGGAGGGCCGCTTCCACATGTGCTTGCCGCAAAGGCCGTGGCTTTCACGGAAGCTCTCAAGCCGGAATTCAGGAATTACGCCGAGCGCATCGTAGCTAATGCCAGGGCCTTAGCTGGATATCTGATGGAGGATGGGGTAAGCGTGCTCACAGGTGGAACGGATAACCACCTCATGCTTATCGATGTCACTCCGTTTAATCTTAACGGCAGGATGGCAGAAAGCCTTATGAGGGATGCAGGAATTACGCTTAACAGGAATGCTCTTCCTTTTGATCCCAACGGGCCATGGTACACATCTGGGCTTAGAATAGGAACCCCTGCCGTGACTACCCTCGGTATGAAAGATGAGGATATGAAGGAGATCTCAGATATAATTGCTCTTGTATTGAAGAATGCCCAGCCTCTCATCCTTACAAAAGGGGAGAATGCGGGAAAGCCTTCAAAGAACAAGGCGAAAGTGGATAAAGAGATCCTCTTTGATGCAAGAAAAAGGGTAAAGCATCTTCTTGAGAAGCATCTTTTATACCCAGAACTCGATTTGCCTTTCCTCGGAAAGGAATTCCTAATCGAAGAATAATCATCTCAAGGCTCTCTTCTGAGGGCCTTTCTTTTCTCTTGAAAGCTCCTTTTTGAGGGATTATCATTTGAATATGGCTAAAATACTCATTAAAGACGGACTACTTGTAGATACTGAATGGCAGCGTCATCAGGATATCCTGATTGACGGCTCTAAGATAGTAAGAATTGCTCCTCACATAGATGAGAGTGATGTTTCGCCTGATGTGAACATAATAAGTGCGGATGGGCTTTGTGTCCTTCCAGGTCTTATAGATGCACATACACACTACCATCTTGTAAGTCGGGGAACCGTTACAGCCGATAGTTTCCCAGAGGGCTCAAGACTGGCGGCATTTGGCGGTGTCACGACCGTAGTGGACTTTGCCGACGATAATAAGAAGAGCCTCCTCTCAAGCTTTGAAGAGAGGAGAAGAGAGATGAGGAGCATGGGTATCGATTATGCTCTGCATCAAGGGGTATATGCTTACCGTAGCGATATAAAAAAAGAGCTTGAAGAGGTCAGGAAAAAGGGAATCGGTACTATAAAAATCTTCACGACGTATAAGAATGTCGGCTACCTTGTAGAAAAGAGGGATGAGCTTGAGGAGATATTCAAAGCTGCAAAAGAGCTGGGCATCATGGTCTCCATACACTGTGAGGATGATAAGATAATTACGGATATTGATAAGAACTGGAATGGCACGTACCTTCCAAAAGACCATGCGGACATGCGCCCTTCTGAGGCTGAGGCCGAAGCGATAAGATATGTCGGTTCCATTGCCGGAGAGCTCGATATGCCTATTTACATAGTGCACCTCTCATCAGCAGCTGGACTTGAAGAGGTGAGGCGCCTTAGGAATAAAGGAGTTCACCTGATTGTGGAGACTACCCCGCATTATCTGTTTTTAGACAGGAGCAAGCTTGAAGGTCCTGACGGTCCGCTTTATGTGATGACCCCTCCTCTTAGAACAAAAGAGGATAACGAGGCACTGCAGGAAGCGCTTTTGGAGGGGGAGATCCAGGTAGTCGCTACCGATCATTGCTCGTTTACGAAGGAGCAGAAGCTCTCAAGCAATGACTGCCGCACCATATACCCAGGAATTCCAGGGACTGAGGAGATGCTTCCTCTGCTTCATACCTTTGCAATCAGCAGTGGACGTCTCTCCCTTTCCCAGATAGTGAACCTCACTTCTACAGGGCCGGCGAAGGCGTTCGGGCTATATCCTACGAAAGGAACGCTTAGTGAGGGAAGTGACGCTGACATAGTGCTCTTCAATCCTGATTACTCATGGACTATTAATAGTGATAGCATCCATAGCGCATCCGGTTATAGCGCATATGATGGAATGACCGTTACGGGAAAAGTCGTGATGAGTATTCTCAGGGGGAGAATCATCATGGGGGATGGAATCTATCTCGGACTTGAAGGGGATGGCCAGTATTTAAAGGCAAATAGATGATAAAAGCTGTTTTATTTGATATGGATGGGGTTCTCGTCGATAGCGAGGACTTATCCATCGAAATAGGAATAAAGTATTTCAAAAGCAAGGGCTATGAGGCTAAAAAAGAGAATTTTCTTTCGCATCTGGGCACTGGAATGGCGGATTTCGTACTCGGAGCCGCTGCTGAGTTGAAAGCCGATGATGTTACTGTCTCAGATGCCGACTCTTACTATCATGAAGTATATGAGAAGGAACTTGAGAGCCATCACATCGCGATGAGTGGAGCTGAAGAAGTACTTAGGAATTTCAAAGCCGCAGGAATGAAAATCGCAATATGCTCTTCTGCTCAGAGATGGAAGGTGGAGGCGAATATAAGGGCACTGTCACTGAGCCCCGATTTCTTCGACATCGTCATAGCCGAGGATATGATTAGAAGGAACAAGAGCAACCCTGATATCTATCTGATGGCATCTGCGATGCTGGGTGTGGATCTCTCTGATGCTATTGTCATAGAGGACAGTCCCGGAGGTGTTCTCGCCGGTATTAATGCCAAAATAAGGACTGTAGCCCTCACTACTACGATGAGCAGGGAGGAGGCACTGTTATCGGGAGCAGACCGCGTCATATCTGATATCTCGGAGCTTGCAGAAATCAAAGATGCCATCTCTCTTGAGAAATACCTCTTCGGCATCGCCGATAAAGAGATCCTCTATGGTGCTTCGTATGTGAAATCAACGGGACTGCCAGTAAGGATGGAAGTTATAAACAAGTGCATAGCGAAGGCACTTGAGGCAAGGGATAATGCGTACTCTCCATACTCGGAATATAAGGTTGGTGCCGCAGTGCTGAGCGCATCAAGCGGAATGATATATTGTGGATCCAACATAGAGAACTCCTCTTATGGCGCGACCATATGTGCAGAGCGTAATGCGATTACGACTGCATTGACTAATGAGGGCAGCCTTGGAATTGATCTTCTTGTCGTTGCAAGTGATGATTATCCTCCAGCCCCTCCATGTGCCGTATGCCTTCAGGTAATCGCCGAATTCGCAAAAGCCGATACTCTTGTGATTTTAGTCGATACGAAAGGGAGAAAAGAGGAATATCTCCTCTCTTCCCTCTTGCCAAAGCCTTTCGTTTTTCCGACTATGAGAAAATCATGAGAAAAATCTTGTTAGGTGCGCTCTTAGTTCTTTTGCTATCATCCTGTGTGAATACTCAGAGCTATGTAAGTGAGTTTACCTTAAGCCCGGATCTCTCACCTGAGGAGAAGCTCAATGCACTCGGAGCAAAGAAAATCCAGGTAGATGAGCCAGAGTGTTTCTTCTCTGGTTCTCTATGGCTTGAGCGTCTCATGGAGCTGACGAGGGAGTGTGAGGATTATATACTCATTACGACATTCCTTGGCTCTTCAAGTCCTCTTACCGAGGAGTTTTATTCCCTGCTTTGCGAAAAGGCTGAAAGCGGGGTTGATGTCTATATGATAATAGACGGCATTTCAAGCTATGATATGACCGAAAGCAGGGATTTCATGACTCCTCTGTATTTCCTTAGAGAGAGCGGGGTTCATCTTATAGAGTACTCACCCCTGACATTCATGCACATGATAGCTCCTCATGAGCTTATTATCAGGGAGCACAGGAAGATGTTCATTTTTGATGGCAGATACTCTGCAATCGGGGGGATGAACATCAACTACATCTCGATAGGATCGGCAGAGAATAACCAGAGGGACAGCATGTATCTCTTCTCTTCCTCATCCTTGGCATCGGCGCTGACCGATGAGTTTGTAAACATTTGGAATGAGATGAGCATTGAGCCTTTGGATCGTGATCTCTTCCAGTCATATGAGAATGAAGGCAGCGAGAGCATTGATGCCTATCTTTTCAATCAGGGGCCGGGAGGAAATGCTTTTATCTCGGATCTTTATGCCACCTTGATAAACAGTGCGGAGAAGGAAATCGATTTCATAGCCTTTCTTCCACTTCTGGATGAGAACATGAAGGCATCTCTTCGCTTGGCAAAGGATAGGGGTGTCCATATTAAGACCATCATCTCTACCGAGCCAAGATCCTATGGTGGTGTGGCATATAAGCTTCCAGAGCTTGTAGAACTGGTCGATGAAGCATATCTTTCATATGATAACGATCTTCCGCTGCTTCATGAGAAGCTCATGGTGATCGATGATAAGTATACGGTAATCGGCTCTGTCAATTTCAATTACCGTTCGATGGGACTGAGTAACGAGATAGCCCTCATGATAGACGATGAGGATTTTGCTGCAAAGGAGAAGGCCCATCTTAACGAGAGGGCTAGAGAGAATGCTGTTAAGATAGACCTTTCCGATGCCGAGAGGATAAAAAAAGAGGACGGCTCTTTCTTTACATTCCTTTTCAATTATTTTGGAGGTTGAGCTTGAGAAAAAAGATAGTTTCCATCATTCTTTTGTTTTCCCTCATCATTCTTCCTCTTTACTCCTTTTCTTTCTACTATGGAGTAGGGGGCTCTGGGGAGCGTCTTAATGAAAAATCCCATTATGCCGGCGTCAGCGTGGATGCTGGGATTTCTTTTTTCAGCGAAGACTATCTGGCATTGGAGTCTGAGATTGTCCTCTCTCCACTCTTTGAATCCATATCCATTAATCTCTCCTCCTCTCCTTTTTCCACACCAGTATCTTTTTACTCACTTTTTGCCAATCCCGTTCTATACTCTCCACTTTTTCGCATCGGAGCTGAGTATGTTTATCAGGATGGTTGGTATTACAGAGGCGAACTTGCACTGCTTGCTTTTCGCGACAGGGCATTTGCCTACGAGTTTCTGACCCCGATGATTACCATCAGTGCCTCGGATTTCTCTCTCTCATATGGAATCAGGCTGATGAGATTCTCTTATTATATCTGAGGTGCTGGATGAAAAAGATTGGCTTGATTATACTTTCGTTTATTTTATCTTCATCCCTTTTTGCAGGGGACTATCAGGATGTGGCGATAAGCTTATCCTCTTCAAGTACTTACGGCTATTATGGAACTTACGGCATAGAGGACAGCCTCCGTTTAGATGCCGCATTGAGCCTTGGACTTACATCACATATGGAGCTTGCAGCAGGATCGGTGATGGAGCTTACTCCGGCTTTTTGGGATGAGCAGACGTTCTATCTTGAGCTTAACTATGCGCTTTTAGGAAAAAGAAGTACGGCAAGCAAGGTAGCTGGAAGTGGGATAAACATGCTCCTAGGCATCGGAGGATTCTATAGCAGAACATTCTCATCTTCCAGAGACGGAGCGGGAGCATACATCACGTTCACTCCTTTAACCCTCGGTAACCCGATGACAGGGAGAAGGGAGAGGTTTCTCAAGACGAATCTCGGATATGACTTCATCAATGAGAGAGTAGTCGTATCGTTCTCAATTCTCGGGTTTGACTTGTACCTGAGAGGAACATACAGGGATTACTCTTAACCTTTCTCAAGAGCGCTTATCTTGTCTATCCTTCTCTGATGGCGTCCACCTTCGAACTCGGCATCGATGTATGCGTCAAGGATTTTCTCAGGATCCTCCTTGTATTCTATTCTGCCACCGAAGGAGAGCATGTTCGCATTGTTATGCTTTTTTGCCATCTCAGCTGAGTACGAATCCTGCACCAAGGCACATCGTATTCCCTTGATCTTGTTTGCTGCGATCGAAATCCCGATTCCCGTTCCGCATAATACGATTGAGAAGTCGTAACCACCTTTGAGGAACTCCTTTGCGCATTTCTCAGCCTGGTCCGGATAGTCCACGCTCTCATTTTTGTCCGTTCCAAGGTATTTGACCTCGATTCCTCTCTCATTTAGGTGTTTTATGAGCTTTTGAGCCAGTTCCACCGCTCCATGGTCATTTGCAATCACACATCTCATAGTTGAATTATGTTTGAAAAAAAAACTTTCCGCAACGCTAATGAGAGTTTTTATTTTCCCTGTTTTACTGTAACATCCTACATATGGCTAAGATATTCGTTACTGGACACCGAAACCCGGACATGGATTCCATATGTTCGGCGTGGGCATATGCAAAGCTGAAAAACACAGTAGACGGGAGCAATGAATATGTTCCTGTTCGGCTTGGCAATGTCAGTGATAATGTGAAATACCTCTTTTCTCGTGCAGGAGCTGAGATTCCATCCCTTTTGAAGGATGTAAAGGCAAGGAGCCGGGACATCGTCAAGTCTCCTACCTTCACAGTCACAGGAAAGGATCCCGTATATGAGCTTATCAGTTTATTGAATACATATCATCCATCTGTCGTTCCCGTAATAGACGATGGTGTTTATAAGGGGCTTGTCAGTGTCGATGACATAAACAGGTTCTTCCTGATGGAGAATCATAAGGGTAGGCCGTTCTATACGATCAATCAGAATAACATACCGCGTATAATCGAGGGGCATTTCCTTCGCCGTTCTTCGGAGAACACCTTCGATGCGCAGATTGTCGTAGGTGCGATGGATTACGAAGTCTTCTGCCAGAGGGTGAACGCCTGTGAGAAACCACCACTTTTAGTCGTTGGAAACAGAAAAAGACATATTGAGTACGCCATCAGGCATAATCTTGCAGGAATAATACTTACAGGAATTACCGATATAGAGAGCGTGGATGCGGATTTCTCTTCTTTCGAGGGGATGGTCTATCTCTCTGAGGAGGATACTGCTGAGACTCTCCGCCTGCTTAGGCTCTCTACCCCGATAAGCCAGCTCATGGCGGAGAAGGATGTTCCGTCTGTGGAGATGGACAGCCTCTACGATGAGGTGAAGGCGATACTTACCAATGGCGAGAACAGGGGTGTGAGTGTCTTTGAGGATGGGCAGTGGAAAGGTTTCATAACAAGAAGATGCTTTTTAAACAGGCCTAGGGCAAAGATAATCATGATGGATCATAATGAGGCAGAGCAGTCGGTAATAGGAATAGAGGAGGCCGATATCGTAGAGATAATAGACCATCATCGGCTTGCCGCTCCTAAGATGAAGAGTCCGATATTCATCTGCTCTGAGCCTGTGGGGAGTACCTGTACGATTGTATTCGAGCAGTATGCTAAATGGCAGGTTCCTATCGATAAAGTGACGGCGATGGTCCTCCTTGGCGGACTTGTCGCAGATACTGTGATGCTTAAGAGTCCGACGACCACCGAGTATGACAGGGTAGTGGCTGAGGCTCTTAAGAAGGCTGCGGAGATTGATGATTTCGATGAGTTCTGCCGCTCTTTATTCTCATCTTCCGCATCCCTTAAAGATAAGGATCCGGTGCAGGTGATACGTTCTGATTTCAAGAAATACACCGAGCATGGAGTTCACTTTGGAATCGGACAGGTCGAAGTCGGTAGTCTTGAAGAGATTAAGGAGATGAGCACTACATATCTTGAAAGCCTGAAAAACGTCAGGGACAAGGAGGGGCTTTCAATAGCGATGCTCCTAGTAACGGATGTTTTCAAGGAGGAGTCAATTCTTCTTAATACCCAATTCGATAAGGAATATAAGATTCCATATGAGAGGCTGGATAACGGGATGTATTATCTTCCGGGAGTACTTTCCAGGAAGAAACAGCTTCTTCCTGAGACGCTCAAGGTACTTGAGGACTGAATTCAGACTCCTGTTACCTTTTTGATGGAGGGGATGGCCCTGATCGCAGTGGTTGTCCTCTTTAGAGCCTCTTCATCATCACATGAGATTGTAAAGATTCCCTCAAGATCCTGTCCATCCGCCTTAAGTTCTCCGCTTATCAGATGGCCTCCATGCTTCCTTGTTGCGTTATCAATCTCTCCGAAGAGCTCCGCATTCATCTTGGCAAGCACTTTAAAGCGGCGAACAAGCTCCTTACCATCCCATTCAACAGGAACCAGACGAACGTCTTTTTCCGGCATGTTCTTTAAGTTAGGACAGTCCTTCTTATGTATTACATACCCTCTTCCTCGGGATATGTAGGCGACTATCTCATCCCCATGGACGGGATTGCAGCATTTTGCGAAATCAAAAAGAACGTTCGAATTATTGCCTATTATGACAGTTCCTTTCTTCTCTTTGCTTAGGAATTTTATGCCGCCGTTCTGAGGGATGATCGTACGTGGTTTTTCTACGCTAAGCGGGGCCTTCTCCTCTTTCTTGGCACTTGGTGCGATAGGGATGTTCGTGTTCTCGTTCTTATTGAGCCACGCCCTTATCTTCTTCTTCGCATTCGGGGTATACGCATAGTCTAGCCATGCCTGTGTCGGATGGGCATTAGGGCTTGTGAGAATTTCAACTATCTGCGTGTTCTGAAGCGGTTTATTGAGAGGAATTATGGAGTTGTCCGCTCTTGCGCCCGAGCAGTGAATGCCTACCTCCGAGTGTACCTTGAATGCGAAATCGAGAGGAGTCGATCCTACCGGCAGCTCTATTACATGTCCTTGTGGTGTGAATACTATTATGGAGTCCTTGAGAAGCTCGTTCTTGATCTCATCCATGAAATCATCCTCGTTCTTCTCTATCTCCTGCTGCCAGGTCTTGAGTTTAGCTATGATCTTATTGTAGTTTATGCTGTCAACTGTCTTCCATGCACCGCTCTCGCTACCGCTTGCAGCCTTGTATGACCAGTGTGCGGCTACTCCTTCCTCCGCCGTCTTATGCATCTCAAATGTGCGTATCTGGATTTCAAGGTGTTTCGCTCCCGGCCCCAGAACCGTAGTGTGGAGGCTCTGGTAATTGTTCGGCTTAGGCATGGCGATGTAATCTTTGAATCTTCCCTCGATAGGTACCCAGATGGAGTGGATGAGTCCCAGAATCGTATAGCATTCGACCTGGGTCTCACAGATGACGCGCACCCCCAGTATGTCATATATCTCGTCAATCTCCTTCTTCCTCTTCTTTATCTTCTGGTAGATGGAGTAGGCGTGCTTCACGCGTCCTGAGATCTGTACGTTCTTCAGCCCGGCTTTCTTACATGCCTCGGCCAGCGTACGTGACACCCCTTTTATATAAGCCGTATACTCTCCCTTCCTCTCAAGAAGGTATTCATTTATGTAGTTATAGCTCTCCGGTTTCAGAGCCTTCAGTGATAAATCCTCAAGCTCACATTTGATCGTGGACATTCCCAGACTGTCCGCAATAGGTGCGAAGATGTCCAGACAGTCCTCTGAGAATGAGATTCTGCGCTCAGGACTTAAGAACTCGGCGGTCCTCATGTTGTGAAGTTTATCCGCAAGTTTTATCAGGATGACACGGACGTCCTTGCTCATTGCAAAGAACATCTTTTTTATCGTCTCCGCTTCCTGTATGCTCTTATTGTCTGTGATGTGGCTGATCTTTGTTACGCCCTCGACCATTATGGCAACCTCTTTTCCAAAGAGATTCTCAATCTCTTCTCTTGAGGTAGCGGTATCTTCAAGCGTATCGTGCAGAAGACCGGCACAGATCGTATCGGCATCCATTCCCAAACTCATCAGTATCTCAGCAACAGCCAGAGGATGTATTATGTAAGGCTCTCCGCTCTTACGCCTCTGATCCCCATGTTTCTTTGCCGCATAAATGGCAGCAGCAGAGATCTTA
This sequence comes from uncultured Spirochaetaceae bacterium, assembly GCA_944390015.1. GTDB lineage: Bacteria > Spirochaetota > Spirochaetia > Sphaerochaetales > Sphaerochaetaceae > Ornithospirochaeta. The sequence continues at coordinate 15,027 of CALXOL010000002.1, forward strand.
TCCTTCTCTTCTGCATGAAATCTGATGATATTCGTTATGAACTTGTCTACAAGTTCCTTGTTTGGGATGTCGTCCATAAAATAGATTATACCCAGAATGAGAAAATAGGCAAGAAAAGGGTTCTTGAGCCTGAGAATTTTTCTTATCTCATATGAGAATGCCGTAGCTTACGCGCTCAAGCTGTGCCAGATCTTTTTCCGTCCCGATGGAAGAGAATCCGTGTTCCTTTAAAAGTCTCCTGATTTTCCCGTGCTGTCTGTAATCGGCTTCAAGGATTAATCTACCTTCTTTTTTCAGGAATAATGGTGCTTGCTCTATTATCCTTGTTATGATTCCAAGTCCGTCTTCCTCTTCATCAAGCAGGGCAAGAGGGGGTTCTTTTTTAACCTCGATGCTCACGCTCTCATACCATGCCTTTGTGACATATGGGGCATTGGCTGTAATCATATCGAATTTCATATGATGCCATGGCTCAAAGAGGTCCCCGGCTCTCGCATCCGATTTTTCCCCAGTGATACGTTCAAAATTCTTAATTGCGACGATAAGTGCTTTTTCGCTTATATCGGAAAAGTGCGCATCCACATCTGCTCTCTCTGCCTTGATAGCTGTTATTATGGCACCGCTTCCTGTGCAGATATCGAGGACGCTTGATCTCTCTTTAAGCATACTAAGCGCACTTTCAACGAGAATCTCCGTGTCTGGTTGCGGTATGAGCACATCCTCGTTCACTTCAAAGAGGTATCCGAAGAACTCCTTTTCCCCTGTTATGTATGCCATGGGAAGACCCGTAAGGCGTTTATTCAAGGCAGATAGTATCATCTCCTCCTTCTCAGGGGGTACATTCTCGCTATCCCGGGTTATAAGTTCTGAGGTACTCAGTGAAAGAAAATGTGATAGAAGTACTCTTGCCTCCAATGCAGGGTTATCAAATAAAGCGAGCCTTTTTATAAGCTCGCTTTTCAATTCTCTTATTCTCATGCTTCTTTCAGAGCTTCCTCTCCCGCTGCGATCTTAAGCGGTTCTATCAGATCGTCAAGTTCTCCGTTCATTATCGCATCGAGCTTGTATAGGGTGAGATTGATCCTGTGATCCGTTACTCTTCCCTGTGGGAAGTTGTAGGTCCTGATTCTCTCTGAGCGGTCTCCCGTTCCTACCTGGCTCTTTCTCTGCTCACTGCGCTCTTTTCTCTTCTTCTCCTCTTCCATCTCGTAAAGACGGCTTCTAAGAACTCTCAGCGCCTTTGCCTTATTCTTTATCTGGCTCTTCTCATCCTGGCAGATTACGACAAGTCCGGTAGGAAGGTGGGTAAGCCTTACCGCGCTGTCTGTGGTGTTGACGCACTGTCCTCCCGGTCCCCCGGCTCTCATGACATCTACCTTAAGATCTTCAGGCTTTATCTCTATGTCGGTCTCCTCCGCCTCGGGAAGGACTGCCACGGTGATTGCGGATGTATGTATTCTTCCACCGGATTCGGTCTCTGGAACCCTCTGTACGCGGTGTACACCGGACTCGTATCTCAGGGATGCGTACACGTCTTTGCCTGTGATGGAGAATACGATTTCCTTCAGCCCCCCGATACCAGTCTCGTTACTGTTCATTACCTCTATCTTCCACCTCTTTGATTCCGCATAGTGTGAGTACATGCGGTATATGTCGGCTGCGAACAGTGCGGCCTCATCTCCGCCGGTTCCCGCACGGATCTCCATGATGATGTTCTTACCATCCAGCGGATCTGGTGGGATAAGCAGCATCTTCACCTCTTTTTCAGCCTTCTCAAGCTTCTTTTCAGTCTCGCTGATCTCCTCTTTTGCCATCTCAACTAGATCGCTGTCGCTCTCCTTCAGCATCTCCTCCGCCTGTCTCTTGTTCTCTTCAAGGGCGGCCATCTGCTCGAGCTTTTCGACGATAGGTGCGATGTGGGAGCGTTCCACCATCAGCTCCTTATATTTCTTCATGTCAGACATTACCTCGGGACTCGATATCCTCCTATCGAGATCCTCCAGCTGTGCCTTGTATCCTGGAAGTTTTTCCAACATTGTTTGTTTTCTCCTGAAAAAGCATTATAGCTTATATCTTTTCTTTTTGGATAGAGCAAGGGGGAAAAGATAAGAGCGCAATAATGGGCTTAATTATTTTCTTCTTTTGGGCTATCATTGTGCCGATGAACACGTTTAAAAGGAATGTAATATTCACCGCTTTAGTCATTTTCATACTCTTTCTGGCGTTCAGGTACTACGGGTACATTGAGACGTTTCTTCATTCCTTTTTCGACAGTCTTGCATCGATAGTGATTGGAGCTGTGATGGCATATGTGCTGAATCTTCCGATGTCATTTCTCGAATCAAGGCTTTTTTATCGTGTTAAAAAGGGCAGGCGGGTTCTTTCAATACTGCTTTCAATAGTCATTGTCGTGATAATAGTCGCTCTTATATTCTCGTATATCATCCCACGTTTCATAGAATCCCTTACCCTCCTTATAAACAGCCTCCCAGTCTTTTTATCCGATCTGGCGGAGCTTGCCTCGGATTCTTTAGATTCCTATATCGAGAGCCTGAGCGAATATCTAAGGCCGCTTGAGAACCTGAGGGCGTTCCTGACAGAGAGGCGTGATGTGATTGTCGATGAGATTTTCTCCCTCGTGGGATCTCTTGTCGGCCTGATTGTATCACTTGTCCTTTCCCTTGCTTTCGCAATTTACATGCTTGCTGGAAAGGAGAAGATCCAAGGTGGCATAAAGAGGCTCATGAACGCATATCTGGGACGTAAGAGGAGCGATAACGCACTTTCCGTCCTGGCAAAAGCAAATTCAATTTTCAAGCGTTTCTTCATCGGCCAGGTAACGGAGGCCGCAATACTCGGCTCCCTTGCCGCAGTCGGTATGATGATTCTTCGTCTTCCCTATGCTACGGCAATTGGAGCGCTGATAGGTGTAACTGCGCTCATTCCTATCGCTGGAGCGTGGATAGGGGCTATAGTAGGGGCTATCATGATATTCCCGATAAGCCCTGTGAAGGCGATAGTTTTCCTGGTTTTCATCCTTATTCTTCAGCAGACGGAAAACAATGTAATCTATCCGAGAGTGGTCGGCTCTTCAATAGGACTACCTGGCATATGGGTGCTTGCTGCTATTACCGTGGGAGGAGGACTTGGTGGGGTCGCGGGAATGCTTGTGGCCGTTCCTACTGTCGCACTCATTGTCGCCCTTATCGATGAGGATGCGGAAAAGAGGCTCAATAAGAGGGAGTCGAGCTTTACAGATACCATTGTCTAGGAGAGCACTCTCTTCTTAAGAGCCTTGCCGTAATCATAGAGGGCCTTGTAAATCAGCTTGTCATGTGCATTCGTCTCGATGCTGTCCATGTGCTCCGTGCATTCTCTTAAATAGAGCTCAATTGGCTTTGCATATTTGCTTGGTGGGTTGATGAGCCTGGATGCACAGAAGTTTTTCCACTGGAGCCTCTCTTTCTCACTTAGGCTCTCAGGCCAGTTGCGTGCGACCATGCGCCAGAGCAGCTTGTGATACTTCTCGTCTTCGAAGTTATACTCTCCTGCCTTCAGTTTTTCTGCTGGGCTCAGCTTCTCTATGTCTTTAAGCTTCTCCTTGTCCGCTTCACTTAGAAACCTGTCATAGATCGTATAGTCCGCATCGCTTTCACTCTCATAATCCTTTTTCGCACTCAATGCCTCCGTTAGATTAAACAGATAGCGATGCTCTCTTCTTATTTTCTCGGCTTTCTCCTCGACTTGCTTTCTCGTAAAGCCTAGACGGCGCTCGCAGTCGCTGTTCATTACGCTCATCGGAGCGATGAACGGACATTTATTCGCCATGACCTTTACTATTCCAACCTCCCGGAGATCCTCAACTCCTTCAAGGCTCTCAGGAATCTCATACGTCAGGTCAAAACAGTATATCTCGTTTCCTCTCTCCTTATTCGCCATCAGCGGTAGGATCGGGTGTGTGTTCCCCCTTTCTGAGACGTAATAGGCACTTGTATGCAGTACAGGACGGTGCCTGATAGGATCCAGGAGCGCCCAGATCTCATTCTTAAACCTGTGCGAGAACGAAAATGAGAATAGTTTAGGCTGTTTTTCCATTATGAGTCTCGCTACGTCGATTGTGGCCCTTACATCCACAAGGGCATCATGCGCTCCTTCCTGGTCTATGTGGTTCACCCTTGTGATATCTGTGAGTTTGAAGCTGGTGAAACCGGTCTCTGGGTTTATTGCCGAGAAATCTATTCCATCTGGACGGAGATCCTTCGTTGCCCTCACGAGATTCATGATATCCCAGCGGCTCCTGCCTTCCTTATATTCCCTCTCAAACGGATCAAAAAGATTCCTGTAAAGGGTTGCACGTATGCATTCATCATCAAAATTGACGTTATTGAATCCCGCAGCAACCGTTCCTGGAACCAGGAACATTTCATTTATCTTCTTTATGAAATCATGCTCCCTGATACCCTTCTCGTTCACCTCCTGGGGTGTCAGTCCTGTGACGATGCAGCTCTCGGGATTCGGTAGATAGTCATCACTGAGCTTAGAGTAAAGGAGTACCGGTTCTTCTATGATGTTGAGTTGTAAGTCCGTTCTGATAAGGGCTGCCTGTGCAATCCTGTCTACCCTTGGATTAAGTCCGAAGGTCTCGAGATCGTACCAAAGTATCGATTTTGCATAATTCATAGCTCTGATAATAGCATAAAAGAAGAGTTTTTTCAGAAAATTGAGACTTTGGTAATGAAGTTTTCACATCTATTCTATATTCTAAAGTGGGAGAGTTTATGAAGGATTCCAAAAAAGAGATAATATCATGGGCATTGTATGACTGGGCGAACTCCGCTTTTGCAACTACCGTTATGGCGGCGTTCTTTCCGATTTTCTTCTCACAGTACTGGGCTTATGGGGCAGATAGTGCGACTAGTACGTTCTATCTGGGATTGGCCAATAGTTTCGCAAGCATCCTGGTTGCTGCGATGGCACCGATTATTGGCGCTATAGCCGACAGAGGAAGTTACAGGAAGAAGCTGCTGATCTTCTTTGCCTTTCTTGGTGCGGTAATGACGGGGGGGCTTTGGTTCGTCTCGATGGGCGCATGGCCTGTTGCCGTCATCCTCTATGTTTTCGCTAATATCGGTTTTGCAAGTGCCAACTCATTCTATGACAGCATGCTTACTACGGTGGCAAGTGAAAAGAAGGTTGATTTCGTATCCTCACTCGGATACGGACTTGGATATATAGGGGGAGGACTTCTGTTCCTTTTGAATGTCCTCATGTATCTGATGCCGGGTGTGTTTGGCATACCAGACGGTCCGACTGCCATAAGAATAAGCTTTGTAATGGTTGCCATCTGGTGGATCGTCTTTACTCTTCCTTTTGCATTCTTCGTAAAAGAGGAAAAAGGGGAGAGCGTCAGGCTTAAAGATGCGATGAGGGATGGTTTTTCCCAGATAGCTCTTACCCTCAGGAGTCTTAAGAATCTTAAGAACACGGCCATATTCCTCTTGGCATACTGGTGTTATATAGACGGTGTTGATACCATAATCCGTATGGCGACGGATTACGGAACTGCGTTGGGCTTTCCTTCTGAGAGCCTGATTGTGGCATTGCTCATCACACAGTTCGTTGCATTCCCATCGGCTATTCTATATAACATTCTTGGAAAGAAAATCGGGGTAAGACGGGCGATATTAATCGCAATCGGCGCTTATGCACTGATTGCCGTCATCGGGTTCTTCATGAACGATGTAAGCCAGTTTTATATCCTGGCATGCTGCATAGGGCTTTTCCAGGGTGGTATCCAGGCTCTGTCTAGAAGTTATTATACACGCCTTATTCCTAAGGAGCATACCTCTGAGTTCTATGGATTTTTCAACATGCTCGGTAAGTTTGCCGCTATAATAGGACCTTTCCTGGTTGGCCTCGTGACGCTTATTACGGGGGAGCAGAGATACGGAATCGTATCCCTTGTGATTCTGTTCTTAGTCGGATTCATCCTCTTAAGGAAGGTTGATGAGGCAGAAGCTGAGAAGGAGATCAAGGCTTTCTCATCAAAATGATTCAAAGGTCGGTATTCCCGGCCTTATTTTTTACCATATCGGCGCTCTCTCATGCTATCATTCATTCTTGTAGGAGTTACACATGGACGCAGAGAAGATGGTAAAAGAGATGACGCTTGAGGAGAAGGCGGCATTAACAGTCGGTGCCGATTTCTGGCATTTTGAAGATAACGAGAGGCTTTCTCTTCCTAAAATCCTGGTTACCGACGGCCCTCATGGTATTAGGAAGCAGAAGATAATAGATTCCCCCATGGGCTCAGGTGAGAGCGTCGAGGCGACCTGCTTTACTCCCGCATGTCTTTCAGCTTCCAGCTGGGATCCATCACTTCTTGAAGTGGAGGGTGATGCGATAGCAAAGGAAGCGATAAGCGAGGGTGTATCCATAGTTCTTGGCCCCGGTACGAACATCAAGCGCAGCCCGCTTTGCGGAAGGAATTTCGAATATTTCAGCGAAGACCCGTATCTTGCCGGATGCATGGCCTCTTCCTGGATAAAGGGGGTTCAAAAAAACGGAGTGGGAACATCGCTGAAACACTTTGCGGCTAACAGTCAGGAGAAGAAAAGGCTGATTAGCAACTCCGTGGTAGATGAGAGGGCGCTCAGGGAGATTTATCTTGCTGCGTTTGAAAAGGCGGTGAGGGAGAGTCGGCCATGGACCATCATGTGCTCTTATAACATGATAAATGGAACATACGCCTCTGATAACAAATGGCTACTTACAGAGGTGCTCAGAAAAGAATGGGGCTTCGATGGTCTTGTCGTTACTGACTGGGGTGCCATGAATGACCGCATAGAGGGGATTAAAGCTGGACTGGATATCGAAATGCCCGGTCCGAACAGGTCCAATGTCGATGCCGTTATAAAAGCCGTGAAGGAGAAGAGACTCAGCATTGAAGATCTCGATAGGGTTGTTTTGAGAATAGTCAAGACGATATTGAAGGCTCTAAATTGTAAGAAGGGTGAACCATATGATAAGAATGCGCATCATGAGATAGTAAGAATGATAGCCTCATCTTCATTCATCCTTTTAAAGAACGAGCTGTTGCTTCCTCTCTCTAAGGATAAGAGCTATGCGGTTCTTGGTGAGTTTGCAAAGAAGCCGAGGATACAGGGCAATGGAAGCAGCCAGATAAACAGCAATTATGTCTCCTCTCCGCTTGAGGAACTTGAAAACGCAGGTTATGACGTTGAGTATGCAGCCGGTTATTGTCTCGATGGGGCTCATAATGAAGAAGAGCTTTGCTCTGATGCTGTCGCACTGGCAGGGAAAAAAGATGCTGTGATCATATTTGCCGGTCTTACCTTGGAGAGTGAGAGCGAGGGGTTCGACCGTGCTTCTCTCGATATGCCGCTTGGGCATAACAGGCTCATCGAGGAAGTGGCAAAAGTGAACGATAATGTGGTAGTAGTGCTTTATGGTGGCTCTCCCTTCCTGATGCCATGGCTCGATAAGGTGAAAAGCGTATTGCTTGCATATCTGCCAGGGGATGCCGCAGGGGAAGCTACCGTTGATGTCTTAAGCGGCAGGGTCAACCCCTCTGGAAAGCTTGCTGAGACATTCCCTCTCTCAGTTGAAGATACGCCATGTTACGGGAATTTTGCTACAGAGGAGAGGAACGTGCTTTATAAAGAGTCCATTCTTGTCGGCTACAGGTATTATGATTATATGCAAAAACCGGTGCTCTTCCCGTTTGGCTATGGTTTAAGCTACACGACTTTCTCCTATGATGAGATCAAGGTGAGTTTCAATCAGGAGAAAAAGAGTGGAGAGATCTCCGTCCTTGTGCGTAACACTGGAGGCTATGATGGAGCTGAGGTTGTTGAACTCTATGTGGAGAAAGTGGATAGCCGCATATTCCGCCCGTTGAGAGAACTTAAGGGCTTTAAGAAGGTATTTCTTAAAAGAGGTGAAGCGAAATGGGTCTCCATTCCTATTGATGAGAGGACGTTCTCTTATTACTCAGTACCCCTTGGAAAATTCGACATCGAGGATGGAGAGTACCGTCTTTATGCCGCTTCGTCATCGAGGGATCTCCGACTCTCCGTAACTCTCTGTGTGGATGGCAATAAGAATCCTGAGGCCATGCCGTGGAGACCAGGGGATGACTTTGCACTCCTTTTCAAGCATTCAAAGCTTCCTCTTTCTCCCGAAAGTGGTAAAATAACATTGAACTCCTCTCTCTCCGAGGTTCTTGCTGATGAGAAGGCGTCAAAGTATTTCAAACCAATCTTTGATGCATTCATAACACCGTTTATCGGGAAGACGGATGGTCTGAGCCGTATGCAGCTGGCAATGGCTGCAGATATGCCTCTCAGGGCGGCTGCGGTCATGACGGGAATCCTCACTCAGGATGAGTTGAGAAAGAAACTTGAGCAGTTGGACTGAAAGAATTTTGCTCTATGCTGAAAACATGCTATCATCAGTGTAAGATTCTTATGGAGGACAAATATTGATGAGGAAGATTTTTTTTCCTGCCGTTCTTTTTGTCTTCTGCTGCTCTGTGTCAGGCGCTGTGAGTTTGAGGGAGACGAACATAGCGCTTTCTTCGGCATTGGACTGCACGCTCTCTGCGGCTGCAGCCGTTACATCTTATCCTGCGATTTCATTACAAGGTGTGTCGTTTGAGTATGATGAGGATGGTATTCCTTGGAAGGTCGTATTCACCCGTTCCGATATCTCCTCGTATTCTGGAGCCTTGTCCTTTTCAGGAGAAGGTAAGAGAAGCTGGTATGATGCGCTTCTTGGGCAGAACGGCACGTATTTTTCCCCACTGAGGAAGAAGGCGATCGATTATCTTTCTTCATCCACGTATTGCTCTGGATCATTAGTGCTTGATGGCACGATCACACTTGATGTAGAAGAGGCAAAGAATCTTGAGCTGCTTTATTATGATTCATCATGGGCGGATCTTGTACTTCCTCTTTCAATCAGTCTCATGATAAGTGGCAGTGAGGTGGATTCCTCGTTGATTCTTGAAGGGGATATTGAAATTATCGGTGGTGATGATTCGAAGATTACGGTATACTCAGATAATCTAAGCATAAACGGTGAGAGAATCAGTTTCTCACCGTTTGAGATTGCATACTGAAAAAGGAGACGCTATGGACAAGGTTGATGATTTCCTGAAAAGACATATGTTGAAGGCCGATATGATAGATGAGGATGAAGTCCTATCCCTCTTTTTAAGTGAGATGGAGAAAGGGCTGAAAGGTGAGAAAAGCAGTCTTCAGATGATACCTACTTACTGCACTCTTGACAGTGATATCAAGGCAGGAGATAAGGTGATAGTCCTTGATGCTGGTGGAACGAATTTCAGGACATGCCTTGTTACTTTCGATGAGAATCTGGAGCCTCAGATCAGTGATTTCAGGAAAGTCGGGATGCCTGGCGTAATGAGCGAGGTCAGTGCGAAGGCTTTCTTCTCAACCCTTGCCGACAATGTGGAGCGCCTGATTGATAAATCAGATAAAATAGGCTTCTGTTTCTCTTATGCTGCCGCCATTACCGAGGACCATGATGGTATTCCAATCATGTTCTCCAAAGAGATAAAAGCGCCTGAGGTAATCGGTATGCCGATAGGAAAGTCACTATTGGCTGAACTCTCATCCCGCGGTCATGACGTATCTAAAAAGAAGGTGTCAGTTGTAAATGATACGGTTGCCACCCTTCTTGCGACAAAAGCCAAATGCCTGGATGCATGCTCAGGTTACATCGGATTCATCCTCGGAACCGGGACAAACACCGCCTATGCCGAATTGAACAGCAACATAAGCAAGATAAACATGGCTGATAAGAATGAGAGGCAGATAATCAACGTTGAATCCGGGGATATGCGCATCACGCTCGGTGATATCGATCAGAAGTTCATCGCGGGAACCAAGGATCCTGAGAGTTATTTCTTCGAAAAAGCCATAAGCGGTGCATATCTGGGGCCGTTCAGCCACATGGTGATAAGCCAGGCAATAGCAGAAGGTGTGTTATCTTCTTCTTTCGCTAAGAAGTTTGAAACACTTCCTACTTTATCTACAACATACATGTCGAACTATCTGGAGATGCCGCACAACACGGATTACGTGCTTGTTTCCATGTTGGATAGCGAAGAGGATGCGACCGCTCTTTATAAGATAATTGACAGCATAATTGAAAGAGCCGCAAAGCTTACCGCTATAAACCTTAGTGCTGCCGTCATAAAGAGCGATCTGGGAAATGTTCCAAGGCTTCCCGTTATAATCAATGCCGATGGAACGACATTCTATAAGACGGAGAATCTTGAGTTCTATACGAGGAAATACCTTTTCGACATACTCCAGAAGAAACATGGAAGGTATGTGAAGATCGTAAATGTTCCCGACAGCCCCGTATATGGAGCCGCCATAGCAGGATGTTCCATCTAAGATGAGCAAGGTTATTGCAATCCATGATCTGAGTCTCTGGTCCAAGTCCAGCCTATCCTTGGTACACCCCGTACTGGAGGCTATGGGTCATGAGACCTTCTTGCTTCCTACCATGATTTTGAGCACCCAGAGTGACGGATATCCTCATCTTGAAAAGATCGATCTCTCCTCTTCCGTTTATTCCTATTACAAGTGCATTAAGGATTATGGCTATTCATTTGATGCCGTCTATTCCGGCTATCTTGGAAACGTGGATACGGCTAAGGCCGTTGGAATGATCGCAGAAGAAGAGAACACATTCATTCTTGTCGATCCTGTGCTTGGAGATAACGGGGAGCTCTATCAGGATCTAAAAGCTGAGAATGTCGATTCAATCCGTTCTCTCACTTCTCATGCGAATGTGATAACCCCAAACATCACGGAGGCTTCCATACTGACAGAGTCCTCAATGCTTGAGCGTTATACTAACGCAGAGATATCATCGCTTATCGGTAAGCTCAAAAGAATCGGGCCGGGCCGTGGGGTTATTACGTCGGTTCCCCTATCCATAGGGCAGCTGGCAAACGTGACATATGATGAGGATGAGATCAGGTTGTTTTCATTTGAAGACATAGGAGTATCGTATCCGGGTAGTGGCGATCTTTTTGCATCTCTTTTCCTCTCGATGTACCTTGCAGGATATTCATTCTTTACGGCAGTGAAACTTAGTGGTGAGATAACAAGCCGGGCCGTGCGTTATGCCAAGGAGAGTAAGAGGGAGAGGAGGATGGGCATCTCCCTTGTCCCAGTGATGGAGGATGTCAGAAAGATATTATGAAAGCTCTGATAGTCTCAAGCAGCAGGGAGGAGTTAACTGCATTTAAAGATGGGATGTATATAAGGCTCTCTACTGGGGTTGGCCTTTCCCTTGCGGCTGTGGAGACTGCAAGGGCAATAATTGAGTATTCGCCGGACATTGTAATCAGTGTCGGTAGTGCCGGTAGCATGAAAGCGGATCTTGAGATTGGCAGCATTCTTTCTTTTGACAGCGTATATAACAAGGATCAGGATCTTACAGCCTATCATCTACCACCTTTTTCAACACTGAAAAAGGATGGATCGACGCTCTCTGGCATAAGACTAATAGGAGATCATCATACGCTCCTTTCCTCATCTTCTTTTGCCACGGAGTGTGTTGATGGTTTTGATGCCCAGGATATGGAGTGCTATTCCGTTGCACTTGCATCATCGCTGTTCTCAATCAAATGTGCTTCTTTTAAGCTGATTACGGACATGATAGGACAAAAGCCCTTTATCTCTGACTATAGACATATCCTCAGGGATGGAAGGGCAAGGTTGGAAGTGGAAGTCCGTAGTTTCTTGAAAAATATATAATGTTCTATTCCTATTTCGGAATATAAAAATTAATTTTAAATTGTTTTAAGAAAAATAAAAATAAGGCAGGAAAATCTGCCTTATTCTTATCATAGGTAAGTAATTTGCATCGTATCTGCATACTGATAGCCAGTCATGCTTCCAGATATTATGATTGCAAGTTCTCCCTTTTCTATGATGTTCGTGCTCAGTGCAAGTTTTATGGAGTTCTTCTTCATCTCCGCCGTATCCTCCGTATATGGTGCGTGGATAGGGTAGACTCCGAAGTAGAGTCTCAGCTGCCTGCATGCCTTTTCATCAGTAACACATGCGATGATTGGTGCTTCCGGTCGGTAGAACGATGTTAAAAGGGCGGTTCTTCCTGTGGCGGACATGCATATGATCGCTTTTGCATCCAGGAAGTATGAGGCATCAACGCTTGAGCTGGCAATAGTGTTTGGAATGTCCTCATTGAGCTTGAGCTGGTTTGAGAAGAACCTCTCCTTGTTGTCTATCTGGTCCTCTGTATACTCTGCAATGGAGGCCATTGCCTTAACTGCCTCAACAGGATATTTTCCTGCGGCTGTCTCTCCGCTGAGCATTAGGCAGGTCGTACCGTCGTAGATTGCGTTTGCAACATCGGAGACCTCGGCACGTGTCGGCCTTGGATGCTCGGTCATGCTCTCAAGCATCTGGGTTGCAGTAACAACAAGCTTTCCTCTCTTATAGCATTTCTCTATGATGCTCTTCTGAATGCTTGGAAGCTCCCTGAAAGGTATCTCAACACCCATGTCTCCGCGGGCTACCATCACGCCGTCTGCAATCTCGATTATCTTATCCAGATTCTCAACACCGCTCTGGTTCTCGATCTTCGCGATTATCTTTATCCTCTCTCCACCGTTCACGTTCAAAAGTTTTCTTAGCTTTTTAACATCCTCGGCGCTTCTGACGAAACTTGCGGCGATGTAATCGACGTCCATCTCAATTCCAAAGAGAATGTCCTTTCTGTCCTTTTCTGAGATATAGCTCTGGTCAATCTCAACACCTGGAACGTTTATGCTCTTATGGTTGCTGATCTTTCCACCGTTTTTTACACGGCAGATGATGTCGTTGCCGCTGATGCTCTCAACGGTCATTGAGAGAAGGCCATCGTCGATGAGGATCTCATCCCCCTTCTTGACATCTTCAGAAAGGTATGGGAACGTCACGCTTACACCGTTTTCATTTCCGATGACATCCTCTGAGGCATACAGTGTGAAGCTCTGTCCTTCCTGAAGGATTACAAAGCCGTTCTCGAAATTCCTTACCCTGATTTCAGGGCCTTTTGTGTCGAGAATGAGTGGAATCTCCATCTTGAGTTCTCTTGCAATCCGTTTTACCCTGTCCATTCTCACCTTGTGTTCTTCGTATGAACCGTGCGAGAAATTAAATCTTGCAGCATCCATTCCCGATAGCATCAGATCCTTTACAGTCTCATCACTGTCACAGCTTGGTCCCATTGTGCATATTATCTTAGTCTGTCTCATATATCCCTCAGCACAATGCTAACATAAAATGGCAAACAAGTTAATTGATGAAAAGCCAATATTGTATGGCTGAGAATGTTTTTTTTAGTCAACTTTCCTTGCCAAATAGTCTCACGGAATCCCTTGTGCAGCTTAGTTTCAACTCTTCGATCAAATGAGCGATTTTTTCCTTGTTTTCCTTATACACTTTTTCAGCTCCTCTTATAAGGGCATCGAGGCTCTCTTTACTCGTGTCATCAAGAGGTATTCTCTTATCGAGTATGTTCGCCTCAAGGCGAATGTATTTCACGTCGGGAAGCCTTTCCAGCTCTGCATCTACGAGCTTTTCCTGTGCTGTCGAGTATATCCTTGTGATACTTGTAGCCCAGCTTGGGGCTCCTCCTGAGCTACGGCTTGGATCAAATGTGAAAGCTTTTCTGCATGTGGAGAGGGAGAGGATTCTGAATTCATCTGCCCTAGGGTAAAGCTCTCTGGCCTCAGCGTATGCAATGAGGCTTGGATTATTCGCACAAAGCCCTCCGTCTGAGAGAATCAGGCGCTCTCCTGTTTTCTCCTCTGTTAAGATGGCTGGGGGAAAATAAAGCGGGGCTGCGGTAGAGGCACGTGCGACATCTCTAGAGAAAAATCCGCTCTTATCATAGCTTCTGAAGACATATGGTCTTGCATTCGGACAGTCATATGCGACTGCGATCGTAGGTGCAAGTGAGTCAGCTAGCCTTGCATCGGCGAACTCTTTTAAAAGAAAGTCCTCATAGGGTTTTATATCATATTTCTCTCCAAAGAGCTGGCTGAATGTATTCTTGATATGCCTTGGAAATATCCTGCTGCCGTTTTTTAGGTAGATATCGCTAAGAGAAGAGGGGGATGTGGAGCCATGTATGTATCCTTTTAGTATGTTCTTCTCTTTTTTAAAGAATCCTGCTCTATGCTTTTCATAGACTGCAAATGGTTTTAAATCATCTTTTTCAAGGCTGTCAGATACGCCTTGGGCCGTTGTGAGCCCCAGTGAGAGGAGTGCTCCTGTGGACGTTCCCGCAATAAGATCGAAATGTGAGTAGAAAGGGCGCTCATCCCCTGCATTTCTTAAATCCTCTGCCAGTCTGGATATAAGGTATGCGGGGATTATCCCTCGCATGCCACCTCCATCAATGGAGAGTATGTATCTTATGTCTTTTTCCTTCTCCCTTTTTTGAAGGAGATTGCTGAGTTTACCCATTTTATTTTTATTGATAGTATTATTTACTGCGAGGGTCAAGAAGATGGATTACACTGGATGCGAGCTATGTCCGAACATGTGCCGTATAGATAGGACGAGAGGTGAGAAGGGAGTCTGCTTAATGAGCGACAAGGTAAAGGTCGCATGGTCGGGTCTTCATAAGGGAGAAGAGCCTCCACTGGTAGGAAAATACGGCTCAGGCATGATTTTTTTCACGGGATGCCCTCTTCATTGCGCCTATTGCCAGAATCGCCAGATCAGCGGATCAGATGGCATGAACATCGGATACGAAGTAAGCTCTGATGAGCTTTCTGAGATGATGCTCTCTTTAGAGGAGATGAAGGCATCATCCATCAACCTTGTTACGGGAACGCACTTCATCCCTTCGATTAAGGATGCCATTATTAAGGCGAAAGAGAAGGGGCTTGGCCTTCCCATAGTCTGGAATTCATCTGGTTATGAGCGTGTTGAGGCTCTCAATGAAATCGATGATTTAATCGATGTTTATCTTCTGGACTGTAAAAGTCTTTCAAGAAACGTATGCTCTCTTTTCTGTGGAAGTAAGAAATATGCCGATGTGATAATCCCCGTGATGGATTACATAAAAGAGCGCCATCCGGTAACTGACCTGGATAAGATGTCAGGGACGATCTTAAGACATCTGGTATTCCCTGGAACCATCGAGGCAACGAAGAACTTTTTAAGGTATTTCGCATCGCACTACAAGAATAATTTCTATCTCTCACTCATGGTACAGTTCGTTCCACCGCTTAAAAATGTAGATTTTCCCAAGATGACGGACGATGAGTATGATGAGCTAGTCGAACTGCTTGAGGAACTTGAGATAGATGACGGGTTCATGCAGGATAGGGGGGATGAGATCCTCTGGATTCCAGATTTCACAAAGGACGTTCCTTTCCCCCCATCTTTTGCAAGCGTAAATCCTTATTTCCTCTCTCTTAAAGAGAGATCGTAGTACCTTCGAAAGGCCTTGCCTCAAGGGCGGCAATCAGGTTATCTATGTTCCTGCCGTCCATGCAGATTACGCTCATCTTCTCTTCTTTCGCGATCTTGGATGCGATTGGATCGAACGGTGTGTTCTTACCTGGCGTCCATGTGTCCCCGACCATCTTTATGAAATCATCCCAGCTTATATGATCCAGTGGTTTTGCATCTGGATTTTTTTTGGGATCATCGGTGTATACTTTCTTTATGTTGCTGAGGTTTATGACGGTCTTTGCACCGAATTTCCTCGCAAGGTATACCGCATCCGTATCGGTAGAAAAGCCGGGTTTCCATCCAGCAGCAACCAATATCCTGCCTTTGAACTCGAAGTCCCCTGTGGGATCGGTAATAAGTTCATTCTCCACATATTCCCCGAATACGGCTCTTATGAGAGCGCCATTAAGGTGCGTGGCCCTGATTCCAAGCCAGTCAAGCTCCCCTGAGTCCAGAGAGGGGCTAATCTCTCTTGCCGCCTCCTGATAGATTCTTGCTGGAGCACCGCCTCCGACAGTGAGGATGAGGCGTGCATCACGGTTTCTTTCCAGATAATCCTTGACCGCTTTCTTGAAGCTTGCAAGGAAAGACACATCTACTTTGTCAGGGGCTACGATTGATCCCCCGAGCGATAAAACTGTTGTTTTCATGACTTAATTTTTACACATTTCGCACTTTTTTGCACTAATAGATAGGAGGAATGATTTATGAATCATCTCAACAGTATATTACTTGAGGGGAATCTGCTTGCGGATTCCAAGCTTATCGTAACTGCTCCCGAGGGCGAAAGCTGGGGGAGCATGGTGAAATTCGACCTTGCGAGTCATCGTATCTATAAGACGAATGACGGTGTGACGAAGGATGATGTGCTGATAATCCCTTGCATTGCATTCGGAGATCTCGCAAGCCGCATATTGCCGGTTTTCAAAAGCGGGATGCAGGTTCGTGTTCTTGGACGCTTAAGGTGCTCCAAATGGGTTACGAAGGAAGGAGAAGAGAGGAAAAGCTTCGAGATTGTAGCGCAGCATGTGGAGTTTAAACGCAGGCGTAAAGGTAAAGCGGAGCAGGAGGAGGTGGCATTCAGTGATGAGCAGAAGGTCAATGAGAGTGTCTCCGAGCGCTTCTTCCGTTATGAGTTCTATTAATTGCTTTCGGTCTCAGCGATGGGGCCGGTTTTTTTTCATCAAAAACATACGACTTTCAAGGAAAAACCATTTTTCCAGACAAGTTTTCATATTATAATCTAATCAGGAGGCAAACATGGAGACGATAAGAGATGAAGATATAAAAGAAAAGGTCCTGGAGAGTAAGAGGCCCGTGCTGCTATATTTTTTCTCCCCACTTCAGGTTCCCTGCCTCTTGATAGAGAGCCCGCTTGAGAATCTGGAGAAGGAGTATGAGGGCAAGGTGGATTTCTACAAGATGGATATCAACCAGGGGGTTAACACCTGTTTAAGCTATGGGGTTCTTTCCGTTCCGAAGATTCTCATATTCAAGGATGGGCATGTAGAGGCAAAGAGAGTCGGTTGTGCCTCTGCGAGCGTCCTTAATGCATTTATCAAGGCTCATATATGATATTCGTGTTTGGATAGCCGAACGTGCTGTTCCTTGCTGCCGTGATGTAAAAATCAGAATCGCAGTTGTTATCCTCATACGGGTAGTATCTAGCGGCTACCCTGCTTGATGTGATCTGGTCGCTTTTAAACGTCTCTCCTGACCATTGACCGATTTCAATTAGGTATTTCGCACTCATCTCACTTGCCAGGTTGCCGTATCCGTCATTGTTTTCCGCATCCCTCGTGTTATATAGGAGCGCATCCTCTATCTTTCCATTGCCGTTCGTATGGTTGTATAAGACTATCGCACCGTTTGTACCGATAAGGGTCTCTGGACTATTTGCATAAAGATAATAGGTCTTCTCCCCGTCTCGATAGAGAGTAGATGGAAGGCTTTCGCATCTATCCCAATAGATTACTATTATGTCGTTTTTCCTTAATTCTATGTCAGGAAGATGATATGCGTATTTCTCGTATCCTATGACGCCATCCTGAATCACATAGCCTAGGCTGGAGCCCGGTTCTGTCGCTGTCAGTTCTATCCTGTCGGGATTCTCTTTCGTCCCTTTTACGGATACTTCCGTTATAAGCATTTCAGCCTGGTTTAGATTTATCCCCGTAAGTTTCAGGGCGAACCTGCTTGAGTTTTCGCTACTATCCATTACTGAGAAGAAAAGAGTGATGCCTTCTCCCGCTTTTAATGGTTCTGACAGCGTTAAATTCACCATCCTGGCTTTTGAGGAGGAGTAATAAACTTTCTTTCCATCGCAGCTGGCATCCGTTATCTCGACCCTCTCATCGAAGGTAAGAACGCAAAGCTCGTTATCTAAAAAATCATATTCCACCAGCTTCGGTGCTACCCTGTCCTTGTTAAGGAAAAGATTTATGAAATCGGTGCTTTCCGCAGGGCATGATGTCAAAAGAGCCGCCATTAGGATTAAAACTAATTGTTTTCTCATACTTTATAATGATTAAAACCTTCATTGATGGTGAAAAAACTTTAAAAAAGACTCAATCTCTGATATTTTCTTGGTATGGCAAAGAAATTATGGCAGAAGAATTACCAGGTGGATTCGATGCTCGAATCCTTCACCGTCAGAAATGATTACATATTGGATCAGGATCTGGTCCTCTCCGATGCTTTTGCATCCATTGCGCACGCCATGGGGCTGAATAAGATAGGTATAATTTCTGATGAAGAGCTTTTTAAGCTTAGCAAAGGGCTTAAAGAGATAATTGAGCTGAGAAGACAAGGTAATTTCAAAATCACGCTTTCCGATGAGGACTGCCATACCGCTATCGAGGGATATCTTACAGAGCGCTATGGTGATGTGGGAAAGAAAATCCATACGGGCCGAAGCCGGAATGACCAGGTACAGACCGCACTGAGACTCTTTATGAGGGAGGCCCTGGTAAAGACTGTGGATTCAGCCCTTGATGTCGCAGATCGCCTTATTGCTTTTGCCGAGAGGAATGCAGATGTTCCGATGCCCGGCAGGACGCACATGCAGATTGCCATGCCTTCAAGTGTCGCACTATGGGCACTGAGCTTTGCCGAGGAGATGCTTGATACCCTCTCCATGTCCTCCGCCCTTTATGATATTCTCGACCAGAGTCCGCTTGGTTCTGCCGCGTCCTATGGTGTGCCACTTCCTCTTGATAGGGAGTATACGGCATGCCTCATGGGTTTTAGAAAGATTCAGAACAATGTTTTATATGCTAATAACAGCAGGGGGCGTTTTGAAGCGATGCTCCTGGATTTCTTCTCATACATAGCACTTACTATAAGCAAGATAAGCCAGGATCTTATGATTTTCACCCTTCCGGAGCTAGGTTATTTCTCTCTGCCGAAGGAGCTTACCACAGGCTCTTCGATAATGCCGCAGAAGAAGAATCCTGATGGGCTGGAGCTCGCAAGAAGCCGTACTGCGCTGATCCTTTCCCTTTCTGAGAGGATAAAGAGCATCATAAAGTGCCTTCCATCCGGTTATAACAGGGATTTTCAGGATACCAAGGAGCCTCTGATTGAGGGCTATAAGGCTATCATGGAACTTATTGGCATAACTTCTCATATGATTGAAGGTCTTGTCGTGCATCCTGATGCTCTTGAAAAAGGATGTGTTAAGGAGTTATATGCTACCGACCGCGTCATGGAGAGGGTGCTTAGCGGGGGGAATTTCAGGGATAGCTATCTCTCTGTTGGTCTTAATCTTGATGATGTGAAAGAGGATGAGGATCCGCATCTTGCCTTAAAAAAGAGAACAAGTACTGGTACTACGGGCAATCTCAATGTGGATTTCAGTAAGGAGAGTGCCAGCATGCTAAGAAAAGATAATGATGGAAGGATGGCTTCTCTCTCTTCCTATTATCATAACCTGGCAGAAATCGATGAGCTGATTATCTGAGATTTTAGACCACTTCTTACTGCTTTTTTCCTAAGGTATGTATGACAGTTCTTTTGCCATGTAAAGAATATTGCACAATCTCTTATTTTTGGTATAACCTAAAGATACTATGAGCATCATCAAACCACATAAGCTAGGTATCATCGCGGGACCAGGTTCCGAGTATTTCACAGGTAGGGTAGTAAAACACCTTAGAAGACTTTACATCGATCGTTACAATAAGCTCAGTGAGGCACTGACCAAGAGACATGGAATGAGTGAGGAGGATCTGCTTAAGACGGTTACGCTTCTTGACGATCTGGATTCAAGAAAGATTCCAACTGGAAAGTTGCCGACCCAGTTCCATTGCCCTGATGTTGCAATCAACGTGAAATACACACGTTTTGCCAATGGAGAGGTGAAAGCGGAGATTATTGATCCCGTCAGGGGACTTAACGTATACATCGTATACGATGTCTCTAACATGTTCCCAATCAAGGTTGCAGGTCTTGAGGACGCAAGGCCGTTCTCTGTAAATGACCACCTCATGTTCCTCTTTACGACGATTGATGCTGTTCGCCTTGCAGGTGCAGAGTCCATTACCCTGGTTCTTCCGACCTATCCGTATGCGCGTCAGCATAAGAAGGCAGGCCGAGAGGCATTGACCGCCAGTCTTTTCGCCCGTTTCTGCGAGGAGCTCGGAGTTGCGAGAATCATCACATTGGATATCCACTCAAGAGAGATAGAGAATGCGTTCTCCACTTGCCATCTTGAGAACCTTCACGGATCCTATCAGACGCTGATAGCACTACGCAAGCTTATAGATTTCTCCGATCCCGATCTTGTTGTCGTCTCCCCTGATACAGGTGCTGTGAACAGGAACAAGTTCTATGCCCAGGGGCTTCATAGACCACTTGCCATCCTTTATAAGGAGAGGGATTATTCGGTAGTAAGCAAGGATGCTAAGAATACGAACATCAAGAGTATCAACCTCTTGGGTGATGTAAGCGGTAAGACCGTTCTGATGGCGGATGACATGATCGCCACCGGTGGCACGCTCATCATTGCAATGAAGGAGCTTATGAAGAGGGGGGCGAAGAGAATCATATGTATAGTTTCCCTCCCGTTCTTCAATGGTAATGCGATAGAGAACTTTGATGCGGCATATAAGGAAGGCACGTTCTGGCGTGTCATAGGAACGAATGCTGTATTCCAGGGCAAGGAGCTTTTGGAGAAGGAGTGGTTCGTCCAGGCGGATGTTACCGAGCTTTTTGCAAGGACGATCAGCCGCCTGCATCATGGACGTCCTATCAGTCCTCTGCTCGATAACAGGAAGTTCATCCAGCGTCTTATCGATTCTTCTCAGGCCAATCCGAACGCGGCACTGCCTGCCGATCACGATTCTTTCATGGACTGAGGATGAATGTGAAAACGTATGTGCCCCTCAGATGAGGGGTTGTTTTTTCAGGAGAAGAGAATTATGAAAATGTCTAACAGGATCTCATCATTCCAGGCATCTCCTATAAGGAGGCTCGTTCCTTATGCCAGGGAGGCGAAGAGTAAAGGTATCCACGTCATACATCTGAATATCGGGCAGCCGGACATACTCACCCCGGATGAGGCGCTGGATGCAATCCATAAATATGATGAGAAAATCATCGAGTACGGACTATCGGAAGGTGAGCTGGAACTGAGGAAGGGACTGTTGTCCTATTACAGGAATTTCGGGATTGAAGGGCTTGATGAGGACAACATACTGATTACGACCGGTGGCAGTGAGGCAATACAGTTCTCGCTGATGACGCTCTGTGATCCTTATGATGAATTCATCATCCCAGAGCCTTACTATACTAACGTTGCAACGTTTGCGAACATCGCGATGGTCACTCTCGTTCCCGTAACCAGCAGGATGGAGGATGGCTTTAGGCTGCCGGATATCTCCGAGTTCGAGAGTAAGATTAACAAGAAGACCATGGGAATACTCCTATGTTCTCCAAATAATCCCACGGGGCATGTCTATTCAGAAGTTGAGCTAAGGGAGCTTTTAGAGCTTTGCAGGAAGCATGACATCTTCCTCGTAGTCGATGAGGTGTATAGGGAGTTCTGCTATGATGGAAAGAGTTTTACCAGCGTTCTCTCTTTTCCTGAATATGCGGATCGCGTCATCTGTATAGATTCATTTTCAAAACGTTTCAGCATGTGCGGAGCGAGGGTAGGTGCTATTGTGACCAGGAACAAGGAAGTGCTTGAGAATGCGCTCAAACTCGCACAGGCAAGGCTCTGCCCTCCCATGGTTGAGCAGAAGGCGGCAGCTCAAGCCCTCACAGCGCCTGCAAAATACGTGGAGGATGTCAGGACTTGCTATGAGAAGAGGAGAAACACTCTTATAAAAGCGATGCAGAGAATTCCCGGGGTAAGGTGCTCCATGCCGAAGGGTGCATTTTATTTCGTCGCAGATCTTCCCGTTGATGATGCTGAGAAGTTCGCGCTTTTCATGCTCCGTGATTTCAACTGGGAAGGCAACACTGTCATGTTCGCTCCTGCAGAGGATTTCTATGTGACAAAAGGCATGGGACATACACAGGCTCGTTTTGCGTATGTCATTAATGAGGATGAGCTTGCTTTGGCTGCGAAATGTCTTGAAGAGGGACTTAAGGCCTATAGGAAGATCGTTATGCATTCTTAGCAGAGAGAAGGCGCCGTCAAACAAGGGCGCCTTCCATCCTTTCTTCACTTATAGTCAGTTTTAGAATATAATCATCATCAAGGAGTCTCATAGTGGATAACAGCAATTCCGATTTCCTACCGATGCTTTCCATTTCAAAGGAAAAGGCACTTAAAAATCTTGAAGAAGCTAAAAACTATATAATCATCGATTTAAAGAACATCGCTTCTATTCTCTCTTCTTATCATCCTCTTGAGATAGCAAGGATGAGCATATGGGAGTCGAGGAAGGTTGAGCGTAAGAGCAAGGACTCCTTTACTAGAAGCACATATCGATTACTGCCTATTCTGATTCAGTCGGTTCTTGTTTCCGACCTTTTTTTTGCATCCAGCAACAACAGGGATGTTAAGAACAAGGACTGGCAGAGGGTGCTCTCATTGGCAGAAGATGTAGCCAGAAAACTCAGCAGGTACATAGATAACCTTACCATCGTACATCTTAATGACGGACTGGTATCGAGGGAAGACATAATAGATTACAGGGCGGGACTTTATGAGCAGTATTTCCCATCTGAGAAGACACATGACATCATTAGAAGGGAGAGGGCCCTTGCCCTGGCAAGTTTTGAATGGGATGAGAGTGCGGTTGAAGAGACGTTCTCGGTTTCTCCCGAGCGTCTTGTCAAAGATTTATATGATATCTCCGATAAGGCTCTTGATGTGATAGACAACCTCGTCAGCGATGTCTCCGCTTTCAAGGATACTGTCGAGGCGAAGATGGCTAAAATCAAGGAGAACGACCCATCCCTATCTGAAGATGGTGTGCGCCATATGGCATATATGGATGCCTCAATCAGGGCTGAGAATCAGCGTCTTTCGGGGCTGAGGGATGACTTTGACCTCTTCCGGCCGGAGTTCTTATCATCGATAACCAATGAGACCATGGATGCGCTTTCAAGTGAACTTGGAAAGGTTGACATGATAACTCTGCTCTTTAGCCAGGGGCTATGGAGTGCGACCTGCTATCCTTTCATAAGGCTGAGCGGGATGTATTTTACTTTCGTCGCCAGGTATCTGCTTGCAATCTATCAGAGATTCTCCAGTGCTGTAATGCATATCGGTTATATGGTCAGTGCTTGTGCCGATAATGCGCTCTCCTCACTCTTTACCGCAACGGATGTCGTAGACGTATATTCGTTCAACGGGAAGAAGGTTGATGTTGTCGTTCTCTCCTGTCTTGGGGAGATAAATCTCGTAAGTAGTCCTGAACTATGGCAGCAGAGGATGAAAAGACGGAGCATGGAGATGGAGGCTAAGCCTCAGCTCGGACATAAGATGCTCATCGTCAACCCAGACGGATCTGAAGAGATGGAGGAGCTGGGAAAGGATGTTCTTCTGACCTCTTCACTTTATCTGTTGAAAGTGAGGGAGGATGCTTCGCTTCGTCGTCCGTTCTATGAGACGATTTTCGGCTCTTATACGGTAGAAGACGGGGAGAGCGTACTTGAAGAGGATGATATCTTCGATGAAGATGACCATGCGTTCACCGTTGAGGAGGATGAAGAGGATGAGCGCCTTGAGCTTGAGGATCTCGATGAAGAGGATGAGTACACCTTTGACCCCGACAGTGAGGAAGATGAGGATGATGATTATCCCGATCCCATGGAGGTCGAGAGAAGTGAAATGAGCCTTGAAGAGAGGCTTGAGAACGAGAGGATGTACGAGGCGAACCACGAGAGGGTGGTATCAGAGCTTGAGGCCGATGTTGATAACAGCCAGTATGAGGGCGTGGATGACGATGAGCTTGATGATAGCCAAGAGAGCCAAACGGAGGACTTTGATGATCCAGATCAGCTTGATTTCCTCGATCTCTTAGATGAATTCGATAGTGATGATGAAGAGGATGATGCCGATTTAGATGAAGAGGAGAGTGCTGACTCTGTTATTCTCGAAGAAGAAATAGACGATGAGGACTACTCTTCTGATTATCAAGAAACTTCCGCTGTCTCAGGTGATATGGAGGACAAAAGTCCTGTTGAAGAGGAGCCAAAAGAGTCTTCTTCCGATATTGCTGACGCTGAATCAGAAGATGCTGAGCCTCAGTTCGTGAGGCTGGAAGAGGAGAGTGCTGACTCTGATATTCTCGAAGAAGAAATAGACGATGAGGACTACTCTTCTGATTATCAAGAAACTTCCGCTGTCTCAGATGATGTGGAGGACAGAAGTCCTATTGGAGAGGAGCCAAAAGAATCTTCTTCCTGCATTGCTGACGCTGAATTAGAAGATGCTGAGCCTCAGTTTGAGAGACAGGACGAGGAGAGTGATGTGCCTGATGCCGTCATGGAGGATGGTGAGAGGATATATGATGAGGCCCTCGATGAGGTGGATGCAGAGATGGAGGAGATCGATGAGGCTAGGGAAGAGAACGATCCTCCAACGGATGCGGAGCTTGAGAGGCAAGAGGATAAGGATGCTGTTATAAATGAGATTGAAGCCTCAAGAGATCAGGAGGAAGATTCCGTTGCTTCCATTTCTCAAACATCAAATGAGGACGAATACCTCGATCTATGCGATCAGGATGATGAATCTCAGGATGAAACGGAGCTTCTTGAGTTGGAAGATCTTAATGGCGATGAAAATAAGAGAGCTCTTAATGCGGGATTCGATGATGATGAGGACGGAAAGATCGTGCTTGAGTATGACGATGATGAGGAGGATTTCCTCGATAGCCCGAAGTATTCCGACATCATCCGCTCTATTGCAAGAAAACTTGAAGGGGAAGGGGACTGCTTTTACTCTTTCCTTGAGAGGGAGGATGAGAGCGTAATCAGCTATTTCGATCGCGTGATCCATGACAGCTGGGAGAGGCAGCAGGCGGATGGCAAGGATAAGATGTTCTCCGTGTTCGAGTATGACATGTCCCTATTGCTTTCAAAAGGTCGGATTTATGACGATCTCAGGCTGCAGGAGCTTATGAACAACGCAGGAGCCGTCATGTGCTCTCAGTCAAAGAACAGCTGGAATGCGCTTCTTCTTTATATCAATCAGGACTATGTAGTTGAATCAGCTAAGATGATAAAGCTCAGCCGTTCATCGTTCAGCTCTTCCGATTGGAAGATAGTAACGAATATCGCAGATGCGCTTAATGCCAGGAAGAACAGGGTATGAATAAAAGGTTTTCTTTCGCTCTTTCCCTTGCAAAAGAAGTCTCATCTTTCCTTGTAGAGAAAAGAAAGGACGGTTTTTCCATCGAGGAGAAAGCCGTTAATGATTATGTTACCGATGAGGATAAGGCGGCAGAGCAGATGATCCGCTCCAGAATAGAGGAGTATTTCCCTTCTGATGAGATTTTAGGCGAGGAGTATGGCGCATCGGGCTCTTCTGACTCATTATGGATCATAGATCCGATAGACGGGACTGTGAATTACATGAATGCATTTCCTTGTTATACCGTCTCAATAGCTTACGCAGAGAAGGGTGAGACCGTATTCGCTCTTGTAAGCGTGCCGGAGCAGAATGAGATTTTCCATGCAATAAAGGGGGAAGGGGCTTATCTTAACGACAAGAGGATAAATGTCAGCTCCATAGAGATGAAAAAAGCTCTTGCGATACTCGTTCCACCTCATAGGCGCCATGAGGCACTCGATAGTTACATGGAGAGTATGAGACGGCTTTACGAACTCTATTCAGATGTGCGTTCAATCGGCTCTGCGGCCCTGAGCCTATCTTATCTGGCATCGGGCAGGGTCTCCTGCTATTATGAGCGTTTCCTGCATGTCTATGATATTGCCGCAGGATTGCTGATAGCAAAGGAAGCTGGTGCTCAGATTGAGACTAAGAGCTATGACGGATATGTGGACGTGCTTGCGACAGCGAAAGGTCTTCTCTCTTCAACCAGGGAGGCTATCGATGGTTAAGGCGCTTCTATTCGACCTTGATGGCACCCTTCTTGATACATCAAGGGGAATATTCCGTACCGCCGATAAAACCGCTTGTGCATTGGGTCTTTCTCCCTGCAGGGATTATGAGAAATATGCTCAGTTCGTAGGACCACCCCTTCATATCGGTTTCAACAAGGTATACGGTTTAGAAGGAGAGGAGGCTTATAAGGCCGCTGTAATATATAAGAGTTTCTATCCTGAGACCGGGCTGAGAGAGTATGATTATTATGACGGGCTGCTTGATGTGATAGCAGAGCTGAGAAGAAGAGGCTATAAGATCGGAATTTCGACGCTTAAAAATGAGGATGCTGCAAAGAAGATGATAGCCTCATCATATTTCTCAGACTTGATTGACGTAATACACGGCTCGGATGAGGCTGAGAGGCTTGAAAAGAAGGACATCGTTCTTCTCACACTGAAGGATTTGAATGTCTTGAGAGAGGAGGCTGTTCTCATAGGAGATAGTGAGAGTGATGAGAAAGGTGCTGCTGCATCCGGTGTTTCATTTCTTGCAGTCTCATGGGGCTTTGGTTTTCCCTCAGGATTAGCTAATATTAGACATGTGGATAGGCCCGAAGAGCTTCTGTCCATATATGAAGGAGTTGATATGATAGAGAAAATTGAGACAAAGAAGGCGCCAGCTGCGATTGGGCCTTATTCACAGGCTGTAAAGGTGAACGGAATGCTTTTCTGTTCCGGTCAGATTCCTGTAGATCCGGAAAGCGGTGCCATAGTCGATGGTGATGTGAAGGCTCAGGCAAGGCAGGTATTTAAGAACATCAAGGCAGTGCTCAGCGAAGCTGGAACTGATGAGACTAAGGTAATCAAGGCAACCGTATTCTTAAAGAGCATGGATGATTTTGCCGCAGTAAATGAGGTATATGCCTCATTCTTTGAGAAGTGCCAGATTCTCCCTGCGCGTAGTGCAGTGGCCGTACAGAAGCTTCCTAAGGATGTAATGGTTGAAATCGAAGTGATTGCTCTTGTTTAGTTTCTACCTCCTCTGAGATTGAAATAATCGTAGAATGCCTCTAAGATTATAAAACCTGTTGTTTTGAGGATAATTGGAAAAGATATGAGAGTAAAATATAAAATTTTGACCTTATTGCTGATGCTCACCATGTTCTCATTGAGTGCTGCTGAGGTGATAGTAAGTCCTAAGGTGAATGACCTTTCCTACGAGATGCTGAGTGTTCCGGAGTCTCTCTCTAAGCAGCTCGGCCTTGATCCCCAGTCTCTGATACTGTCAACCGATACCGATACTGTTGCGGCTCAGCTTCAGCTCGATCGTCTGGTTGCACTTTCAGATCCCGGTTACGAGCTCGTTCCCGGAGA
Organism: uncultured Spirochaetaceae bacterium; assembly: GCA_944390015.1. GTDB lineage: Bacteria > Spirochaetota > Spirochaetia > Sphaerochaetales > Sphaerochaetaceae > Ornithospirochaeta. The sequence continues at coordinate 42,449 of CALXOL010000002.1, forward strand.
TACGATAAGCGTGACATACATGGAGAGAACGGGAGCAAATCCAGTTACCCTTCATTTGACGATTCCGTATGGGGGAACGATACGCCTTTCAAGTATCGCTACCATAGAGACGGACGGGCGCACGTTCCAGAGTGTTCGTGATGAGATAGAATCTGTTCTTACTCAGTACAACAGATATTCCAACCCAATCGTCTCCATACAGAGTCTTGGACTTTTCTATGTGAACATCGCAGGGGAGGTAACCTCTTCCAGAAGCCTTAGAGTTAATGGAAATACATTCCTCTCCGACGTCCTTTACTACGGCTCATCCACAGCATCCAGCCGTAAGGTGACAATAAAAGGTGCCGATGGTAGTGAGAACACATATGACCCGTATCTTGGAATGAGGAAGGGGGATGAGGAAAATAATCCCCGCCTTCACCCTGGGGATACCATCACACTTCATAAGAAGGATAGGGCGGTAACGGTTTCAGGTGCAGTTAATGAGGCGGGAACCTATCAGCTATTGGAGGGGGAGAACCTTCTTAGCCTTATAAACAACTATGCGTCCGGCCTCGATCCATATGCCTCTTCTAGTGTGACGATTCAGCGCTCACGTAAGAACGGCTACTATGAGACCATAAGTGTAGCATCCTCCCAGGACTATGTTCTGATGGATGGGGATGTGGTTTTCGTTGAGCCGGTTACAAGCAGCCTCGGTTCAGTCTCTATTGAGGGGGCTCTGCTCTCGTCTTCTTCAAACAGCATGATCATGGGGGATAAGAGCGAGACGTATTATTACCGCTTCGTTGAGGGGGAGACCGTCTATGATATGCTCTCCGCCATCTCTGGGTATTTCACACCTTCTTCCAATCTTGAGGGTGCATATTTAGTCAGGGATGGAGAGACTGTCATGCTTGATTTCAATGACATTCTTTATAACGGGGCAGAGAACGGAGATCTTATCCTTAAGAGTTCGGACAAATTCTATATACCGTTCAATCAGATGCTTGTATCTGTTGTAGGGGGTGTTGTGAACCCTGGCGTATACGGTTATGTTCCAGGGCGCAGTGCCGATTACTATATCAATCTAGCCGGGGGATACAGTGCTAACAGCAAGGGTGAGAAGTCTGTTACCATCACGACAAAGGATGGCAGTGAGGTCGATTTCTCATCCCCTCTTAGTCCTGAGACGACAATCAGTGTTGAACGTGACGATCTTTCAAGCCAGCTTGCAAGCACGGTCACAGTCCTTGGTATTGTGACTAGTATCGTCGGCATAATCGCATCGGTTGTCACCATCAGTGCCAATGTGGCGTCAATGAGTGCGGCCAATTAAAAGCGGGGTAGTGTAATGGATGAAAAAGATAGAAATGATGAGATGGAGATAGATTTAATCGCCTTGATGAAAGGTGTTTTATCACGGGCCTGGATTGTAATTCTCTCGTTCATCATATTTGTTGCAGCTACGGTTTTCTACCTTGTGAATACCGTACCGATTTATGAGGCCTCCGCATCCATGATGGTCGAGCCTCTAAGTGATACCAGTATTTCTTCCCTCTTTGATGCGGGATTCTCAAGTACGAGCAATATCTCTACGGAACTTGAGATACTAAACAGCAGAAGCACTTATGACAATGCGATAGCCAAGCTCGATTTAACGAAATACGTAAGCTCTGATGGGATACGGTATTCGGATTTCGAGATTCCACTCGGTTATGAGGCGCTAAGCAAGATGGTCACTGTCGAGGCTGTTTCTGATACTTCATATATCAGGATTACGGTACAGAACCAGAGCCCGGAGTTCGCCCGGGATTTCTGTAACGCCCTTGCCGACAGCTATTCGGACGTGCTTACTGGGATAACCCGTAACAGTGCCCAGAGTCAGCTTGAGTTCATAACTGCGGAAATTCCTTCCGTTGAAGCTGCATTAAGGCAGGCTGCACAGGATCTCAGTGATTTCCAGAGAGATAACAATCTTCTCCAGATGGGTGCGGAGAACCAGATTCTGCTTCATCAGATGAGCTATCTGACACTCGTCAGGGAGCCTCTTAAGAGGGAGATCGCAGAGGCGGAGAGGTATCTTGGCTCGTTTGAATCCTCATATGCTGAACTCTCTGAAAAACGTGAGTCGTTCTCTAAGGATGTGAATGTTCTCTCTGCAAGTGAGGATATCATCACATGGTATGGGGAGTCGATTCTCTATGATGTGCTTGCCAGCACTTCGCAAAGTCAGGCATCATCGCTCAGCTCAACTCAGATGTCGAGGTATTATGCGCTTTCCCAGATGATGGAGGCAGCGGAGACGGATCTAGAGAACTATCTTTGCTCCGGCCTAACTGATGTGCTCTCTTCCGTGGATGCCCTGAGTTATGCGCAGTACTATCTACAGCTTTCTCTTGGTGAGAGGAAGATGGTCGTAATCGATGAGATGCTGGGAGAGATAGATCTTGAGCTGGAAAAAGTCCCTGATATTGAGAGGGAGCGTCTTGAAAAGGAGAGTAATGTCGAAGTATATCAGCAGCTTGTGCTGTTTTTACGCCAGGCACAGAGTGAGACTTCCCTCCTTGAGGCGAGCATTACAGACAATGTTACCAGGATTGATGGTGCGATTCTTCCTCTTGAACCGGTGAGCCCAGCTAAGGCGAAGACACTCTTAATAGGTGGATTCCTCGGCATATTCATCGGTATCGCCATCGCAGCGGTTCTTACTCTGATGGATAAGAGGATAATGAGCAGAGATGATTTGGAGAAGTGTCTCGATTCCGATATTCCAGTGCTCGGCTGGATTCCTCTCGTAAAGCCTAAGAATGATAAAAAGAAGAGGAGGGGAATTGCTCTAAATCTCAATCCGATGTCATTCATAAGTGAGCGCTATAAGCAGATAGCATCCGCAATGATTTACGGCAGGAAGCTGGGCAGTCACTTCATAACCGTCTGCTCTCCTGGAAAGAATGATGGAAAGTCTACGACGATTGCGAATATAGCATATGCACTTGCCTTAAACGGAAAGAGAATCCTGATTGTTGACATGGACTTAAGAATGCCGGCAGTGGAGAATGTATTTGAAGTAAAGCATGCAGATAAGGGTATTGTGGATGTTCTTAGCGGGGATGCTAGAGCTGATGAGGTCATAAGGACTCCTTTCAGCGAGCTTCCGAATCTTAACATAGTCGGAGTCGGAAAGCCCGTTGTAGTTCCTTCGATTGTTATTCAAACGTTCAGCATTGAGGATTTCATCAATTCTGTAAAATCTCATTATGACTACATCTTCTTCGATGCGCCTCCTCTTTCCTATGCCTCTGAGCTTTTGACCATTGCACGTGTCGCACCTGAAGTGCTGATTATAGCAAGGGCTGGAATAAGCACAAGTGACGAGGTATCGATGCTCGTCCATGACCTCAAGGAGGCATCGGCGAATATCATCGGTGTATGTCTCAATGGCTTAGCGCTCTCTGACACAAGCGTGGTTAATAAAGGTGCATACGGCTATGGTTACGGCTATGGGTATGGATTATCAAAAGACACCAGGAAAGAAAGGAATGAGATCAGGAAAACCTATGTGAAGAAAAAGAGCAGCTATCTTAAGATATACCGTAAGCAGCTTAAGAGTAGGGCGCATAGGGAGGCTTCCTCCTCGTTCGAGCTTGCTCCTCTGAGTTTCCCGAATGGTTTTGCCTCCTTCTCAGATCACAGCGAGAAGAGGGAGAATCATTTCAATGCAAAGGATATGCTTAAGACATTCGAGGATTACCTCAGTGATGTTGAGAATGATGAGAATGCAAAGGGCAAAAAGGAGTAGACGAGACTCTGCTTTTGTATTATCCTCTCAAAAGATATGGAGAAAACGGTGCTTTTAATCGAAGGAAGATGTTTTGTTGCTACTTTCCTAGGCACCTTTATTTCCTTAATTTCTTGAAGTTTCGCGGCTCTGTTTATTGAGCCGTTTTTTTTTGGAGGCAAGATGAATAACGTTTTCAAAGGTAGAAGTCTCTGTGTAATCGAGGATTTCTCAATTGATGAGAGAAGGTATTTCTTCAAAAAGACCCAAGAGCTGAAGAGGGCGATTTTGGAGAACAATGAGGCCGTTATGGATTCTTTCAGGATAAATGATCCTGATTTCGGAATTTACGAGGTCTTTCTGGAAGACAGCACAAGAACGAAGGAGAGCTTCAGGAATGCCGCTAAGTTCCACCATGCGAAAGTCTCGGAGCTTTTATGTGATTCATCAAGCATAAATAAAGGCGAAAGCTATGCAGATACGTTCAATATGCTCTCAGGGTATTCAAACAGGATTTTCATCGTAAGAAGCAAGGTTGAAGGCCTTACGAAATGGCTCAGCGAGGAGACAAGCGAGTATGCAGAGCGCAATCATCTGCCCTATAAGCCTGCGTTCATAAACGCAGGGGACGGCAAGCATGAGCATCCTACCCAGGAACTGCTTGATGAGTTCTCTTTCCTTGAGAGACTGAACATGGATTTCTCTGAGATACATCTGGCTCTGGTCGGGGATCTTTATCATGGACGTACGGTTCACTCGAAGGCGAACGGCCTTAAGATTTTCGATAAGGTTACTGTTGACCTCATCGCTCCAGATGAGCTGATGATGCCTGAGAACTATATAGAAATCATGAAGGAAAACGGATTCAAGGTGAACATCTATCCTTCAATCGAGAACTATCTCGATTGTGGCGATATCGCAAAAATATGGTATTTCACGCGTCCGCAGCTGGAGAGGATGGGTGAGCGTATTTTGAAGAAGGAGGCTGAGCTCAGGGAGGCCATTACCTTCAAGAGGGAATTTATTGACCGTCTTAAGGAGGGAACGAAGTTCTATCATCCGCTTCCTCGCCATAAGGAGCATCCAACTATCCCTACGTTCCTCGACAAGACGGAGCTCAACGGATGGGAGGAGCAGGCTATCAACGGCATGTACTGCCGCATGATTCTTCTTTCTCTCATCGCAGGCAAGATCGGAGAGGATTTTAGCGGACAGAGCGCTATTGAAAAGGACTATAAGAGCGAGGAGTACATCGTAGAGGTTCAGCCTGAAAACAAGGATAACAAGGAGAAGAACATCTCTGAAGGTGTACGCCCAATCAGGAACGGAATTGTAATCGACCACATCTGCAAGGGTGACAGCCCTGAGGATATAAGGAAGCACATTCGCCTGATATCCTCAGTAATCGGACTTGATAACGCACGCGGTGGTGAGTGGATAAGTCATGGAAGCGATGGTAAGTTCAAGGGGATAATATTCCGTCCTGATGTAATGGATCTTTCAAGAAAGGAATTGAAAAGGCTTGCCGCCATCGCACCGCACTGTACGCTCAACATCATAAAAGATGGAAAGGTTGCTAAGAAATTCAGGACGCACATGCCCCCAAGAATCTACAATTTCGAGGATATGTCCTGCAAGAATGAGGCATGTATCTCCAATCCTGTGAACAAGGAGGGAGTGGCTTCCAAGTTCTATAGGACTAATGATGGTGGCTACCGCTGTGCGTACTGCGGAAAAGTGCACTCCTTCAAGGAAATTTGGAACAAAAGATAAACTATGGTATAATGGAAAAGATATGAAAACTCTCAATGATATACAGAATTACTATGGAAGTCAGCTTGCAAAAGCTGCTCTTGAATTAGGAGCTATAAGGCTCAGCGTAAACGACCCATTCAGATGGGCAAGCGGATATAGGATGCCTATCTACAATGACAACAGGCAGTTCCTCTCATCCAGCAGATACAGGGCTTTAATCTGTGATGCGTTCTCGGATATGGTGGAGTCCCTTTCTTTGAAAGTCGATAACATCGCAGGAACTGCAACAGCAGGAATTCCTCATGCAACAAGCCTTGCCGATCGTCTTAACAAGAGCTTGAGCTATGTAAGAAGCTCTAACAAGGACCATGGACTGGGGCATCAGATCGAAGGGCTTGGAAAAGATGGCAGCTATAATGGTGCCGCTGTCCTGCTCATTGAGGATCTTATCAGCACGGGCTCCTCCTCAATAAAGGCTGTTGAGGCAATAAGGGGAGCTGATGGTATCTGCGATACATGCCTTGGAATTTTCACATATGGTCTTCAGGCAAGCTACGATGCTTTTGATGTTCTCAAGCCATCCTGTTGCTACCACACGATTCTCTCTTATGATCTCATGGTCAGAATCGCAGAGGATACGGGGTATATTAACAGCACAGAGGCGGATGCTCTCAGGGAGTGGAGAAAAGATCCGTTCGGATGGGGCGAGAAGAGGGGATTTCCCAAGGAGTGATGATGAGCTATAACGAAACACTTATCTTAAGCGCTGAAAAAAGCGGTAACATAGTCTGCATGGGCTTAGATCCGATAGTAGGAGTTCTTCCGTACCCTGAACTTGAAACGACTGAGCGCATAACCAAGTATTTTGACACTCTCTTTTCAAAGATGTCTGAAGAGAATCTCGTTCCCTCTGCGTTTAAACCGAATCTCGGTTATTACTCTGCTCTCGACAGACCCAGAGAAGGGGATTACTCGGGATCCAAGGCGCTTTCAAATGTCTTAGATCTGATCGAGAAGTATTTTCCAGGCATCCCTGTAATCCTCGATAGCAAGAGAGGGGATATCGCAAGAAGCAGCGGAAACTATGCGAAAGAGGCGTTTGAGTCATGGCAGGCCGATGCGGTAACGGTCTCCTCGTACATGGGAAGTGATAGCGTTCTTCCGTTTGCATATGAGAACAAGGGCGTTTATGTCCTTAATCGTACGAGCAATCCCGGAGGAGCTGAGCTTCAGAACAGGACTGTTATCGATTCTGTAGATGAACATGATGTATATCCTCTTTACATCGCAGTCAGTCATATGATCGCCCTCTGGGCTGAACAGCATAAGGGAATAGGTGCGGTGGTCGGAGCTACGAATATGAGGGAGTTCGCAGATATCGCGAAATATTTTGCAGGAAAGATGATTCCTATGCTGATTCCAGGAGTCGGCAGCCAGGGGGGAAGCGCAAGTGATGTCATTTCCGTCATGAAAGAGGTCGGCTACGATATGAGGTATGCGAGAATCAACTCATCAAGCGGACTGACCCATCCATGGAAGAAAGGGGATGCTCCTTCTACTTGGCTTGATATGTGCATTGAAAGCATCAGGGCACTAATCAAGGAGGCTTCTTTATAATGAACAAGGCATACGATCTCCTCCATTTGAATCATAAGAGGGGAAGGATTCTCCTTTCTACGGTCAGTGGCGTTGCAACCACTAAGAAGGAACTTATAAGGTTTTTTGACCGGAAAGTGCCGTCTATGGATATCATAACGACAAAGAGTTTCCAGGTTACTCCCAATGAAGGGAACAAGATGCCTGTCATCACTAGTCCCCGTCTTGGCGATTTCGGTAACTCCGTAGGGCTTAGAAACCCCGGTATGGAGAAGGCGTATCCCGAGCTTGAAGAACTTAAGAGGGAGGGGCTCAGAGCCCTTCTCAATGTATCTGTCTCTGCTAACAGCGTTGAGGATTTCGTAACATTGGTTAAGAAGTTCGATCCTGTTGCCGATATGATAGAGCTCAATCTCTCATGCCCCCATGCTGCGAAAGGATATGGAGCGTCAATCGGAAGCGATCCAGAGCTTGTAAAGGCGTATATCAATGGGATAAATGAGGCATACCCTGAGAGAAAGAGCCTCCTGATTGCAAAGCTCACTCCTAATGTTGATGACATTGGAGCGATTGCCAGAATCGCTATTGAGAACGGTGCCGATGGCATTGCCGCAATTAATACTGTAGGCCCTAAGGAGTACTATCTTGATGGCAAGCCGATTCTCTTCAATAAGCTTGGAGGAAAAGGCGGTGCCAGCGGTGAATGGGTAAAGAGCCGTGCCATCGAATGCATAAGAGCTATAAGAAGTGCAATTGGAGATGAGCCGATAATTCTCGGTATGGGCGGTGTAAGCACGGCAGAAGATGCTAGGAACATGATGGAGGCAGGAGCCGACAGTGTCGGAATCGGTTCTGCAATCGCACGGGTCGAGATGTCCGATTACGAGTCGTATTTCAATGCCATAAAGAGTGGACGTGACGTCTCTGACTATCTGTCAGAGAGACATGAGATGCTTGAATATGAAAAGCATCTCATCATAGATAAGACGATGTACTCTGATGATACGATTATCCTGACTCTCGATGGTAAAAGTCATTGCCAGGCAGGCGAGTTCTGCTTCCTATTCTTCTCAGAGGCGGGAGAGCGTCCGTTCTCGGTTGCAAAAAATGACCCCCTTACCTTCATAATCAAAATACGTGGCCCGTTCACGGAGGCAGTAAGCCGTCTTAAGAAGGGTGATGTGATTTATACGAGGGGACTCTCTGGTAAGCCCATAGAGAATCCAAAGACCGAGAAGGCGCTGCTTATCGGGGGTGGAACGGGAACGGTTGTCCTCAATCTCCTTGCAGAGAAACTTAGAAAAGAGAACACGAAGATGGATATCCGTATCGGTGTTCCAACTCTTGAGAAAGGGCAGAAAGGCCTGATGCAGGATGAGCTTGAACAGTATGGAACGTATACGGTGATAGCAGATGATGGAAAGCCTGGCCGTGTGCTTGACAGTCTGAAGAAAGAGGATGTCTTGGGTGATACGGCGGCATATATCGTGGGACCATCCGTTATGATGAAAATCGCCTCGGAGCGTCTGCTTTCATATGGTCTTGATCCTGATAGGATTCTTATCAGTTTAGAGAAGAATACAATGTGTGGCGTAGGCCTTTGCGGAGAATGTGTCTGTGGAGAGAAGCTCACATGTAAGGAAGGAACATTCCTAGCCTACAGCTACATACTTAAGAATAATCTGGAGGTCTAGTTATGATAGACCCACATGTACATTTAAGGGACTGGGAGCAGAAGGATAAGGAGAGTGTGGCCCATGGACTTAAGGTCGCCAAGGCAGCAGGTATCGATCGTGTATTTGACATGCCCAATACCAATCCTCCTCTCATTGACAGGGAAAGAGTCCTTGACCGCCTTTCCCTTGGCACAACTGAGGCCAGAAAACTAAAAGTTTCTTACTCTGTATATGCAGGTCTTACAAAGGATCCAGATCAGATAAAGAGCATGGTTCTTTTACACTCAGAGCTCTTTCCTCTAGTAATAGGTCTGAAGATGTTCCTCTCTCACAGTACTGGTAACATGGGTATTGTGGATTATGATGATCAGAGAAAGGTCATAAGAGCACTTACTGATGCGGATTATAAGGGTGTTCTTGCCGTACATGCTGAGAAAGAGAGCCTTAACAACATGAAGACAGAAGACCCTGATGATTACTCATCTCACTCACTTGCCCGTCCAAGAGAGAGTGAGATAGAGGCTGTAAAGGATATAATCAGGCTTGTAAAAGAAGAAGGTTTTTCCGGGCATCTTCATATCTGCCACATCTCAACATCTGATGCGGTAAAAGAAGTAATTAAAGCAAAAGAAGAGGGAATCTCCATAAGCATGGGGGCTACTCCTCATCATGCGCTTTTAAACATTGAGGATGCTAAAGATAAGGAGAGAGGGCTTAAGATGAATCCACCGCTTAGATGTGAAGAGGACAGGGCATTCATCTATGAATCTCTTAAGAATGGAATAATAGATAATGTTGAGAGCGATCATGCGCCGCACACCCTTGAGGATAAAGAGAAGGGCGCAAGTGGTATTCCTTGTTTTCCAGGTATGCTCCTGCTTTATCATAAGCTGAGAGAGGATGGAGTAGAAAAAGAGAGGCTCTTAGATCTTTTTGGGCGTAATGTGATAAAAATATACGGCCTCAAGGATGATGAGGTAAGACTTCCAGATGATAGCGAGAAGCTTTTCACCCGTCTTAGCGAGAGCTATCCTATAAGGCCGTTTAAGTGGATTTAGAACTTATATCCGATTGCGATTTCAGGTATGAGTAAGCTCATGTTGAAGTATCCTCTTGCCTGATTACCTCCAAATGTTACGAAATCCATATTTACCTTTGCTCCGAAGCTTGCAAACATCCCATCAACTCCAGAGAAATAAGCCATGAACATCGTTTTTAAATCTACGCCGAATGTAGTACTCTGTCCCTGAATATTGAAGTGAGGACCTACTGTAAGCATCATGTCGAAATTGCCTACAGGAGTCGTATATGCATAACCTCCGCCGATCCAGATATTGCTCTGCTCAACACCGAGATTCACATAGAAACCATTTCCTCTGTCAAGGATGACATCAGCTTCCGCATTAACAGCAATAGTTGCACTGAATGGATTGTTCTTTTCCGTATCAAGTGTAAGCTCAAACTGATTTGCAGACGCTCCGAATGCAAGGGAAACATCTGTTGCTGCTGAGACCGTGAAGGTTACGGATAACAGGATAAGTAATGCTGCGATAATCTTTTTCATTTTTACCCTCCCAAGTAATTTACATTGCCGAATACTTATACTATTGATAATAAGAGCATTTATCTTTTTGGGCAATCTGGAAATGTAAAAGAAAATAAAATTTCCTTTGATAAATACAGATTGTACAGATACGGTTACTTAACTTTATATTTAATTACAAAATAATTAATTACCTTAGTCTTAAATGTTTCTTGCTTATACAATCTTACTGCTTTAACTACCATATTCGCTTAAAACATTGGATAGCTGAACTTAAAACTTTAATAATCGTAATTTCTGTTTTATCATGGGAAGGGAGGAGTAATATGAGAAAAAAACTAAAAAAGGCATTTGTTTTGATTTTCTGTCTTATTTCCTTCTCTTTTTCCGTTTTTGCTGCGGTAACGGATGGTAACAGACAGGAAATCGTGGCAGTGGATAGCCCAATATATGGTGCAATGAAAAACCTATATATCTCCACAGGGCTTGCTCTGCCTTCTACTACCGGTCCTTGGTCAATGGCTGAGATGGATATGATGCTTGAGCGCATTAATCCCGAACAGCTTTCAGAGAGCGAGATGACTATTTATGAGTATCTTCTGTCCGAGATAAGGCATACGCCAAGATTTGAGCCAGAGAAGGCCAATGGCGTTTTTGGCTTCACAATCTCTGCGGATGTTGCTGCTGAAATGTATACTCGTAGCAACCCTGAGGCATTTTCAAGTCCTGATGATTATGGCTTTGCAAAACACATGGGAGATTATAATGTTCCGACTCCATTGTTGGACATACCACTTGAAACATGGTTCGGCGACAACATATATGGTTTCTCTTCTTTCCAGTTTGGCCTTAACAGAACGCTTATTGAAAGTGATGCACAGAAAAGTGCGCATGTTCTTACAAACATCCTAATGGTTCCTCCTGTCGTTCTCAACGATTTAAATCTTAACTTCCCTTACCGTGCTTTTGGATCAATCGGGGGGGGGGTGGTGGAACATCTCTATTGGTCGTGATAGGTTAAGATGGGGGCCGGGAGAGTCTGGCAATCTTACAATCGGCGATCAGGTTAAATACCACAATAATCTTAGATTCACAGCTTTTTCTAATGTTTTCAAATACACATTCAGCATCAGTTCATTCGTCCATCCGAAAAGCTATTTAAATTGGGAGGGGACAGAACTGGATACGGCATATTCTCAAGAGGATGAGCGGGATGGCATAAATATGTTTATCGCACATCGACTTGAGTGGAGAATTCTGGACAAGGTTAACATGGCTCTTACCGAGTCGATCATGTACCAGTCGGAGAAGAACCAGTTTGATCTTCTCACTCTCAGTCCTACCGCGATCTTCCATAACTACTACATCAGGAGTAATTCAAATTCACTTTTAAGTTTTGAGGTTGATTACACCTTTATAGACCATTGGAACCTATATGGTGAGATGGTTATCGATGAATTTAAACTTCCAGGTGAGTTCACAAATGATGGACCACCTTCCGCATCTGGATACATCCTTGGATTAAAGACTGCATATCCGATTGGACAAGGTATGCTCTACGGCTCTCTGGAAGGGGCGTATACAGATCCATTCCTATATTTGAGGGATAACGGATCAGAGAGGGATAATCCAGTACATTATGGAATTAATTTTGTTGTTGGACAGCCTGATTTTACAAATTCAGGATCTTCCAATTATGTGCTGGACTTCCTTGGTTACCGCTATGGTAATGACAGTGTCGTTGCTAATTTAAATGTTGGTTATGAGGTATATGGAAAATGGAATGTTGATTTCACTTTCACATATTGGGCTGATGGAATAATGGATATGAACTCTAAATGGCATTATACTACGCCGGGGGTAGATGATCCGAGTTCACCTACATCAAAGCCGGTAAATGATAAGGATGGTTCTTGGGATCCATCCTCAAATTGGGAAAGTAGAAATGCTGTTGCCCATTGGCTTCTGTTCAATATCGCAGGGCATTATACGTTTATCGAGTCGCTTGACTTATACGCCCAGTTCAGATTCATCAATGTCATCAACTATGAGAATGTAAAAGGACAGAGCGAGAGAGATGTTCAATTCAGCATTGGTTTAAGTTATAGCTTCTGAGTCTTAGCTGAGGGGCTCTGGCTCCTCAGCATTCCACATCGGAGAATCTAATGAGAAAAATACTTCTTCTAATCCTGTTGTCGCTAACCCCTTTCCTTCTTTTTTCCACAGATGCTTATTTTATAGATATTGAATCACCGTTTTATGATATTGTGGATGATCTTTATCTGCTTGAAGGAATGGCAAAGCCCTCACAGGCAAGACCATATAGTATGGCTCAGGCGAGATTGATTCTCTCCAGAGTTGATAAAGATAATCTTGACGGGTATTCTGCCACCCTCTTTCAGATTGCAAAAGAATATCTTAAGGATGTCAGATGGCAGATGCCGGGCGGATTTGGTTTTGGCGCATATTTATCGATAGCTCCAGAGATGTATGTACACTCAAATGGGAAAGAGTTCAGAAGTGAGTATGATTGGGCATACGGTTATGATGATAGAAACAGATTCCTTAAAGTAGGGCTTGAATTCAGCGTAGGAGAGTATTTCTATACATATGCCGACCTGATGTATACAATGGGGCGTTATGCCGCAGATGGAGCTGTAACAAGTGGTAATTCTGATTATCCTGATGGAATTGGAGCTATTTTACCTGTTAAAGACAATCAATTCATTCTTGTTGACGAGAATAAGCATTATTATGACTTGGTATCGAGTAACATACCACCGGTATCAGGGGAATTTGAATTTGAGTGGCCTAAGAGAGCGTTTGTTTCTTTTGGCGATAAATCCTGGTCTTTTCTTTTTGGCCGAGACAGGGTGAACTGGGGCAACTCACATGTTGCTAATTTCATAATCGATGATCATGTGGGCTATCATGATATGGCCCGGCTCACATTCTTTTTAGATAAGTTCTCTTATGAGACGACAACTCTCTTCTTCGAAACCAGAGGATTGGGTAGGGAAGAGGTGGAGGAAGAAGTGAAGATGCTTCTTACGCATCGCTTGGAGTTCAGGCCTTTTAAATGGCTGGATTTCGCAATTAGTGAGAACGTTATGTACAAGGCTCCGGTTTTGAGCCTTCAATATCTTAATCCTGGATTCATCTTCCATAACCTCAATAACCGTTCGATGTTCAATGCCATAGCTTCTGCTGAAGTTAACGTAACTCCCATTAGAGGTCTTGATCTTTATGCACAGTTCGTTCTCGATCAGGCAGTAGCTCCTAATGAGAGTGCTTCCCAAGGTAATGCCTGGGGCTTTCTCGCAGGTGCTGAGTATAAGTTCTCGCCATCGGATCAGGGTGTCCTATCCTTTAATGTAGAGTTTGATTATACAACACCACTATTGTATAGAAGGGATAAGGTTGATTTCCTGATGTATCAGAGATCCTTTACACTCGACATGAACTATCCTCTTAAACTCTATTATATCGGCTATAGATATGGCGGGGATGTGATGCTTCTCCATGCGGGTATAAAGTATGACCATCACGACATCTTCTCGATATCATTAACAGGGGAAGGAATGCTAAAGGGGGAGATGGACATGGCAAAGAGCCATAATACTGATGGGAATAATAATGAATATCCAAATTATCAAGGCACAACACCATCTGGAGAAAAGATACAACAGATTATCTTCGTGACATTAGCTGGGGAATATAATATCCCTAGGTTGCCTGATTGGATGGAGATGAGCGTTGAATCATCATTGTCTTTTATCGGAAGTCAATATCTTGAGAAAAGTAGTGGAATGATAAGTGGGCAAAAAGGAGATGTGCAGTTTTCTTTGGCTTTGAAGCTATCTATTTAAGCTAATTCTGTACATGCAGCAGCCTCTTACCCGTTAAATCAGGAATGCCATATAGCATGGCAGGTAGGTTATTCCGTTTTCCTCCTTATAGTTCTTGTGGTATATCAGGTAGGCACCCTCAATTCTTCTGTATTTCTCAATGAATTAAGATAATACGCAAGTATAAGAAATCCTAAAATAGGGAAAATACGCAAGTTTCACTTAGAAATAATCAAAATCAGGTAAACAATCTTGAGACTTTTTGCCTTATATAGGTAAGGAGGTCTATATGACGGAAGAGAAATGGTATTATCAGGATTCATTTATCATGAAGGAAAATGTAGTACCGTATTTTACAGAGGGAATAACCATTAGTGGTCAAGAGTGGATAGAACGTGCCACGATGACAGATGATTTCTTCTTCAGCGAAGTGATGAACGATAACAAAGTTCTGGCATCTCTCATTTTGAACACTTTTCTTCCTTTCCCCGTCTTTGATGTACGTTCGGTAGTGACTCAGAGTACTCACGGCTGGAAGGAGTACAAAGGTGTGAGATACGACTGTCTCGTGAGGGAGGGAAAGGAAATCTCTACGATATAGAGATGCAGAAGAAGGGTGACTCGTATTTGAATGAACGCATGTGGTACTACATGAGCCGTATGACTGGAAGCATAGTCAAGAAGGGGGATGGATATTCTAAACTTAGAGGAAGGAAAGTTTCATCAATTTTCCTCTTAGAAAGTGATGTTTTCAAGAGAGGAGAAGCGGTCTATACTTATAGTGTGAGAGATGATGATACGCACATGCCTCTGGGCGTTGGAGGTCTTTATGTGTATGTGAATCTTGGCTACAGAGGCAATGATAGAAAGGGTAGTGTGATACATGATATTCACTGTTCGGACTATAGGGATGCTTTGAATGAGGAGTTTAGAAGGTGCATCAGGGATGCAAAGAATGAAGGAGGAAAGATAAGGATGTGTGAAACCCTTGAGATGTTCAAAAGACAGGGGAGAGAAGAGGCAAATGTTCAGGCTATAAGTAATCTTTTGAGAGATAGTCTTGTTACACCTGAGCAGATATCCAAGAGCTTCAATATTCCTATTTCTGTGGTTCTCGAGATAGAAAAGAATATAAAATAAAGGCTAAACGTTTTTGCCCCTCCTTGTGCTCAAAGAAGCGTTAATTCTAGATTTCGTTTTTCTTGAAGATGAAAGATGCAAATATGCATGTGAGAGGTGTAACGAGTATAAGCGATATTGCTCCGATTACCGTCTGAAGTATTTCAGATGCGATGCTTTTACTGGTGAGGATGTTCAGAATCGGAGTGCTTTGAGCCATATATACCATCATCACCGTGAGGAATGAACCCATGTATGCAAGTAGCAGTGTGGTGCACTGAGTGCCTACGCCAGCTCTTCCGACTTCCATTCCAGATTTGAAAAGCTCTCTTCTTGTTATGGTCTTCGCATGTTCATTTACTTCCCACATCGCAGCGGATACATCTATGGAGAGATCCATTATCGCACCACCTGCAGAGAGTATTACCACACCAGAAAAAAGTGAAGTCAGGTCAAGATCCATGAAGCCGGAGTATAAAAGGCTCTCACTCTGCTCAAGAACCGATCCATGTATACCCAGATATTCTGTTGCCGCACTTGAAAGGAATACTGTTATGATGATCGCACTTACGGATCCGAGTATCGCGGAGAATGCCCTCTTGTTCACTCCCGAGATCAATAGGAGAGTGAAGAATGTCATTACAATTAGAACTAAGGAACTGACGATGAGTGGATTATATCCTTTCAATGTGAAGGGAATTAGAATCTTCCAGATAAGGAGGAATGCAAATACGAAGGAGAGAATTGTTCTTACCCCTCTCAGCTTTGAGAAAGCAATCAGGGCGGCAATCAGGATGATTGCAAGAGCGATCTCCTTACTTAATCTGTAGTGGTCGATCATGTTTATGAAAATCACATTATCATCCCTGTCTCGTTCGACGAGGGTCCATGCCTTCTCCCCGGGAATGAACATCTTATCGTCTTTCAGACTTCCTGAAAGAAGGTTCACAGCATCCCCTTCGTATCCCTTGTGTTCTCCTGAGAGTATTCTGATCCTGCATCTCTGTTCTCCCTGTCTGAAGAGTCCTGTCTGTATCACTGTGCTCTCATCGGTTTCAAGTACAAGTGCCTTAGCCCCTACTGCGTTATAGTAGATGTCACGTTCAAAGCCGGTTGGGATGAAAACAAGAACTATGCTTAAAAAAAGGAAAATGAGTGTGAATATGAGGTCTTTTCTGTTTGGTTTTATCAAGATGTGCACTCCTTGAATCAGAAAAGCGGGGATTCCTCCCCGCTCTTTGAGTATATGTTCAGCTTACTGAACGTCGGTGAGAGCCATGAGACGCTTTGCGACTTCCGTGTTGTCGTATGCTCCATAGAAGAGCTCTGCTCCCTCTCCGAATGCATATACAGGAACTGGAAGGCCAGTATGTGCGTAGCTTGTCCAGCCGATTCCTGCCTTGTTGTTGATGATGTGGGTAAGGGTTACAGAGATTGGATTATATCCACCATAGAGGAGGCTCTCTTCATAGCCGTCTGTGTTTCCTGTAAGAGCGTCGTTGTAAGCCTTCTCAAGGCGTGCATACTCATACTCATCAAGTACGAGAGCGGCAACCGGACTATCCTCGCCAGGAGCAACAAGACCGAAGTTCTCTTCAACCATTGCCATAAGGCCAGCGAATGTGAAGTCTCCTTCTGCGATTTCAGCATTCACCATCTCATCGAATGCCACATATGAGCACTTCTGGTTCTCAAGGATATCGAATGCGGTGTTGTAACCTGTAGCGGCATATCCGATGGTCATACCACCTGTCTCGTGGTCACCTGTTACTACAATGAGTGTCTCATCCGGGTGATTCATCGCAAACTCAAGAGCAACTTCGATTGCTTCGTCGAATGCGAGGGTGTCGTTGATGTTTGCAACAGCATCGTTTGCGTGTCCTGCCCAGTCGATCTTACCAGACTCGACCATCATGAAGAAACCTGTCTCATTGTAGAGGACGTCGATACCTTTTCTTACGAAGTCCTTGAGCTGGATCTCATCATCTGTTGCATCAATTGCATATTTCATAGCTCCATCATCCTGAAGAACCGGGCTTACTGCGTATACTTTTCCTGAATCCGCATTAAGGCTGAGGATCGTGTCTTTATCGTTTGTAACCGTATATCCATTGTCCTGGAGTACTTCATAAAGGCTCTTGTCTCCTTCATCCGCACTTAAGAGAGAACCGCCTGCAAAGTAGTCGAAATCACTCTCTGCCATCTGAAGTCCGATGTCATAGTAGTCGTTCCTGGATGCGATATGTGCATAGTATGCGGCAGGGGTTGCGTGGTTAAGTGTTACCGTTGATACGATACCGATCTTAAAGTCCTTCTGGTCTCTAAGCTTCTCTGCGATTGTCACACCTTTTGTCACGCGGTCAACTCCCATTCCGATTACTCCGCTATGTGTTTTGAAGCCTGAGGAGAGGCTTGTCGCAGTACTTGCTGAGTCAGGGCAGAAAGAGGTCGAATCCTGTGTGTACTGGATTCCTACTACTGGGAACTGTGTGAACGTGAGTTTATCAAGCTCAATTCTTCCAGGTTCGTTGACTCCTCCAAACACCTGGGCCGCATTTGTCTGAGGTGATGACATTCCGTCACCTATGAACATGAAGATGTACTTTGGGCTTGCAGTGCTCGTGTACTCGATTACGGCTTCCTTGGTCTCCGTAGTCCCCTGTGCGAAGAGGCTGAGAGAAAGAAGGAGAACAGAAAGGAATGCTAATGCTCTTTTAGTTTTCATATATCCTCCGATATTTTAGTTCTGGCATCAGCATATTAAGCCTTGTACCTTCATGTCCTTTCCATTTTTTGTCAGAAAAATTAATTTTTTCTTTTGCATGCAGAGATTGTTTAAATACCTGTTAATCGGTTTATATTAGAGGAGATAAGGTATTTTCTTTTTTGTGAAATAAATATAGCCGGTTAATTGGGAAAAGATCCTATTCTGTTGTTTATTTTCTGTTAATTGTAAATTACTGAAATGTTCTTTTAGGACAAAGCCATTTTAAGCTTATGGTAATTGTTTTCTTCTAATCTTTCCATTTTCCTTTTTACGTGATAGTATGCTAATGGCTGATGTAAGCTTTATCATTTTTTTAGGAGAGTTTTATGGACGACGGTAGTTATCCTTTACCTAGCAGGAACTATTTCTTTTAATCCGTCGGATGCTCTTGAACGTCCCTCGGATTTGTGGGGCGTGAGAAATGATTGTAAAAAGAACAGATTTAACACCAAAGCAGAATTATACTTGGATTGACGCAAGGAATATTGACCGTGATGACATCGCGGTTCTTACGGATGAGTATATGATTCCTTCCGAGGTTCTTGCGGATATCATGGACCAGGATGAGCAGGCAAGAATAGAGAAGGAGGATGATTATACCGTAATCATCTGCCGTCTTCCCAGCGATGAGGAGGATGAGGATAATCCCCTTGTAAGGACGTGTAGCCCTTTAGGTATCGTTCTTTTCTCCGATAAGGTCGTGACAATTACGAAAGAGGACAGTGTAGTAATCGATGATCTGGCAAGGCGACGTGTGCGCTCCTGTCCGGTAGATACGAAGGAAGGTCTTGTAATCTCGATTCTTGGGCGCTCCGCACTGGTTTACATCAGGCTTCTGAAATATATAAACAGACAGAAGGATCTTGTTGAGGAGCAGCTTCAGAAGTCAATCATGAACTATGAGCTGATACAGCTGTTGCAGATTCAGAAATCCCTTGTATATTTCACGACAAGTCTTGCCGGTAATGAGATTCTGCTGGAGAAGCTGCAGAAGACCCCGTTCTTCAAGCTTAACAGTGAGGACGAGGAGGAGTTTCTGGAAGATGCCATCACCGATAACAAGCAGGCTATTCAGATGGCGAACATATATTCGGACATTCTCACGGGAACCATGGATGCGTTTGCATCCGTAATCGGAAACAACATGAACATAATCATGAAGCGTCTTACCGTAATATCGCTTTCACTCATGTTCCCTACGTTCATTACCGGATTCTTCGGTATGAACATCCACATCCCGGGCATTGACGGTAAATGGGCATGGCTGGTGCTGACCATAGTCTGTATCTTGGTCTCGGTTCTTGGATCTTACCTTATCAGTGATAAGCGGAATAAGCTTTTGCTGAAGGCGAACAGCATCAAGAAGAAGAGCCCGTCAGAGAGGAAATACCTGGCAAGAAAGCGCCAAGTGCTAAAAGGAGAAGACAAGGACTGAGCTTTACTGCATCTGCAGGAGGAATGAGTACTGCTTATCATCCCGGCTGGTGTAATAGGAGATATCCCCATGTTCGTTCGCATAGTTTTGTGCGGCATCGGGAAATGAATCGAGAAATAGTGAGTATGCCTTCCTGTCTTTAAAGCGCACCTCAATCTCATCTCCAGTTCCCCTGGCATAGTCGAACATCGACCATGTGACATTCTCCATGTTTGCAGATTCATCGAACATGATTCCGTTTATCTCATGGTAGTTGTATCTCAGGCTCTCTGATGCGGGAAGAAGAGAGAATATGTCATCTGCTTCATGGTCTCTCTTCATCATCTCGTCAGTTATGTTGAAATAGAGATGAGATACGATATCCGTCATGTCATCCCATGTCACATCCACAAGGGTGAACACACCATCAAGCTCGACAATGTTCCATGCATGGCTCTCACTTTTATCATCTGTATATCCCTCTCCTGAGATTTTTGAGCATGGAATGCCTGCCATTCTCAGCATGAGAGTGAAGGCTTCGGCATAACCTTCGCATGCGGCCCTGCCATAGAGTAGAGCCCCATAAGGGGTATAACTGATATCTCCCTGCTGAGTGTATGTGACAAGCTGGGCAAGCACGTCATGCAATAAAAGCTCTTTTGAATAAGGGGAGAGGGAAGGTGGTATCTCTTCTATTAAGCCCTCAATTAGAGAAAACATGTCTTTTTCTATATTCTTCGCTTCTTTTTCTGTCATCGTGGCAGAGAACTCTACTTTGCTGATCCATCCCTTATCCTCATAATAGAAATACTGGTAATGATTGCTGACGTAAAACAGCTCTGGATAATCAGAGAGTATGTGACTGATTGCCACATCAAGATCATTTGAGGGTACTTCCTCTTCAAACGTGATGCTGAACTCATATTCACTTAGCTTCTCATATATAAAATCCACAAGTTTCTTTTGATCCTTACTCAGGATATAATCGTATGCTATGCATGTTCTGGCATCATACGGGGTATCGGGTTTTGCCCATATGGATAAAAGAGACATTGCCATCAGAATCAGAGATAAAACACGTCGCATGGATAAATGGTAGGGCAACATAGGAGTCTTTGCAACAATAAGCATCTTTCAATTTCTTTCTTTTTTTGCGACAGTAATGCATATAATCTATATGGAGGTTTAAATGAAGAGTTTTGCAATTGCCGGCTGCGGACATCTTGGTAAGATTGTCAAAGAGGCATATGTGAAGGGTTATCTGAAGGATTATAGACTTATTGCGGCATATTCAAGAAAAAGAGAAGATGCTCAGAGCCTCGTCTTGGATACAAAAGCCGTGGCGCTCTCATCGATGGATGAGGTTATTTCCCTAAAGCCCGATTATATTGTAGAGACGGCCTCGATCGCTCTTTTCAAGGAATTTGCCATTAAGGCATTAAGAGCAGGAATAAGTGTAATACCTCTCTCAATCGGAGCATTCGCAGATAGTGTATTCAAGGATGAGGCACTTAAGGCTGCAGAAGGAAGCGGCGCAAGAATATACATACCATCCGGTGCTGTCGGTGGCTTTGATGCTCTTACTACCATCTCTCTTATGGCAGAGGCCAAAGGGCTTGAGGTGAAGGCGGGGCTGTATAATCATAAAGGACCTAAGGGGCTTAAAAACACACCTCTTTACTCTGATGAGCTTAACGAGAGAGAAAAATGCGTGTTCTCCGGTACCACAAAGGATGCGATTGCGATTCTTCCGACCAAGGTGAATGTGGCCGTCGCATCTTCCCTGGCAACAATAGGTGCGGATGATGCGATTACGGAAATCACAAGCACCCCTGGTTTTGTAGGCGATTCTCAGTGTGCTTTCATTGAGACTGATGGATATAGGGCAACAGCGGATATCTACTCGGCAGATAGTGATATCGCGGCATGGTCCGTCGTTGCGCTTTTAAGGAACATCTCATCCCCGATGATATTCTTTTAATGGAGGTAAAAATGGAGAAATTCAGGAAACTTGTTGAAGCCGGTCCTATCGGATTGGAGCCATGGGCGGAGGATAAGCTGAGAGATTATGCCCAAGAAATCATACATTATGATACTCTTCCTCAAAGTGAGGATGAGCTTGTTGAGAGAATAAAGGATGCTGATGCCGTCCTGGTAAGGAATCTTCCCTTAGTTCCCGCCTCTGTCCTTTCAAGATGTCCTAAGCTTAAATATGTTGGAATGTGTTGTTCCCTCTATTCAAAGGAGAGTGCGAACGTAGACATAGATTATGCGGAAAAGCACGGTATAACCGTTTATGGAATAAGGGACTATGGCGATAAAGGTGTCACGGAATTCGTCATTTATGCATTGGTAAGGATTTTGCATGGGTATGACTGGCCTCTATGGAGGAGTAGGGCGAAGGAGATAACAGGGCTCAAAATCGGTTTTGTAGGATTCGGCACGAGTGGGCAGATGACGGCGAGAATGCTTAAGGCGATGGGTGCTGACATCTCGTATTATGCCCGTTCTGTTAAAGATGAATGCGAGCAGGAGGGGATGCATTATAAGCCTTTAAACGATCTGCTTGAGCAGTCTGAGGTTGTAATCACATGTCTTAATAAGGGTGTAATCCTTCTGCATGAAGAGGAGTTTAAACACCTTGGCTCTGGAAAGATCATGATCAACACCTCAATTGGGCCTGCTTCAGACATGGATGCTCTGAGAAAATGGATTCTTGATGAGAAGAATATTTTCATCTCAGATACCAGCGGAGCAGTAGGGGAGATCTATCAGGAGGTGAAGGGGAGGAAAAACGTCCTATGTCCTGATGTATCTGCAGGAATGACAGAGGAGGCATATAACCTGATGAGCAGGAAGGTACTGGATAATATAGAGAGAATGATGAACAAGTGACATCATTGCCGCATATGATACGTTATTAGCAGGGTAGGCCATCTTCCGTTTTTTACGACGGATGGCCTTCTTTTTTTTCACAGAATGTTCTAATTTTCCACGGTAAGTGAGTCTAAGAGTTAATATATTAAACTTTTTCTTGCTTTATGCCTTCTTCGATGTTCTAATTTATACAGATAGGGGATTCTCCCCGGGAATTTCAAAGGAGGAATAAATGAAGAAATTCTTAGTTGCCATGATTGTAATGGTAATGATTGGTTCTTTCGCTTTCGCAGGCGGATCTCAGGAGTCATCAGGCGCAGCTGCAACAGTAGTACGTAATGCTGACAAACCAGTAGTATTCTATAACAGACAGCCTTCAGATCCAGTCTCTGGTGAGATTGATATGGATACGATGAACTGGAATGATTCAACATTCTATGTTGGATTTGATGCTGCTGGTGGTGGTGCTGTTCAGGGACAGCTCATCGTTGATTACCTCGCATCCGCAGATCCTGCCGTTGTAGACCGCAACGGAGATGGAATCATCGGTTATGTTCTCTGCATCGGAGATGTTGGACACAACGACTCAAGAGCTAGAACAGAGGGTATCAGAAAGGCACTCGGAACTTGGGCTGGCTCAACAGACCCAGGTGTTGTACAGGAAGGAAGTGCTAACGTTGGCGGAACACAGATGAAGGTCGTCGAGCTCGAGGGAAGAGCTATGACTGGAACAGATGGATCCACATGGAATGCTAATGCTGCTACAGACGCAATGAGCGGTTGGGCAACAAGATTCGGAGATCAGATTGACATGGTCGTTTCCAACAACGATGGTATGGCTATGGGATGTCTCCAAGCTTCCAACTATCCAGCTGGCGTTCCTATCTTCGGATACGATGCTAATGCTGATGCTATCGAGGCTATTGGACAGGGCAGACTCACAGGAACTGTTTCCCAGAACGTTGACGCACAGGCTACAGCTACTCTTCAGGTTCTCAGAAACCTTCTTGATGGCTTAACAGGTGAGGACGTATGGACAGTTGGTATCACAGAAGCTGACCAGTATGGAAACAAGATTTCCGCAGCTATGGAATATCTTCCAGAGACTAAGGCTCTGCTTGCACAGAACACAGGTGTTAACTCTTCCAACTGGCAGTCCTATACAGAGGGAACAAGAGACCCTGGCATCAAGCAGACAAGTGCGGAGGCTAAGAAGGTTCTCCTTACTGTTTACAACAGTGCGGATAACTTCCTCTCATCCTCTTACCTGCCAGCTCTCAGATACTATGCTCCACTTCTTAATATCGAACTTACAATCGTACAGGGCGATGGACAGAACGAAAGCGTATGTCTCGACAGATTCACTAACCTCAACAACTATGATGGTTATGCCATCAACATGGTTAGAACAAACAGCGGTCCTGACTACGTAGAGAAGCTCAGGTACTAGTTTGTCCCCTTTAAGGGAAGAGAAAGTATGGTGGCGGAAGGCTTCCTTCCGCCATTATTCGTATTTTTCAGGTCTTATAAAACAAAAAAAGGGTAGAAAATGAGTGAAAAGACAGTACTTGAAATAAAGAACCTTTCGAAATCCTTTGCTAAGAACAAGGTTCTTGACGGTATTAATCTGACCGTTGAAGAAGGAACTGTCTGTGGTCTAATGGGCGAGAACGGTGCCGGAAAGAGTACGATGATGAAATGCCTTTTCGGTATCTATGCTAAAGACGAAGGACAGATATCCCTATTCGGTAAGCCGATAGATTTCAAGAATCCTAAAGATGCGCTTGAAAACGGGGTTGCAATGGTGCATCAGGAACTTCAGCAGTGTCTTGACCGTACTGTACAGGATAACCTTTTCCTTGGCCGTTATCCTACACGGTTTGGAATGGTAGATGAGGCACGAATGCTTAAGGAAAGCAACAAGTTGTTTGCTTCTCTTAATATGAATGTCAACCCGAAGACGGTTATGAGGACGATGAGTGTATCACAGCGTCAGATGGTTGAGATTGCAAAGGCGGTAAGCTACAATGCAAAGCTTATTGTTCTTGATGAGCCCACAAGCTCATTAACAGAACGTGAGGTAAAGAAATTATTCTCCATCGTAGATGATCTGAGAAAGAAGGGCGTATCTTTCGTATATATTTCTCATAAGATGGATGAGATTTTCGAAATCTGTGATGATGTTGCCGTTCTTCGTGACGGTAAGATGATTTTCAAGAAGAGTACGAAGGAAACAAGCATGAATGAGCTTATTTCCGCCATGGTAGGTCGTTCTCTTGATAAGAGATACCCTGATGTCGATAACACACCTGGGGAGGACTATCTCTTTGTTGAGCATCTGAATACGAAATTCGATCCTGTCCTTCAGGATATCTCATTCACAGTTAAGAAAGGTGAGATATTCGGTCTTTACGGCCTTGTTGGAGCAGGTAGAAGTGAGCTTCTTGAGTCCTTGTTCGGAATCAGGACGATAGCAAGCGGAAATATAATAGTAGGAGATAAGAAACTTCATTTCCACAGCAGTAAGGATGCGATGAACTATTCATTTGCTCTTGTTACTGAGGAAAGAAAGCTTAATGGAATGTTCGGAAAGGACACGATCAAGTTCAATACGGTAATTACGAACCTTGGTTCCTATAAGAGGGCGCATTTGCTTTCCAACCAGAAGATGACAGATGCGGCTACCAGGCAGATTAAGGTCATGAATACAAAATGTGTCTCTCCTGAGCAGCTTATATCAGCGCTCTCTGGTGGAAACCAGCAGAAGGTAATCATCGGAAAGTGGATGGAAAGAAGTCCTGAAATCTTTTTGATGGATGAACCGACACGTGGTATCGACGTAGGTGCGAAATATGAGATCTACCAGTTGATCATTCAGATGGCGAAGGAGGGTAAGACTATCATAGTAGTATCCTCTGAGATGCCTGAGATTCTTGGTATTACGAATAGAATCGCGGTAATGAGCAATCACCGCCTTGCTGGAATCGTCAATACCAAGGAAACAGATCAGGAAGAGCTTTTGAGACTCTCAGCTAAATATCTGTAGGAGGGGAATATGGCTGAAAACATGGTAAAGAACATAACTTCCATAGAGGAAGATCAGAAAGTAAAAGAGTATAGCACCCGGCTGAGAGAGCTCAGGAAAGATGGTGTTACGAAGGTCTCAGACTGCCGTCTTGAGATCGTCGCCCTAAAAAAGAACAAGCTTATGGAGGATGGCGAGAGGAGTGCTAAGATAGCATCTCTCCAGGCTGAGATTGAGAAGGCGAAGGCTGTTGAAGAGAAGAATAAGGCGGAAATTGATGCCATCAGTAAGGAAGCAGTCGCTTATGTGAACGAAAAAGCATCTGAGATTGAGAAAGCTGTCACAGAGCGTCAGAAAGCCAAGATGGCAAAGGCCAAGGAGTTCTATGTTAAGGAAGTAGCCCAGATTAAGGCGGATGCCGAGACGAGAAAAGCTGACTTGCACTCATCCATTAAGGATCCCCAGCAGCTTAAGAGTGAGCTTGATATCGCATCTTATGAGCTTAAGAGCGCGCTCTTCGATTCCAAGAGCCGCTATAAGAGGGAACTCGATAAGGCCAGGGCTGCAATGAACCAAGCTTATGTCGATCATATTCAGAAGAACAGGGAACTTAGGAATGGAAAGACCAATTTCGCTGAGAACATGAAGCTTAAATACAGGAACTTCATTTATAATTTCGATGCGACTCAGTTCTTCCTTACAAATGGTCTTTATATAGCCATCCTGATTTTCTTCATAGTTTGTATCATTGTCGCTCCGATTAGAGGAAACGGAAATCTTCTGACGCTTCCTAATATCTTCACGATTCTTGAGCAGAGTTCAACTAGGATGTTCTATGCTCTCGGGGTTGCTGGCCTGATTCTTCTTGCCGGTACCGACCTTTCCGTAGGAAGAATGGTCGCACTTGGATCTGTTACCACGGGTCTTATCCTGCATCCTGGAATGAACATCGTTACATTCTTCGGCATGGGGCCTTGGGATTTCTCTTCTATCCCTATGATGCTCAGACTTGTGATGAGTTTGGGGCTATCAGTTATCCTGTGTTCCGCATTCAGTGCGTTCTCTGGATTCTTCGCTGCAAAACTGAAGATGCATCCGTTTATTTCAACGATGGCAACACAGCTTATCATATACGGTATGCTCTTCTATGGAACGACGGGAACTCCTGTCGGTTCTATCGACTCGACAATCAGAAATCTTATCGGTGGTAGATGGGAACTGGGTGTCATAAACGGAGAGTTCGTCACTTTCCCGAAATTGATTATTCCTGCGGTCATAGCGGTTATTGTCGCTTGGATCATATGGAATAAGACGACATTTGGAAAGAACATGTACGCAGTCGGTGGAAACGGCGAGGCCGCTGCCGTATCTGGAATCTCCGTATTCAAGGTTACGATGTGTGTTTTCATCATGGCTGGTATCTTCTACGGTTGTGGAGCGTTCCTTGAGGCGTTCAGGGCTAATGCATCTGCTGGTACTGGACAGGGATACGAGATGGATGCCATCGCCGCATGTGTCGTTGGTGGTATTTCATTCAACGGTGGTATTGGTAAGATAAGTGGTGCGGCAATTGGTGTTATAATCTTCACTGGTCTCACATACTGTCTCACATTCCTTGGAATTGACACGAACCTTCAGTTCGTATTCAAGGGTGTTATCATCATCGCCGCTGTTTCTCTTGATTCAATTAAATATCTCAAGAAGAAATGATTACAACGGAATTTTAGCAATGAGCGGGCCTTTTGGGGCTCGCTTTTTCCATTTGGAGGTTGAATATGAGAAAAGATTTCGGAGTAAAGACCTGGCTATATCCTCAGCCGGTACTCATTGTTGGGTCTTATGATGAGAATGGTGTCGCTAATGCCATGAATGCAGCATGGGGTGCGATTTATGATAGCGACCAGGTGATACTCTGCCTGGATAAGAGTCATAAGACGACGAGTAATATCGCAGAAACGAAGGCTTTCACGCTCTCATTTGCAACTGTTGAAACGGTAAGAGCTGCAGACTATGTCGGCATTTTTAGTGGGAACGACATACCAGAAAAGATTTCAAAAGCAGGTTGGACGATTAGAAAAAGTGACAGAGTGAACGCTCCAATCATAAATGAGCTTCCAGTAGTGATGGAGTGTACTCTCCTAAGAATCGATGGAGAGGAGCATGTAATAGGCCGTATAGTCAATGTCAGCGTGGATGAGTCCGTCCTAGGTGCTGATGGAAAACCTGATTATGCTCTGATAAGACCTATAACGTATGATCCTGTGCATCACGATTACATTGCACTCGGGGAGAGGATAGCAAAGGCCTTTAGCGAGGGGAAAAAACTTAATAATTAGGACTATTAACAAAGGCAGGATTATGGCCATGCCTATTGTTTTTTTGTATCACATTAACTCTTTAACGCCTTTATGTTTTCTTTAAACGGAGGCCAGATTATACCTTTTTCTGTGATAATCGCCGTTATGTTCTCATGAGGTGTCACATCAAATGATGGATTGAATACATCAATCTCATCTGGTGCTATGAGCATACCGTTGTCCAGTGGATCTATTACCTCGCTCTTTGCTCTCTCCTCAATGGGGATGCCTTTTCCGTCTGAGGTGTTGAAATCTATAGTACTAACCGGTGCTGCGATATACATGGGAACTCTGTACGTCTTTGCAATAACAGAGAGTGGGAATGTTCCGAGCTTGTTCGCTGTATCACCGTTTAGGGCAATTCTATCCGCTCCGACAATGACTGCATCGATTTTCCCGTCCCTGATAAGTGTTGCAGCCGCGCTATCTGGAATAAGTGTTGACGGGATGCCGAAATCCACCAGTTCAAATGCCGTCAGCCTTGCACCCTGAAGTCTTGGCCTGGTCTCATCGGCATAGACGTGGCTTATCTTTTTCTCAAGGTACGCCTCTTTTATGACACCAAGAGCAGTTCCCCATCCTGATGTCGCCAAGGCACCTGCATTACAATGGGTAAGCACCACGGAGTTCTCTTTTAAAAGAGTTGCACCGTATCTGCTTAGGGCGATGTTCGCCTCAATGTCCTCATCTTTGATTCTTTCTGCTTCTTTTAAAAGCTCATTCTGGTCAAAATTCGAATCGAGAGCCTTCCTCTTCATTCTCTCGATTGCCCACATGAGGTTAACCGCAGTAGGTCTTGCAGAGGAGAGGAAGTCGCATTTTGAGAGGAACTCATCTTTGCTTTTACTCTCTTTTGCTGCAAAACATACTCCGAATGCGGCAGTACTCCCAATTAACGGAGCACCCCTGACTATCATATCTTTGATGGCATGATATACATCTTCAGTGCATCTTGCTTCCACATATTCCATAGTGGAGGGAAGTTTTCTCTGGTCAAGAAGAATCAGCTTATCCCCATCTCTCCTTAGTGTTTCAAAAGATTCTCTTCTCATAGGAAATCCTTCCTTTCGGGCGTGAATATGTCGATAATCTCACCCTGCTCGAGGCAGACAAGTCCATGCTCAACATTAGAGGGTATGTAGACGCTGTCTCCTGCTGTGATTACCCTTGAGTCCCCATTAAGGTCAAATTCGAATCTTCCTGAAATGACATAACAGATCTGCGTATGCTCATGTGAATGCTTCTTTCCTATTCCCCCAGTCTTGAAATAGAGATGACATGCCATAAGATTATCATCATGGGCAAGAACCTTGCGTTCACACTTCTCATCAAGAACAGATGCAACTATATCTTTATCAACAAAAAACATATTACCTCCTGATTATGTCGCTCCAAGCTGAATTGACATCATCAATGATGCTTTTTTCTTCAGCATATGTCAGCCTTCTCTCATCAAGTACTTTTACCCCATGGGAAAACACAGTCCTGATATCCTCGCTTGATGCGGAATATACGATTGCGGAGAAGGGGTTGTTTAAAGGATTCATGTTCTCACTCTTAGTACTGATGATTATGATATCAGCATCCTTTCCGACCTCAATCGACCCAAGCCTATCATCCAGATGAAGTGCTTTAGCTCCGTTGATGGTCGCCATCTTGATTATCTGATATGCGTTTATAGGAGTTTCTGCTTTAAGCGATGCAGAGAGTGCTGCTACATGCATCTCCTCCAACATGTTAAGATTGTTATTGCTGCTTGCCCCATCCGTTCCAAGAGCAACATTTATTCCCATGTCCAGAAGTTTTTTCACATCAAGGGCCCCTGAGGAGAGTTTCATGTTGCTGGATGGATTATTTATCACCGATAGACCGTACTCTCTTACTTTCTCAAGCTCCTTATCAGTAAGATGCACTCCATGTGCAAGAATCATGTTGCCGTTACTGAGCGCATCTATGCTTTCAAGATACACAAAAGGTGTCATGCCCGTGCTCTCAAGACAATCATCCACCTCCTTTTTGGTCTCTGAAAGGTGTGTGTGTACTACGAAATTCTCTTTCTCTGCCAGTTCTTTAGACCTCTTATAGCTGTCGCTATCGGTCGTATAGATGGCATGAGGGGCGATTGTGAAGCAAATTCGTCCATAGTCTTTAGCCCCTTCCTTCATACGTGGAAGACGCTCGACATAACGACGCTCCGTCTCCTCTCCGTCTCCGAAAATAGTGAGGCCCAATGATGCGTTGATACCTGCTTCTTTGACTGCCTTCTCTGTCTCTTCTGCGAAAAAGTACATGTCGGAGAATGTCGTACATCCCCCCTTTATTAGTTCCGCGATTCCAAGCCTGGATGCTCTTAGCACGTCTTCTCCCGTGAGTTTGTCCTCGATTGGGAAGATCTCGGCAAGCCACTGCTGTAGGTTCTCCTTGTCATCCTTATAGTTTCGCATGAGAATCATCGCAAGGTGCGTGTGTGCATTGATGAATGCTGGAAGCACTATGTCCCCATCGACATCAAAGATCTCATCTGCAGCAGTTTCAATCCTCTCTGCGATTTTGGCAATTTTTCCGTTTTCAATTAATAAGTCGCCATAGAAATACTCACCATCCCTGCTCATCGGAATGATAAGGGCGTTTTTAATTAATGTACTCATGCTCATATGATAACAATTTCCAAGATAAATAAAAAAGGGGCTCATGCCCCTTCCGTTAAGCTTTTACCGTGCCTCTCTTGATTTTCCTAGTGGTTGTCTCCTCCATAGGTTCGTCAAGGATTGTAAGCTTCTCAATCTTCTTATATCCAGAAAGATCTTTATTGACCTCTGAAATGATTCTCTCAATATCTTTCCTTATTTCCTCTGAGCTCTTATCCTTGTAATAATCCTTACTCGGATAGATTACAGCTTCTATGCATTCGCAAGGAACATCCTTCTTCTGCTGGAATCCCCTGATTAGAATCTGCTCAACCTGGCTGTAAAGCTGGAACATGTCCTCAATCTCTTCTGGGAACACATTCTTTCCACCTTCTGTTACGATGATGTTCTTCTTCCTTCCCTTGAGATAGACGTAGTTCTCACTGTCAACATATCCAAGATCGCCTGTTCTTAAATAGCCATCCTCACTGAAGAGTTCTTTTGTGTTCTTCTCATCCTTGTAATATCCCTTACATACGTTTGGTCCCTTTACCTGGATCTCTCCAACTCCTTCGCTATCCTTATCTGCGATGCGAAGATCGATGAAAGGAAGAATTCTTCCGATGGAGTCAACCTTGAAATGCTCCGGCGGATTAAGCGTGACTATAGGGCTTGTCTCTGTAAGGCCGTATCCCTGGAGGAAGTTAAGTCCCAGCTGCTGATACTGCTTGAAAACCTTAGGACTGAGAGGGCCTGCTCCGCAGATGAGGAGTTTTGAGTGATCAAGCCCGACCTGGGAAAGAATCTTCTTGTTGAAGAATCCCCTCAGAGGAGCCTTGCCAAAACATTTCTTACAGAATCCATTGAAAGCCATCAATGCCTTGATGAGAGCGTAGGTTAATGCTCCCTTCTCCTTTACCTTTGCAAAAATGCCGGCAATAACCTTGTTGTATAGAAGAGGAATTCCCATGAATACGGTGACTTTTCCCATTTTCAGGTCATTGATCATTCTTGAAACGATTATTCCATGTCCGAAAAGACACTCTGAGCCATGTCTGATGGTCTCAAGAAGTACCGCTGTGCAACAGTATGAGTGGTGAAGGGGAAGTAGTGCGTAAAGTACGTCATGCTCATCAACTCCCATTCCGTTAGCAGCCTGGTAAACGTTGCTTACGATGTTGCGGTGTGTCAGCATTGCACCTTTTTCGTTTCCTGTAGTACCGCTTGTGAAAAGGATTGCTGCGATATCATCATCCGATACCTTGACCCTCTCCTTGAGCGTGTTTTCGCTTCTCATCTCAGTGACTTTAACGTAGTCCTTGCTGCCACCTTTAAGCATGCCGAGGCCGAGAAGAGAATTGTACCAGTCGTTTGCCCTTGTCTTGATTTTTTCAAGTACGTCGAAGTCTGCGATAACGAATTTCACATCCGCGTACTCGCTTAACCTCATGAACCTATCCGGCTTCATCTGGTTATCGATAGGAACTACAACAGCACCTGAGGTAAGGATTCCGAAGTATGAGAGAGCCCACTCCGGACTGTTCTTGCCGTTCAGTGCGACCTTATCTCCCTCTTTTATTCCCTTGTCCCTGAGGTATGAGGCGATGTTGAATATGTATTCTTTCGCTTGCCTGTATGTGATTACCTTCTTATCTGGCTCGAAAACACTGAATGCCACATTATCAGCATACTTGCTCTCACTCATTAAAAAGAGCTCTGGAATCGTAGGCCATTCGCCGTTTACGAGATTCCCTCTAAATTCGTCTATTTCATCCCATGCGTATTTCATGCCCTCTATTCTTACACTTTAGTATTAAAGTGTCAATAACGTACGCTTTTTACTTTTGATAATCTTTTTTAGAGCTGAGAATTACGAGAAAAATAGTAAAATATGACTATTTCTGCTATCATTGGGGTATGAGAGCAGAAAAAATAACTGATTTGATAGGAAATACGCCGATTGTAAGAGTCAACGGGCTTATGCCTGATATCAGGCTTTATGCGAAGCTTGAATATTTCAATCCTTTCTCATCTGCGAAAGACAGGGTTGCATATTATATGCTCAAAGGAGCTGAGGAAAGAGGCCTGATAAACAAGGACAGTCTTATCATAGAGCCAACTAGTGGCAATACGGGCATTGCGCTTAGTGCCATTGCAACCGCCATGGGCTATAAGTGCCTGATAGTCATGCCGGAGAGCATGAGCCTTGAGAGAAGGAAGATTATCAAGGCCTTAGGTGCGGAGCTTGTATTGACCCCTGAGAGCGAGGGTATTGCGGGATCTGTGAAAAAAGCTGAGGAGATAAAGAGGGAAAGAGATAATGCCTATATCCCCGACCAATTCAAAAACATGGATAATAGAAGGGCTCATTATGAGACAACGGGGCCTGAGATACTAAGAGACCTACCAGAGATTGATTATCTCGTATCGGCCTTCGGTACAGGGGGCTGCGTATCTGGAGCCGGTAAGTACTTGAAGGAGCATAAGAATGACGTTCGTATCGTGGCAATTGAACCTGAAGAGAGTCCTCTTGTTACTCTTGGAAGATCTGGCTCGCATAAGATACAGGGGATAGGGGCTAACTTCATCCCTGATGTGCTGGATTTTTCGGTAATAGACGAATTTAAACGTGTAAGTGGGGACGATGCGATAAAAATGAGTCGTGCTTTGATGCATAAGAGCGGGATATTCGCAGGCATCAGTAGTGGAGCAGCGATCAAAGCCGCTCTTGATATTGCGATTGAAAACAAGGACAAGTGCGTGCTTGCAATTCTTCCCGATACAGCTGAAAGGTATCTATCAGGACCTCTTTTCGAAGAGGACGGGATCTGACTTGATGTCCAGGATGGTGGGATATACCTTATCAGCCATCCTATTTAAGAGCTTTTCATCCCCGGATCCTGTAAGTACTGCTATCCTATATCCGGCTTTTCCGTTGATTGCGAACCGCATGTCCTCTTTTGTATCTCCAATGACTGCGACATCCTTTGCAGATAGATTGAATTCCTTTATGAATTGATTGAACGCCTCTGCGGATGGTTTCTTCTTTTTCAGGTTATCTTTTCCTCGTATGAAATCGACATATTCTCTTATTCCAATATAGTCAAGAAACATCTTAGTGGTATCAACAGTATCGTTCGTTACGATTCCGATTACATAGTCATTTCTCTTAAGCAGTTCAAAGATTTCCCTGATCCCCGGAAATTCCTTTCTTTGAATCTCTTCACTTATCATTGAGGATATCCCATTGAGCTTTGAAAACACCTTGTTCTTGACTTTAAAAGGATTTAGTCCTGCCTTTAATGAGGCAAGCACCATCTTAGAGATCGTGAATAAGGCAAGATCAGGACGGAACAATATACCGTCTTTATGGTTGTTGCCAAACTCATCCACACCGAAAAGCTCCTCGAAGCGGATTGCAGTGCTATCTAATTTCCTATCTCTTAATCCAAGCTCATAGAATCCTTCTCTTATGGCTTTTGCAACCACGGGTCCCCATACGTATGCGTAATTGAAAAGGGTTCCATCCTTGTCGATTATTATTCCTCGCATCAAAAGAATAATAATAAATAAGGCTGTCTTTGACTACATAAGTATGTTATCTTGGAAAAAATGGAAGAGATCTTAAAATCTTATGCTAAGGTGAATATCGGGCTTCGGATCCTCCAAAAAAGGGAGGACGGCTATCATAATATAGATTCCTATTTCCATCTCATCGACCTATATGATGAGATCGCAGTCTCTGTAAAACCATCTAATGAACTGGTTATCAGAATCAAGGGGAATGATGGCTATCTTGATAAGGGAATGGATATAATGGAAAAAGCAGCCCGTGCCTTTTCCAGGGAGACGGGACGCGTTTTTTCTCTCTCAATTTCAATAAAAAAGAACATTCCATCAAAGGCTGGCCTCGGTGGAGGTAGCAGTAACGGCTCAACCATACTCCGTTTTCTCAACAGGTACTACTCCGAGTGCCTTTCGGATGAACGCCTGATGATGCTTGCACTCTTTGTGGGCTCGGATCTGCCGTTCTTCATAAGTGGATTGAGATCCGCAAGAGTGATGGGGCGGGGAGAGA
This sequence comes from uncultured Spirochaetaceae bacterium, assembly GCA_944390015.1. GTDB lineage: Bacteria > Spirochaetota > Spirochaetia > Sphaerochaetales > Sphaerochaetaceae > Ornithospirochaeta. Next base: position 76,891 of record CALXOL010000002.1, read on the forward strand.
TCATAAAACCGTGCAGTCTATTAAGTGGAATCATAGACCTTTACTGTCCTTCCTTCTATTCTCAAACGTCAGAGGCTTATGCCAAATTGGATACTCTTGACAGAAGTTATTGTAATTTACCTGATAGTTTGGGCCCCCTGACAAATGAAAGCTATCCTAATGATTTTGAGCTTATAACTCCTAGAAATGATTTAATTCAAAATATCAGCAGAAATTACACTTATTTTTCCCTCAGTGGGAGCGGAAGTACGTATTTCGGAATTGGTAAAAAAGATGGCAAAGAGCCATGTAAAAGTGATATGATTCGTACTATTAGAACCGTTTTTGTTTAAGGTCTAAAAAGAAACTGAGCATATCAGGTGGAAAAAAAGTGGATATTACCGACATAAGAATCGTTAAAGTAGACGACCAGCCGTTTTTAAAGGCTTATGTGTCTCTAACTTTTGATAACGAGCTCGTAGTGCATAATATAAGATTGGTTGAAGTGGATGGGAAAATAGTGCTCAGCATGCCTAACAAGAAACTCAGGGATGGTGTTTACAAGGATTATGTCCATCCTATAAACAATGAATTCAGAGATAGGATAACCGATGAGGTGATTTCCAGGTATTACAATACTTGAAGAAGCTCTGATAATCTGTTATTTTTTTCACTACTTGTAGGGAAGTCGCCAAGTGGTTAAGGCTCTGGTTTTTGGTGCCGGCATCGTGAGTTCGAATCTCGCCTTCCCTGCCTAAAGGTAACTCTTTTGGTGGAGTTACCTGTTTTTTTTTGTCTGAAGTGTTTACTTTTTTCCATACATAATTTATAGTTAGACGGCTCCATGGTAGTTGGAAATAGCCAATGAGAGTATAAGGAGAAAAGCATGAGCGAGAAAAAGCTTGAAGCAGAACTTAGAACATCGGATTTTGGAACGAGAGGTTCCAGAAGGCTTTTAAGGAGCGGAAGAATTCCTGCTGTTGTTTACGGCAAGAGCGAGCCACTCCACGTAACAGTTGATGCACGCACATTCAACTACAATAAGAAGGGTTACGGTGAATCCACTCTTATTACACTCGATGTAAAGGGTGAGATGAGCCATGAGGTATTCGTTAAGACATACCAGGAAGACCTTCTTAGAAATGTCGTCCACCACATCGACTTCTATGAGATCACAAGAGGTCAGGCTGTAAGGACACACGTAAGGGTAGAACTTACAGGAACACCAGCTGGTGTAAGAGAGGGTGGAGTTCTCGACCAGGTTATCCATGAAGTTGAGATTGAATGTCTGCCAAAGGATCTGCCGGAGGTTCTTACTCTCGATGTATCAGTTCTTGCAATGAACGAGAGCCTCAAGGTATCGGATATCAAGGTCGCTGAAGGTATCAAGATCCATGCGGATGCGGATGCCACGGTTGCTACTGTTAAGCCTGTCAAGGTTGAAGTTGAAGCTCCTGCAGCAGATGCGGATGCTACAGCTGACGCAGCAGCTGCTACAGATGCAGGTACAGAGACAAAATAAGCTATGATCGTCTTCGGACTTGGTAACCCGGGCCCAAAGTACAGTAAGAGCCGCCATAACGTAGGATTTATGGTAATTGAGAAGTTGGCAGCGCAGGAGGGATTAAGCCTCAGAAAGCGCTGCCTTCACTCATATAAATGGGCGAGAAAAGACTCTCTTACCTTGGTTGAGCCCCTGACTTTCATGAATAATTCCGGCATCATATTCCCTCACCTTGTAAAAGGGGAGGATAGGGTTGTCGTTATTGTAGACAACATGGATCTTCCTGTCGGCAGAATAAGGATACGGCAAGGTGGATCTGCAGCTGGACATAACGGACTTAAGAGCATAATAAACAATATAGGTGCTGATTTCATACGCCTTTATATCGGTATAGGCCGCCCTCATGAGGGGAGTAGTGTCGTAGACCATGTGCTTTCCGATTTTTGCGAGGATGAGATTGCATTAATCGATGAGGCCACGGATAGGGCCGTAGAGGCTTTGATTTCCATCGCCAATGGAGAAGATCTTCTAAGTGTCATACAAAGAGCAAATACTTTCACGCCTCATTCTACCTGATGGCCGACTCTGTCTTGCCTTCTCTGGCGGCTCAGATTCCCTGGCACTGCTTTCTCTTCTTCCCCCCAGTCGGAGTTATGCGGTCTATGTAAACCATAACATAAGGGATGCTGAAGAGATTAGGCGTGAAATCGAGTTGAATAGACGCAATGCAGCGCGTTTCTCAATTCCATTCAAGGTTCTGACAATAGAGCGTGGAGCGGTATCGGCTCTCGCAAAGAAGGAGGGCATCGGTATCGAGGCTGCGGCGAGAAAACTCAGATATGAGATTCTTGAGAGGGAGGATGCCGATCACATCCTTACCGCACATCACCTTGATGATCAGGCAGAGACGATTCTCATGCGCATTCTATCACTCTCCCCGTTATATCGCTTGGAGGGGATAAGAAGGGAGAGGGGAAGGATATTCAGGCCTTTTCTAAGCATAGAGAAAGAACTCATAAACGCATATATTGCTGAAGAGAATCTCTTATATTCTACGGATACCACGAATTCAGACGTACGATACATGAGAAATTACATCAGGACATTCCTTCTCCCCCATATGAGTATCGAGAATAAGAGACTTCTCTCTTCGATAGCGCTCAACATGCAGGTGATCAATAAAAGAAGTCTTCCAGTTCGCATGAAGAAGGGATTTTCCTTTATGATGGGAAGATCGGACTTTCTATCATCCACTCCGCTTAGGAAGGAGGAGGTATTCTATGAGGTTAACAGGGCTTTTGGATTTTCTTCCTTATTTCCCCGTTCAGAATGCCTTGAAGCTGAGAGGGAGATAAGGGAGAAAAGGTCTTTTGTTTGCTCACGTTTCTACCTGAGAACGGAGAATGACGAGGTGCGCTTTTTCCCTCCACATGTCAATATTGTGATGGATGCATCTAAAAGTTTTACCTGGAATAATCTTTCGTACTTAGTCGATGATCCAGAGTGCGATGATAAGACCCTCAGAATAGATTTTTCCGCTATAAGCTTTCCCCTGATACTGAGAGAGAGCAGGGAAGGGGACAGCATAGAATTGAAGGAAGGGAGAAAAAAAATTAAGAATCTCGAAAAGGAATATAGGGTTCCTTACTGTTTTATTCTTGAGGACAGGATCTCTATAGTTGCCGTGTTCTGCCGTCTTTTCGGTAAAAGGGACAGGATTGCAAAACGGTTGTTGGGGCTAAGCGGTAGGGCATGCTCTCTAAAAGAAACCAAAACGGATTAATATTACATCTCTCTATTGTTGCTGTGATGAAAATACTTTATATTCAATAGAAAGGAATTAACAGGTAAATGGATAATTTAGATAATAAAGACGATGATTTGAAGAGGGGACCTGGCCCCGATAATCCAGAAGAAGGTAAGCCCGATGCGGCTCCCAATCCCCCTGAAGACCATGAAGATGGAAAAAAGGAGGAAAAGAAGAGGGGCAGGAAGAATCCTTATGACCAGTATAAATACTGGGGAAGTGATGGGGACGGACCTTCATCCGGAGGTCCTAAATTCAAAGGGGGAAGGCCAAACCGTGTCGCCCTGATTATTTTCATACTCCTCATAGCTTCTTTCATCTACATGATTTTCACCGATTCATCGGTGTCGAGACAGAGTACTACCGTCTCCTACAGCCAGTTCGTAAATACAGTTGAGTCAAATGCCGTTGCTGATGTCACGATTCTTGATAACGTGAACATAGAGTTCACATATTCAAACGGCATGAGTGGAAAGAGCCGGATACCTTATTCCGATCCTTCCCTTATGAACCTGCTTCTTGAGCATGGGGTTAACGTCAGCGGCTCTACAGCTCCGCTTCCGTTCTGGTATATCATCCTGCAGCTTCTACCGTGGATAATATTCATCGCAATGATGATGATGATTTTCAGGCAGACCGGAGCCCAGGGTGGATCTAGAATGATGGGCTCGTTTGGAAAATCACATGCACAGAAATACGATAAGAAGGATAAGGTTGTAAAATTCTCCGATGTCGCAGGACAGAAGGAGGCCAAATATGAGCTCGAAGAAGTTGTTGATTTCTTAAAACATCCTGAGAGGTTTGTTAAGATTGGAGCCAGAATCCCTAAGGGAGTCCTCCTTGTCGGACCTCCGGGAACAGGTAAGACGCTTCTTGCGCGTGCCGTCGCAGGAGAGGCTGGAGTCAACTTCTTCCATACCTCTGGATCTGATTTCGTAGAGATGTTCGTCGGTATGGGAGCAGCACGTGTTAGAGATCTCTTTGAGACGGGAAGGAAGAATGCCCCGTGTATCCTCTTTATCGATGAGCTTGATGCCGTTGGTAGGGCCAGGGGAACCGGACTTGGAGGTGGACATGACGAGAGGGAGCAGACTCTCAACCAGATGCTTGTTGAGATGGATGGCTTTTCCTCTGATCCCGGAATTATCGTGATTGCCGCGACAAACCGTCCCGATGTTCTCGATCCGGCACTCCTTAGGCCAGGAAGATTCGACCGCCAGGTGGTTGTTGAACTGCCAGATGTGCAGGAGAGGCTGGATGTGCTGAGAATCCATACGAGAAAGGTACATCTTGATGCCGGGGTATCCCTTGATAGGATTGCCCGTGCAACTCCTGGAACAAGCGGTGCGGATTTGGCGAACCTCGTAAATGAGGCGGCGCTATTTGCGGCCAGGGATAACAGGATGACGGTAAGCATGGAGGATTTTGAGAAAGCCAGGGACAAGATAATTCTTGGTGTTGCCCGTGAATCCCGCTTCATGACGGAGGAGGAGAAGAGGGCTACCGCATACCATGAGGCCGGACATACGTTAATGCATTACTACCTGCCAACTGCAGATCCTCTGCACAAGGTAACGATCATACCACATGGAAGGGCACTCGGTATAACGATGAGCCTTCCTGAGAAGGACATATACTCCAGGAATCAGACGATGCTTGAAGAGCTTATCATGATGATCATGGGAGGTTATGCGGCCGAGAAGATCGTATATGGTGTGACTACCACTGGAACCAGTAATGATAACCAGAAGTCTACGGAAATCGCACGTAAGATGGTTACAGAGTGGGGTATGAGCGATCTTGGCTTCATTAATCTCTCAAGCAATGGTGATGAGCCTATCTTCCTTGGCCGTGAGATTGCTCAGCATAAGGATTATTCTGAGGAGACTGCAAGAAGAATCGATGAGGAGATCCAGAAGATTCTTAAGAGGTGCATGGACTTTACGATGAAGACGCTTACAGAGCATAGGGATCAGCTCGACAGGCTTACTGAGGAGCTTGTAAGGAAGGAGACACTTGATGATGCCGAAATCAGGGAGATGTTCGGCTTCCCGCCTGTAAAGCACATAACGGAATTAAAGTAGTATATGGATACATCTAGAAAAAGAAATTTCTGTATCATAGCGCATATCGACCATGGAAAGAGTACTTTGGCGGACCGCTTCATAGAGCGTGCCCGTCTGGTAAATTCGCGTGGGCCGCAGCAGTCCCAGATTCTTGACAACATGGATATAGAGAGGGAGCGTGGCATCACAATTAAGAGCCAGGCTGTTACAATCGCCTATACGGCTAAGGACGGTAAGGATTATGAGCTTAATCTCGTAGATACCCCGGGACATGTTGATTTCACATACGAGGTGAGTCGTGCCATCTCCTCTTGTGAGGGAGCACTTCTTCTGATAGATGCCAGCCAGGGGGTTGAGGCGCAGACTATTGCCAACCTATACCTTGCGATGGAGCATAATCTTGAAATCATTCCGGTAATAAATAAGATCGACCTTCCCAGTGCGGATATCGATGGATGTCTTCACCAGATAGACCATGATCTGGGTCTTGATCCCGATATGGCTGTAAAAGTAAGCGCGAAGACCGGTGAGGGGGTTGATGAGCTTTTTGAAGCCATCGTAAACCTCATCCCCGCACCATCAGGAGAGGATGAAGATCCTCTGAGGGCTTTGATCTTTGACAGCCATTATGACCCATATCGCGGGGTAATCGTGCATGCAAGGCTCTTTTCCGGTACGCTCAAAGCCGGAGATGAGATAAGGTTCATGCACTCTGGCTCTGTATATAAGGTGGAAGAGGTCGGTGTGTTTAAGCTGACGCTTTCTCCCACATCATCCCTTTCAACGGGAGACGTAGGTTATTTCATCGCGGGAATAAAGACTATAAGCGATATCCGCGTTGGAGATACTGTCACAAGGTGTGATAACCCCGCATCCGAGCCGCTTCCAGGATTCAAGGAAGTAAAGCCCGTTGTCTTCTCATCCATCTATCCGGTTGATACAAATGATTATGAGGAGCTTTGCGATGCAATTGAGCGCCTTAAGCTCAATGATGCATCTCTGGTATATGAGAAGGACAGCTCGGCGGCATTGGGATTCGGATTCAGATGTGGCTTCCTTGGCCTATTGCACCTTGAGGTCATACAGGAGAGAATAGAGAGGGAGTTTGATCTTTCAATAGTATTCACAAGTCCTTCTGTACGTTATATCGTCCACATGAAGAACGGGGAAGTACTCGAGATAGATAATCCTCTTGAATACCCCGATCCATCCCGTGTCGATTATGCGGAAGAACCATATATTGAGGCCTCCATTATAACCCCCAGTCAGTACGTCGGGGCAATCATCACACTCTGCATGGAGAAGCGTGGTATGCAGACGGCAATGAACTATCTGGATGAGAAGAGGGTCGAATTGAGATATGACATGCCTTTAAGTGAAGTCCTTTTTGAGTTCTACGACCGTCTTAAGAGTGTAAGCCGAGGTTATGCGTCATTCGACTATCAGGTAATAGGGCACAAGAGAACGGATCTTGTCCGTCTCGATATCTTGGTAAATGGTGAGCCGGTTGACGCACTCAGTCAGCTGGTGTTCAAAGGTAATGCGCAGCTCAGGGGAAGGCAGGTCTGCGAGAGGCTTAAGGATGAGATTCCACGTCAGCAGTTCAAGATTCCTATCCAGGCCGCAATAGGTTCGAGTATAATAGCAAGAGAGACTATAAGCGCATATCGAAAGGATGTTACCGCCAAGTGTTATGGGGGAGATATCTCTCGAAAGCGCAAGCTCCTTGAAAAACAGAAGGAAGGAAAGAAGAGGATGAAGATGGTGGGTAATGTGGAGATCCCTCAATCTGCATTCCTTGCTGTATTAAAAACGGAGGAAAAGGAATAATGGTTGAAACGAAGAACCTCTCAGAGGGTAGACGGAAGATCACAATCAGTGTAGGGGCGTACTCATTTTCAGTATTGACACAGGGTGCTGTCCTCAATAAGTTCACACTCGATGGTAAGAATGCCATCCTTGGCTTCGATGACTATAAGGCATATGTTAATGCCCCCTCTTATATGGGAGAGGTAGTGGGGCCTTTTGCAAACAGGATCAAGGCCGCATCTTTCTCAATGGATGGTAATGAGTATCTTCTGGATAAGAACGATGGAAATAACAACCTTCATTCGGGCTCAAGGAATTATGGGGATGAGCTATTCGAGATAGCTGGACTCTCTTCTGATTCTGTAACACTTGCCCTCATTTCCAAGGAGAGAGCCGGTTTCCCTGGCAATCATGAGGTGATGGTCACTTACCTCCTCAGTGAGGATGGTGTGCTGAGTATCGACTACCAGGTAAGAAGTGATAAAAGATGTCCCGTTAGCGTTACGAACCATGCGTATTTCAATCTCCTTGGAGGTGGGGATATAAGGAGTCATGTAATCCGTATCGATGCCGATGAGTATCTCAGCGTGGATGATGAGCTGATTCCTAGGTCTAAGGATAAGGTCGAGGGCACTGATTTTGATTTCAGAGTCGCACATAGCATAGGAGAGAGACGTAATGGTGCTTATGACCATTGTTTCTGCCTCTCTTTGGACGGCGGTGTGAGTGTGGAGGCTGGCGATAGAAGGCTTACAATGAGGACTACGATGCCTGCCGTTCAGCTTTATACAGGGGAATTCCTCTCCAGCGACTATGAGGCGTATGACGGCCTTCCTGTAGGCCCGTTCATGGGCTTCTGCCTTGAGAGTGAGTACTACCCTGATTTCGTGAATCATCCGGATTATAAGGGCTGTTATCTTGAGCCGGGGCTTACATGGAGATCCAATACCAGTTATAAGCTCGAAAGGATTTAAGCCATGGTAAAACTCATTGGTATAACAGGAGGCTCCGGAAGCGGCAAAAGCACAGTAGTAAAGAGGATTCAGGCCGTATCCGATGAATGCCTCCTGATTGAACAGGATAATTATTATAAGAGCGCACCCCAGGTAAATAACAATAACATCACGGCGGTTAATTTCGACCATCCAGATGCCTTTGACATGGATCTGATGCTTTCCAATCTCAATGATTTGAAAAACGGAAGAAGTACGATGATGCCGCAGTATGATTTCGTCACTCATTCGAGGAAAAAGGAGATGGTTCTTCTTGAGCCTAAGAGGATAATCATACTCGATGGTCTTATGGTGCTCTATGATGAGAGGATAAGAAGTCTTCTCGATTTGAAGATCTTCGTAGATACCCCTGCTGATATCCGATTCATAAGAAGATTGAAGAGAGATATCACGGAGCGAGGGCGCACGATGGAGAGTGTCATAGAGCAGTATACCGAGGTCGTTCGTCCAGGACACTATAATTTCATAGAGCCTACCAAGGAGTTCGCTGATATCATAATTCCTGAAGGGGGTTATAATGAGAATGCGATGAGGGTTCTTTTTTCCTTCGTCTCATCCTTGCTTCATGAAGAGGATTAATAGTTCTTCGGCTTGCGGTAGATTCTGTAGTTATCTTTTATCTCTTTGAATGAGAATTTCTCGGGAACTGGATCCGGGCCTCCAAGATATCTCTTTGTACATCTTGTGAGCCTGGATAGCCCGAGAATGGTTCCTTTTATTATTCCATGCTTAAGTACTGCATCTACGAAATATGATGAACATGAAGGCGTGTAACGGCAGCACGGGCCTCCAAAGGAACTTAAAAGCCCTTTGTATAGGTAGATTGGAATCAGGAATATCTGTCTTAATAGCCGTTTTAAATCCATAAAAACAGATTATATGTTGTCTCATTCTTTTGCAAAAGATACTATTTAGCCATGAAGAGTGAGAAAACCAATGTCATGCGGCTCCTCGATGCTGCGAAAATAGATTATGAGGCATTTGAATATGATGCAGAGAAATATGTAAGTGGGGTAGAGGTCGCTAAGGCCCTTGGAGAGGACGAGGATTCACTTTTCAAGACTCTTGTCACATATTCTCAGAAGGAGAGGGAGCATTTCGTATTCTGCATACCATCTGCCTATGAGCTTGACCTGAAGAAAGCTGCGGAGGCGGTAGGAGCAAAGGATATCGAGATGATAAGGCAGAAGGAGCTTCTGCCTCTTACGGGCTATGTACATGGAGGCTGCTCTCCGATCGGGATGAAGAAACAGTTTAAGACAATAATCGATGAGAGTGCACTGCTTTTTGATAAGATATATGTAAGTGCGGGGAAAAGAGGCTTCCAGGTAAGACTTAGAGTCTTAGATTTAGCATCAATGGTGTCTGCAGAACTCAAAGATGTTACAAAATGATGCCGAGGGAATACTTTTTGTTTTATTTATTTCTTTTTTCGTGTATAATGATTTAAACACATTAGGTGAATTTGTCAGGAAAAGAGCGGATTTCATTTTGGCTTTCTTTCTAAAAACCGTTGACGCGATATTTTACTTTTGGTAATATCGTGAGATGTCGGAAAAAATAACATAGAAGAGGTTTACAAATGGCAACTCCTAAGTATAAAACATCAAAAGCAAAGGCTGCGTCAAGAAAGGCAGCTAACATGAAGCTCTCTGCTCCTAATCTGAGCGAATGCCAGACATGTGGAAACCTTATTCCTTCACACCGCGTCTGCCCTAAGTGCGGTTACTACGCTGGTAAGCAGGTAGTTGTAAAGGATGAGGAATAATCTGAAGAGGGTTTGAAATGACAGAGAACGAAGTATTTTCTAAGGTTAAGGATCTCGTTGTAGAGAAGTTATCAATCGATCCGGCAAAGATTACGATGGATGCCAATTTCAGAAAGGATCTCGGGGCTGACAGTCTTGATACCTACGAGCTCGTTTATGCAATTGAAGAGGAACTCGGAGTCACAATCAGCGATGATATGGCAAATGAGTTTGAAACCGTCGGCGATGCCGTACGCTATTTAGCAAAGGAATTGAGCTGAATTGGACGCTCAGGTTATCAAAGCTCCCAGAATTACGCATGAGCGTGAGAGGGAGCTTTTCTCTTTTCAGGAGAAATACGGCTTACATTTCAATGATCTAAGGTATCTTAATCTTGCTTTCACGCATACCTCCTATGCCAATGAGCAGAGGGATGATGTCGATAACAACGAACGTCTCGAATTCCTTGGGGACAGCGTGCTTGGCATGATTACAGCCGAGTATCTATTTTCTTCCTTTAAAAGTCTCCACGAGGGGGATTTTTCCAAGATAAAAGCATCCGTGGTAAGTGAGGAGAGTCTTTCTGAAATCGCAATTGAGATGGGTTTCGATAAGTATCTTCTTATGGGGCATGGTGAGGAGCTTCAGGGTGGAAAACATAAGAAAGCTGTCTTAGCAGATGCCATGGAAGCGGTTATCGCTGCAATCTATCTCGATCAGGGGCTCGAGGTTGCAAGGAAATATACTCTTTCCTTCATAAGCGGACAGATTGACCGCTATTTAAAGGGAAGTCTGGATTTCAAGGATTATAAGACGCAGCTTCAGGAGTATCTCCAGAAAAGGAAGAAGATGCTTCCGCAATACCGTCTTGTCTCCCAGAGTGGACCGGATCATAACCAGGAATTCGCAGTTGCTGTAAAAGTATTGGATAAGGAGTACGGACCTGCATCCGGTAAGAATAAGAAGAGCGCCGAGCAGAAGGCTGCAAAGCTTGCGCTTACAGCTCTCGGGCTAATTCGCTAGCTCTTTTAAGCAGCTTTCCCTTCTCGTTGAGTGCGGGGTCTTCTATGACCTCATCCAAAAGAGTATTCAGAATCCTTCCCATGAGAGGGGAAGGATTTATTATTTTCTCTCTTATCAGGTCATCGCCTTTTATCTTGAGATCCTTAAGGCTGATTGCCGAATCTTTCTCAAGTTCAGATTCTATCCTTTCGAGTAAGGCCAGAATCATAGTCGGATTGATCCTTCCTGAGATAGCCTCTGCATCATCGATTCTCAGATCAATCAGTTCGTTAATGTTCACTTTACCAACCCGTTTTATAAAGCGCCTTACAGCGGCATCCGTCCATGACGGATCATAAGAGAACATATGGTTTCTTATAAGATGGCTGACCGAGAATTTCTCATCATTGCTTGTCTTGAGCCGGTCTGCAATCTTTTCATAGAGTTCTGCGCTTCTTAAATCGTGGGAAAAGAATGTGTATTCCCTCTCCTCTCCCTTTCTTCTGGTATCGACCTTGCCGATGTCATGGAATAGGGCTGCAATTCGCACATTAGCTGTGTGTCCGTTCTCTTTAGCCCAGTAGAGGGTCTTTAGAAGATGATGGTAGACATCGTCTTTATGTATTCCTCCCTGTTCAACTCCTATCGTGGCATAAAGCTCAGGAAGGATGATGTTCATCAGTCCCGTAAGGCGCATGTATTCAAGTCCCTTGATTGGATCGTCTGAGAGGATAAGCGAAAAAATCTCCTCTTTTATCCTCTCTGCAGAGACAGAAAGTACGTTACCGCTCATTTCTCTGATTGCGTTAACAGTCTCTTCTTCGATGTTAAAAGAGAGTTTTGCAGAGAAACGGCATGCCCTGAGCATCCTAAGTGCATCCTCTTCAAAACGCTCTTTGGGATTTCCAATGGCACGGATTACCTTCCTTTTGAGGTCTTTTATCCCATCATGCTCATCTATTATCTCACCTTTTGGAAGAGAACAGGCAAGGGCGTTGATCGTGAAATCCCTTCTTTTCAGGTCCTCTGAGAGGCTTCTGATGAACTCAACCTTCTCTGGATGCCTCTTATCACTGTAACCGCTTTCGCTTCTGAATGAGGTCACCTCGTAGCTTTCACCTTTGTAAAGTATGGTCACAGTTCCATGTTTTATCCCCGTATCGATGGTATGGCGGAACATTCTTTTCATCTCCATCGGTTCGGCATCTGTAGCGAAGTCATAATCGTGATTCTCTTTCTTAAGCAGAAAGTCTCTTACGGCCCCTCCTACAAGGTATATGGAGAATCCATGTTTGGTGAAAACGGATGAGAATTCCTTTAATTTCTCATTTACGGGGTACCTGGTCATGCCTCTACTTTGCTCTCCTTATTTCCTTAATACTTGAAGATGATACTTCTTTTCTTTAATATATGCGAGATAGGAGTTTTTGCGATGTTTCACTCAGTAAATAACAAGGTCGATTTCCCTTCGATGGAGAAGGAGATACTGAAATTCTGGAAAGATCACGACATATTCAAAAAGTCGATTGATTCCAGGCCGGAAGACAATGAATACGTGTTTTATGACGGGCCTCCGTTCGCAACGGGACTGCCTCATTTCGGACACCTCGTGCCTGGAACAATTAAGGATGCAATTCCTCGCTATCAGACAATGAAGGGAAAGAGGGTTATCCGCCGTTTTGGATGGGATTGCCATGGAGTACCAATTGAGAGCATAGTTGAAAACGAGCTGAATATCCACGGACATCAGGCCATCACTGAGTATGGTGTCGATAAATTTAACGAGACCTGCCGCTCAAAGGTTCAGATGTATACCAATGAGTGGAGGGAGTATGTCACACGCATGGGGCGCTGGGTCGATTTCGATAACGACTACAAGACAATGGATCCTAGCTTCATGGAGAGCGTATGGTGGGTGTTCAAATCACTTTATGACAAGGGTTACATCTATGAGGGATTCAATATCCTTCCATATTCACCGAAGCTCGAGTGCCCACTTTCCAACATGGAGGTTAATCTTGGCGGTTATAAGGATGTCACGGATCCTGCGGTAACAGTGCGCTTTAAAGTCGATGGGGAGGAGAATTCCTATTTCCTCGCATGGACGACAACGCCTTGGACGCTCCCTTCAAACCTCGCACTTGCAGTCGGTCCTGAGATTGATTATGTGAAAGTACAGGATGAAGAGGGTGGTGAGTATTATTACCTGGCTGAAAAGCTTCTTGGAAAGTATTATAAGGACGGCAAGGGCTGTAAGATTGTAAAACATTTGAAAGGCTCTGAGATGAAGGGTATGACCTATGAGCCCCTTTTCCCGTACTTCGCTGAGCTTAAGAAGCAGGGTGCGTTCATCGTGGTTTGCGGGGACTACGTAACAACTGAGGATGGATGTGGTATTGTACATACAGCACCTGGTTTCGGTGAGGATGACTATAACGTCTTAAAAGGAACGGGTATCCCGACTGTTTGTCCAATAGACTCTGCATGCCGTTTTACAGATGAAGTACCAGATTGGAAGGGTGTCTTCGTCAAAGATGCGGATAAGAGCATCATCGAGTGGCTTAAGGCGAATGGAAAGCTCGTAAAGAGGGAGAACTACCTTCACTCATATCCGTTCTGCTGGAGGACTCACAGTCCTTTGATTTACCGTGCCATGAGCTGCTGGTTCGTAGATGTCCAGAAGATAAAAAAGCACATGCTGGAGGCGAATGAGGAGATTACATGGGTTCCTGAGCATATCAAGCACGGAAGATTTGGTAAATGGCTTGAAGGAGCAAAGGACTGGGCTATAAGCCGTAACCGATTCTGGGGCAATCCTATCCCTATCTGGAAATGCGATGGTTCGGACTATATCGAGGTAATTGGAAGCCGTGCAGAACTTGAGAAAAAGTGTGGAAAGAAGGTTGAAGACCTTCACAAACACTATGTAGATAACCTCACATGGCCAAGCCCCGATGGAAAGGGGACGATGAGAAGGATTCCTGATGTTCTTGACTGTTGGTTCGAGTCGGGAAGCATGCCATATGCACAGCAGCATTATCCATTTGAGAACGAGGAGAGATTCAAGAGGATTTTCCCTGCGAACTTCATCAATGAAGGGCTCGACCAGACGAGGGGATGGTTCTATTCCCTTACCGTTCTTGCTGCCGCTCTCTTTGAAAAACCGGCGTTCTATAACTGTATCGTATCTGGTATCGTTCTTGCCTCCGATGGAAGGAAGATGAGCAAGAGCGAGCATAATTACACAGATCCGATGGAGCTTGTAAACCAGTATGGTGCGGATGCACTCCGTTTCGCACTCGTGGACTCATGTCTTGTCAAGGCTGAGGATCTCAAGTTCAGTGATGACATGGTCAAGGATGTGTTAAAGAATCTTCTTATTCCACTCTGGAACGCTTATTCCTTCTTTGTCACATATGCGAATATCGATGGTTATGAGCCGGGAAAGACAGAGTACAAGGATTTGAAGAATCCTCTTGATAGATGGATTATAAGTGCTACGAACCGTCTTATCCATGATGTTGAGCATTCATTCGATACATACGATGTACAGGGAGCATGTAATGCAATAGTCTCATTTGTAGACGACCTGAATAACTGGTACATTAGAAGGAGCAGGAGAAGATTCTGGCGCAGTGAGAACGATTCTGATAAGAAAGCGGCATACGATACGCTATATAAGGTATTGCTGACTGTTATGGAGGTCGCATGTCCACTCATTCCGTTTGTTACCGAGGAAGTATATCAGAATCTCAGAACTCCAGATATGCCAGAATCGATACATCTCTCATACTGGCCTGAGTATAGAAGCGATGAACGCGATGAGGCGTTAGAGAGGGAGATGAGCCTTGTAATGCAGACCATTACGATGGGAAGAGCATTGAGGAGCAGTTCTAATCTTAAGATCCGTCAGCCTCTTTCATCTTTCTTCATCGTTGACAGGAATGCGGAAGAAAGAGAGATTCTTGAGAAGAATGTTGATATCATCAAGGAAGAACTCAACGTCAAGGATGTTCATATCGAAAGCGATGAGTCTGAGCTTGTTTCTTACTCTGCAAAGGCGAATTTCAAAGCACTCGGTTCAAGGCTCGGCAAGAACATGAAGGAAGTCGCTGCCATCATCCAGGGTTTTACAAGCGATGAGATATCCTCCATCCTCGATGGAAATGCGAAAACCGTCTCATATTCTGCTGGTAGCATCGACATCACGAGTGATGATCTAGCTGTGAACAGAAGTGAGAAGGAGAACGTGAAAGTCCTCAATGAAGGTAACATAACCGTCGGTTATGATACTAATGTTACAGAGTCTCTTCTGCTTGAAGGAATCGCACGTGATATCGTCCGCTTCATTCAGTCTGAGAGAAAAGAGCAGGGCTTCGAAGTCTCTGATCATATCCGCACATTGATAAAAGGTGAGGGAAGAATTGACGATGCCGTTAATGCGTTCTCTTCATATATCGCCAGTGAAACGCTCTCAGATGAGCTTAAAATCGAGGACAATGACGGAAAGAGCGGAGAGATTGCGGATGCTCAGGTCAAAGTGAAGATAGAGAAGGTATGAGAAGAGAGTTAGCCGTTATCGCACTATTATCGGTTATACTATCGAGCTGTGTACATCATTCTCCATTTGTTAAGGAGTATTACTTCCAGGCAATGGGGGATGATGGTGAGCTCGTAATGACGATGGATGCCACTTCTTTAAAAGAGAGTACTCTCAGTATTCCAGAAAATGCAATTCTCGATAAAAGTGACAGGATAAGCGTCGCCATGAGTCCAGAGGAAAGTACTCTCTATCCTCTGCCGCTATCAGAGTGGACGATTTACGGTGCAGCGGAAGGGAACTTCGGAACCATCCTTGTTCCTGCCGCCATCTCCCATATCGATGGCTTCGAGGTTCTTCGTTCCGAAGGATCAAGGTATTACTCCAATGGATTCGTTTCCGTAGGAGTCCCAGAGACCGGAATACTTCTCTTTTCAACGGGAGATTATCTTGAGGCAAAGAGGAAGACTCTTGATGAGCGATCTATCTTAATTCCATTTGAGATGGCAGATGCGATGGCTGATAATCTGTTTTCAATCTATGTCTCGAAACCTGAGACTATGATTGATCTTGGTTTTGAGATTCCATATGCGGTTCTCAGCGGTATGGAATATGCACTTATCACAATTGATGAGAAGAGTGGGGACTTCTTCCTATCTGCTACAGTGGCCTTCTCAAGTGAGCGTAACGCCCAGACTTTTACAACGATAATGAGAAACATGGTCGTGCAGAAGATAAGGAGAGAGGGTGGAAAACTGGATTTCAAAGCTCTTTCAAATCTGATAGTGCAAAACGGTTCTCTTTCCTTGATAAACGGGATGGAGATTACAGAAAGTGAGGTTGATTCTTATCTGGAAAGGGCTTTGTCCCTTTCAGGAGGTTTGGTTTAAAATGCCGTATTATGATTACGTTTGTACGAAATGCGGAAAACATTTTGAGGATTATAAGAGTTACGAGGAGGCTGATGACCCTGAGCTGTGTCCTGAGTGTAAGGCTCAGGCAAGAAGGGTTTTTGAGGCTCCAGAGGTATTATTCCATGGAAGTGGTTTCTATGTGACTGACCATAAGAAAGGCTCGGAGGCAAAATAATGAAGAAAAGAATTCTCACAGGGGACAGGCCTACAGGGCGTCTTCATCTGGGACATTATGTAGGATCGCTAAAAAGCAGGGTGGAGCTCCAAGACGAGTTCGAGGAGTTCATATTGATTGCCGATGTCCAGGCTCTGACCACTCATTTCGAGCACCCGGAGCTTATTCACGACTCGATATATCAGGTTGCAATTGATAACCTATCTGTAGGGCTTGATCCAGAGAAGACTACTATCATACAGCAGTCCATGATTCCATCAATTGCCGAGCTGACCATGTTCTACAGCATGCTTGTGACTGTTAATCAGCTATCACATAACCCAACAATCAAGACGGAGGCGAAGAATTACGGCTACAAGGAGATGACATACGGCTTTTTAGGCTATCCAGTCTCACAGAGCGCGGACATAACATTCTGTAACGCACATCTTGTTCCCGTAGGAGAGGATCAGATTCCTCATATCGAGATGACCAGAAAGATTGTGAGAAAATTCAACGACCTCTATCATACTGAGATTGTGGAACCGGAATATAAGCTCTCATCCGTCGGCAGACTTTGCGGAATAGATGGCAATGCGAAGATGGGAAAGAGCCTTGGAAATGCAATCTATCTCTCAGACAGCCCTGAGGAGATTGTAAGAAAGGTGAAGAGCGGAGTGACTGATACTAACAGGATCAGCGTGAAGATTCCAGGCAACCCCGATGTCTGTACGATTTATAAATACCATCAGGCATTCAATGCGGAAGAGTGTCCAAACATTACAAGCATGTGTAAGAATGCCCAAATCGGATGTGTGGCATGTAAGAAGCTTCTTGCAGAAAAACTCAATAGCATTCTGGAGCCAATCAGGGAAAAGAGGGCGTATTATGAAAGCCATATCGACGAGGTCAAACAGATTGTAAGCGAAGGCACTAAGAAGGCCAATGCGATAGGAAATGAGAACATCGCAAAAATCAAGGAGAAGATGCACGTTGTGATGTGACATATGACCGCTCAGAGATGAGCGGTTTTCTATTCTTTCTTCCTGCTCTCTTTCAAAATCTCTCCTATGGCACCAAGGGATGCAAGGGTCTTTTCAGTCTCGTATGGCATGAATATGGTCTTCGTATCCTTTCCTGAGAAGATGTCTTTCATCGCATCTATGTATCTGATTGCCCTTAAATATTCATAGTACTCTTCATTTGAACCGAATACTTCCTTTATCTTCTCAAGTGCCGCAGCCTCCGCCTCTGCTCTGAGTTTTCTTGCTTCCGCTTCTCCTTCAGCTCTCAAAATCGAGGCCTGTTTATCGCCTTCCGCTTTATTGATCTCCGAAGTCTTGAAACCTTCCGCTTCGAGTATTTTTGCTTTCTTCTCTCCCTCTGCTATCGATACCATGGCCCTTTGGTCCCGTTCTGCCGACATCTGTTTTTCCATCTGATTTCTTATTGATTCAGGCACATCGATATCCTTCACTTCGACTCTGTTAACTTTCACACCCCATTTATCCGTCGCCTCATCAAGAATAAGGCACAGCTCTTTATTGATGTCATCTCTCGAGGTCAGGCACTCATCGAGTGTGAGCTTTCCTATGACATTTCTCAGCGTCGTCTGCGTGAGCATCTCTATTGCTTTCGTGAGGTTCGCAACTTCATAGCATGCATCGGCTGCGTTATTAATCTGGAAATAGAGTAGGGCATCAATGGAGATCGTAACATTATCCTTTGTTATGACTCCCTGCTTGGGATAGTCATATACCTGTTCTCTGAGGTCTATCCAATGGGTAGTTCTTTTTCTGTTGTTTTTTGCATCCTGGCTTGGCATGTCCCAGCTTACGACCCTTGGCCTATCAAAAAACGGTATTATGATGTTTATGCCGCTTTCAAGCGTTCTCCTGTACTTACCCAGTCTCTCGATGACCATGGTCATGCCCTGAGGGACTATTCTTATTCCTGCAAGCAGGAAAACTAAGACTACGATAATTAATACGATAATAGCTGTTAGCATTCTCTCTCCTCCTTATTCAGCCTATTAACATGAAGCACAGCCCCTCCGACAGATTCCACAACGGCTTTTTCTCCTGCCTTAATTTCATCATCAGAAGCGATTGCCCACTCAACTCCAGATAGCGTTCCTCTTCCTTTCTCAGGGGGAATGACGTCTTTTGTTATCGTAACTGTCTTTCCTATTATCTTATCCAGGTGCGAATATCCTGTTTTCTTATACAGGAAAGGCCTTAAAAAGAATGCGAATGCAAGAAGAAATGCCAGTGCGAAAACCATCTGCAATATCAGAGATGGAGTAAAGAGTGCTGCCAGGCATCCTCCAAGGCATGCTGCGCTTATTGTAAGCATGTAGAATCCCGGTATTGCTATCTCCAGAATGGTAGCAACAGCACCGGCTATGAACCAAATGAGCCAGATGTCCATTTTACTCCTCCTTAATTAAAGTTTAGCATGATGGATTAACATTTTTCAGGAAAAAAGAAAAATCCAGAAGTACTGCCTCCTGGATTAGATTACTATTTGAAATTTTATTTTTCTTTTTCGTTCTCAAGATTCTCCCTTGCTATCGAGAGCATCAGCTTGATTCTATTCTCCTGATTGACCTTTGTCGCAGATGGATCGTAGTCAATCGGGACTATATTTGACTGAGGATATCTCTCCTTGATAGGGCGGATCATGCCTTTTCCGCAGATGTGGTTCGGCAGGCATCCGAAAGGCTGGGTGCATACGATGTTGCCATAGCCTTTTTCCACCAGTTCGACCATCTCCGCAGTCAGAAGCCATCCTTCTCCCATCTTGCAACCGGGACTAATAATGCTCTTGCCGTACTCTTCAAGCTCTTTGAACGTGGCTGGGCGATGGAAGATTTCATGGCGCTCTATTGCTTCTATCATCCAGCGCTCAAATTTCTCAAGATATGGCATTGCGATGTTCTTTATCAGGAAACTGTACTTCTTCCTTCCTCCATAGAACTCTGCATCGTGGATACCATTTGTAAAGCCGTAGAACACGAAGCCGAGCATCGGAGGGAGCATTACCTCGCAGTCCTGGCTTTCAAGGAAATCCTTGAGATTATTGTTCCCGAGCCTGGAATACTTCATGTAGATTTCTCCGACAACTCCTACTTTTACCTTCGCAATCCTATTTTGCTTTATAGATGCAAAGTCATCGCTTATTTTATTCAGATTATCCCTCATGTGGCGACCGAAATAACCGCTGTTCTTCGCATATCTTTTTCCAAGCTCATCAGTCCATTTCTTAACAAGGCGATCCGTATCTCCCTTATTGACCTCATAAGGCCTTGTCTGGTTTGAAACCATCATCAGCATGTCGCCGTAGATGAGTGCGGTGAATGCCTGGAGAATCATAACCTTTGTAATCTTAAGTCCCGGGTTGGAATTCATTCCCTGAAGATTGAATGATATTACAGGGATATTCTCAAGGCCGGCTCTCTTTAGCGCCTTAAGAAGGAGGAAATAGTAGTTTGATGCACGGCATCCTCCTCCCGTCTGGCTGATTGCAAGTGCACATCTGTCTTTATCTACAAGACCTCTTTTTATCGCATCAAGCATCTGTCCTATGACAAGAAGACACGGATAGCACATATCGTTATGGACGTACTTCAGCCCCTCTTCGATTAAAGTAGGGTCGTTGTTTTCAAGCAGCAGGACTTTATAATCATAGTTGTCGAAAATCCTTTTGATTATATCGAAATGTATCTCCGACATGTTAGGGATGACTATCGTCCAACCGTCTCTTTTCATTTCTTTTGTAAACTGAGGCATTATTCTTTCATCTCCATTGCTGCAAAGAGGCTCCTGAGTCTGATTTTGACAGCCCCGAGATTCGTAATCTCATCAATTTTAATCTGTGTGTATATCTTATCCTCATCTCTGAGTATATCGCGTACCTCATCGGTTGTGACCGCATCGAGTCCGCATCCGAAGGATACGAGCTGTACCAGATCCATATCATCCTTATCGGCGATATAATGAGCCGCATCATAAAGCCTTGCATGATATGTCCACTGGTTAAGAACACCTACATCTTTCTTTTCTTCCTTATAGCTGATGCTGTCCTCAGTTATGACGGCTGCTCCTAAGGAGACAAGGAGACGGTCAATTCCATGGTTGATCTCTGGATCCACATGATATGGTCTGCCAGAGAGCACTATTATATGGCGTTTGTCCTTTCTTGCCTCGGCAATGATCTCCTCTCCCTTGCTAATCACTTTCTCATGATAGTCCTTAAGTGCTTCGAAAGCTTTTTCTGTTGCTTTCATGACTTCCTTCTTCTTTAAAGAGAATGTCTCTGCAATTCTCTTTGCAAAGAATTTTGGACTCTCAAGTGAGAGGTATGTAAGATAGAGGGGGATGCCGTTAAGATCCTGATTCGTCCTGATAACCTCTCCATAATAAGCGACAACGGGGCAGTTGAAGTGATTCGTTCCTTTCTCTTCGTCCACATTGTATGAGGAAGCTGGGATGAATATCATATCGACATTCTGCTTTTTCAGATACTCTATCGCTCCGTGCATAAGCTTTGCAGGGAAACATACGGTATCTGATGGTATGGATGCCTGTCCCGATATATATAAGGCCCTGTCTGAGAACGGTGAGACGACGGTCTCATATCCGAGGTTTTCAAATAATGTCTGATAGAAAGGAAGAAGCTCGTACATCCCAAGTGCAAGAGGCAGTCCGATCCTTCCTCTTTTATTCTCAGGCTTTCTATCGATATAGCCTTTGAGTATCTCCTGCTTATACATGTAGAGGTTGAAAGTATCACTTTCGGCCTTTTTCACGCCGGTAATTGGTTTTTCACATTTATTCCCGCTTATCAGTCGTCTTGATAGCCCGAAGTCGTTAATGGTAAGAAGACAGTGGTTACTGCAGCCGTTGCATCTTACACTCTTCAGTCTCGGATTGAGTTCCCTAAGTTCCTCTTTTGATATGATGGTGGATGGGCTCTTGTCCCTCTCCTTCATTTTTTTTGCATATAGGGCGGCTCCAAAAGCACCCATCAGTCCCGCTATCTCAGGCCTGATTACGTTTCTCTCCAGTTCCTTCTCAAATGCTCTTAAGACCACATCATTAAGAAACGTTCCGCCTTGTACGACTATGTTCTCGCCTAGGGCATCTTTGCTCTGTGCCCTGATTACCTTATAAAGGGCGTTTTTAACAACGCTGATAGCAAGACCAGCGGATATGTCCTCAATGCTCGCACCATCCTTTTGTGCCTGTTTTACAGAGCTGTTCATGAAAACGGTACATCTGGAACCCAGGTCCACCGGTGCTTTTGAATCTATTGCGAGATTTGCGAACTCCTGGCTTGATTTTCCAAGAGCGTTTGCAAATGTCTGCAAAAAGGATCCACATCCTGAGGAGCATGCCTCATTGAGGAAGATATCATCTATGGCTCCATCACGGATTTTAAAACATTTAATATCCTGGCCTCCGATATCGATGATGAAATCGACATCACTCTTGAAATGCTTTGCCCCTAAAAAATGTGCCTGAGTCTCGACAAGACCATAGTCGAGGTTGAATGCTGTTTTCAAAAGCTCCTCACCATAGCCTGTAGAAGCACTTGCCCTGATTATGATGTCAGGATATTCGTCATAGACTGAATTGAGGAAGCTGGCAATCGCCTGCACCGGGTTTCCGTTGTTGGGGGAGTATCGTGATAGGAGCATCTTCTCATTTATATCTATGAGTGCGCACTTTATAGTCGTACTTCCCGCATCGATTCCAAGGTATGCCTCTCCATGGTATGTGAGGGGGTTAGTGGATTCAACGGTCGCCTTCCTATGCCTTTTTATGAATTCATCATACTCGTTCCTGTCTTTGAAGAGGGCAGGTAGCTTCACGTAGTTTCCGCTTCCTTTGAGAGATCCTATCTCATTTATCAGCGAAGAGAGCGTGGTATTCTTACCTCCCGGGGAGAGTGCCGTTCCAAGTGCGACATAATAAAGGGAGTTCTCTGGGCATGTTCCCTCTGTGCAGAGAGCCTCGTCAAAGTGTTTTCTTAGGTTCTTGATGAATGTAAGCGGTCCTCCGAGATAGACGACGTTTCCTTCTATCTTTCTTCCCTGCGCTAGTCCTGCAATCGTCTGGTTTACCACCGCTACAAGGATTGAAGCGGCGATATCCTCCGTCCTCGCTCCTTGGTTTATGAGCGGCTGGATATCTGATTTAGCGAATACTCCGCATCTGGATGCGATTGTATAAATCTCCGTCGATTTATCTGCTAGGCGGTCGATATCATTCATTGAGATGCCGAGAAGGGTAGCCATCTGGTCGATGAACGCACCTGTTCCACCAGCACAGGAGCCGTTCATCCTCACTTCAAGACCATTCTTCAGGAACAGGATCTTCGCATCCTCTCCTCCAAGCTCTATTACGGCATCCGTGTTGGGTATGAACGTGTTTACTGCCACACGTGTGGCATATACTTCCTGAACGAACGGGATCCCAGATTTCTCGCTAAGTCCCATTCCTGCAGATCCTGAAAGAGAGACTTGGATTTCCACATCTCCCAGTTTATCTAAAGCATCTGAGAGCATTTTCGCCGCTCTCTTGAATATTTCTGAATAATGGCGCTCATAGGCACTGTATATTGGTTGTAGATTCTCGTCAATGGCGACAACTTTCATCGTAGTTGAGCCGACATCAATTCCTATTTTCAACATATCAGTAAAGAAAATACTGAATTATACAAGTTTTGAAAAG
Organism: uncultured Spirochaetaceae bacterium; assembly: GCA_944390015.1. Taxonomy (GTDB): domain Bacteria; phylum Spirochaetota; class Spirochaetia; order Sphaerochaetales; family Sphaerochaetaceae; genus Ornithospirochaeta. The sequence continues at coordinate 100,163 of CALXOL010000002.1, forward strand.
ACGATAAACCTACTTTTTCAATAGTTAATTGTTGCTAGAAAATTAATTAATTAGGTTTACAAAGTGAGTTGGCACTCTGTTTTAGACAAGTAGTGAAAAAAAGAAGAGGGCGTTAGCATCAAAAGTAAAGCCCTCTTCTATAAGCGCAATTCAGAAATTTAATCTGTCAACGGCTTGCGCTGTCGCATCAATCGCATCTGGAAGCTTTACTTTACCATCAAATACGGCCATATCTTTAAAGCCTGATCCCGTTAGCAGAACGATGATTGAAGCATCCTCTCCAAGTTTTTTCTTAATACTCTCTGCATCCTTCTTATATGCGGCATATGCACATGCTGCTGCCGGCTCACTAAGAATTCCTCCTTCCCTTGCAAGCTCTAATTCGGCATCAATAATCTCTTCATCCTCTACCTCTACGCACCATCCGTCACTTTCTTTTATATAGCGTACCGCCATTCTGCCATTGGCAGGAAGACTTACAGAGATGCTATCAGCCCTTGTAGTGGCCTTGACTGGAATGTATTTCCCACTTTCAAAAGCCTTGGATATCGCATTGGATTGCCTGCTCTGACAGCATATTATATGTGGCAGTTTCTCAATTAAACCTGCTTTCCTAAGGTCGATGAATCCTTTTGCTACACCTGCGATTATGCATCCGTCTCCGACTGGAACATAGATGGCATCAGGCGCTTTTCTTCCTAACTGTTCAAACAGTTCGATTGAGATGCTCTTCTTACCTTCAATCGTCATAGGGTTATATGCGGTGTTTCGGTTTATCCCCCCGTGACGCTTCGTATATTCTATTGATAGGCCGAATGCATCATCGTAGCTCCCTTTCACGGGAACAACATGGGCTCCATAGAGAACCGATTGCATCAGTTTGTTTATAGGTGCGCTCTCGGGGACGAACAATATGATTTCAAGACCCAGGGCGGCACCAACAGCGCTCATTGCTGCTCCTGCGTTTCCAGTGGATGCAAGCGCTATCTTTTTTTCACCATGAGCGATGGCCTGTTCTGCTACAAGGTAGCTCGCCCTGTCTTTGAATGAGCCGGATATCAACTGGCTGTCCAGTTTGTAAAGAGTGTTTTTAAGGCCACTTTTCTTATTCAATCTTCTTGCTTCTACTAGCGGTGTTATTCCTATTGGAAACTCTTTTGAATGTTTTGTCTCATAGGGGTAGAAGTCTTCTGCTTTTACATGCTCTTTTTCTCTCGCTCTCTTAAGGACATCGTCGGTTAACTCTACGATAAGGTTTCCCTTTGAAAAGGTCTTTCCGTCGTTATCTTTGCTGCATTCGGGACATAGATACATGATCTCATTACTCTCATATACCCTGCCACAGTCCGAACAGATATATCTGAATCTCATAATTTCTTCCTTTTTTAATAATGCCGGGTGGTCCCGGCATCAGATGTTATTTCTCAATCTCAGCATTGAATGATTCAATCAGCTCATCAATCTTGCCCGTGAGCTTTGGAATGTCCTTCCAATAGTTCTTGTCATACCACTGCCTGTTGAGCTCCTCATAGGTCTTTCCCTGCTGCTCCACCCATGTGTAGTACTTGAGGTTGTGAATCCTGAGTCTGTCATAGTAGCCAAGTTCAAGAGCATTATCGATTCCCTGATGCATGAGTGCTGATGAATGTACTTTTGCCGCTTCCATCTCGCTGAATGCACCCTGCTGCTCGGTAAGCTCATTAAGACGGGAAGTGTACATGACAGAGCTGTCAGTGAGAATCGTAAACACTACGTCATCCTCATCCATCTCATAATACTTTGCCATCTTTATCGCACCGAGGAGGTTTCCAATTCCCGATATTCCGAAGAGTGCGAGATCTTCAAGCTGCTCATCTTTCAGTCCCTGTTTTCTCAGATACTCTATTCCTTCTTTCTCGTTAAAGAGGCGGTAGGTGTCCATGCAGTCCTGGTCGTCTATCGAGAGAACCATGTCGGTATTCCTTACGTTGTGAATCCAAGGAACATGCTTGTCTCCGATTCCTTCAATCCTGTGTGCTCCGAATCCATTCCTAAGTAGTGTAGGGCACTGCAGGGCCTCTCCAGCACCAATCTTGATGTGTGGGAAAACTTCTTTGAGGTGGTCTCCTGCTGCGAGTGTGCCACCGCTTCCCGTACTGGATACATAACCTTTTACGGCATCTGCCTGGATTCCAAGTTCCTTGAGTACTTCAAGAATGGCGGCCCCTGTCACTTCGTAGTGCCAAAGGTAGTTTTCAAACTGTTCAAACTGGTTGAATATTACGATATGCTTACCACGCTCTGCATCAAGTTCATGGCATTTGTCGAAAATCTCCTTAACATTCGACTCACAGCCTGGAGTTGCGATTATCTCCCCTGCAACGGTCTTTAGCCAGTTGAACCTTTCCTGGCTCATATCCTCAGGAAGGATTGCGATGCTCTTGCATCCAAGGAGTGCTGAGTTGTATGCGCCTCCACGGCAGTAGTTGCCGGTACTTGGCCATACGGCCTGCTGCTCTACAGCATCAAAGTTTCCCGTTACCAGTGCCGGTGCCAGGCATGAATATGTTGCTCCTACCTTATGGACACCGCATGGGAAGAATTTACCTGCAAGTGCGAATATCCTTGCTTTTACTCCTGTTATCTCATGAGGGATTTCAATATAGTTGACGCCTGAGAAAAGTCCTCCTTTCTCTTTCCTTTCATTATGCCAGTTGATTCTATACAGGTTTACAGGATCCACATCCCATAGCCCTGTTACTTTCAGTTTATCAAGTACGTCTTTCTTAATGAGCTTGGGGTTGATCATCTCCTTGAATGTAGGGAGTTTGATTCCCTTTTCCTTGCATCGTTCAATGTTCTTTTTTCTGATTTCTGGTTTGATATCAAGGTTGATAAGCATATTTACTCTCCTTATTGAATTCAATTTTAGTATAGCTGATGAAAGGCATTTGTAAAGAAAAAGATGGAAAAGGCATGTTTTTGAGAGTAAAAATTGAGATAAATATAAATTTCATTATTCTGTTTCGGTATTTTTCTCAATGCAAAGGTAAAATTTCCCGCTGCTGTTCTTCTTTATCATACCGCTCTTCTTTCCCTCGTCGAACGCCTTGTTGAACAATGATACCACCTGACTTCCTTTTCTCTGGTATTCGAGCTGGTTTGAAAACTCACAAAGAAGTTCTTTTTTTATGAATTTCCTTCCAGTCTGCTCAAAGATGTAGGTGATTACATTCAGCGCTTCTTCAACTGGAATCTGGTATGAGTATCTTATCTCCTCGGGATTCTCTGGAGTAGGGCGGAAGAAAAGACTACATTCTCCGTTATGATAGACTTTTTCCCCCGCCATGATTATTTCATTCAGCTTCCCTTCTTCTTTTAGCTCTTTTATCAGGGATTCATAGTATTCTGCGAGACTCGATCCAAGCCTTTTGATTGAAAAACTATTTATAAGTCTTTTGGATAGCAAGGCATCGGTGATGGGAGCTTCAACCTCGATAATTTTAAGAATCCTTTCTTTTGCTTCCTCTCTGTAGGCTCCTTTCAGAAAATCCTCAGAGTCAACTTCAATAGGTTCAAATTCCGCTTTCACATATGCTCTTTTTTCAATCATGCAAATATTTTACCTCTGAATAGCCCAGCCCGCAAGTTAATGTTTCACAGCTTAAGGGTGAATCATGCTATACTCTCCTTTATGGATAATAGAAAACTGCTTTTTGAGATGGATGGTAAGCTCCCCTCTTTGAAATATTCCTTTCCAATGGCAATGCAGCATCTTGTTGCCATGATTGTCGGATGTGTCACTCCTGCGATCATCATATCGACTGTTGCCTCTCTCGATAGTGCCTCAAGAATTCTTTTGATACAATCCTCCCTCGTGTGTGCTGCATTATCTACACTGCTCCAGCTATTTGGTATCAAAAGCATCTGCGGCGCACGGCTTCCCCTGATAATGGGAGTAAGTTTTGCTTATCTTGCTACAATGCAGAGCATCACTTCATCCTTTTCCATCGCTCATATATTCGGCTCTCAGATAGTTGGTGGCGCGGTTGCCGTTGTAATCGGAATATTCGCAAAACGACTTCAGCGGCTTTTTCCTCCTCTAATAACAGGAACGGTCGTGTTTACGATTGGCCTTTCCCTTTATCCGACTGCGATAACGTACATGGCAGGTGGAAGCGGTAATCCGGACTTTGGAAGCTGGCAGAACTGGCTGGTCTCAATTATCACACTCTCAGTAGTGACTCTTTTAAATCATTTTGGAAAGGGAATGCTGAAGCTTGCATCCATTCTTCTTGGTATTGTTTTTGGTTACATCGTCTCATCATTTTTCGGCATGGTAGATTTAAGTGCGGTAGGGGAGGCTGGAATATTCTCTCTTCCCCAGCTTGCACCTTTTGGAATTGAGTTTGAGTTCTCTTCCATCCTTGCAATCTCCGTTCTTTTTGCGATAAATGCTGTTCAGGCAATAGGGGACATGTCGGCAACGACGATGGGGGCAATGGAAAGGGAACCGGATGGGGATGAGCTAAGGGGTGGTATCATCAGCTTTGGGGTTTCCAATATGATTTCAGCACTCTTTGGAGGACTGCCGAATGCTACATATTCCCAGAATGTAGGAATTGTATCATCAACAAAAGTTGTAAACAGAAGAGTACTAGGACTTACTGCTGTCATGTTACTTGCGGCAGGGCTTGTTCCCAAGTTCTCTGCACTATTGACGACAATTCCTCAGTGTGTGCTCGGCGGGGCTACGGTAAGTGTCTTCGCATCTATTGCAATGACAGGTATGAAGCTTGTTGCAATGCAGCCGATGAGTTACCGTAACACATCAATAGTAGGACTTTCTGCAGCTCTCGGAATGGGTGTAAGTCTTGTAAGCGAATCCCTTTCACGCTTCCCTTCATGGGTTACGATGGTATTTGCATCCTCTCCTGTGGTACTTGCAACAATTGTGGCAATCATAATGAACCTGATTCTTCCCAAAGAAGAAGAGAGGAAAGAAAACTGAAAATAGGTAAAAGGTAATATCTTAATCGGGAGAATTCACCATACTAGACTTCAAGGCAAATCTTATATTTTGCGGAAAACATAGCCTTTGAGCAGAGCATTAATGTTGCGTTCTGTTGTACTTTTTTCTTTATTCTGTAAAGAGATTGACCAAGTACTGTTTTTCTTTTAGTTTGGAAGCCTGGAGGCAGAAATGAAAAAAACTCTAACTGTTCTGTTTGTTCTTTTAATCGCACTATCAGCTGTCTTTGCTGATACAATTCCTCTTAAGGTTTTAATCCTTCCAAAGTTTGAAAATGGGGAGATGGCAGGAGACTTTCCTGGAGAGGCACAGTTCTATTATGAGGCTTATGCCCAGGGTGGAGATGAGTATGATATCAAGGGTGGAAATCCTGATTCAAAGCTCTATGTAAAAGACGGGGTAGGCATCTATGTGACCGGTATGGGTAAGGTGAACACCGCAGCTACGATTACATCAATCCTTCTTGATCCTCGTTTTGATTTCTCTGATTGCTATTTCATCAGCACTGGTTGTGCGGGCTCTGCTACGGAGTACTCCGTAATGGGAGATGTCTTCTTAATCACAGCAGCAATTGATTATGACCTTGGACATCATGCAGACGCAAGGGAGATGGAGAATCCGGACTCTCCTACATGGTTCCATGACTCAAGTTATGATTCTGTAAGCTACAAGCTCCTTGATCAGGATCTCATGGCAAAAATCTATGACATGGTAAAGGATGTAAAGATTGATACTACTGATAAGACAAGAGCGTTCATGGCATATACATTCGACAATGCCGAATGGGCTACGAGAGATCCGAAAGTACTTCGCGGTACGACCGTAACAGGAGACAATTACTGGAAGGGGGAGTTTGACCAGAAGAATGCAAGAGCGATGTGTGAGGTCTATGGGGCTCCGGATCCGTTCGCACTCTCAGAGATGGAGGATATTGCGATTGCAGTTGTCCTTGATCGCTTTGGAATGCTCGACAGATATATCATTCTCCGCGACAGCGTGAATATGGTCGTCTTCATGAATGGTGTAACACCAGAGGGGCTCTGGGATCCATCAAGATCAAATGATTCACTTTCAAGTGAGGATTCAATCGAAGCTGCTGATATCTTCGCAACTGCAATGGAGAACAACTACAAGGTTGGTTCTGTGATTGTTGATGCAATTCTTGATGGCACACTCTGATTGCTGATTATCCAATTTGTTTTATAGGGCCTATCCCAAGTGGGTAGGTCTTTTGTTTATAGTTTTACTTTTTTGTCTGCTTTTTCTATTGTCTATACACAGATTATTGCAGTAAAACGGCATGGGAGAAATCAATGTACTTTTCGGCTCTTCTGGATTAGTTCTCTATAATGACCAGCCCAGTGATATAGATTTTCTTCTAAGTAGCAGTCAGTTAAGTCTCATGAATGAGAATCCAGTCAAGGATCTCTTCATATTTGATATTCCCTGCAGCAACTCCGAGACCGAGTTCTATTAATTCATTGTCTGTGCATTCAATTCTGATTCCATTTACTTCAAGAAAGGTAAGCATGACATAAACGCCTATCCGCTTATTACCATCGACAAAAGCATGGTTTGAAATTAATGAGTATCCAAGCATAGCACCTTTCTCTTCTTTTGTTGGATATAATTCCTTCCCATCAAATGTCTGGAATATTCCATTTAATGCTGAATTGAGTAGGTTCTCATCCCTGATTCCAAAAGAGCCTCCTGTAGCTTCTACCATCAGCTTATATAGAAGTTTTACCTTATCGTCAGAGAATCTAATCATTTTGCAAGTTCCAGGAAAGCGACTTTATGCTCTTTGAGGATTCTTTCCGCTACGAAATTAATCTTCTCATCATCTGTCATCTCTATAATTGGAGATTCCTCGATATTCATGAGAATATATTTGGGACTGTTATTCTTGAAAATGACGGCTCTTCCTCGTTTGTCTGCAATCTTTATAACATTTGAAAAGTTCTGATTTGCTGCACTTATTGATATGATTTCGTTTGTGTTTATCTTCATTTATACCTCTACATTAATTATAGCTAGATAAATAGCTATAATCAATTAAAATTAAAAATGTCAAATAATACGAGAATATCGTTTTGATGCGTCATATCTGCCATTTTATGTCAGATTCGATGGCATCGCATCTAGTTTAGGCTTTATCAGAAAGTTATAAATATAGCGATATATAGGTTGAAGTCTTCTTATCGTTTTATTTGGTTAATCGATATTAAGAAGCATAATTGCAGGGATTATCAAGGCAAAGCTAACTTTGCTCCATCTTGATAGTTTTTCTTTAAAAAAGATTGTACTTACAATTGTGACCACAAGTATTGCTCCAACACTGTATGTAGGATAAGCGATATATGCACTAACACTGGATAGTGATTTCAGAAGGAGAAGGGATGATAAGTAGTTGGGAATGCCAAGGCCTAGTCCTGTTATGATTTCTATTTTCCCGATTTTACCTCTCTTTGCTAATGTAATTAGTAAACATATGATTGATGCAGAAAGGAAAGTAAGCCCCATGAACCAATCTTCCAAAGCAGGGCTTCCAAACTGCTCGAAGATTTTAAGTGCACTGTCTGCAATACCACCAAAGAGCATGCCGAGTATCAAAAGAGAGAAAACAGGTTTTTCATGCACATTCTTTTCCTTATCATTGTTTTCTCCAATATTCATGATGGAGAAAGCGACAAGAACTAAAATTATTCCAACAGTTCCTGAAAAAGAAGGTCTTTCTCCGAAGAAGACAATGGAAACGGCAGTAGGCACCATCACTCCAAGTCGGGCAAATGTGGACTGGAGTATAGCGCCATTTCTCCTTACGTTGATTTGATTCATCAGCATTCCTGCCAGATACAGAAAACCATTTAGCAGGGCAAAGATAAGGCAGAATGCAAAGTCTCCATCCAACGGCGGTATATTTTTACCAATTTGCGAAAAGAGGAAGGGGATGAGACATGAAAGATAGTTGACTGCGAACATACCATATCTGTCATACTCCCATTTTGAGCTGATCTTGAGTACTAATGAAACAAGTGCGCTGCATATGAGTCCTGCTATGAGGTAAACCAAATCATCTCTCCCCTTTAAATGAGCATTTTAGCAGAGTTTCACTGCAATGATGAAGAGTAGGAGTAGGGAATGCATTTGATTCCTTTCCTGTTTTCTCTATTGAAAGAAATTTTAAGTTCGAAAATACAAACTAATTTCTTGCTGCTATACTCCTACAGATGTATAATACGGATATGAGTTATCAAGTGACCTTATATCATGGTTCAGAGAATATAGTTAGAGTTCCTGAGTACGGATACGGGAAAGCTAATAATGATTACGGTCTTGGTTTTTATTGTACAATGGATATGGAACTTGCAAGGGAGTGGTCTGTAAGAGGGCCTAAAAGAGATGGCTTTGTCAACATTTATTCATTTGATTCTTCTGATTTGAATATACTGGACTTGTCTAAGGAAAATGTTCTCACATGGATATCAATTCTTCTTGAGAACAGAAAGTTCGATGCAAAAGGATCTCTTGCCGTGGCGGCCATGACCTATCTAAAAGAAAATTTCATGATTGATTATAAAAATGCAGATGTAATTTACGGTTGGAGAGCGGATGATAGCTATTTTGCATATGCAAGTGATTTCATAAATGGAGCTATATCCGTACAAGGTTTAAAAAAAGCTATGTTACTTGGGAATTTAGGAATGCAGTATGTTTTGACAAGTAGGAAATCCTTCTCAAGGATTAAGTTTTCTGATGCCATGGCAACAGCGGCTGATATATATTATGGGAAAAGGATGAAAAGGGATAAAGATGCCAGAGAAGGCTATCTTTATGATGAAAGACTCAAATTTAATAAAGATGATTTATTTATAACTGATATAATGCGAAAGGAGATAAAGAATAATGATCCGCGCATACAATGAGATGTATTTAAGCCTTGCCCAACAGAATCTTGCATTAATGCTTGATTATGCTGTTCATGATTTGGATTTCTCTATTGACGATTTTTTTTCTTTTTTCATTATAAGCGGTATTTCCAATGATTTTTCAAATGGCGATTACCGATATCTATCAGGGGTATCTGGATTTGAATTGGCAGAAGATGTCTTGAGAAAAATTGGATTGGAGAAAGCAATAAAAATACCACGGCTTAGATTTGAAAAGGGGCCAGAATTCTGGAGTGGATGGGTTCTTGCCTATTACCAGTGGTGGAGTGCTTTAAATTTTGATGAGATTAATTACTTGATTAAACCAAGTGAGTTAATGGATTTTTACCAGCCATATCATGAAATGGACATTATGCAGATTGTTGAACTGTTGGATTCTATCTGCAGAAAAGAGACAAGGCTGAAGAACAGAAGGATGCGTATGGGTCTCTCTCAGTCTGAGCTGGCAGGGAGATCATCAGTTCCTCTGCGCACAATTCAGCAGTATGAGCAGAGGGAAAGAATTATAAACAGGGCTAGGGCTGAGACGGTAATGGCTCTCGCTTCGGCTCTTTCTGTGGATAGTTCATCCTTAATGGAAAACATATGATGATTAACTGAGGTGCTTTATGCGGGACTTGGGTGATTGGAAAGACTATTTCACTGCAATTATCCTATCAAGGGGTGAGGAGTATTATCGCAGAGGGGAAGTCTGTGGCATATATAAAAGGGCGGATGGATATGAAGCCAAGGTACATGGATATGAACTGTACAATGTCCGCATCATAATGGATGATAAGGACAATTTCATCTCCGCATCCTGTGATTGCCCATACTGTCAGAGTGGCAAGAACTGCAAGCATGAGGCGGCACTTCTTTTTGCATTGGAGAATGGTGAACCAGTTCTTGGAGTGCTTAACAACACCATTTACGAAAAACAGGATGTATCAAAGCTTTGCAGTATAATTGAAGGGATGGACGAGGATGAAGTAAAGTCATTACTTACGTCTATCGTTTCAGATAATACGGTTGCCGCAGATTTTCTTTACTCGAAGGTTTTGTCTAGCCATCCAGAGCTGTTATATAAGTACGTGCTGAATGCGATTAAAATGATTGTCACAGACAGTCTTTCTTTTTATGAAACGGATATGATTAATCGTGTTCTCAGCGTTCGTCTCGATCCTTTCATAGAGCAGAAGAAATACCCAGCAGAAATAAACCATATTCTTTTTGATTCTCTTCAGGTCATAAGGCGAAATCGCAATTACAACCCTTATAACTTCAGGGATGTTGCTAATAATGTGTCATCGATGATTTCCCGTATTTGGAATAATGCAGATGTTGATAGCAGAAAGGCAATCGTTAAACTGTATAATAATCTTATTGATTCTTCCTTATATGATGAAATCGTTGATTCCTTTATGATTGATGTTGTTTCGGACTCTGAATACATGAGTAAAAGGCTAAGTCTCATGGAAAGAGGATGTGCATTCAGTTCAATGACTTTGATGAAGATTATGGATAGGCTTGGATTTGACTATCTACATAAGCTTAATGAGATGCAGAAGTTCAAAGGTCAGGCAGAGTACTATGTCCGTTCTTTATGTGATAAATATGAAGAGGAGGGCAGATGGGAAGAGTATGCCGTATTAGGTATTCTTATTATTGATCCAGAAACTATAGGGAAAAAGCTTGTTGAACATGGGCTCAAGGAATTAAGCATTCCTTTTTTCTATTTAAATCTTGAAAAGGATTCTCCCCGAGCAGAGGATGCTTTCCTGCTTTTGGATGTTTTGCCAAATGATAAGAAAAAAGTGGAAGCGGAGAGAATAGTCTCAAAGAAAAAGTATTATCTTTATACGGCAAAAATATTGGCTCATGTTGCTGATTGGGATGCTCTTCTTTCTTTTTTTGATATGAATCCGCTGAATAACGAACTTGTTTTCTATGAAACTTCTCTCTTCAACTTCTCTCCAGAACGCCTGATAGCTGTGTACAAGAAAAGATGTCTTCTAATGCTTCCAACTAAAGGCAAGCGTAAACAAAGACCATCATATCGATGTTTTGCAGTAAATCTTCAAAAACTGTCCTCTTTTGGGGGAAAAGACGATGCACTTGAAATAGCATCTTATGTGAAGGCAAATTATCCTGACCGTAAGGCCTTATTCAGGATACTAGCAGAATATGGATTCTGAATGCGGTCTATTCTGGGATTTTGTGTTTGTAACCTAATGATGTAAATTAGCAACCCAGTTTAGCTTTTCCATGTTAGACTTGGAAGAAAGGAGACTGGTCTATGAAGAAAACCCTTATAATTGTGTTATTGTTTTGCATTGTTCTCTCTGGAGCCAGTGCGACGTATGAGTTCGGAAATTCTGGAGTTTCATTCACTTGGGCACCCGTGGATCCGCTTTATAAGGAGAGTAGGGCATATCCTTTTGCCAATAACGTGGCATTCCGCTATATGATGGCTCCTGAGGATACTAAGTATCTACCTACGAATATCCTGGTTTCAGATGCTGATGCTAATAATGGAAGTGGTGGATATAAGCAACTTCCATTCAGGGATCCTGATACTGGCAACAATACTTATTGGAATCTGAAAGCTGCAGTGAATGCCGGTTTATTCCGTTTCTCGTGGGAGGATTATCTTGCACTTGAGATGTATCTCCATGGTGGACTCAATACCGTATTCGGCGCTTATGGCGGAGTGGACGTATTGGGCTTTGACGGCTTCTATGGTGCTGGAGTATCTTTAGATGTCTTTAACATAGTAACACTTAGATTCGGTTTCCATCATTTCTCCGGGCACTGGGGAGATGAGGCGCTTAACGATTTTTATAGCAGGAATGAGGGAAATTACAGCGCGCTTACAGAGTATACCAGAAATAACTCTTGGCTTTTGAATATCTCGATTCAGCCTGTGAAATATTTCCGCATTTTTGCAGAACTTGATCTGCCTCAGCATGTGGGCTGGATAAGGCCGGCTGCACATGTTCCAGCTGATACAATAAAGAACACCTCCGAAGAAAGCCCTGATGCAGGAAAGCCACTTTCAGAATACATCTATGGGCAGGAGGGACTTGATGGAAAGAACAACAACTCCTATCCATCCTCTTATAAGGCCATGAGAATAGGGCTTGGAGCGGAGCTTGAGATTCCAGTTCCGACAGTAGGACTTGCATACCTTGCTTTTGATATGCAGTTCCATCAGGATGGAAAGATAAATCTTGAGACCCTTGAATACGAGGAGGACCGTCCATGGGACATGGAATACACCTTGGCTCTTGGCCTGAGTTTCCAAGAAAGGGAAGACATGCCTGAAGTAACGCTTGAACTTGGCTATCATGATGGACGGTTCCCTCTTCTTAATTACTTCTTCCAGCGTAGCCGGTATTTCTCCGCAGGCCTTATTCTAACGCTCTAGTGAAAGGTGGATAATGATGAGAAAAATTGCCTTTTTATGCTTTTGCCTGATTTTCGCCATTTCTGAGGTATTTGCCTCATTTACGTTCTCCTTCGGTCCTCACGAGCCGTATTTCAATCCAGATACGCTCGATCCATACGGCTTCAAAGGATCAGAGATAAAGGTATTTTATGTTACCGACAGTAATCATCTTGGCAATAACATGATGATTGAGGATTCTACAAAACAAGTTACAGATCCTGATTATTACAGAATTATTGAGTACAGGGATTTTAATGACAAGTTCCGTCTTATGTTGAATCTTCGTACAGGTTTCGGGCTTTCAATACTCCGCATGGGGTGGCCTGAATATTTCATGCTTGATTTTGCCCTGCAAGGTTCTCTCAATACTGTGTTTGCATCAACTGGAGGAGCTGACAATTTGGGTTTCGATGGTTCTTTCTTCGTTGGAGGGGAGATGCGAATCATGGACATGATCTCCATTCATGCCGGGCTTAGGCATTTTTCCGGACATACGGGCGATGAGATTGTAAATGATGCCATGAAGAGATTAGGTTATACCAATTGGACGCCTGTAAGCTATACACGAGATAATATGATTGAGATCGGAATCGGCTATGATGGGTGCAAATATTTTGATATCTGGGCATCCTTCTTAATGCCTCAGCCCGGTATGTGGTGGTCGCCGTTCATCAGTCAGCCCGACTGGATTCATACCACTGGAAGTAATCCTCAGTATACTGCCGAGCGCAATCCTGAGCAGTGGGCTGTCAGAAGGGCATATGGTAATGGCTATGGAGCCTATATACTTCAGTTTGATGCGAATGTTCGCTATCCGTTCCTGGATAAATATGAGGTCTTCGCCTCAGGAGAGGTCAAACTCCATCAGGACGGTATGACGAATCACACGCTTAGTCCCGATGATGATACGGATAAATGGGAGACGGAGTTTTCTGCAGCTGTAGGATTCTCGTTCATCAATGCGGTGGAGAATCTCGATCTCACGATTGAGCTTGGCTACCACAATGGGCGTTTCCCTCTGCTTAATTTCTTCTGGAAGAGGGCGGAGTACTTCTCCTTCTCTTTGACTGTTAAATGATAGTCCGTAATAATATGAGGTATGAATGAATATGTTATAAAAGAAGTTCATCATCTATATTACGACAAGGATGAGAACTGTGCCCGCACTACGCTTAGGTGTCTATCAAATCTTTTTTCATTTCCAGTCGGTGAGGATGTTCTTGCCTCTGCCATCGGGATGCATGGGGCAGGATTTTATCGGGCTCAGTGCGGACTTGTTGAAGGGTCTCTCATGTTCATTGGGCTTTACGGGACAGCAAAAGGCTCAAAAAAAGATGAGATTGAAAAGCTGTGTTTTGATTTTGCATCAGCCTTTGAGAAAAAGTTCTCATCCCTAAGATGCAGGGAACTCCGTCCTTGCGGATTCAATTCATCTGATCCTCCGCACTTATGCGAAGAGCTTACATGTAGGGCTATAGAATTCAGCTATGAGTTCATCAGAAAATGGTATGAGTGCTAGATTCTGATTTCTTATTTCCAATGCCTGGGGAGAATACGGCCAGGCTTTGTTTTTCCGCATATTACCCAAGCTATATGAGCCAGAGTTTGAAAGTAGGTGTTAGGTCTGAAAAAGGCCAACTTTTTTCTTGCATTCTTTAAATATTATGCTAATATTCTATTAAGATATTAAAGGAAAGCGATGAATAAGAAGGACTTAGTAAGAAAGACTCTTAACGGGGAAGTACAGGGCATAGTACCTGCATCATTCTCCATACATTTCGGCAGTGATTATAAGTATGGGGAAGCTGCAGTAAAGAGGCATCTGGATTTCTTTCGTCAAACGGATACGGACATAATGAAGATAATGAACGAGAATCTCGTTCCTTCTAATCCCGGTGTTGTTAGCGCAGATGATTTATTGAGAATCGGGCCTTTTAACAGGCATTCCGATTTCATCATGCATCAGACGGATCTTGTAAAGGCTATTGTAGACAAGGTGGGTTCCGATGCGTATGTCATATGTACAATCCATGGGATAACGGCATCATTGGTTCATACGATGAGGCCCCAGTATCAAGCTCTGGAGGAGATAAGAAAGGTACAGCTCAACCTTTTCAGGGAGAAGCCATCATCTTTCCTGGATGCTGAAAAACGAATAGCAGAAGCTCTGTGCATGCTTGTTGAAAGTGTTATCGAAGCTGGTTCCGATGGAATATATTTCGCATCTCTTGGTGGAGAGAGTGATGTTTATACAGCCGAGGAATTTGATATCGCAGAGGCTCCTTTCGATAAAGAAATAATGCAGGTGGCAAAAAATATGGGAGCTTCCGTGATTCTCCATATGTGTAAGAAGAAGCTCGATATCAAGAGATATGTAAGCTATGCGCCATATGCTGATGCCGTGAACTGGGGAATCTATGAGAATGACATACCTATCTCTGAAGGTGAGCGCTTATTTCCAGGTAAGACCATCCTCGGAGGTCTTGAGAACAGAAGCGGAATAATAGTTGACGGCACACTTGATGATATTAAAACAGAGGTACATAGGCTGAGAAGAGAGATGAAGGGGAAGAAATTCATCCTCGGTGCGGATTGCACGATGGGCTCTGATCTTCCAGTTGAAAGAATAAGAACTGCCGTGGATGCGGCACATGATAATCTATAAAGGAGGAAATTGTGAAAAGATTAATTGCAGTACTTTTACTTATCACAGTTACCATGGGACTTCTTATCGCAGGTGGCGCAAAAGAGAGTGAGCCTCTGGTCGATGAGAATGGGCTGACGACAATCACGTTCTGGTATAATCCTGCTATCGTAGAGGCCGGGCCTCCACCTAAGGACTGGTTCGTATTTGATATCATAAGGGAGGAGCTTGGTATCAACCTTGAGCTTACGATGCTTCCTGCTGCGGCAAATGACAGGGATATGAGGATGCTTACGGCAGGGGCGGCTGACATGCTCCCGGATATGATGAGCCTCAGACGTCCTGTAATGGTCGAACTTCAGAAGCAGGGACTGCTGGCAGAAGTTGATGACATGTTCGCTCTTATGCCGGAGAGAACGGAGAAGATGTACAGTGAGGATTCCATAAAATATGCAACTCTCGATGGCCATATCTATGGATTTGCACCTTCAACAGGGGATATCAAGAAGAATGAGGGTATTCTCATAAGAAAGGACTGGCTGGATAATCTCGGGCTTGATATTCCACACACTCTCGAAGAGTACATGGAGGTAATGAGGGCTTTCACTTACGATGATCCCGATGGAAACGGCAAGGATGATACTTACGGCTATGGTGCGTTTATTGAAATAACAAGCTATGAGGAGGGACTTGGTCGTCGTCTCGATCCGTTCTTCGGTGCATTCGGGTGTGCCGGTACTTGGGATCTTTCAAAGGATAACCCTGGCCTTAACATCTATAAACCTGAGTATTATGATGCCATGTGCTTCATAGTACAGATGTGCAAGGAGGGGGTAATCGATCCAAACTGGATAAGCCAGAAAAAGGATGACTTCAAGGCAGCATGGAAGAGTGGAAAATACGGAATGATGAGAGAGCAGCATGCTTCTTATGCCGCTGAGTCCAACTATGCACCATTCGATGCTAACTTCCCAGACGGGGAGTGGATTGTAATCGATCCTCCTGTAGGGCCGGAAGGAAAATCCGCAGTTGGTGTTTACACGAATGTGAATGATGGTGTTATCGCCGTATCCCAGAGAGCTGCCGATGAGGGTAAGAAACCAATAATCGCAAAACTTCTTGAATGGATGGCCGGTCCTGGATATTACATGATCGGATGGGGCGAGGAAGGTGTTAACTTCGTTCTCAATGATAGAGGTGTTCCCGTTACTGATGGCCTAGCAGATCCTTCTCTTGGTTTTACTCAGAGTGCGGTTCAGCCATTACTCCAGCTCAAGGGACTTGCATTCTACTGGGGAGAGGCTGAGCTTGAATCCAGATATCCATCCTACGTTACGAAAGTATCAGGAAAGCCAATGTCCGCTCTTACTACGCTCAGAGAAATGCAGGCATGTCCATGGATTAAGCAGGCAGGGGTTGATATCATGCCGCTTCCTTCCGGGGATTTGCAGCGCTATTACGAGCAGGGCTTAGCCGAATTCGTTTCTGGGAACAAGGAACTGAATGAAACAAGCTGGGCAGCTTTCATCAATCAGCTCGATAAACTCGGAGCAAGAGAGTGGGAAGCTGAAGGTGTAAAGACGGCAGAAAAGAACAATCTACTTTACTAATTAATGACGGAAGACCGTCCTTTGGAGGTTTTATGGACAATGCTTTAGCCTGGTGGAGTGAGCACCTTGATGAATACATAGAGACACTTAAACATTACGTGGCATATAAAAGCGTTGCCTCTCCTGGAAAGGACGGGCTTCCCTTCGGCAAAGAGAATCTTGAGATGCTCCGCTTCATGAACAGTGAGATGGAGAAGGTAGGGCTTAGTACACGCCTTATAAACGATGTCTTTGCGGAGGGGAAGATTAAAGGAACTGAGGGCCGGCATAGCATAGCTGTCGCATGCCATGGGGATGTCGTTCCCGCACTCGGAGATTGGGATAGGGATCCTTTCGAGTTATATGAGAAAGAGGGGCATCTTGTAGGAAGAGGTACTACTGACAATAAAGGTGGAGCCATCGCAGTTCTTTTTGCTTTCAGATATCTATTGGAATCAGGCTGGAAGAGTAAAAATGATTTCCTGCTTAGAATAGGGTCTGCTGAGGAGATAGGGATGAGCGATGTCGCCATGGCATTTAAGGATGAGAAGATGCCCGATCTCACTCTTGTTCCGGACTCAGGCTTTCCTGTCGCATATGGGGAGAAAGGCTCAATTAAGGCCGAGGTGAGACTTCCTTTCTCATCCGGCATAATCAGCTCAATAAGCGCAGGGGGAGGCGCTTCCGTAATAGATAAGGCATGTGCTGAGACTCTTGATGGCATTGTTCATGCGACAGGCAAAGGCAGACATCCTGCAACCCCTGATGGAGGAGAGGATGCAGTATTGAACCTGATGAGGGAACTTAAGAGGCTTGGAATTGAGGATGAAGCGGTAGACGAATACATCTCGCTCTTTCCAGATTTCTACGGGACTGGGCTTGGCATTTCCCTCTCTGATGAAGAGTCCGGCGCTCTTACTGCGGTTGTAACTGAGGTAAGAAGCGAAGATAAGACTATGGTGTGTACTCTTAGCATCAGGATTCCGATCTCTTTTTCGACATCCAGTGTGGCAGATAAGCTAAATAGGCATGGGAATATCAGGATTATATCTTCAAGTGAGGGATATAGAGTTGAGCCGGATTCTTTGATCTTGGGCTTAAATGATATTGCAAATGAGGTATACGGCACAGCAAAGCCTCCTTATGTAATGGCAGGTGGCACATATGCCCGTCTTATGCAGAAGGCAGTCGCATTCGGTATGGGCTCTCCTAATGGGAATGCGATTCCTCCGTTTCCTCCAGGGCAGGGCAGAGCGCATCAGAGAAACGAATCAGTTGAGATTGAGAGGATGAGAAAAGGCTTTCTGATTTACGTAAGGGCGTTAAGATATCTTGATGAGGAAATAGGACGATGAAGGATTTTTATGCATTTTACGACAGGATATTGAATGCGGAATTAAAGCCTGCGTTAGGCTGTACAGAGCCTATTGCGATAGCATTTGCAGCAGCGAGTGCAAGAAGCTATCTTGATCACATGCCTGAGAGTATGAATGTAAGATGTAGCGGCAATATTATTAAGAATGTAAAAGGTGTTACAGTCCCTAATTCGTCTGGAATGAAAGGAATTGAGACCGCGGCTCTACTTGGAGCTGTTGGTGGAGATTCCAGCCTTGCTTTGGAAGTTCTTTCCACAGTCACTGATGACGATCGAAAGAGTGTGTCTGAGCTTTTGAAAAAAGGAATATGCACCGTTGAGCTTGCAGAGGGTGTTGCAGGTCTTTTTATCGAGGTTACTGCAATCTATGGCAAAGACAGTGTCTCCGTTACGATAGAAAATCATCATAATGAGATTTCAAGGGTTAGGAAGAATGGAGAGATTCTGTTCTCTGCTAAGAAAGGCAACAAAGAGAATGGAGATGATGAGGAGTCTCTGAAGGCTTATCTCTCTGTGGATGGCATCATCGATTATGCGCTAAATGCGCCTTTGAAGAATGTGCGTTCCTCTTTAAAGGCGCAATGGAAATATAATGAGCAGATCGCGGAAGAGGGACTTTCTTCGAGCTATGGAGCCTCGATAGGTCGGATGCTGCTTAAAAACTACGATAAAAGAGATGTGAGGATAAGGGCGAGGGCAAAGGCGGCAGCAGCCTCGGATGCACGCATGTCAGGTTGCCCACTTCCTGTGGTTATAAATTCAGGAAGTGGTAATCAGGGGCTTACTGTCTCTCTTCCTGTAATAGAGTATGGACTTGATATGGGAAAAAGTGAGGATGAGATACTGAGGGCCCTGGCGCTTTCAAATCTCATTGCAATCCATCAGAAGAAGTACATCGGGCCGCTTTCTGCATATTGTGGTGCGGTTTCCGCCGCTGCTGGTGCATCTGCTGCGATAGCCTTCCTTCATACGCATGATGAGCGTGAGATATCGGATGCGATAACAAATACTCTCGCTTCCGTCGGGGGAATCGTATGCGATGGGGCAAAGGCATCCTGTGCTGCGAAAATCTCCTCCGCATTGGAGGCTGCAATCATGGGCTTTGAGCTTGCAGATGAACAGAAAAGCAGTTTCAAAGGTGGAGACGGCCTTGCAAAAGATGATATCGAGAATACCATTAAGACTTTTGGAAAGGTTGGAAAGGATGGTATGAGAGAGACGGATATAGAAATACTCCATCTCATGCTTGATGCTTAACCTAGGAATGTCGTATCGAATGAGGCTATATCCTCTCTCAGCGTTCTTACGGCATTCTCCTTATCAGCGTTTGCAATGTACTCAAGCAGTGTCCTGTGTTTTGTACCTTGGCTTGGGAAACCTAGTTTCTGCCATTTATTGTACTGGTATTGGGCGTATGCTCTTTTCATTAATATCATGGAGCGTTTCAGAACAGATACGAGATAATCATTTCCATAACTTTCCATCAGTGCGATGTGAAAATGGCTGTTGCGGTCCCAGTGATGCTGGATATCGTCATTTTCCGTATGGTCCGAATCCAGTATCGTGCTAAGGTATTCGATGCGCTCCTTGCTCAGCCTATCAAAATAATGCTCTAAGGCACCACACTCCAGGATGATACGTGCATCTTTTGCATCTTTTACCTCTTTTTCCTTTATTCTGAGTACCTCATAGCCATAGCGGGGGATTGAACGTAGGATTCCTTCGTTACATAGCTCAATCAGCGCTTCCCTTATCGGAGATTTTGAAATCTGGTACTTCTCCGTCAGTTCCTTCTCCGTAAACGGTCTTTCAGGGACATATCTTCCTTCAAGGATATCATTAAGCATTGACCTGTATATCCTCATTTTTAGCGTTCCATCATTTGTTCCTGAAAAATCCTGCATCACATCCTCCGATATTGTTGTTATGCTGAAAGTATATCAGAAAGCACCTTTTTGTTCTTCTCTGAAATCTTACTTTCATGTTTTTTCATTCATATATTGTCATATCAATGGGCTTTCACGCATAATCCATATTGGGTAGTCAGGAGTGCCAATGAGATTCACACTTACTTTAGTCAGACATGGGGAAAGTGAAGCGAATGTCCGTCACATGCTTTCAGGCTGGATGGATGTTGATTTAACTGAGAATGGAAAGAAGGAACTTCGTGAGCTTAGACGCTCTGTTGAGTATCCTGAGAGTGAGGCCTATTTCTGTTCCCCTCTAAAAAGATGCAAGGACACGTTTCGTATTCTGTTTCCAGATAAGTGCCCGACTATAAGTGATGAGTACAAGGAGATAAACTTCCGTACGCTGGAAGGGCTTATACTGCCGACAAAGGAAGAAATCTACACATACTTCTCCTCTTGGGTTGAAGATAAGCCCGTTAAGGATGAGGAGACGATAAGCGATGTAATGAAGCGGGGTAGCAAAGCCTTGCTGGACACTGTTGGAAAATGTGAGAAGGAAGGAAAGCATTCTGCCACGATAGTGACACACTCAGGAATAATGCGTTCTTCAGTAATAGCATTATTCAATCTGGATAAGAAGGAATTCTTAGATATGTTTGTTCCAAACGGTCTTGGTTATGTGCTTACATTTGAAGATCTGCATCCTCTGTCATATGAGGTTTTGGACAAGAATTATAATAGAAGTCATGACCTTTCCTGGCTCCTCGGCCGATAGTCTTAAGCTTTTCTAGAGCTTACTTCTGCTGCATTTAAGGCTGGATAATGCACTTTTCTATCTTTCTTTGCTTCACTGCTTAAGGCAGAATATTCAAGATTTGTAAACTCGTATTCAGGGAAAATCTGCTTTGCCAGCGTGTATTTTCCTGCTTGCCTTGGCCCGAATATAGTCAAGACCTTATAGGTCTGGGAAAGGCGTTTTAAATCAGATGCTAATATTCGATCAATCATTTTCATACTTAGAATCCTTAATCTTATTCTATATTTTTTATACATGTTTCAAATTGAACTTGAGATTTGTATGAAAATATGCAGAAAACATTACTTATATATGCTAATTAATTCTATTTTCTTAAGCCGTATTCACCTTATATCTTTTCAATCCTCTTGTTCAGGACCTCTCAAAAATAATATAAGAATAATAGACTATATCTCTATTAGGAGTTTTTTATGGCTGATAACGTTAGACCGGAGTCTTTAAAGAGAATAGAGACGGAAGAAGCTGCGAAAGCTTTCATCTCTGAGCAGATTGAGAAGATTAAAGAGCAGGTGAAGGATGGAAAAGTTTTGCTAGCTCTCTCGGGTGGAGTTGATTCATCAGTAGTGGCAGCTCTTTTGATCAAAGCAATAGGTAAGAACCTTGTATGTGTCCATGTTAACCATGGTCTTTTAAGGAAAGGTGAGCCTGAGCAGGTTGTGAAGGTTTTCAAGCATGAGATGGATGCAAACCTCATCTATGTCGATGCTGTCGACCGTTTTCTTGATAAGCTTGCAGGAGTTGAAGAGCCGGAGAAGAAGAGGAAGATTATCGGTGCTGAGTTCATAAGGGTGTTTGAGGAAGAGGCCAGAAAGCTTGAAGGAATTGGGTTCCTTGCACAGGGAACAATCTATCCAGATATCTTGGAAAGCGACGGGGTAAAGGCTCATCACAACGTAGGAGGTCTTCCAGAGGATCTCAAGTTCGAGCTTGTTGAGCCTCTTAAGTTCCTCTATAAGGATGAGGTAAGGGCAGTAGGTAAGGCTCTTGGTCTTCCAGATAGCATGGTCTACCGTCAGCCGTTCCCCGGGCCTGGACTCGGAGTAAGATGCCTTGGCGCCATTACACGTGACCGTCTTGAATGCGTAAGAGAGTCTGACGCAATACTCAGGGAAGAGTTTGCTAACAATGGTCTGGAAGGTAAGGTTTGGCAGTATTTCACAGCTGTTCCAGACTTCAAGTCCGTTGGAGTAAAGGATGGAAAGAGATCCTTTGAGTATCCTGTAATCATCAGAGCTGTAAATACAAAGGATGCGATGACTGCAACCGTTGCAGAGATTCCATTCTCACTCCTTTCCCACATTACAGACAGAATCCTGAAGGAAGTTAAAGGTGTTAACAGGGTGGTATTCGATATGACGCCGAAGCCCTGTGGTACGATTGAGTGGGAGTGATTCCAATTTGTCTATAATAAGAAAATCGTTGTAATACAACGAGTTGTATTATGACGATTTTCTGTTTTATGTCAGTTATCACTATTATTTGAGGTTTTTCCTGCCAAATTCCTACCAGCTGAAAACCTTTAAAACTGGTATACGTATTATCTGTATTATCGTAATGGCAAAATAACTGTTTGACGGGCAATGAATAAATATAGCAAGAGTTTATTCATTAGGATATATAGCGAAGATTGTAAATAAGGTTGTCTTAAGTTATCTCCATCCTGATGAGAGCCTTGCAAAACTCAGAATGTTTTACTATGAGAAATCTGCCAGTGATTAGCTGGCAGAATCTATTGATTAATTGCTTGTTAGAAGATTCATTAGCTCTGAATCATGATGATGGGCGAGCCGGATATTATTATCGAAGATCATAGTAGCACCACTTTCTGGCGTGTAAGTTTCCCATTCAGTCATACCCTCTACATTAGGATTGCCGGTACGGGCGAAGTTAATCCATGCCTGACTCATCTTATCTTCAAGTGCTTTTGCGTCATCTCCGCCTCCTGTTACCGTATCAGCTTTGTCTATGTTGCTGAATACAAACGGAATTTCTGACGTGTGATATGAAGTGAATACTCCATTCATTACTGGAGATTCCCAACTGAACATATAAGCATAAACGGGTGCATTTCCTGTTGTCGCTTTTGCATTCATGATTTTCAGCATAGGAATCCTTATTGTTGAAGAGTCTATAAAGAGGGCATCAGCTTTTGTCTTCTCAGGGTATGCTTCAAGGAATTCCTGAACAATTGCATCTGCTTTATCTCCATATTTCTCATGAAGTCTCCTGTCTGTCTCTTCTTCGCTCCATGTGCGCGGGGTATCGTTCTGATACCCGAAAGGATCTGCAGCCATATAGAAGGCTTCCCATTCTGTCAGGTTTGAACCGATAAGCATCCCATAGTCTTCAGCACCATCAGCAAAGCCGTCGTCATTCACAGGATTCTCAGGAAGGAAATCACCATCGATGACAGGTTCCCATGCAAGACCATACCCAGTTCCCAATGCTGCTGGAATCTGATACTCCTCTGCTGTTTGTACAAGTGCTTTGTCCGATGCAGCAACAAGTTCATCATAAGGTACATTCTGAAGTTCTTCTGGATCATCTATCCCAAGGTTCTCAATCGTTAGCTCTGTAACACGCTGGGAAGGTTCCTTATCGGTGAAGATAACACCCATCGTCTCCGTTGCACCGCTTTCGATGATTCCTCTCTTGAAGCGACCTTTAGCATAAGGAGAGGACATAAGTGCAAGAATCTTCGCACCACCTCCGCTTTCTCCAAAGAGAGTGATGTTGTCAGGATCGCCACCGAAAACTTCAATGTTCCTGTGTATCCATTCAAGAGCATCGATGAGATCGACAATGCCGATATTCGCTGAATATCTGTACTCGTCTCCATATGCTGAGAGATCAAGATGTGCAAGTACATTCAGTCTGTGATTGACCGATACTACGACAACATCACCCTTTCTTGAGAGGTTCGCACCGTCATATACGGCAAGCTCCTGCGCAGAACCTGTCGAGAATCCACCGCCATGTAGCCAAACCATCACAGGGCGCTTTGCATCATCTGTCCCTGTTGTCCATATGTTTAGATTGAGAGGACTTTCGCTTGTCTCGAAAATCCTTCTTGGCTCTTCCCACGATAAGCCAACTCCGCCCGGAGTCTGTGGCTGTGGGGAAATCGGGCCATAAGAATTTGCAAAGAAGATGCCATCCCAAGGCTGGACTTCTTCTGCAGGCATGAATCTTTTCGTCACCTGGGCATATGGGATTCCATGAAATGTGTATATACCATCTCTTATATATCCCTGAACAATACCTTTGTCCGTCTCTACGGTTGCAATGCCTGGCCCTGCTTCAACTACCGCAAAGGCGGAATATGAAAGAAGGAGCACTGCAAGGATTGCAATGATTTTCCTGATATTCATTTGCTTTTCCTCCTTAGCAATCAGAATGAGAGGCTGTTAAGCCAGTCTCTTACGCTGTTATCAGATGCGTTGCTTGAGAACCTGTGGCCATCAATCCATGTACCATTAGCACCTGCATTATTCTTGAGAGTTGTTCCACTGTTTCCGAATTTACTTGATGATGAGGTGCAGAATGGAATGATCGTCTTTCCTGACAGATCCTTTCCTTTGAGAAAGCTTACGACTGCCGATGGAGTCTCTCCCCACCAAAGCGGATAGCCTATAAAGATCGTGTCATAAGGGGATAAGCTGATAGCACTTGTCTCGGTTGACAGAGCTACGTCATATGGATAGCTGTTATGCTCTGTATCCACACGGCTTGAATCGGTATTCCAGTTGAGATCTTCGCTTGTATACGGAGTCTCTGGAATAATCTCATAAATAGCAGCGCCAGTTTCATCTGCGATTATTTCTGCAATCCTTTCTGTATTGCCTGTTGCAGAGAAGTACACGACTGCGGTATTCCCTTCGATATCAACGGGATTGTCTGGTTCTGAATTGCAGGCTGCCAATACAGAAAGCATGGCGAGTATCGCAGAGATCAATATTATCTGATGTTTTCTCTTCATCTTAGCGTCCTTACAGGTCTGCCCACCTTTGAGGCGGGCAGTTCTGTTAGAATCCGATATCGTCAAGCCATTCCCTGATGTCGTTATCGGATACACGGCTTCTGAATCTCATACCATCAAGCCAGTTTCCGCTTCCTTCATATTCCTCAAGTTCTGATGCACTATTCCCGATTCTGCTTGATGTTGATGTGCAGAATGGGATGACAGTCTTGCCTGAAAGATCTTCGCTATCTAGGAAGGTAAGCAGAATAGATGGTGCGTGTCCCCACCATATCGGATAACCCAGGAATACAGTATCGTAATCTGACAAATCAATCTCATTTTCTATCCTAGGTCGTGTTGTGATATCCAGAACGGAGTCATGATCCTCTTCCTGGCTTACACGGCTATCGGGATCGGTCCATCTGAGATCGGCAGAGGAGTAGGGCTCTGCTGGAATTATCTCAAAAATGTCTGCATCAGTTTCCTCTGCTATAGTCTCTGCAACTCTTTCTGTATTGCCAGTTGCCGAGAAGTAAACAACTGCTGTGCCTTCTGCATAAACAGACAATGCTGTCAAAGCAAGAATAAGTGTGGCTAAGATAATCTTTTTCATCCATTCCTCCTTACTGAACATTTTCCAGGATCCAGTTCTCTACATGTTGAGCGACTTCTGCATTGTTGTAGTCCTGGAATATGAAGTGGTCATTTCCGTAGATTCCGATCTTCGGAAGATCTCTTACAGTGCTGTTTCCGCCTTCTTCGTTGTAAGCTGAAGTGAAGTCATAGCATGTCTGCCTCATTCCCTGCCATGCAGCTGTTGCCTGGATTTTCGGATCTCCGTTGTCAATGTAGTCTCCGAAGTACATGATTACATCCACATCGTCTGCAAGCAGGGCTTTATATTCATCAGATCCAGCGACAGGAGCTCCACCGGGTTCGACTGCCACGATTGCTGTGACATGATCGGTATATTCAGGAACAAGCCATCCAGCTCTTCCACCCTGTGAGTGGGTGACGAGGATGCTATCTTTTCCTGTCATTTCATACACATCGTCGATAGCAGCTGCAACAGCTCTGGCAACCATGTGCCCATCAAAATCAGATCCCATGTCCGATCTCATTCCTGTATCTGGAGTCATCTGGCGGAAGAACTGATCCACTGACTCTGGATCATTCGGGAACTGGGAACCTTCATTCGCAACTGACATGCCGTTTTCCCAGCGTCCGATTCTGAACTGTGTGTACCATCTCTGGTCGAGGGTCTTAGTGCTTATGTCTCCAGCAACGGAAGTCCCTCCCGCTTCTCCACGCCTTGGCTCATCGATGAGGAAGATGCTGTGACCATAGCGGAGGAAGATATCTGACCAGCCGTCACGTCCGTCAGGTGTTGTCATCCATCCCATCCTCGACTGCCCATAGCCATGAAGGAATACCATCGGAAGCCCTGTTTCTTCTACTGGTATCTGGTACAGCACATTTGCATGATCGACATGTGCCGTCTGTCCCTTTCCTGTAGCTTCCCAATGATCTTCAGGGTTGAATATTCCATCGGAGGTTATCGTTATGCCTCCAGATGAAAAGATTCCCTGGTCAGCAATCATCAAGGGCTCATCAGCAGCATAAAGCATTGCTGATATTGTCATCAGAAAAATAAGCAATGTGTTTTTCAAAGTGTTCTTCATTCATTCGCCTCTTTTTATGTCTGTAGTCTATGTGCTGTGAAGGTGAGTCAGAAGTCTATGTTTTTCAGCCAGTTATCACTTCAGGTTGCAAATGAAAGCCTTGCTGGCTACATGCCGTCTTTATATGTGTGAGGGGGATGGAGGGCAACCAGCAAGGCAGGAATGATCAATCGTTGTAGATGACAGGTTTTATGAGAGACCTGTCATGGTTGAGAAAGAGGTCCATGGCTTTGGGGATGCTTTCCATTCCATGGAAATGATGGGTTATCAGAAGAGATGGATCGACTCTCTTGTTCTCTATGAGCGAGGCCATCCTGGACATCCACAACCTTCCTCCTCCGCAACCGATTCCCTTTATCGTCTTGCCGCCATAACCGAAGCCGAAGACAGCAGGGGAGAACTGGAAAGGAACTGAACTGAAATGGGCGGAAAGGTTCACGACAGTTCCTCCCCGTTTCACTATTGACAGGGCAACCTCAAATGAATCATCCCCACCACCTGCAATGACAACACCATCAACGGGGCCTCCATTGAGGGCTAGTATCTTTTCTCCATAATCCTTTTCGTGATAGTCAATGAGATCCGTTGCTCCATATTCTCTGGCAACATCAAAGCAGATATGTCTGGAGCCTATGCCGAAAATCCTGCCAGCTCCTGAAAGCACCGCTGCCCTTATTACCATAAGGCCGACGGGTCCGATTCCTATAACTGCTACAGATTCACCGAAGCCTGTTCCAAGCTGTCTTACGCCTTCAAATGCTGTGCACATCATGTCTGGAACCATTACGGCTTGTTCAAGTGTTACATTTTCAGGAATTCTTGCCAGGTTCATGTCAGCATCGCGGATATAATAACTCTCAACAAATGAGCCTCCTCTGTCTGGGTATTCAACTCCAGCATACATATTGTCCTGTCTGTTGTTCGCATGGCCGTCCTAGGCCTCAAGGCTTCTCCATACAGGCATTACAGAGCAGACGATTACCCTGTCTCCGACTTTGAAATCGTGGACATCTTCTCCGATTTCAGTTATCACGCCGCACATTTCATGACCGACAGCCTTTCCGATAAGATACGGCAGTGACTCACAGCCTGTCGCACAGAGATGAGCATCGCTTGTGCAAGGAGACCATATGAGCGGTTTTATAAGAGCTCTTGTCGGGACTATCTTGTCAGGAAGTGGACATTTTTCGCTTATCTCAATCTTTCCGGGCCCTGTGATCACAGCACCCTTCATTGTCTTCATATTCTATCCTCCTGAGAAGAAGAATAGAGGCATAGAAGAATCTCAAGAAGTCTATATGTTTTATGTGCTTATAACCTGAAGTTATAGCTGTTGTGATGCATCTTCTTGTAATTAAAGCTTTTCTGCCTTTTAAATGGATTTACTTTAATTTGCATTCTATGCTATTATCAGCTATGGAATTCCCACGGTTAGAGACATTCATACGAGTCGCCGAATCCGGTAGCTTCAACAAGGCCGCCGAGATTGGGAACATAACAAGCACGGCGGTCATAAAGCAGATGAATCTCCTTGAGGAGGAGGTTGGGGTAAAGCTGTTTGATCGTACTCACCGTGGACTCAGACTGACAAAAGCCGGAGAATCATTCCTGAAGGATTCCAAATATATCATCAAATATACAAAGGATGCTGTAAACAGAGCCCGGAAGGCAATGCAGGAGGCTGACAGCCTTATCAGGATCGGCACATCTCCTCTGACACCAGCGGAAGCCTTCACGGAATTATGGCCGGAAATCCGCAAGTACTGTCCTGAGATGCGATTCAGGATTGTGACATTCGAGAATACTCCGGAGAATGCGGCAGAAATCCTTGCCAATCTTGGCGATAATATCGATGTAGTCGTCGGAATTTTCGATGAGACCCTTCTGAATCTAAGAAAATGCGATGGATTCATCCTCTATGATGTTCCTATTTCTGTCGCTATGTCGCTTGATCATCCGTTGGCCTCAAAAGACGAGCTTGAGATAGAGGATCTTTACGGACAGAATCTTCTTCTCATGCATCGCGGTTGGAGCCATTCTGTGGATGAGCTCAGGAATGATATCTCAGCTCATCACCCTGAGATTAATATCGTTGACTTCGACTTCTATGATGTCGATATATTCAACAGATGCAGTACTTCCGGAGATGTCCTGATGGCTATCGATAAATGGCAGAACGTACATCCCATGCTGAAAATCGTCCCCGTGAAATGGAAGTACACCATTCCATATGGTCTCTTCTATTCCTATGATCCATCTCCTGTAGTCGGCAAGCTTCTTGATGCTGTGAGCTCAATCGATTTCTCCGCTTATTACAAGAAGTGATAACTAGCTGAAAAAACAAGACTTCTTTGTCTTTTTTGCCGTTCCTATACTCATCATTGATTGGTGGATGCTGAGTATGAGATATCCTTTGATTCTTGCTTTACTTTTTCTCGTTTCATGCAGTGCCTCTGCTTCGATAGAGCAAGAAAGTCCGGAAAAGCATCCGGATTCCGTCATTTATCTTTGGCAGGAAGGCAACATGCCATCCCTCGCGGAGCATGAGAATCTTGATGGAAGACCGTACATGGAAGTTGTCGATGTTCCTGAAGGAACTCCTGTTAAAGGGGCTGTAATGGTGTGTCCCGGCGGTGCATTTTCTTATCTAAGTCCTGCGGAAGGTCGTCCTGTTGCAGAGATGCTGGCAGAAAACGGTTATGTCTCATTCATCGTCTATTATCGTGTCCGCCCATATTCAATGGATGAATCAACATTGGATCTTGCCCGGGCCATCAGGATTGCCAGAAGCATGGCAGACAGATACGGTTTTGCCCCTGAAAGAATTGCGGCAGTTGGTTTCTCAGCAGGTGGAATCCTTATTGGCAATGAGGCTCTTTACTTTGATGGTAATGTGAATGGAGCGACTGTTGTCACAACAAGAGAAAGAACAGAAGAAGCCATAGATCCGTCCTATATCACTGATGAAATAGACGCTATCAACGCAGATCTTGCCGCAGTCGGTATGTGCTATTCGTTCTATGGGATTCTCTCTTATGCCTCCTCAGATGTTCAGTCGTTTATAGATGGTGAAATCCCTCCGACATATTTCTGCTATGGCTCCAATGAAGTCTTCCGTTCTCAGATTGAGATGTGCGTGGAGGCGGTAACTGAATCAGATACACCGGTTGATGTGAACATGATTGATGGATACCAGCATGGCTTCGGTGTGAGAGGCAGCTGGATTCCAGATTTCTGTGATTTTCTTGAAACATACATGGATTAGGAGGAAGTATATGGAAAATTTCATTTATGAGTATCCGACAAAGGTATTCCTTGGAGAGGGAATGGTCGAGAAGCACCTTGCTGAGGCTCTTCCAGTCCTTGGCAACAAGGTGATGATTGTCTATGGAGGTGGCTCGTGCAAGAGAAACGGGACATTTGATGAAGTTGTTTCTGCCTTGACCGCAGGTGGAAAAGAGTACATCGAATTCCCAGGCATTATGCCGAATCCGACATATAAGAAGGTCCTGGAAGGAGCGGAAAAAGCAAGGGAAGAAGGTGTTACCGGCATTCTCGCACTTGGAGGCGGTTCGGTAATTGATGCCTCGAAGATAATAGCATTTCAGGCTGCGAACGAGGCTGATGTATGGAATGCGCAGATTCATCATACAGGCTCTCCTGACAAACCAGCTCTTCCGCTTGGCGCTATCGTGACTGTATCCGGAACAGGAAGCGAGATGAATGGCGGTGCTGTCATAACGAACGAAACTGAGAATGTGAAGACCGGGCTTTTCGCAGCAGCTCCTCTCTTTGCGTTCCTTGATTACCGCTTCATGGAGACTGTTCCACGCCGTCAGGTCCTTTCAGGAGCATTTGACACGCTTTCGCATGCGATGGAGACATATCTCGGATCATCACTTGCCATGAATCCTTCCGATGATATTGCTCTAGGGGTAATGCGCAACACTGTCGATAATATCCGCTCAATCATTGATGATATCCATGACAAGGAAGCGAGAAGCAACCTCATGTGGGACAGTGCTATGGCTGAGAACGGTATTCTCAAGGTCGGACGTCTCATGGATTTCGAAGTGCATCAGATCGAGCATCAGCTCGGGGCATACACTGACTGCAATCATGGTGAGGGGCTTGCGGTGCTTGAGCCGGTATACTGCCGTCATGTCTATATGCACGCGCTTGGAAAGTTCGCCCGCTTTGCGAAATATGTATTCGATATAGAATGTGCTGACGAGAAGGAAGCCGCGGAAAAGGGTATCGATGCACTGGAATCACTTATTGCCGATATGGGGCTTCCTCATAAGCTTTCTGAGCTCAGGATGAAGGATTCAGCGGAGAATCTGCTTACTGACGAGACTCTGAGGGCGATTGCCGACAGCACGAATATTTTTACTCATGGCCCCAAGACACTGACTCATGATGAGATATATGAGATTCTCAAGGAGAGCCTCTGATGAAAGTGCTTGCAGTCTGCGGCAGTCCGAGAAAGGGCGGGAATTCAGATATCCTCACAGATGAGGTACTCCGAGGTGCTGCAGAAGCCGGAGCGGAGACTGAGAAGATATATCTTCAGAATATTGCGCTGTCTCCCTGTATGGCCTGTTATGGCTGCAGAGGAAAGGGCAGATGTGTCCAGCCTGATGATGGAGATACTGTTCTGGAGAAGATGATCGCATCTGATGCCATCGTTCTTTCATCTCCCGTCTATTTCTATTCGATATCCGCCCAGATGAAGATGATGATAGATCGCACTCTACCTCGATATATGGAGATCAGGAACAAGGAGTTCATATTCATACTTACCGCAGCAGCCTCAAAGAATGAGATAGAGAGAGCACTTGAGCCCCTTTATGGCTTCATTGACTGTCTGCCAGGTTCCCATGTACGGGCAATCATCCTTGGGGATGGTGTGTATCAGAAAGGAGATGTGAAGAATACAAAGTCGATGAAGGAAGCACACAAGGTAGGAGAGAACATCTATGCATAGAAAGGTATTAGTCAAGGTGCGGATTCTTCGAGACGTGTGGAATGCCTCATGAGATGTGAAAGGATTGCTCTTGATACTCTGATGTCCATGCTCCTTGTGCTGCAGATGCTCTATTTTGTGCTGAGCGAGCTCTGGCATGAAGTGGCGGGATGTCTGCTGCTTGTCCTCTTTGCCGTGCATCACTTCATGAATAGGCGATGGTACAAGACTATGAGAAAAGGGAGATATAATAGACTTCGCATCGCAATGTCTGCCATTGATGTGCTTTCCCTTTTCTCCATCATAGCTCTTGCCATAAGCGGCGTGATACTGAGCCAGCATGTCTTTGTCTTTCTGGACATCAGGGTAGGCATGGATAGTGCAAGAATCCTGCATTTCGCAGCATCATACTGGGGATTTTTCCTTATTTCCCTACATGCGGGGATGCATATGACTGGAGTGCTGAAGAAAAAGCCGGTGTGCATAGGTTCTGTAGCAATCTCGATATATGGCATTGTTTGTTTCGTACGGGAGAGAATACTGTCATACATGTTTCTCCGCACACTGTTCGTGCTTTCAGACTACAATGTTGCAGCTCCTGTATATGTCCTGCGATATGCGTCAATCATGGTTCTCTATATGACGTTAGGTGCACTGTTCGGTCTGTTATTGAGAAGAAATAAAAACCAGGAGAAAAAATATGGATAAACGAAAGATTGGGAATCTTGAAGTATCTTCAATAGGGCTTGGCTGCATGGGATTTTCCCATGCATATGGAGAACCGACGGAGGAAAAGGATGCGGTGGAGACAATCCGCTATGCATATGACATCGGTTACAGATTCTTTGATACAGCCGAAGTCTACGTTGGCGAGTTTCCAGATGGCAGGAAAAGCATAAACGAGTGCCTTGTCGGGAATGCGTTGAAGGGCGTCAGGCATGATGTAAAGATTGCCACAAAGTGCGGGATACAGATTGCCTCCGATAATTCCCTTATTCCCGATAGTCGTCCTGAATCGATCTTCAAGGCTGTTGATAATTCACTCTGCAATCTCGGGACTGATTATATCGATTTGTATTATCAGCATCGTCCGGATCCTTCCGTTCCGCCTGAAGAAGTTGCGGGGGCTATGCAACGGCTGATTGAGGAGGGAAAGATTCTTCACTGGGGCATCAGTGAGTGTACTGAGGAGTATCTGAGGCGTGCAGACAGAACCTGCCATGTCACAGCTGTGCAGATGCGATATTCGATGATGGCTAGAAATGTCGAGAGGATGTTTCCTGTTCTTGAGGAACTTGGAATAGGGCTTGTTGCCTTCTCTCCTCTTGCAAATGGCTTCCTGACAAGTGGAGCGCATTCATTCAGTGTTAAGGACAGCAAGGATTACCGCACATCAATGCCACAGTTCACTGACGAAGGATATGAGCGAGGAAAAGCCCTGCTTGGTCTTCTTGGAAAGCTTGCAGAGGAGAAGGGAACGACTGTATCAGCTCTCACACTAGCATGGATGATGGCCAAGAAGCCTTATATCGTTCCGATTCCAGGTTCAAGGAAGAATGCGCGGATCAGGGAGAATGCATCTGCCTCGGATATAGTCCTGACAGAAGAGGAGGTCGTATCCATTGATGATGTTCTTGATGGAATGGATTTCCTTGTATTTGGAGGACATCAGTCGAAGAAGC
Organism: uncultured Spirochaetaceae bacterium; assembly: GCA_944390015.1. GTDB lineage: Bacteria > Spirochaetota > Spirochaetia > Sphaerochaetales > Sphaerochaetaceae > Ornithospirochaeta. The sequence goes on from CALXOL010000002.1 coordinate 133,177, forward strand.
AGTAACTTCTGGTTATAAGAGGAATAAAAATCGAGACTACTGCGGAGTGTCATCCTGAAATAGATTTATTTTGAGGAGTGATTGTATGAAAGTACTTCTGGTAAATGGTTCACCGCATAAGGAAGGATGCACATATACGGCACTTAAAGAGGTTGCATCAGCTCTTAATGAGAATGGTATCGATACTGATATCTTCTGGATTGGCAACAAGCCGATAGCAGGTTGTATTGCCTGTCATAGCTGTAACAGGAAGAAAGAGTGCGTGTTCAGCGACACTGTCAATGAATTTCTGGGAATTGCCGGTTCTTATGATGGGTTTGTCTTTGGAGATCCAGTTCACTGGGGTGCGATGTCGGGAGCGATGACATCGTTCATGGACAGGGCTTTCTATGCTGATCTCAATGGCGGAGGAAACAGATTCTATATGAAGCCTGCGGCAGCTGTCGTCTCAGCTCGCCGTATGGGAACAGTATCCACATGGGATCAGATAAACCGCTATTTCGCACTCATGCAGATGCCTATTGTCACATCACGCTATTGGACCGCTGTTCATGGTGCTAAGGCAGAAGAAGTTGCCGAGGATAAGGAAGGCCTGCAGTCTATGCGTATTCTTGGCCGCAACATGGCTTATCTTCTCAAATGCATGGAAGCTGGAAGAAATGCGGGAGTCTCTCTTCCGGTAGGGGAAGTCCCGACGTTTACCAATTTCGTCAGATAGGAGGATGTATGAGACGTTTTCTTTCCGTTATTTCCCTTTTGCTGCTAGTATCATGCGCTTTTGCAACTTCTGACGATATTGCCCTCTCCGACGAGATGAACCACATGACAGATGATGAATCGGTTCCAGTTGTCTATTTTACGAGGAATATCTCCCCTGAAGGTCTTATGAGGGTTTATGAGGCTATGAGATGGACACCTGCGGGTAATGTTGCTGTGAAGCTCTCAACAGGAGAGCCTCCTGCCTCGAACTATTTGCGTCCTGAACTGATATCCAACCTCGTTCAATCTGTAGATGGAACGATTGTTGAGTGCAATACGGCCTATGGTGGCTCAAGGACTGAGACGAGGATGCATTACCAGGTTGCAAAGGATCATGGGTTCACCGCGATAGCTCCGTTCCAGATTCTTGATGAGAATGGTAGCTTCACGCTTCCTGTACACAATGGAACAGTACTTGAGGAAAACTATGTAGGAGCTGCGTTCCCTGATTATGACAGCTACCTTGTGCTTTCTCATTTCAAAGGCCATGCGATGGCTGGGTTCGGTGGTGCGATAAAGAATATCTCCATAGGGCTTGGTTCTTCAGAAGGAAAGCGGTGGATACACTCTGGAGGAGAATCCAGAACAATGCCGATATTCGGCTGGGATCAGGACAGGTTCTGCGAGTCGATGGCTGAAGCCGCCTCAGCTGTCTGTGATTATCTTGGCGATAACATTGCGTTCGTAAATGTGATGAACAGGATCTCAATAGATTGTGACTGCGATGGCAATCCTGCAGAACCTGACATCCATGACATAGGCATTCTTGCTTCCACAGATCCTGTCGCAATCGATCAGGCAGCCATAGATATGGTATGGAATGCTGATGGCTCTGAGAGCCTTAGAGCCAGGATTGAGGCACAGCATGGTCTTCATACTCTTGAACATGCTGAAGAAATAGGACTCGGTTCAAGAGAGTACCGTCTTGTAGACCTCGATGTTTGATATTCTCTGCCGTGAGTTCGTCTACATATCATACTATTTCGAGATCCAGCTGAGGCAGATACTCATCTGGTATCTCTTCGGAATCGCTGTCGGCTCACTCATCTCCGTCTTTATGAAGGACAGGATACTCCATGCGATGGAGAGAGTTGGAAAGCATACCGATAGCCTTCTTTCGATAGTGCTTGCCTCGCTATTGGGGATAGCTTCTCCTCTGTGTATGTACGGAACAGTCCCGATAGCAGCATCGCTCGCGAAAGGAGGCATAAAGGATAGTTCGCTCTCTGCGTTCATGATGAGCTCGATACTTCTCAATCCACAGCTTATCGCATACTCGTTTGCGCTTGGAGGGATGGTAGTTGCTATAAGACTCATCTCCTGCACTTTATGCGGAATTGTTGCAGGACTTCTTGTTAAAGCCTATGGAAGGCCGTTCCTGACATTCGAAAGCATGGAGGAAAGGAAGTCGAAGGATACTGATCCGAATATCTTTATCAGACTGCTGAAGAACATAGGGAGGAATATAAAGGCGACAGGCCCATACTTCCTTATCGGTATACTTCTTTCTGCCCTTTCCCAGCGGTATGTGCCTCAGGATATGGTAGGAAAGCTCTTCGGGGAGAATGAGGGCTTCGGCGTGCTTCTTGCCGCGACGATAGGCGTTCCTCTCTATGCCTGCGGAGGAGGAACGATACCGCTTCTTCAGTCATGGCTGGCAGATGGAATGAGCCTTGGATCCGCCTCTGCGTTCATGATAACAGGGCCGGCAACGAAGATAACGAACCTGGGTGCGCTGAAGATTGTGCTGAAAGGAAGAGCTTTCATCCTCTACATCGTGTTCATAATCATCTTCTCGCTCATTTCAGGTCTTTTTATAGATTTTGTTTTCTAGGAGGAAAAATGAAAAGGATCTTATTGTTTTTGCTTGTCGCGTTATTCTCGCTTTCTGTGTATGCCGATCCATCGCTTGAGGTGATACATTCTGCTTTCGTTTCGGAAGTCTCGGAGGATAATGATCTTCTCACAGAACGCGATAAAGCACTTATTGACATCGTATCGCTTGGAGCACAGAGATCTGTATCATTGCTTGCAGAAAGAATAGAAAGCGCACTTGATGATGGTATTCCTCCTGTGGAAATCCAGGAGGCACTGATACATCTTGCCCCTTATGCAGGAATAGCTGCAGCTGACGAATCACTATGTATCCTTGACGCTATCCTTTCTGATAGAGGAATCGTGATAGAGGAAAGTCAGGAAAGATTTCCTGAAGATATGCGATTCTCAAAAGGCCTTGAGACACAGGTTCAGGTTGCGGGGGAAGGAATGAGAGCCTTTGCGGAGATGGATCATATGCCAAGGACAAATGAGTACCTCATAACAAACTGCTTTGGTGATTACTACACCCGATTCGGTCTGGATCTTGAGACAAGGGAGATGCTGACACTTGCAATCCTTGTGAATGAAGGACTTGAAGGGGTCATCATCGGCCATATCGGGGGTAATCTGAACGTCGGACGTTCACCAGAATTCATACAGCAGATTATTCTCCAGTGTCTCCCTTATGCAGGATACCCGAAAATCCTCCTTGCAAACGGTTGTCTCCAATCTGTTCTGGAACGCAGGCAGTAGAATGAAAAGAATCAGTTTTCTTTTGATATCCCTGATTGCCGTGCTTTTTCCTGCATGTAGTGAAGGAAACATCAGCAATTCATCTTCAAGCATGATTGCAATCGATGATTTTACACAGGAAGTCCATGCTGGTATCCATTATGGTCTCTATGTTCCCGAAAACTATGATGGAAAAGAGCCATATGCGCTCTTCATATCGCTTCCAGGCTATGAAGGGCTGTATTTCCAAGGGGAGGGCGTGAACCTCAGAAGTGAGGACTTTGTTTTTGAGGCCGCGAGATATAACCCCGAGATGATTATAGCAGCTCCTCAGCTGATGGACTGGCGTGAGACTTCCGCAAGGGAGACGATAGAGCTAACCGAGTATCTTTTCTCAAGGTTCAATATCGACAGAAGTAGAGTCTATCTTGAAGGCTTCTCCGGAGGCGGCGAGACCGGCTCCCTTGTCATGGGTATGAGGCCGGATCTCTATACGGCATTTCTCGCGGTAAGTACTCAGTGGGATGGGGATATTAGGACTCTCGCATCTGCCCGCCGTCCCGTCTATATGGCTGTTGGAGAACATGACAGTTATTACGGTTCAGGGCCTTTGAGGAGGGCTTATGAGGAACTGGTGGAAATATATGAGGAAGAAGGTCTGGGGGAAGATGAGATAAATGACCTTGTGGTTCTCGATGTCCGTCCACAGTCTTTCTTCTCAGAATATGGATTTACGGATCAGCATGCCGGAGGCAATGCATTCGCATTTGATGAGAGTGTGATGGGATGGCTTTTCGGCAAGGTTATGGAGGAGTGAAAATGAAACAGACAGCAGGGCGCGATGCGCTTACAGGATTTGCGGATGAGTTCGCTCATCTCAATGATGACATACTTTTTGGAGAGATCTGGTCCAGAGATGGGGTGCTTCAGCCGAAGATGCGCTCGATTCTCACGATAACGGTGCTTGTATCAAAAGGACTTGTTGATACGTCATTTCGTCATCATCTGGAGCTGGCGAAGAAGAATGGCGTGACAAGGAATGAACTTGCAGAGATCCTTACCCATATCGCTTTCTATGCGGGATGGCCCAATGCGTGGGCAGCATTCCGTGTAGCTCTTGAGGTCTATAAGGATGATGAGGGTAAGGACGGAGGAATGTTCGGTCTTGGAGAACCTAATGATGCATATGCTAAGTACTTCATCGGTAAGTCATATCTTAAGCCGCTGACAGATCCGAAGGAGACTATCTTCGTGGCTAATGTCACATTCGAACCGGGATGCCGCAACAACTGGCATATCCACCACTCCGATAAAGGAGGCGGACAGATACTTCTATGCACATCAGGGCGTGGATGGTATCAGGAATGGGGAAAAGAGGCTGTTGAGCTTCATCCTGGTGATGTCATCACAATCCCAAGAGAAGTGAAGCACTGGCATGGATCTGCAAAGGACTCCTGGTTTTCGCACATCGCTGTAGAGGTGCCTGGCGAAAATACCCATAACGAGTGGTGCGAAGCTGTCACTGGTGATGTATATGGCGTACTGAAATGATGAGATGTATTGTTTCAATACTTTCCTTTCTTGCCATTTCCTCATGCTCTGCATTTGCAACAGGAGGTGAGGTTGTGTATACAGAAGACACTCCGATAGAAGCTGTGATTGATGACCCCGTGTTTGGTGATTATGGCCGCCTTATCTTTCCTGTCGAGGATTGGTACTGGAGCGGGGATACTCTGGAAGATCTCCGTCTGACGTACTACAGCAATATCGATCCGGAAAAGACTGTGGAGGTATGCAACTACTTCAAAGAGCATGCAGAAAATGGTGAAACCATCTTCTATGACATTTACACAGATGATGAGAAGGCAGAGGATCCCAGGAAGGAGAATACAGGGCTGTTCTTTTTCAGGGGAAAAGAAGGTGCGCCGTTCGCCATATGCAATGCAGGCGGTGCGTTTGCTTATGTTGGGGCGGTGCATGACAGTTTTCCCCATGCTCTTGAGATATCGAAAAGAGGATACAATGCGTTTGCCCTGATCTACAGACCTGGAGCACAGACTGCATGTGAGGATCTTGCCCGTGCAATAAGCTTTATCTTTGAGAATGCTGATGAGCTTGGAGTCTCTAGGGAAGATTATTCTCTCTGGGGAGGAAGTGCTGGTGCGAGGATGGCTGCATGGCTTGGATCTTATGGTCCTGCAGCATTCGGCGGTGATGATCTGCCTCGACCTTCTGCTGTGGTCATGCAGTATACGGGGCATACGGATTGTACTCCCTCAGATCCTCCTACATTTGCATGTGTGGGGGAGCGTGATGGCATTGCTTCTTGGCGGACTATGCAGAGACGTCTTGAACTCCTTTCATCTTATGGAGTACCGACGGAATTCCATCATTATCCGGGGCTTTCTCATGGTTTCGGACTTGGGCCAGGAACCGTTGCTGAGGGCTGGCTGGAGCAGGCTGTGAGATTCTGGGAAGCGCAGATGATGAGGTAATCGCATGGTTGCAGAGGAGAGTGAACGATGCTTGTTTGAGAAGATGCCGGTGCCGAAAGCGGTGATGACGTTGGCAATTCCGACTATCATCAGCCAGATTGTGACGATGATTTACAATCTTGCTGATACATTTTTCATTGGGCAGATCGGAAACCCGGCCATGGTCGCTGCTGTTTCTCTTGTGTCTCCGTATTTCAATCTGCTTACAGCTTTGGGAAATCTCTTCGGACTTGGAGCCTCCAGTCTTATCTCAAGATTCCTTGGGGCACAAAGAGAGAAGGATATAAGATATGTATCAGCATTCAGCCTCTGGTGTGGGATGGCAGTGACGCTGACCTTCTCAGTTGTCTCATTCATATTCCGTGTGCCTCTTCTGGATTTTCTCGGGGCAAGCGAGAATACATATGGCTACGCTGAGAGCTATCTGTTGTGGGTGGTTGTGATAGGTGGTGTCCCGACCGTTGTGTCATTGGCTCTGGGCCATCTCCTGAGAAGCGAAGGGCATGCTCGTCAGTCAAGTATGGGCATGATGTTCGGTGGAATACTGAATGTCATCCTTGATCCTGTCTTCATATTCCTATTCGGGTTCGATGTCGCTGGAGCTGCAATAGCGACGATGCTTTCGAACACGCTTTCAGTTCTGTTCTTTGCAGTTATCTATATACGGCTTGGAAGTAAGACATCTGTGTCATTCTCTCCCAGATACTTTACATTACGCTATATGCGGGATGTATTCTCTGTCGGTCTTGCCTCCGCGCTTGCCACGGCACTTGGAAACGCATCTAATATGACGATGGTGCATCTTGCCTCCGGATATGGGGATATCCTTGTAGCGGCATATGGGATCGTTAAAAGAATTGATCAGCTTCCGCTGAATGTCTCGATGGGTCTCTGCCAGGGGGTCATGCCGCTCGTTGGATATAACTATGCCTCAGGGGATTATAAGAGAATGAAGAACATATCTGTATTTTCCTGGATTTCCGCGATTATCATGTCAGCATGTTTCGTAGCCTTCTTCGAGATTCTCGCATCTCCAATCCTGCATATATTCATACAGGAAGAGAATACGGGCACGCTTGGTGCTGAGTTCCTGCGCATAGCATGTATCGCTGTTCCGCTTACATCCATCAACTTCCTTATAAGCTATACGTTGCAGGCAATGGGTAAGGGGCTGCAGTCTGCTATCCTGACATCCTGTAGGCAGGGCTTATTGAATATTCCCCTCCTGATAGTGATGAATATGCTGATCGGGCTCTTCGGTATGATCTGGACACAGCTGGCTGTCGAGGTAATCATGCTTCCGGTTTCTCTTGGAATGTATTTCCATACATTCAGAAAGCTTGATAATAAACATGTGTGAAATGATGTGAACGATGAAAGCACAGGAACATCAAGGCTCCTGTGCTTTGCATCTGTCAGTCGTGAATTTTCCTTGTACAGAGCATCTTTATGAACTCTGGGTCTGAGTGATTTACTATCTCGCTGTGGCCGATATCGAGCTTGGAGATTTCTGCCATGTCATCATCTGAAAGCGAGAAATCCCAGATGGCCATATTCTGCTGCATCCTCTCTATATGAGTGGATTTTGGGATGACTATGACTCCTCTCTGTACATTCCATCTCAGTGCAACCTGTGCAGCACTCTTTCCATACTTTCTGCCGATAGCTGTGAGTATAGGATGATTGAATATATCATGATTTCCTTCCGCAAATGGTCCCCATGCTTCCGGCTGTATATCAAGTTCTTTCATGGTCTTCAGAGCATTCGTCTGTTGAAAGAATGGATGGAGCTCTACCTGATTCACCTGTGGAATGACTTCTGCATGCATAGCCAGATCCATTAGCCTGTCAGGATAGAAGTTGCATACTCCGATTGCCCGTATTCTTCCTTCCTTGTACAGTTCCTCCATTGCTCTGTATGCGCCATAATAATCACCGAGGGGCTGGTGGATGAGATAAAGATCCAGATACTCAAGTCCAAGGTTTTCCAGCGATGTGCGGAAAGCACTCATAGCGCCATCATAGGAAGCATCCTGTGTCCATAGCTTTGTAGCGATGAAGAGATCCTCGCGTTTTACTCCAGATTCTTTCAGAGCCTTTCCTACAGCTTTCTCATTCCCATAGGAAGCTGCTGTATCAATGAGCGTATAGCCGGAAGCTATTGCATCGATTACAGCTTGTTTGCAGATGTTCTCATCTCTCATCTGGAATACACCGAAGCCCTCCTTCGGCATTGAAACTCCGTTGTTCAGTATTACAGTGTCCATTGCTTCTCCTTACTTCAGCTTATTACCAGAACTGAATGCACTTCCTGTTTTCTCTCCCATAGTGCGGTATTCATTATTTACTGGATCAAATGATATCGGATGGAAAAGTGAGAGATCTAATCTTTCGTCTGTCAGCACATGTTCGTCGATACTTATATTCACGATTCTGCCGATGATGTTTCCATTATCTGTTTCATCCTCATATGTGCATTCAAGAGCTACTGGAAGTTCCCGTATGAGAGGTGCGTCTACATGCTTGCTCTTTTCAGTATTGAAGCCTGATTTCTTCATCTTCTCATTGTCATGATCCATTGATACCAGACCAACATAATCTGCATTCACAGTATGTTCAGCATCTGCAAAGCTGATAGTGAAAGCGCCTCTTTCCTTTATATTCCTTGTTGTCCTGTGATTGCTGCTGAGACAAAGAATCACTTTATCTGAATTGTATAATCCACCCCAAGCCGCATTCATGGCATCTGCCGTTCCGTCTTCGTTATATGTTGCTATGATCAGTACAGGAAGGGGGTAGAACCAGGGCCTTGATCCAAAATCCTTTCTCATGTTTTCCTCACTTCTGGCCATCGACATCAGGTACCATCTCAGCATACGCCTTTAGCATCTCCGGCGTGCTGTGGTAGTATCTCTTTTTTTTATCGAGTCCTCTGATTTTGCTCATCTCCTCATCGGTAAGGGAGAAATCGAAGATATCAAGATTTGATTTGATATGCTCCGGATTCTTTGATCCCGGTATCACGACATCGCCATACTGTATATGCCAGCGGAGAATGATCTGAGCGTTGGATTTACCGTATTTCTTTCCCAGTTCCGTGAAGAGAGGTTCATTGAGAAGAGCCTTATCGCCGTGTCCCAATGGATACCAGGCCTGTATGGCAATGTTTTCTTTCTCAAGGAATTCCTTCAGATTTTTCTCCTGCGAGTATGGGTGTATCTCTGTCTGGAGTATTGCAGGTCTCACATTACATAAAGAGAGTATTTCCTTTATCTGGGTCTCATTGAAATTCGAAAGCCCGATTGCCCTTACTTTGCCTTCGTTATAGGCGTTTTCCATCTGTCTATATCCTGCGATATAATTTCCTGCAGGCTGATGGATGAGAAGAAGGTCGATATAGTCTGTATCAAGTCTTTGCAGTGTCTTGTCTACAGCATCCTCATCTTCGTAGAAGGATGGCCAGAGTTTTGTCTCAAGGAATATCTCATTCCTTTTCACTCCAGATTTCCTTATTCCTCGTCCTACAGCTTTCTCATTTACATAGGCGTTTGCTGTGTCAATAAGCCTGTAACCGCATTCAAGCGCACTCATCGTTGATGCTTCAGCCTCATCTGGAGAGAGTAGAAATGTTCCCAATCCAGCCATTGGCATTTCAACATTGTTATTGAGTTTTAAGTATTCCATGCTTGTTCTCCTCTTTTTCAAGTGTAGATACTTATGGTGAAAACAGAAGTCTATAAAGGTTTGGCAGTTATAACTTTGTTTCATGTGTTAATGCAATAATTTGCTTTTTGTTTTTGCAAAGCTGAATGCAGACACATAGATATGACTACCTGTTGAGAAAGGAATCAGAAGCGCTTCCAGCGCTCTTTAAAAAGGGCGTATGAATAACAAAATAAATGCAAAAACAACAGATTGGATTTCAGATTCACAGTTCATCGAAAGCTCAGAACGGCTTGCAGGGTCACTGATGTCATCATTTCCTCTTTCAAGAGTAGAAGCCCTTGCACTCGTCATCATTGAGGCTATGTGCAACCACAATGTCATAGCTACAAAGAAGAAAATACGAGAAGTACTTACAGACCAGTTCGGAATCAAACTGACAGATGCAGACATGAAGGCATCGGAGCGCTTGTTCGATATCATCTCATCAGGTAGGACTAGGCTGAACAGTCTCTCTACTCCGTGGGTTGCCTACCTCTGGGAGAATGTGGCATTCAGCAATGAACTGATGGAAGAGACTGATATCCCGGATTGCAGTGATATCGCAGATTTCTACGAAGTCGATTCAAGAGTGATCAGCCTGATCAAGCATGCCATCAATGCGAGATCGCCTATAGCTCTCATGATCGGTGACTTTCTCCAGCACATGACACTTGGCATCATAAAGAAGATTCTTGAAAGGGAAGGCGTATACTGTCTTATCGGCTCCAAGGTGAACAGCAGCGATGCCGGTGTCTACGCAATGCAGGCGATACAGGCAATGCATCTTGGAGGTATTGTCCTGTTCCAGGAAAGCGAACCAGCAAGGATGGATGAATTCATCAACATGGCTCAGATCTTTGGCTTCAGGTTTGGTACCCTCAAGACTCTGGAAGATGCAATAAAGCTTGATAATGATGAGGAATCATCTGACAGTACTGATATCCCTGAGATCGAATATGTTCCTATCGTTAAATTGAAACCCCATCACATTTCAGGAGAGGCATTGAGAAAGAAAGCGGCTGAATACTTCTCTGATGATCCGGAATTCCTCAGGATTCTCATAACATCAAAGGTAAATGCAGCAACGCTCTGCTACACCAGGACTCTGATAAAAGAGATTGTCGATAAAAAGGACTGGGAAGCATTATCCAAATTCTTCACAGATGCACAGAAAGCAGATATCTCTGAGGATACGAGGAAAAGAAGGCAGGTCAATTCAGATCAGTATGATATCAGGGTAATCAACAGTGATATCCCCATCGACATCCTTGACAGGATGGCTGAGAAGGCATTCAGACAACACTCTCCATGGAAATTGATGCTGTCAGGGGAAAGCGGCACCGGAAAAAGCGCGTATGCCTATCATTTGGCTGGAAAACTTGGAATAGATGTAATAGTCAAGCGCCCGCAAGATATCATCTTCAGATACTTTGGCGAGAGTGAGACAGCCATTGCAAACGCATTCCGTGAAGCAGAATCCAAGAATGCATTGCTCCTTTTTGATGAGGCCGATAGTTACCTGAGCCGTAAGACGGATGTCTACAGCGGTGGAGACAAGGGGCACAACGACATTACTAATGCGTTCATGGTCGGTCTTGAGGAATACAACGGCCTCGTAATCGCGACGAGTAATCATGTGGAATTCTTGGAACCTGCTATAGCGCGCAGACTCCACAAAACAGTCGAATTCAAATTCCCGACCTATGAAGGCATGAAGCTTCTCTTCAAAAGATACTTCCCAGATGTTGATTTCGACAAGAGGGAACTTGAAAGGATCTGCGCTCTTGGTTCAATCGGTCCCGGAGATTTCGTCGCGGTAAAAGAACTGACTGAATACATGGATGAAGAGGATGTGACGGGAGAGTTCATCCTTGAATCACTTTCTTCAAATGCAGCTGCAAGAAATCTTTCATCCCGCAAATCACCTACAATCATTGGATTCAGAGCTTAGCTGGAAAAAAGGAAAATGAGCACCTTCGGTGCGATTAGGAATTGATGTTAATCGAACCGATAGATGAGTATCGGTAAGCCGGACACGCCTTCAGAGGAGGAAAGGTCCAGTAGCGCATTTCATGCGACAGATAGAAAAAAGTGTCACGGAATTGGAAGAGCCAAGGCTCGCATTAATTATTCCTCCCTACGGGAGAATCAGAAAAGTTGAAGGAGGTGAAAAGAAAGAACAGCAAGGGCTTTCAGCCCTTATTCAAGCTAATGACGTATATAGGTGACAACCTATCCATACCAGACCTTGCTGAAAGCAAGAGAATACAAAGAAGGAGAATAAAGGAATGTTCGACACTGATTCAGCTTACAGGATCAATGGAATCGTGTTCGGGGAGACAATCCCCGGTCCAGACTCAGATTACGGGGTCTTCGTACTCAGAGGGGAATCGAAGCATGGACACGATAAGGTGCTGATTCTTGCAATCATGAAAACCGACGGCAAGAGTTTCTGGTTCCTCTCTACGGATATCGTATCTGAAGATCATTTCACATCAGAGACAATCCTCAATACCCGCGACAGGAATCTTTCAGCAATCCTCCAGACTATTGATGGAAAACTCATCGTGAGTTTCTTCGATACTGCTAAGGATGGAACGGTCACAGAGAGAAGCTACAGGATAACGCTTCCTGTTGAGACTTCTCTCAGGTCAGAGTGAACAGGCGCTCCGCAAGGGGCGCTCTTCCTTCAAAAGAAGAATGGAAGAAAATGGGCTTTCAGCCCAATCAGAAATAACTGAAACCAAAATAAAGGAGAAAAACAGACATGCTTAACATTGGTAGCTATATCGTTGAGACAGTCGCATTTGCACACGTTCTGCCTATAAACAGGGATTATACAATCCTCGTTTTCGTAGGCAGGAAGAAGAAAGCTACATGCAACAGGTTCGTCTTCACCCTTACCAGATTCGAGAATGGAGAACTGACGATAGTCGATGAGGTCTCTATCCCATCATGCGAGATGATGAAGGATGGAGCAGAAATCCTTCTTGCATCGGATTCGGTGAATGTCAATTTCAGAATCCGCGAGGCAAGGGCTGTTACCGTCTCATACACGGATCATGACTTCCTGTGCGAAGAAGCTCCATCCAGTGAGAAATTCACTTTCGCAGTCCAGACCGCATAAGGGAATATGAGGAGCCTTCGGCTCACTCGGTTTTGAATATCAGAAACATGAACAGGAAATTATACCGCTCAGGCTTTCCGTAAGGAGAAGCCAAACCAGACACGCACTCACAACATATAGCTTCGGCTATCCATTAAAGACTGGGATAACCCAGAAAAGAAAGGAGTCTTATATGGAAAAGACAGAAAAGAAGGATAAGAACGGAACAGTCATACTCAGCCTCAAGACGACAATCGAAGAGCTGGCTGCTCATCTCGGTGAAATGGAGATAAGCGGAGCTGCTTTTTTCATCGGATTTGACAACAAGAGCAAGAAGCTTTTCTCCTCCCTTGCAAGAGTTGATGTACCAGCAGGTACGGACAATAAGAAGTCCGTATCAGTTCAGATGTTCGACAATGAGTATCTCATGAAACATGAGGAGACGGAGATGCTCAAGTACGGTAATACGAAACTCTATATCGGACATGATGAGACAGATTTCATCATCCGCGTTGGAGAAGCAGATGAAACTGCGGGAGTTGAAGAGCATGTTTGAGTACAACGGCTTTACCATCACTGGTGTTCTCTTTTCCGGCGTATTCCCTGATACGGATTGCACTCAGGCAATACTAATGAAAGGCAGAAGGAAAAGGGACGGCATGGAAAAGCTTATCTTTGCGATAATCGAGAAAGGGGAAGGAAGAAGGTTCAAGATACTGGATGATGTTATTCTTCCAGTTCCTATGGACTGTCCTGACGCAGCGAGAATCGCCGAAGTGATTATTGGCAATAAGCTGACAACGGCTACGCTCAGAATTCTTGCAGATACTGCGGAAATCTCAGTCACGCTTGAGGACAGGGATATTGAGTACTACAAAGAGACCTACATCTTCACTCCGGCACCAAATATGCTTGAGCTTCCCATTGATTAAGCATCCATCAACAGATATGCCCTCGGTAAGGGGGCGTTTCAAATCTCAACATACTCAGGAGAAAAAAGAATGAGAACAACACAGATTTTCTTTAACAAGCTTATGGCAATACTGAATGCGAGAGGACTTTCCCTTGCTTGGATTGAGAAAGCGACAGGAATCAGCGAGGTTTTCCTTGCAACTTTTGAATACATCGCCTCTGGGCTCAACTTCCAGCTTGTACTTAAGGTGGCGGTAGCTCTCGGAGTTTCGATTGAAAGCCTCATTTCGGAAGATTGTGAAACAAGGGAAGTGTCCTATGGTGAATCCACTCCCAAGATTGCTTATATCGATATCTACAGGCACTTCTGGACTGCTGTGGATTACGAGGCAGATAGAAAAGGCAAGGATCTCTATGACATTTCATGGGCTGCAGGAAAGACGATTGCAGGAATTGTCAGTTGTGCCACAAGGGACAAGGATATTGATATCCAGAGAGCAGAAGCGATAGCACTTATGCTTGACACGACAATCGACAAACTCATCTGGGAACAGGTTCCTGAATATGCATATGAGGAATCGCTGGACGAACTGCTCGTTGCAGGCTTCTAGAAAGAAGGTTGGAATGATGGCTAGAGAACCGCCTTCCAGATTTTGCAAAGATGGGTGGCTCAGAGATATCGCACATCTCTGAGCCTGCATAGAAATAATATCTACACAACGGGAATCCCGTACCAGCAGAATCATTGTACTTCCAGAAATACTTGGCAGGCAATATGCGATCTCACGCATATCCCGATTTGTGTAGCCATATCAGATCCAGGCTTTGAGAGCCAGCAGGACAAAACAATGAGGAAAAAGATGCCAGAAACAAGATTCATGAATGCAAATACCGTTGCTGATTTCATGGGCGTATCGCTGCCCACTGCGTACAAGATCATAAGGAAACTCAACATGGAGCTGAAGGCTCAGGGCTACATAATCATCAGCGGTAAGGTTCCTACGAAATACTTCGAAAAGAAGTTCTACGGAGGGAACTGACAAATGACTGCAGGCCTTTCTTTTCCAAGATTGGTCTGCAAGCAAATCCACAAAACAAAGGAGGCTATAGATGCCCATATACAAGGATGAACACAACGGAACCTGGTTCGTGCAGTTCAGTTACACAGACTGGACTGGCTCATATAAGACAGTGAAGAAAAGAGGGTTCAAGACACGAAAGGAAGCTGTGAAGTGGGAGAGTGAAGCCCGCCTCAGCGTCGAAGGCAATACCGATATGACTTTCAGAGTCTTTGTCGAGACACAGTATCTTCCTTACATCACGAAACGTGTGAAAGAGAGCACGATGCAGACAAAGATGAATATTCTGAACAAGCACATACTCCCGTATTTCGGGAACCGCATTCTTAAAGAGATTGATACACAGGATATCATCAAGTGGCACGACACTCTTCTTGAGGCTGTTGATGAGAAGACAAAGAAGAAGTACAAGCCGGTTTATCTTAAGACTGTACATAATCAGCTTACCGCGTGTTTCAATCATGCTGTAAGGTTCTTTGGACTGCCTCGCAATCCTGCAGCGCTTGTTGGCAATCTCGGTTCAGATACCGATATAAAGACCAACTGCTGGTCTCTTGAGCAGATGAAGGCATTTTCCAAGTATATGCAGCAGTATCCTAGGTACTTTTACTACTTCGAGCTGTTGCTGTGGCTTGGAATTAGGGAAGGAGAGGGGCTTGCACTGACACCACGTGACATCAACTGGGAGGAAAAGACCCTCAGCATCACAAAGACATACTATGTGCTCAATGGTGAGGAGCACATCACTTCCCCGAAAACAAGAACCAGCAACCGTATTATACCTCTGCCTGACTTCCTTGTTGAAGAACTCAGAGAATATATGAAGCTCCTCTACGATGTTGGGCCCGATGATAGGTTGTTCTGTTTGTCGAAGTCGAAGGTGACAATGATGCTGAAGAAAGCAGCCAGAGACCTGGGGCTTCCTGAGATAAGGGTTCATGATCTTCGCCATACGGCACTTACAGCGATGCTTGGAGCATCAGCAAGGATACCCCCACACATTGTTGCACGGATTGCGGGGCATTCTAGTATGCAAATCCTGAATCGTTATACCCATGTTCTTCCTGAAGATGAAAGAAACGTGGCTACAACTATGAATATACTCGCAATGGACGAAAAAGGAAAGGAGGAGAAGTGATGTCGCATAAGAATCGTGATGAGAAAAAACGCTGGCGCAACAAGACAATCGCATTCAGAGTTTCTCCAGAAGAGAATGATCTGATTAACGCCCGTGTTGCTGCCAGCGGGCTCACAAAACAGGACTTCCTCACTTCAAACATGCTGAATGCGAGGATCACTGTTCGGGGAAGCTCAAGGGTCTATTATGGTCTCCAGAAAGACCTTGAGCTGGTATATGGCGAACTGAAGCGCATATCAACGGGGGAGAAGGTGGACAGGGAACTCATCAGCTTGGTGAAGTTCATCTCAAAGATAATTGCTGACATGAAGGAGGGTAGATAATGTATAGAACGGTATATTCGTGGAAGGAGATTTATGATGATCTCCTTCTCACGAAGCCAAGCCTGTCGATTGTACAGGGCTGTGCGGGTAGCGGAAAGTCAACCCTTCTTAAGGAACTGTGGAAACATGCCCCCTCTCATACGTTATGCCTTGCTCCTACAGGAATCGCTGCACAAAACATCAGAGATGGTGGCTGTCCTGCAGCAACGATACATTCTGCATTCCGGCTGAAGCCTGTCGATATCCATATCTTCCAGGAAAGTGATTACGAAGATCATAAAAATATGCTTCGTAGTATCAATATGCTGATTATTGATGAAATGTCGATGGTTGACATAAGCCTGATGGAATGGATTGTTTCCTTGTTGGTGGCTTCGTCTATGGATGGGCATGTCATCATGCTTGTGCTTCTCGGAGATGTCTGCCAGCTTCCTCCTGTTTTCAAAGTTTCTATAGAGCTGGATGCCATCAAGGAAAGAATGTTTGGCAATAACAGGTTCTTCTTCAACAGTCCATCATTTTCTTCTCTTGATCCTAGAATCTACTTGATGGATAAGGTTTACAGACAGCAGGATGAAGCTTTCTCCAACGCATTGCTGTCATTGAGAAAGAAACCTGTGTCGAAGAAGAGCTTAAAACTTATCAATTCAAGAGTCTGCAGCCGTGAGGAGTTCGCAGAATCCTGCGAAAGTTCATTTTTGACGGTTGTTGCTACAAACAAAGAGAAGGATGAGATTAATGAAGAAGAACAATCCAGGCTTGAGGAATCAGGTGCGGAGTTCAATGTCTATCAGACAAGTTATGAAGGTCGTCTGATGACTCTCGATGCTGGGCGGATTCCTTCTGAAATTGTTATCCATGAAGGGGAGCAGATTATGTGCACATGCAACTGTGATGATTACCAGAATGGAACCATAGGCATTGTTGAGAGGTTCTCAAATGATGGGCTTCCTATCGTCAGAGATGTGAAAGGAAAACTGTTTGAAGTCCAGATGCATACCCTGACCGACATCGTACCAAGAGTAAGAAATAGCAGAATTGAGTATGTGGAAGGAGGTTCTATTACGATGCTCGGTTGTCAGAGTGCCTATGCAGCAACTGTCCACAAGATTCAGGGGCTTACCCTGGATAAGCTATATTTCATGCTTGGGCATTGGGTTCCTGAATCAGGTGTGTACGTTGCACTTTCAAGATGTCGTCATCTTGAGGATATCGGAATTAGTCGTCCTATTATTGAAAGCGATATACGGTATTCTGCGGAGGCGATGACATTTTTCTCCAGATTCGCAAAGGATGTGGCTTGAATGCATATAAGATTACTGCTTCAATGGTGGAAAAGTGTAAAGCACGAACTATAAGTCACGGCTAAGCCGTGACTCTCTGATATTCATTCCTTAATAGCTTTACAGAAGAAGTATCATCTGATTAAGGCTGTTGTTGCTGTTCTTGTAAAGATGAAGGAATCCCTTTTTCTCATAATAGTCAATGAGATCGTCATTGCATTCAGCAAGGAGGAAGCGCCCTCCTACGAAAGATTGTCCCTGATAAACAGCATTCATCATCTCATTGAAAAGGCATCCCTTTGGAAGTGAATCGTATAATACTCCATGGTTGCGGGCAAGCTGTCCAAGGAGAATGCAGGTGAGGACTGTGGCATCTCCATCTCCAACTCCTCTGAGTTTTTTCCAGAGACTTCCAGAGATATCTGCAGAATATTCGAGCCGCCCAAGTCCGAGTGTGAAATAAGCGAGCGGATAGCTATTCTCATCCACAAGAATATATGTCCTGCCTTTATTTGCCTTTTCGTATGGTATTGCATTCTTGTGTGCGAATCTTTCCACATCGGGGTTTTCGGGTACTGAAAGAAAGGACAGGAGCTCTGATATTTTCTCCTGCCTTTTTATCTCTTCAGGTGACTTGTCTCTGGCTATCCAGTCGGATAGCCTAAGTGTGCTGATATCACTCATTCTTTCTTCAACTTCCCAATTTTCTCCATAACTTCAGCTGTTGGCTTCAGTACAGGGGCTATTGAGGGTGATGGAAATTTGGGGCCGTTCTTCTCATATTCTTCCAGACCCTTCTTCAGGTTCTTCACACCCCAATCGGGATTGATTCTGAATGTAGTGTCAAAAGAAGTTGTAGCCATCTTTCCCTCCTATACTTAGAATATAGCATATTATAATTCATTCGGCTATAAGACTTTCAAAAATGTCTGATCTTCAGAATCGATAGCCTGACTTTCAAGTAGGAATGCAAATATTAGAAAAGGTGCAATGATTACTCTGATTCAGGTGATTGGACTTCTTCTTTTGTCTCTGTGTTCGTGTTCTGATTTTCCATTGCTGATGTCCTATCATAGAGCTGTCTTGGATCTTCAGCCGATGTTGTTCCATCCAATTGAGTGAACTGCTTCTTGTTTGTGATTACTCCCCTGAATGCCATCTCGCATCCGAAACTTTTTAGCAATTCTTTACTTTTGATTCTTTCCCATACAGTCTCAATCAGGAAGATTGTATTGTTTGTCATATGTTCCGTCTGGGGTGTGCCATTCTGTTTCTTTGAAATTTTAGTTATGGCATTGCTGCATTCTTTGAAGGCACTATTATGTTTGCTGTCGAACTGGAGAATGAAATGAATCCTGTTCCTTGGCTTGTTTCCCAGACTGATGAATGGATCCTGCAGAATCAAGGTATTGGGATATGTCTCATCCTCAACAAGCGCTCTTATATTACGGTAAAGAGGCGTTGTGAGCCCAAGTACAAGAGCGGGGTGCCCATCGATGCAGGCGCTTTCCTGACGATGGAGCATGTATGTCCGGGAGTCTATTATGATATTCTTTACCGCATAGTCATCCTGTGTTCTCATGTCGAGAGCGGAGGCTGTGAGCTTGCTGTAAAGCTCTTTCAGATTCTGGGCATCGATCAGACCCGTAGATTCCGGAATGACAGGATTAATATATGGTTTTCCCTTTGCCATTGCAGAATGAAAATCTTCCAGTTTGAAATTTGAGAGCTTGAAAGAAAGGTGTCTAACTGGGGGCTCTTCCTTGATATCATATATGCAGTCTTTGCAATGCTCGGAGCCTCGAACAAGGATAAATGAGGGTGTATCAAAATTCTTGAGGACCTGAAGCTGGGCTGTGCATCTCACATCATCCCCTGTTCCCGCACAGGTGAAGGATATGTCGATATGGAGGGGCTTTGCCTTTCTGATAAGCTCCTCTGCTTTCGCAGCATCTATCTCACCAGTACCTTTGAACTTCTCCAGAAATTCCATGTCATCGCATACTGCTATTGCTTTCGGGCTCACTGATGGCATTGAGATACTCCTTGGCTTTTTTTTTGTAGACAGACAGCATCTTTTTTCTGATATTCATATCCTCAGTATATCCGTGAGGAAGCTCTTGACGACGCTTCGTAATAGTTGCATTTATTGCATCCCCATCGATTTCTATGATTATATCATCAAGAGGTTCGTTTGCTAAAAGCCGTACATACCCAGTATTCTGCTTTCCTACGTCTGTTATTGTTATTGTCTGTTCCATGTAGTCTTTCACCTCGTCTTCGTTTCCTGTGAGAATCCTGTTGAGCAGGCAGAATGGATGGTCCTGAAGTATTTCGGATATTGAGGCAAGTTCTTCACCTGAATTGAAGAAATGCCGCAGCACTCCCTGTTCTTCGATTTCATGGCCTATCAGGAATTCGACTTGGCTGGAAGAAAGTCCTAAATTCACGGCATGCGTCGAATAGTTGCGTCTGAAGAGATATGTTGTTGGGCTGTCTTCTCCTTCAAGCCCCATTGCCTGAAGCTTGTAGCGGAAATCATATTCTGCGTCAAAATATGAGACATCAGATTTCTTGCAACGTCCTAGGACTTCTGTAAGGATATCCTTTCCTCTTTTTGTCAGATCGGGCGAAGAGACTCCTGAATTGTCGAAGACATCTGCGGCTATCCTCTGTATGGCAATTTTCTTATTGATATCTTCTTCAGTGAGTTTGGGGTTTTCTTCCTTCCATTTTGAAATTATATAGTCACGGCGCTGCATGAGGAGATCATAAAGAAAATCGTAAAGAGGTATAACACGGAATGCATTCCGGGTCTTTCCTCCGACTTTCAGTTCTCGAGAACCACCTACGGTTGATGTAAGTACATATATGCAGTGATGATTGGTTCCTTGAATCTCTCTTATGTCTCCGAATGTTCTTCCCGCAGCTTCATTATTTCTGAGGCCAAGAAAAAACATAAGAATAATTCCAATATCGGCTTTATTTATACTATTATTATCCAGAGAGAGAATCCATCTGAAAAGCTCGATTTCTCCAGGTATCCCAAGAGACCTTGGTTTTGCAAGACGCCTTTTTCTCTTTTCTATTGAGCCTTTGTCGTTGATTTTTTTCTCATCCTCTGGCCATATGATTCTGTTTGTCAGTACTTCCTGATCATTTGCCCATGCATTGTATATCCTTCTGATATTCCGCCTATATGATGAATCATCGTCAAGATTGTGTTTTGCTTTGATAATCCTCAGGGCATTCTCGAAATATGAGAGGGTATAGTCGTTCATTGTCATCTCCTGAGGTTCAATCTCAGGAATGATTCGGTCTACGATTTCATCTATGTACCTTCTCATGGTTGAGTCGCTGATGGATCTTGAGAATATCGATTTGCGATGCTCCGTGTCCTGAAGATCGTATTCCCCGTCTTCTTCGAAGCTGTCTCCTTTTTCTTCTGGTCTCTTATAGAAATACTTAAGGAGTGCACCAGCGAATGTCATCTTTTTATCTATCGCAAGAGGGAAATTCCGTCTTACCTTATCTTTTTTGTAATCAAACTCATCACTCATCCAGTTTGTCCTCCACAGTGATTGTTTGTGTGTATACAGAAAGATCATGTGTGCATCTCACTTTGATCTGACATGGGGCAGAGTCATTTATAGATGTTATATTGAGATCAATATCAATTGGCTTTGTCCCTTTTCCTTCAATTGTGAGTTTCTTGTTGCATTCGGCCTTTAACTCTTCTTGTCTTTTGTAAGTGCATCCTTTGATATGTTCTTCTAGCAATGCATCGAATCGCCAGATTTTTGAAGCAACAAGGTACTGGTTTGGAGTACTGTTGCTGTCAAGATAATACCTGCCAAGAGTTGTTGCTCCTGAATTGCCGAGATAATGGGATACCTGATCTACATCCAGCCTGCAATATCTTGTCAGCCAATAACGCAGGTTTTCCCGGAAGATCAGACCGCCTCTGTATCGCGCAAGGCTCTGCTCGAAGCCTTCATCATTGCTGTCACATGGGATGAGAAAGCTAAGATAATCGTCGTCTCCGAAAACATCATTGAGGACTTCCTTCGTTTTCTCATCGAGCTTGTGTGGTGATACAGCTTCCTCGCCAGTAGAATTCTTGGAACTTCTTACTATATGCATTTTTGCTGTTGAAAGAATCGTTGCTGCTGATTTCTCGTTGGTGTTTTCATTTTCATCTGATTCTAGGGAATAGATGTCTTCGTAATTGTCAGAATCATCGGATTCTTCGACATCAGGATTATATATCTCTTCGGCGGAACCTCGTCTTTTCCTTCTTGGCCTTATGGCTTCTAGGTGTTTTACAAGGGTTTTTGAAAGCGGCAGACGGCGTATGTTGGAATCGGCTCTCAATGCAATGTCTTTACTGCCATTTCCTGGAACCTGTCTGTAGATAGTGAGATAATGGAAGTCATATTCAGCGTTGTGCTTGTAGTCGTTCCAGCAAAGTGATGCAACAATGTTTGATTCCAGCCCCGTGAATAACCTGATCAGAACACCATAGTAGATGGGAGATGTCTGTATCCTTTTTACAACTTCATCATATAACCTGACAAACTCGTCAAAAGAGAAATGCTTTTTGCCAAGTGCACTGCGGAGTTTCGACATGGCTTTAGAGAATTCTTCTTCGTCATCTATCAGCTTGTCTATGGGGGTCGGTTTATTTGGATCGGTGCCAAGTGCAGTACTCATCAGTTTCCTGATGGCATAAAGTGCGTTGATATATCCAGCTGTGGATCTGTCTGGCATAGTGGCTTGTATTGCTCTGACGAAATCTTCTACTGTAAGAGCTGAGCAATGTGCATCGATTATAGGATATAGGATGTCATGAAGAAGAGTAGGGCTTCTCCCTCTTGTTCCTGGGACTATAACTGTGTCGAGTTCTTCATGGATGAACAGAAGAGTTCTTATTGTCAGATCTTGTCCTGCAAGTTCTTCCCTGTAAACTTTTGATATCTCTTCTCTTGGATATCGTTTAACCATATACCTCTGATTGCTTTCATTCTCTTCTTCCGCTTCTGCACGTCGATAGAATTTCTTCTTTGGATAATTTGAGAGTATATATTTTTCGACATATTCCTTATCTGCCGCTTTAGTGGGAGAAATATAGAAGTCAGCAAGAGATCCCTGAATTACATTGTTCTTGCCTGTTCCCCTGACACCGGAGGATTTGTCATAGTCTTGTCTTGTTATGTGACGGGCTACGACTTCCAGCTTCATCATTGAGCCTGTTTTCTTTCCTGTCCGGTAATTGTGAGCAACAGATATTGTGTACCAGAAGCTGATCTCATCAGAGAATTTCACTTCATTGCGGGCTTGCTTTCTTGGATAGACGTCTTTTTTCTGATTGAAACAGAACTGTCTGAGTGTCCAGTCTCTGAAATTCTTAGCTTTTGCCTGCAGGGATATGCTGACTTGTTTTGCTTGCTCCAAAGTCAGCATTCTTCCGTTTCCTTTCCATCTGTCTTCCAGTTTTCCTAATAGTGCAAGAGCCTTTGAGTCATTCCGAAGAAAGGTTATCCTTGTATTTCCGTCCCAGTCTTTGCTATAACAGGCTTTCCAGAACAGTTTCTGAGACGGCGTCGTATTATCGAACAGCATATTTTCAGTGGGGCCCTTTCTTGGAATGGCCGCGGCCTCTGTTATTGCAGGTTTTTCCTTATCGTTTACTGTGCACTGGTAAAGAAGGGATGATGTATTGTTCAGATATGATTCCGGTGATAGGCAGTAGATTGTACTTTTAGGGTCAAGCTTTTTGTGTAAACTTGATAGAAATGGTTCAGCATTGCTGTCCTTTCCAATCCATTTATAGTCATTGGTATGATTCTCAAAATAGAGTATGAATGTCTCTTTTAAATGCTCTGACTCAGATATGCTTTCTTTCCAGTCATCATATAGAACAAACTGCATATTGCTGCTTGTGTTGTCGCGGTAGAGGGAATTGCTGGAGTATGTTGATGCAAGCAGTTCAAGTGCAGGTTCTGACATGATGACGAACTTCGCTTTCTTGTTTGCAAGAAATTTGTTGTCGGCCCATTTCATCACGAACAGGGCGGAAGGGAAAATGATAAGGCAGCTATCATTTTGCTGTCTCATTGAAGATGCTTCTGCAGCGAATGTGTTGAATACAAGCGATAGTTCAATTGGAGCATCTGTCGGGCGAAGGCTTTTCCCCTCATCATTGGATTTTTTATCAGCAGAACGCCTCTTTGTATTTTCTGCCAATGCTAATGCTTCGGCAGGGGAGGGCAGTCCCTTTAGCGCATCGAATATGTCAGCTTTTAGCGCCTTTTTTTCTTCTTCTTTCTTTATCTTTGACAACTTGGACTCTCTTACATGTCCAGATACTGCAAGAGCATGTCCTTCTGCCAGAAACCATGTCATATCAGTTCTGGTCATGCCGAAGGTGTTATAACCATACCGTATAGCTTCAAATGGTTTGTCGTAAGAGCTGAGATTAAGAATTTTCATGCTATTGTCTTGTCGTAGAAGAAGAGTACTCTCGGCCAATGTGTTAAAATGGACAAGCTCTGTTATATATGGGATTTTCCTATTTTTTGATTCTTCGGTGTAGGATTCGAAGAGCCACTCCTTGTCAATACTTTCTTGATCTGTGTCACTGTTATTGTCCGGCTGCGAATCTGAAAATAAGGAGGAGAATTTTTCCTTTATGTGGAAAATGGCGAAACAGATTCCGATACAGTCAGCAGTCTTCCTTGAGTCATACGATGTTTCGTATTGTGCCCATCCTGTTGTAGACAGTTTTTCTTCCTCAATCAGCCTTGCTACTTTGAGGCAATCACCGACGACGTTTGGGATGATGGTGGCAATGAACTTGTCAAGGCTGTAACAGATAAATCTTGATGACAAATCGCTAGGAAGTCCGTTTGGAGAAAATTTGAAGAAATCATCCTGGAGCAATCTTATGAAGCCCTCATCATCCTTGGCTTTATATGTTGCATAAGCTTTGAGTAGGTCCATCTCATCAATAGGGGAGTCTTTTACATAATGGGTAGCCAGTAGCTGGCTGAGAGTTATCGCGGTGTTAGTCATGAACATGTTTAGACCTCCTAAGATCAGTCAGAAAACTTCTCCTATATGAAATTATACTCTGTAAAAGAAAACCTATCAAAATATTAATATTATTTTTATATGGTATATTTTCGTGCCAAAATCATTCCATTCTCATTTTTAATATTGGATTTTTTATACTGATAAAATCTTGTTTTATAAGTAATTATCAATTTAGTGTTAATAATAAAAATAATATAAATAAAAAATAGTCGATGAATGGGAATAATAATGATTGCCAGAAATGGCTACAGAAGGTACAGCTCATACAAGGGCAAAGTCGGCAGGATCGCTGACAACATACTGAGAAGGAAGTTCGATGCGGAAAGACCGAACACTGTATGGGCAACGGATGTTACCGAATTCAGGCTGGCTGATTCGACAAAGGTATATCTGTCTCCGATAAAGGATTTCTGCGACGGTTCCATCATAAGCTATTCGTACTCGACATCACCAGGAATGAAACTCGTGATGGACATGCTCGACAAGGCGTTCGACAAGAACCGCTGTCTTGCCGGACTCATAATGCATTCGGCCCAGGGATACCAGTACCAGCATCCCTCATGGGTCAGAAGGCTTGACGATCACTGCATAATACAGAGCATGTCAAGGAAGGGAAACTGCTTGGACAACAGCAAGATGGAGACATTCTTTTCGACTTTGAAAAAGGCGATATGGTTCGGCAGGTAGAAGGAATACAGGAAAACAGAGGATTTGTATTTAGCAATAGACGAGTACATAAGTTGGTGCAACAAGAGAAGAATACAGGTGAAACTCAAAGGAATGTCACCTTTACAATACAGGAAACTTGCCTTTAAAATGATTTCTTGATATATGTCCAACTTTAAGGGGTCACTCCAAATTGGCGGGTAAGAATTTTTAGATGAAATTGACCGTTGATGAAGAATTCTACATAAAGCTGATTTACTTCATGGATAAGATGTTAGAAAATTATGTGGAGGAATTCGATGTCTCATATAGAAAGTAGTAAACCGATTTGTCCACGAGTTTACCCAAGAGTTATGTTTTAAAGAAGGTAGTATTGCTTTGGAGAAATTTGTGGAATTTAATTCTAGGACTAATTGGATGGAAAAATGAGTAAATCAGAAGTTATTCAAGCATTAGTATCTCCAGCCGAAAAACTAATTGAGGCGGTTTCTGGAGCTATTGGCAAGGCTTATGAACCTCGGCATATTAGAAAAATGGCCGATGCAAAAGCTTATGAGTTAAAAATTATATCCGATGCAGTACGAAATAATTGCGATGTTCCGATTGTGTATGATTCTACAGGTGTTTTGATTGACACCAGTGATTTTGAAGAAATAGCAAAAAGAGCAAGTAGCCGATTGGCATATCAAGAAATCACAAAGCAGCAAAACATTGAGGCAGTAGCGGATAATGCATATCAAGAACTTCAGGGAGCTGATTCCGTGAGTAGCGACCCTGTTGATCCAGATTGGATGTTTCGCTTTTTCAACGCAGTGGAAAATATCAGTAATGAAGATATGCAAAAAATATGGGGGCGTATTTTAGCTGGAGAAATTCAGTCCCCAAGTAGGTACTCCTATCGGACCTTGGAGAAATTACGAAATATAACTAAAGAAGAGGCACAACTATTTCAGAAGGTAGCCGCACTATCTTTAACTCATGGATATCTCAAATTTCTTTTGAAAGATGATTCGCTAATGAATAAATATGGTATTTATTTTTCACACATTATAAAGTTGGAGGAGTGTGGAATAATGTCATCTCAGAGTCTGAGTCTAAACCTTTCTATTTCCAATGAAAAAACGGAGATTGTATGGAATCCGCATATTTTGGGGATAATCGCAGGTACAGCACCTAAAGTTGATAAAATATCTTTGCCTGTATATATTTTCACAGAGGCCGGATATCAACTGCTTGATGCTATTCAGCCTGAGCAGAACAAGACATACATATTGGATTGTTTGGAGCATATAAGAAGTAAATATAAGAAAACTAACGTTACGGCGCATAGCATAAATTTTGTTGATTCTGATGGACAAATTAACTACAATACTCTCGATATGTTGCAGAGGTAAAAAAGAAAATACTTTTAAATTACTTAGCTTTTTGCTAATCCCCTTCGCAAAAAACATAGATGATTCTTTGGCCTAACCACAGTGAATGAGGCCGTACAGGCTGGCTGTGAACTATGAGTGGTATGCAGACATAAGAGAGGTCTTTCAAACTGATAATAGATGAGAAAGCTTAAAAATGATCTGGCAAAGGTTGCTATAGTACGTAGGATTGAAAGACTTAAACAATGAAACTTCGGAGATTCGAAGTTCGTGTTTACCCCTTTCCCCCTCATTCTGAGTATTGAGTTGGAGAAAGCGACTTCAAGATCATCTTCGTTTGAAAGTTCGATGTCCTTCAGCTTTGCAATCATGAGGGAATCTGACGGTTCAAGGTCGTAGCCTATTGCACATCGTCTTCCGCTTACCTGATGAACACCCTTTCCTCTTACCGTGCCGTCAGAAAAGTACTGATGAGACTCTAGTTTGCTCTCCTGGAAAAGGAAACCATGATCTGTTGTGACATATATTGTGTTCGCATTCGAAGATCCAAGTTTCCTGATGATCTCCTTCAGCTCTGTAATGGCATCGTGAGATGCCTTGAAGAGATTGTCTTCTCCCTCACGGTCAATAAGGTCATGGTAGACATAGATTACTGAGTTTTCCCTGATGATTGTCCTCAGGTCATCGCTCTTCATCCTGAGAACATCATCCGAGTCCAATGCTGTGGCTTTCCCTTCTGCTGCATTCTTCAGGATCTTTTCTCTGTTTACGATTCCCTGAGTGCTTGCGCCATCTGCATAGACAGCGCTTCCATCCGGTGAGACTACAAGTGTCTCATGCGGAAGAAGGGCTGCCATTCCAAGCTGTGTGTAAGTAGGAGCAGATGCCAGCATCGGCTGTATTGTTGCCTTGTATCTCTGCTGTGAGTTCATCTCGCTTACAAGCTCTTCTCCGATTTCATAACGCATCGCATCAGATATCAGAACTATTGATTTGTTCCCTCTCATCTGAAGGTTCTTGATGTTGTAATGGTAAAAGATGCTCTGCCTCTGGATGCACCCTTCTGCTTTCCAGCCTTTCTCAAGCATCTTTCCAGCAAGCAGTGTCCACTTTTCTCCAAGAGGGATGAGGAAGCTGTTCACATAGACAGACTCGACTTTATCATTGAGAGATTCCATATCATGATTGATGTTCAGACAGCTTCTGACTTGTGTCTTGAAGTTCCTGTACGCATTGTCTATATGTGACCACTCCTTGACATATTTGCTTATTCCGGCATCCGGAGTATCCATTGAGAAAGAAATGTTCTGCACTGCGTTCAGCATCGTTTTCGCAAGGACAATGCTCTGATAGGCAGAACTGTATTCACCGTACCATAAAGAGCTTCTCCTTCTTTCTGCAATCTGCCTGATCGGTTCAAGACTCATCGTCTGGTTGAGGACGCTGGATGTCAGTCTTGCGATGATTTCCTCTTCGATGAACGAGTAGTCATCAAAGGAGGCAAGTGACTCAATAGGAAGGTCAGCCATGTTTAGGGGCGGAAAGCTCTTCTGCTGCCTTTTCTGAGAGGGTTCTGTAAAGGCCAGATTCCTTGAACTTCCCGGAATCCTTCCAATGCTTCAGGAGGCCATAGGCATCTGCCTGAAGTGCTGTCTCTGCACCAAGAAAATGCTGAAGTGAGGTCTCAAACACTGAAAGATAGAAGTCCTCAATGCTGGGTTCTTCCTTCGAATATCCATAGAGTGATGCAATGTCATTCCATAAGAGAGGAGTGAGGCCATATTCCTTCATTGTCTCATAAAGCTTCCCGCTCTCGGCCCAGTCAGCGACAAGCGCATCAATGACCATCTGGAGATTGAATGAATCTTCTCCTGCTGTGATTGCGAGAATAAGATGTTCAAAGCCATCCCGCTCATGTCTGCACTTACCAATGTCCCCAGCTTCTTTACCAGTCTCTTGTTCTTGAAGAAAGGAAGATGCTTTCTGAGAACTCCGATAAAGGAGTGTGGCAGATCCAGCTCTGAGAGCAGGATAGATTCCTTATCTGTCCTTCTTTATCATTCATCCTATTCAAGCTCCTTGGTTACATGCCAGGATCCAGATTTCTTTGATCCAATATGTTCCAGATAGCCATTTTCTTTCAGCCATTCGATGTCCCTGTAGATTGTCCTGTCCGTTACAGACAATTCCGACTGAAGCTTTTCTACAGTTGCTTCTGGAGTGGCTTTCAGTATTTCAATCAGATGTTTTTTTCTTGTAAAAACAGGATCTTCCGAGTCTTTTGAAGAGCTATGAGCTTCATCAGATAATCCGACATTTATCCTGACATTATCTGTGTTTTTACTGACATCTGACTCACCATCTTCTGTCAGTTTATCCATGGCTGCAATCACCTTTCGATAATCCACAACCGCATCTTTATTCAGTTCTCTGTATTTCTCCAGGGCTCTATATATCCTTGATGCTTTGAAGGTGACACAGAAATCCATTCCATCTGCTCCCGCCTCGAAGAGGGGCGTCGGATTGCCCTCATCTTTGCATAAATCAATCATCTAAACAGTGTATTTCTTGTTTAGGAAATTTTCAACCGACAATGTGCTTAAAAACAAAAACCAGAAAAACATAAACTATCTCAGACTCTCCTTTGCGGATACATGAGAAGTAAAGATACATTAATGATAGCAACGTCGTTGAGCTGACTTGAAGAATCTGATTTCATCTAAAGGTTTAAAAGATTTACAGAATCTCTTGCATCATGCTTCCATTTGGGCAGAGTAGAAGCACTGACAATCGTAATCATCGAAGAATGTGCAACCATGTTGCGTTTATTAAGTCAGCGTTTAAAAATTGCTCCAAAAGATTGCTAAATTTAAGCCTGTCTTACGAAGGGGTAAAATTTGATACTTCCATGATATAAACTTTGACAAGAGGAAGCTAAAGAGAATTTATTTGCAGTCTGATTTTATTTGCTTTTTGATGTATATTTGTTAGGTAACACCTTTTATTCCACAGATCATTTTCAAGTACCACAAAATATGTGAAATGTTTTATGACAATTTTACTTCGGAGAAAAAGACTTAAAATTGCAATTTCAACATTGTAAAGATTTTCTTCATCTAAATAGAATAGAGAATGTATATCATAGTCGACGGAAATAAATCTCTTGTAAAAATATTAGATGAATTTTGTCTGCTAGATTAAAATTGAATCTATATAAAACAAACTACAAATGAGCGGAGAATATATTAATGGATAAAATGTATACGGATTTTATGGATGAAATATCTGCTGATGAACTTTATGAAGGGCTTCTCGCATATGGTTTCTTTGTCGAAAAGCTTCCTCCTCTATTTACCGCTGTTCCGTTCTTCAATTATTGCCAAACGTTATCCGTACCGTTTGAAGCAGGGTGGAATGAATATATAACCTTTCGAGTAACGCGTAATATCGGTATACCACGACTTATGGGGATCCCAAATCCTTTTAAATACCAAAGAGTATGTTCTGAACTTAGGGATAACTGGGATAAGATACGCAAACATTTTCATGTGCATACGGATGGGCAGAGTTATCGTGTCAGCCGAATTCATATTCGTAAAGAGTACAATGAAAAACGTATCTTTGCGATGAATTATAAAAACTGGCGAGTAGATGGTACCCCTGAGTCAGATCTGTTGATCCATGATAAAGGGACGAGTCGTTTCCTTGTTCATGCTGATATTTCCACATGCTTTCCAAGCATTTATACACATTCAATTCCGTGGGCTTTGGTGGGAAAAGAAAGAGCAAAGAAAACAACTAATGCTGACATTTGGTATAACAGGATTGATCATATGTGTTCAGATATGCGCAATGGTGAAACGCATGGGCTACTTATCGGGCCTCATACTTCAAATCTTCTTTCAGAGATTATTCTGACAGTGGTAGATAAGAGTCTCTATGATAAGGGCTATCGTTATGCTAGGAGCATAGATGACTACGATTGCTATGTTGACAGTTATGATGAGGCTCAACGATTCCTGCGAGATCTTGAAGGTGCTCTTCGTGAATTCGATTTGCCTTTGAATCACAAGAAGACAAAGATTATTGAACTTCCTATCGGCATAGAGAAAAATTGGAAGCATCAACTGAGTGATTTACCCAAAATAGGTAAATCAGGAATGGTTGAATATCCACAGGTTAACACGTTTATCGACATGGCTTTGATGCTGTCAACGGAAACAGGCGACTTTGCAATTATCAATTATGTTATCAAAAAGTTGAAAGGATTAAAGATTTCTCCTAATGGGAAGAAATTGGCAGCAAAACGATTCATGCATATGACAGTGCTTTATCCGTATCTTTTACCTTTAATGGAAGAATATGTGTTTATGCCATATAGTGTTGATACAAGTGAGATTGCGGCGCTTTCAAATACAATATACCGATATGCAGTTAATCAAAATGATTATGAGAGCCTGTGTTATTCGACTTATTTTGCTATTCGATTTGGCTTTAAGCTTGATAAGTTTGATAATGATTATGATAGTACACTAGACTATGTAATCAATAGTAGAGATTGTCTGCTACTGATTATTACATGGATTTACTTTATGAAGCAGAACCATTGGAAAAGAGATTCAACACAGGTAAAGCGGCTTAATAAAGTAGCCATGGAACTTAAGAAAACAGACATGGATCGATATTGGTTATTTTGCTATGAAGCTTTAACATGGGGCAACTTATCTGGTCAATGGCGTAAAATGAAGCAAGCAGGTATAAGCTTTATTCAGAAGGAAATAGTTGATGACTCTACCACAACTACCAGCAAATCAAACTGACCAGAGAAAGTGTATCATTTTGTGATACTGTTTTTTGACGAGTTTTCTTATTGTGGCAATTATCGTTAATATTCCATATTACTACTATACAAAAAACAAATTATCTCCGTGTATTCCATAGTGTTCGTTCCGGTATTTCTCTATAGCCAGATACAATTTAAAGATCATGAATGTGACAGAGAAATCGAGGCAATCCAAAAAGCCTCGAAAAGTGGAGGTGGATTACCTTTTATTTTGCATGAGTCAAGCATCTTTTTGATTCTCGGCTCGAACTTTAAAGTCTGTTTCCATCATTACCACTACCGTTTCGTAAAATCTTTTAAGACAGTCCAAGCCCATTTGCGATCAGATCCTTTTCGTTTTAGTTATCATTATCCTTCAGCCAAGAAATATCTTGGCTCTTTACGTTTTCTGTGGGATTGAGCTCTGACAGAAGTGATGGAGATGAACTGAATCAATGAGAAGAAATAGTCTTCATCCCTGTATCCATAGCAATTCTCTTTGCAACCTTGATCCTGTTGTTGAAGCCTTCCAGCTTGCCAGTTGAGATCGGATGTGAGGCATGGACGATGAGTCCATTAATCCGCTTCTCCTTGAGTTCGGCAAATCTCATCAATGCAGGAATACCGCTAGCCTTGGCTCCCTTAAACCACGATGGCCAGCCATTTCTGGATTCATTTTCATTTCTAAGATCGAAAAGCCTTGCCACCTCCTCCTTCATTGCATGACACAGTGCAAGATCGGTATGCTCATCAAGT
This sequence comes from uncultured Spirochaetaceae bacterium, assembly GCA_944390015.1. Taxonomy (GTDB): domain Bacteria; phylum Spirochaetota; class Spirochaetia; order Sphaerochaetales; family Sphaerochaetaceae; genus Ornithospirochaeta. The sequence continues at coordinate 165,239 of CALXOL010000002.1, forward strand.
ATCTTCTTCAGGGTGGATGCTTCATCACCTGAAAGGCCATCTTCTCATACAAGGAGGATCCATCTTGCCCTCTTCACTTCGGAGTAGAGGCGCTTTTCTTCCTTCATCTCATCCCTGGGACCTTTGTCATCACTAAGCTGCCTGGCCTTGTCCCTATGCTTTCTTGCTTCATCCAGTATAGACGGTTCAATGCTGTATGAGTAAAATTGATGGAATCGCCGCAAAAAATGGCAATTCGTCTTTTGTGTATACTTGTAGGCTGTAAAATTCTAGTGCATATTATAATAATGTGTGTATGAAGACTAAAAAGAGTCTGTATTACATAACTACTATCGGAATATGCTTTTATCAAAAAATGCATTGCCAGCCAGCTGAAGCTGAGATGGCAGGGAATTTGAAAATGAAGTATGATACTATACTTTTTGGCAATGGTCTTACTCTTAGCCTCTTGAATCAGATATCGGCCTTACCTCTACTTTCTGAGTCCGATAAGACACTTTTAAATCTTAATTCGTTTGTTACTTCGTTCCTAAATAATCCAGAAGAGAGCATTGCCTATGATAAGCATCAGGCATGGTTTACGGATCCTTTTGAACTAAAATTGGGTTATTCTGTACAGGCTAAGATTCTGGCAAAAAAGATGAAAGAGTTTTTTTCTGCGGAATTACCTATGTCAAATAATGATGTAATAAAGGAATATGGCTTTGAATATTGGGCAGGCGAACATATTTTTGACACTGAGTTTAGAAGTTCATTCGAAATTCTTTATTCATTGAATAACCTGTGGTATGTCATTATAAATTCAAGGCTAGCAGAACTAGAAAAGAAATACCCGAAAATTAAAAAAATAATCAAAGGGGCCGTCGCAAAAAAAGCGACGGTCTTCTATTATCTGGGCAGAGCTATATAATTTCTTGCAATAAAACGAATTAATTTTGAGAATAATGTGTTCCGGCATAGAAAAAGCAAGCCTTTTCTGTTATAATTTCAATAACCACAAAGAAATAAACAGGAGGAGCTTGCTTAAGCTATACAGCCATGAACAATGATATCCTTAATTTCGAAGACGGGCAACTGTATCTGAACCTCTCAATACAACTTGACGGGACATACTCCTCATACGTGGAAGCGCTGGAGGCATTGTATTCATCTCTTGACTACTCCCTCTTCTATCGTAAGGAGCGGAGAGGACGGCCATACCGCCTTCATCCCTCGAAGATGATGGTCCTGATAATCTATGCATACATGAACGGCACATTCTCATCGCGCGAGATAGAGAAGTTGATGAGGAGGGACTGCGTATGCATGAAGGTTCTTGGCATGGACGGGACACCCGACCACTCCACGATAGACAGATTCATCCACAGCAACCATGACGCGATAGCAGACATCATGAGACAGAGCGTGATGAGGCTGAAGGAGCTTGGAGAACTTGATGGGCATACGGTATTCCAGGACGGGACGAAGATAGAGAGCGCCGCGGGGAAATATACATTCGTATGGCTTTCGGCGTGTGAGAAGAACCTTGCCAAGGCATTATCGAGGATCTCTGCGGTTGCGGCATGCTACGGCCTTGAAACAGAAATAACGGAGAAGAATGTGATGGCGGTGATCGATGCATTCGAGTCCCTCATGCAGAAGAGAGGTGTCAGCTTCCCCTCCTCCGGCGGCCGCGGCCGTCACCTTTCTCAGGAACAGAGGGACTGGAAGAGGCTCAGGGAGGAGAAGGGTAAGATAGCGGATTACATCTCATGGATACGGAATATGAGGGAAACGGGAAGGAAGAGCCTTTCCAAGACCGATGAGGATGCCACATTCATGAGGATGAAGGAAGACTACATGAGGAACGGGCAGCTCAAGGCTGCATACAATATGCAGAACCTTGTCCAGAACGGCTATGTGATTGCCTGCGGGGCGTTCATGGACCGTACCGACTACCGCACGATGGTACCTATGCTGGAGAAGCTTGAGGAAGTAGGATTCCCATATGATTCATACTGCGCGGATTCGGGGTATGACATAAAGGAGAACTACGAGTGGCTTGAGAAGCACGGGAAGAAGGCGTACATCAAGCCGCAGTACCATGAGGAGAACAAGAAGAGGAAGAACAGGAAGAACCCCTCGTTGAAATGCAATTATGGATATGATGAGAAGAATGACACGTTCTCATGCATGAGGGGGCATAAGCTCTACCGCGTTGATGAGAACGACAAGGGGCAGGTGTATGAGGCCCGCAGGGGCTGCAAAAACTGTCCGCTGAGGAAGAAATGCATGCTCTCCCAGGCTGCAAAGCGTGACTACAAGCGTCTTACGATAGATATTGAGGCTGAGAAGTACAGAAGGAAGAGCGAGACATTGATAACAAGCGATAAGGGGATAGAGACAAGGATAAACAGGAGCATACAGGCCGAGGGCTCGTTCTCCCTCCTCAAGGCCGCTTTCGGCTACCGCAGGTTCCGTACGCACGGGATGAGGAACATAGAGACCGAATGGATGATCCTCTGCATGGCAGGAAACGCCCTCAGGTATTCCATACGGCTTGCAAATGAACGTGCGGGCACTCCATTCTGGTTCAAGAAGGACAAGGAAAAGGCCAGCTAGACCCATGCTTATTTGATTCCAGGACCATCCAAAGGGGGGATTCTGTCCCAAGTGCTCAGTTACAACATCTTTTCAGCCGTTTTAAAGCACAAAGCAGGACCGAAGTCCTGCTCTGTTCTCTGTCAATGGATTCTGTCATTTCTCAAAACTGATTTTTGCGACAGCCCCAATTTTCTAACATCTGTACGCTCAATTTTGATCAGTTTTTTGATTCGTTGCCAATAGCAAAAAAAGTAGCACATCTTCATGGAAGATTCCTAGATAACATCTCAAATTTTGGTGATTTGGTGTACTTCGAATTCCCTGATCAAAAAGGAAGATTTGAGTATCCGTATCTATTTGGTAGCAGTGGTTTTGAGAAGCGGAGTCGGCTGTCTCGAATATATAATGTTAAGGGAATTACTAACAAGTATTATGATTTAAGATTCCTTTTTGATGATGCACAATGGGGTAATATTCTGATTTTTGGGATCAGCTTTCTTCGTAGTAGTTTGATCACAGAGGAATTCCTTAATGAATATCCACAACATCGTGGAGCAAATCCATTTAGTGAAGTAGATAGTCATATTTTATCTAGATTGAAACAACTGAAACAGGAAGGAAGGGTTGGAGAAATAACACTTGCTTGCTGGAATGCAAATGAGTTATCTCGCTATCAGGCCATAAATGATAACTACGGACTAAATGCAAAGATTGTTGTAAATAAACCGTTAGATTATTTTGTGAAGCAGTAAATTGGGTTTACAGGAGATATAAGCTTCTAATGTGGTATTTATGCTGCAATAGCGCAACTTCATAGGAGAGTGCAAAATATGTTAAGAGGAGAAAAAATTTTAATGTTGCTGTCCTTCAAAGTGTTAGCTATTTCCATTGGAGAGATGTAAATATCTCTATGATTATTTTCAATATGGAAAGTAAGCCGTTTAAAGATGTTCTCTCTAAAATCAATGATTGGATAGATTCAAACCTTGTCTTATATCAGGGAGGAAACAAATATTTGAAAGTGTAAGTACTATCAGCAGGATATTTATGCTGTTATTATGTTAGTCGCAAGGTTTTAGATTTGTATCTAGGAGAGAATACTGATTAGATGTATAAACTGTGCATAGGCATCCCTCAGATGCTGGCTGTACGGTGCATGTTCTGTTAGAAGAATGGGTAATAAAATGAATTTTTGGTCATTCATTTCAAATCCAGATAGATGGATAAGAGGTCATATCAGAAGAGGCGTAAAGCAGGCTCTGTTAGGAGATGTAATTGCAGAGTACAAAGGCGAACGAGGAGAACATAAGGCATCAAAAGCTGCGGATAAAGCATTGGCTGGGCATAATGCCATTTCTATGTGTGATGTTTATCTTCCTTGGCCTGATGGCAGGACAGCACAAATTGATCAGATAATAATTGCAGACAGCGGCATATATGTTCTGGAGGTCAAGAATTACAAGGGCTGGATATTCGGAAATGAAAGGAATCAATATTGGACACAGGTTCTGACTACAGGTATCCGTGGGGAATCCATAAAGAATAGGTTATATAATCCGATAAAGCAGAATGAAACACACATAAGTTGCATACGAAGGAACATTCGGGATTACACAGTTCCTATTCATTCTGTGATAGTTTTCAGTAATGAGTCTGAATTTAAGGATGTCACATATTATTCGCCTGACGTATATGTCGTATATCAGAGCAGGCTCAAATCAACACTGAGAGACATAGATAACCAATATAAAGGGATTCTCTCAGATGAAGATATAGAACGTATCAGTGCAAAACTGACTATGGCTGCATCTAGTACAGATAAAAGTAATCATGTACAGAAAGTACATGCATCTCAAGATATTCGAAGAGAACGAGAGGCGAGGGGAGTATGTCCAAGATGTGGTGCGGATCTTGTGGTGAGAACTGCAAAAAGTGGACCGAATGCAGGTTCTAAGTTTCTTGGTTGTTCTCGTTATCCCGAATGCCGTTATACAAGGAATATTGAGTAGCCCTTTCTTTAATATGCTTTCTACTGTATCGTTGTAGAGAGTAGCTGGTTTATCAAGTTGAGGACAGAATAAAAATCTCTGACCCTAATTTGACCCCAAAAGTTATTGAATCGTCTGAAACAAGTGAGACTGACGAGATATATAGCGGTTATCTGCGACGGTATAGCACCATAGATAGCGTATGAGACGATGAAATTATTGAGTGGGAGTGATTCCAATTTGTCTATAATAAGAAAATCGTTGTAATACAACGAGTTGTATTATGACGATTTTCTGTTTTATATCAGTTATCACTATTATTTCAGGTTTTTCCTGCCAAATTCCTACCATGCCAAAATCCTTAAAACTGGTATACGTATTATCTGTATTATCATAGTGTGGAAATAATCAATTATCGAGTAAGGAATTGATTGTATTCATGATTGATGGTCACGAACCAATTACCACTAATGGAATGCAAGCAACTTCATCGAGATAATTTTCCGTACATGAAAGGACAGCACGCATTTCATCTGTTATATTACTTGTATCTATACCTGGTTGAACGATGAAGACTTTGAAATTGTATTTTAATGATTTTGAATAGCGCTTTAGATTTGATAAATCTTCAGCTTTACCATAAACCACTCGACTGTCATCAGGATGTTTCTTTTTGAAAAGTTCTTCTCGCTTCTTTATGTGGTTGAATAATACAGAAGGGTCACTATTGCATTTATGTTTCCACCTCGATGATTTCTGGGCTTGCCCACATACTTCATAAAGATTCTTGATTTTTCGGCTTGGTTTTCCATTTGCTGCATATTTTAGATGATATAGTTCAATATCAATCGATTCGTCTCCTTCTTTTTCTGACGGAGGCAATATAGCAATGATATCGGCCATCTCACCACTTCCATCATCGTTTATTATAAGTGAGTACTTTAAAGAAGTTTTGAGTTCTTCGATAATGGAATATTGTATTGAATTCTTTAAGAGTATGCTGCCGTCCCACATCGACTCTTTACTCAGATCTACTTTTTCCCAATTTCTGGAAATTAGTTTTGTAGTATCGTATAAGCCAAGCTCAGTCTTGGCCTTTACATATTTTGTTCCTGTTAATTGTGAACCGTCTACGAAAAAGAATGTTGGTTCATATTCTTGTAGATATTCTACAAGGGATAGTTTTCTCTTTCTCCCTATAAATATTTGTACATCTGAAGATGCACTTAATATAGAATATTGAGAAATGGGATGTTTATTAGAATTCAATGTGAGTTTAAGAATGCAGTCAACTGAAAAAGATTCATTAGAAGTTCCAACATCATATGAAATTCGAAATGAAATTTCTGATTTTGATACATCTACATTGAGAACACTCAAGTCTGTGTATAGTAGAGGAACGCACTTATCGCCAAAAGAGATTGTGATAGCTGTTTCTGTCTTGTAATCATATGTCTCTTCACTCCAATCAACATCGAATATATTTTCTGTTGGAAGAGTCTCAATATCCGTTGGAATTAAAGTGCCATTTAATATGTCGGATGAAGATATTCTGGGATTGGATAGGATTTTGCCTATTTCCTTGAACCATTCTATCTGATTTGCGATATTACCACGCATTACGGACCATATTCTTCCCTTGCAAGATACACCAATAGAATACTTTGCCCCGTTCTTATAACCTGATCCTGCAATTAATGATTTAGTACTATTCTGTTTTTCAAGGAGTGATATTGCATCACTAACATCACTCCCTATACTCATTCTGTATCGTGTGCTTCGTCCAATGAATTGCTTAAGACCGACATTGTTGAGGATAAGTCGCTTGATTCCATGGAAAACCTTGAAGCAATCTTCTCCGTCTATTTTATCTGGATTAGGATTATTAAGAAGCTTTTGGGCAATTTCTTTATAGTAACCTTCGTTTTTGCTGGAATTGATGAATAGAAGATTATTTTCTTTATCATTATAGAAAATGAACAGCTCATAGTTGATATCATTACAAACTTTTGAGGTTGTCCATTGGGCTTGTAGCTTTTTAACAACGATGGCAATGATTATATCTCTATCGCTATTGCTAAGAATATGAAGACTATCTTCCTCTCCCAAGTTGAAATCTTCTACTGTTAATTCTGGATTCCACTGCGAATTTTGATTCTTGTAAACAGCAGTACTATAGGCTGGGTTCAATGATTCAACCGATACTACTTGATACAAGTTATCGCCAGAAAAATTGTTTGCAATTTCTTCGAATTCCAGCTCTTTTCCGATAGCTTTGAAGCTGATTGCTGGAATAATTCTATTCCAATCCGAATCTTCATTATAAAGCTCTGCAATAGAATCTTTGAAATCATTGTCAAGAATGTTTGCAACGAAAGTTGCTGGCCCAAGTTTACCATTTCCAACTCTAGTAAATCTGCCTATAAACTGTAAGGTTACAGCAAGTCCTTTCTTTGGATCATGAAGTGCTGCAATCTTGAAGTTTGGTTGATCAAATCCTTCTCCAAACATATCAACACATACGACAATATGTGTTTCTCCTACTTGAAGTATTTGCGTATTTGCTTTTATTTCTTGTGATTTCAGCCCAGTATGAATGATTACTGGATTTAGTTCTGGTGCTAATTCCTTGTAGATTTCAATGAGTTCATTTGCTCGATCTTTAGATCCTGCACGAGCCATTATAATTTGGTTTGGGAAACCTTGGTCAAATCGCTCCTTAAGGACTTCGATTGCTTTTTCTGCAATTAGCCTGTCAGCTTTTTGGGTTGTGAGTGTGGAAACTGCTTTGAAGTCAATTCTAGAGAAATAGCATTGTTCTTGCGCAGTTCGTAAAGGAAAGTTGTAAACAACCTTACCTGTAATTCTCTTACCATCCTCCCTAAAAGGTGTAGCCGTGAATTGAACTATCTTAGCTTCTGATTTCTTAAAATGCTCCCTGAGATTATCCCATGTAGCGGCTGCAGTATGATGTGCCTCATCAATGAAATAATGTGAGAATTTCTTGGCAAGTATAATGAGCGTTTCATCTTCTTGTTTGGCAAGTAATGATACGGTGGTAACAACCACGTTACATTTATCGATGAAACTGTATAAGCTTTCAGCATCTTTAAATGATTCAGAGAGTATCCCCACAATCGGGTTTTCGACAGTATTGTTTATTATCTTAAGCTCTCTTAGCAACCCTAATTGAACAAACTTATCTCCTAATTGTTTTCGTAGTGCATTGCTGGGAACAGTAACAAGTAATTTCTTGCATCTTTCTGTAACAAGAAGAGAGAGCATTGTTTCTGTTTTCCCGACACCTGTTGGTATGATAACAGTTGCTATTTCAGAAGAAACTGTCCAATGTGCAAGTACCGCATAACACGCCCCTAATTGTGGGCCTCTTAATCCTTTGTCTGTTTCTGTTTCTTCGTGAAGATGAATGTTTCCACTCCAAGTCGAAATTATTTCTGATGGCGTTCTTGAGATTACACTTTTATTAGAAACCAGTGTTGAAGATAGTCTGGAGATAGTGTTTTTCCCATACTTTTCTATTTCAAGATTATCTTCTAACACAGCTCCTCCCGTTCTTTAGATACATTACATTTGTATGAGGCCAATCCACTTTTCAAAACCAAACGCATCAACATCCAGAGTTGTTCAGTTCTCTTCGATGGTTCATTTCATAGTAACTGGTGCAGTATTCTTCTTTAATGCCGCACCTCCAAGGTATAAAATCTGCATTCTGATAAATCATACACGGATATCCTTGAAGTTATTATATTATACTTCAATAAAGCATTCGCGTCTCCCAAAAGCTTTTGATATTTCAAAATATGCTTTCTGGTCTATAGATCATCTCATAGAATGCTATCTCAGGTGTAAATCGGCGAACTCCTTCCTGTTCCATTCCGAGATGTCTGTATTTATCGGCCTTGAGGGTTTCGTCGGTCTCCAGAACTACAGGAAGCCTTTTCTCATCTGCTAATCGAAAGACTTCTTCCATAGCCTTCCTCATATATCCTTTCCCCTGATACTCCTTTTTTACGCATAGCATCTCCACGCTCAGAAACTTCTCTCCGTTCTTCTTCATCATGTCGGCAAGGGAAGATCCTCCGTTCTTGAGAAGCTTAGATAGGTCATATAGTGGTCTTGTACCTACAGCCTTCATTGCCCTGAATGGGAAGGAAAGCATTATATGAAGCGGAGGATGCGAATCGGAATAAGAGATGGCAATATATGCTTCTCTGTTATCTCCGACGGAATATATCCAGCCGCTCTTTAATGCAGTTCGTATGGACATCTCCAGGTATCTTAATATCCTCTCTCTTGAACCGA
>CALXOL010000003.1 GCA_944390015.1 uncultured Spirochaetaceae bacterium
CAGAAAAACGTCCTGACCTTGTGTCGCTTTATGATGAAATCTATAACAAACACAACCGCAGCTATTTCAAGGCGTTGGAAGAAAAAGCCGAGGAGATGGCCAGGAAATATGACTGCCCCTTTGTTGACAATGAAATGCCCTATGGTAGAGTGCCGCAGGGACATCCGGTCATTGTAGATTATTTCTACCATGAAGAAGTCCGGGGGACAGAGAATACGGGAAAGCGAAACAAGTGTCACATTTAACAATATGGCTTTAAGAGCATCAGTCTGAATCGGTGGATGGCTCAATGTAAATCGGTCTATGGCTCAATCTACTTCGGTCTGGTGGCTCTCAACTGCCGGCGTACTCACGACAAAGCTGAATGCAATAAATATTGCCAGTAAGAAAACTAATATTTTTTTCATAAATACCTACCTTTTTTTACTTTTCTCAGAACAGACAGTTCTGTAGGTGCGATGAAAATCTTTTCTGATTTAAAATCCATAACACCCAGTTATGAAAGTAGAGTATTTTTTTCTGTCAATATTTATGTTCTATTAGTACAATAAATGCCCTGTTTTTATGCAGGGCAAATGCTTTTATTTCATATTAAGCTGTTGGTTATCTTTTAGTATGACATCATGAGCTCCACCTTCTACGATACTTGTGCTGCTTATTACCGTAAGTTTGGCTTTCTCTTTGAATTCATCAAGAGTGAGGGAGCCACAGTTACACATCGTACTTCTGATTTTCGCAAGAGTAACGGCAAGCGTGTCTTTTAAAGGTCCGGCATATGGAACATAGCTGTCAACACCCTCTACGAAACTGAGCTTCTTTGCCCCTCCCAGGTCATAGCGCTGCCAGTTGCGTGCCCTCTGCGATCCTTCACCCCAGTACTCCTTCAAATAGTTGCCATTAATATTCACAAGGTTTGATGGAGACTCATCAAAGCGAGCGAAATAGCGTCCGAGCATTATAAAATCAGCACCCATTGCAAGAGCAAGCGTCATATGATAGTCAAAAACTATACCACCATCAGAGCATACAGGAACATAGATTCCGGTCTCTTTGAAATACTCGTCCCTGGCCTTTGCCACTTCGATAAGGGCACTCGCCTGCCCTCTTCCAATTCCCTTGGTCTCACGGGTTATGCAGATGCTTCCACCGCCGATTCCAACCTTTACGAAATCTGCACCGGAGTCAGCAAGGAATCTGAAGCCATCCTTGTCCACGACATTTCCAGCTCCTACCTTCACCTTATCCCCATAGTTTTTCCTGATCCACTCAAGAGTAAGCTTCTGCCATTCTGAAAAGCCCTCCGATGAATCGATGCAGAGTACGTCCACCCCAGCATCTATCAAAGCCGGTACACGCTCGGCATAATCCCTCGTGTTGATTCCTGCCCCTACCATGTATCTCTTGTTACTATCCAGAAGCTCAAGTGGATTTGCCTTATGACTGGAATAATCCTTTCTGAATACGAACGACGAGAGTCTGCCATCTTTCGTTATGATTGGAAGCTGATTTAGCTTATGTTCCCAGATTATGTCGTTTGCCTCACTGAGGGTAATCCCTTCTTCCCCATAAATAAGCTTCTCCCTCGGGGTCATGAATGTGGAGATCTTAGTATCTGTTGCCATGCGGCTGATTCTGTAGTCCCTGCTTGTGACAACACCCATTAGCACGCCGTTCTCAGTTCCGTCACTGGTTATTGCGATAGTGCTGTGCCCTGTCTTCTTTGTAAGATCCAAGACATCCTGAAGGGTATCATCCGGGCGAAGGTTTGAATCAGATGGAACGAAACCTGCCTTGCTGGCTTTTACCTTCCTGACCATCTCTGCCTCATCTTCTATGCTCTGAGAGCCATAAATGAAACATATGCCACCTTCTTTTGCAAGAGCCTCTCCCATTTTCACACCACTGACGGCCTGCATGATCGCACTAACCATAGGTATATTAAGTGTTATAGGACAATCCTCTTCACCCTTCCTGTATCTGACCAGCGGTGTCTTTAAACTGACATTGTCAGGGATGCAATCTTTTGATGAATAACCAGGAACAAGCAAATATTCACTGAATGTTCTACTTAATTCCTCATAGTAATAAGCCATAAAAATCTCCTTAGAAATTATATAAGAATTTTCTTAAAACCATTCAACAAGTTTTGAAGGAAAAGAGCGCTCCAGATCCAGCTTTAACGCTTATTTTTAGACCTTGGGAAATCCCGGGGCCGAGAAGAGTGGAACTCTTATTTCCTTTTAAAAGGAATGGCTCTATCTCATAGCTTCTATCTTCTTCAGAGAAATTAGAAACGGCAAGAAGCGTCTCATCTTCAAGATATCTGAAGATAAGGAGTGTATCCTCATCAAGAGAAGTAATCCTATATGCGGATTTACCAAATCCCCTCTTCTTCCTCATCTGGCCAAGGAAAGAGTACCAGAAAAGGTATTTTCTGTTCCATTTTTCTTCATCCCACTGCATGGGGTAGCGTGAGCCTTCTACGCTGTTGATTCTTCCATCGAGTTTTATCTCCTCTCCATAATAGATCGAGGGAAACCCTGGAAGCATATATAAGAGAAGGATCAAAGAGAGGTATCTGTCATCATCCATGATTTCATCATGGTTATAAAGGCGTGGGGTATCATGACTGTTTATGAGGTTCATCATGAAATATACTGCCTGATCCATGTTTCCGTTGAGGTACTCGTTTATGGCATCTGAGGCATCATATGCGCTTATTCTCCTCCTCTTCTTTGGTGGAAAGCCCCAGCCCTGGGTAAGGAACCTGTCCTCCTCACCTAATAGGGTTCTGAAGATTCTTGAAGAGCCGAAATAGTTCATTGTCGAATCCCAGGCATCCCCTTTTAAGTACTTGTAACTGTCGTCCCAGCCCTCTCCTACGAGATAAAGATCCCTTTTCTCCTCTTTTAAAGAATCCCTTACTTGCCTCCATACATCGAGGCAAAGACTCTCTTCCTCCGTTCTTGCAACCTCAGGAGCGACATCTAGGCGCCAAGCATCAATCCCATATGGAGGGCGGAGAAAAGAACGCATCGCACTATCTTCTTTCCGATATATGATATCCCTGAGCTTCTCAGAGTGGTAATCAAGATCGGCAAGAGTCTTAACGCCATTCCAGTATTTGATGCTTCCATCGCTGTTATGTGTGAAATAGGAGGAGTACTCCTTGTTCCCCTTTAATGCACCCTTATACCACGCAGAGTCTGTTCCAACGTGGTTTATGGAGATATCGAGCATTATCTTAATGCCCTTCTCATGTGCTTTTTTAATAAGGGAGATCAGCGCTTCATTTCCACCGAGCTTCTCATCTACGTTGAAGAAGTCAGTGCTGTCGTACCTATGTACTGTGCGAGAGCGGAAAATAGGATTGAGGTATATAAGAGAAATTCCCAAGCATTTAAGGTAATCGAGCTTATCCTCTATCCCTTTTAGATCTCCGTTATAGAAATCAAGGCAACGGGACTCTTCAAATTCTCCTGGAAGTTCTGAAAAGTTCTTTGCCTGAACAAGAGCACCATCAAACTCATATTCACCGCTTTTTACGTCATTTGAGCTATCACCGTTAAAAAAACGGTCAGGAAATATCTGGTAGCAACTTACATCCGTAATCCATTTGGGCGCATCAAGGGATGGAAGTATCTTGAATCTTGCCTGGTAATTAGGTGGACAATTCTTAACACCCCTTTTCGAGTAATATGAGATTCTGCCGTCTTTTTCAATGATGAAGAAGTATGAGAGCATCTCTTTGGAATTGAAAACCCTCATGCTTGCCTTATAAAAATGTGCATTATCCCTGAAGCCGAGATAAGACATTTGAGAATCAGAAGATAAGCCAGAGTAATCGTCGTAACGCAAAATAGCCTTATCTAAAAGCTCATCTGATGCGATTAAGAGACTTATCTCATCCCCTTTTTCTGGGAACATGTTTGATACGAATGTATCAGATAATGTATGGAATATGCGCATATCGTTTAAGAATAAGGCCACAAAACGTGGCCTTAGGATTTATTTGACTACTTTCTTGAACTCTTCAAAAATCTCTTCAGGACTCTTTGAAGCATCAAGATCGATTAATAGCCCCTTCTCCTTGTAGTAATTAATCAGAGGAGCCGTGGACTTCTCATAAACATCCAGACGGTTAAGAATCGCCTCTTCCTTGTCATCATCCCTCTGGATTAAAGGCTCTCCCGTCTCATCATCAATCCCCTCTACTTTTGGAGGATTATAAAGGATGTGATATGTCCTTCCCGTACTCTTGCAGACCCTGCGGCCTGAAAGCCTCTTTAAGATCGTCTCCCTGTCGATTACGAAATTAATAACATGATCGACTAAGCTCATCTGAGAGAGCGCATCGGCCTGGGCAATCGTGCGTGGAAATCCATCAAGAATGTATCCACTCTTCGCATCGCTCTCGCCAAGACGGTTCTCAACCATCTTGATCGTAACCTCATCTGGAACGAGGTTACCGCTTGCCAGGATCTCTTTTACCATCTTCCCAAGCTCGGTCTCATTCTTGATATTAGCTCTGAAAAGGTCTCCAGTGGAGATATGTGGGATCTTATAAGCATCCTTTACGATAGCTGCGATTGTTCCCTTTCCCGCTCCCGGAGGGCCTAAGAAAATAAGATTCATACTTCACCTTCCTAAATCCGAAATACTACTAGGAGAATAGCACTAAAGGTTGTTAGAAACAAGGTATTCATCTATACTGTTTCGAGAGGAAAAGAATGAAGGAAAACCAGATTACTTTACATGCTTCCGATCTTGACGGGTATTTAACCGCTGATGATAAAGAGAATATAAGAAAGATTGAAAATATGTACTCCATCTCCTTGAAATCATGCGAAGCTCTGGAGAGGAACAGCAGAGATGAGGAGGCACTATCTGCCCTTATTGAGAATTCAAAGAAAATAGGATGCGAATTAGAGCGTATTACGAAAGAAAACAAAAGGATACACGTTTACTCTTTTGAAACTCCGCCTGAGATGCATGCCGAGTGCTCAAGAATCATAGCAAAACTCAGAAATCCCACTACGATGCATGAGGAGTTCCTTTACTATGTTCAGCGCTCTTATGAGCTTATGTTCACCCACACTTTCCTTGACCGGGCACTTATGCATAAGAGAAGTCTTGTTGAAAAGACTCCTGTTACAATTCCCGTGCAGAACTATGCCGTGCATAGGATTCCAGACATAGATTGCATGATAAACAACTCAGTAATGTGCGTCATGCTTCGTGGTGCGCTACTTCCCTCCATGATCATCAGCAAAGAGATTGAGGATTACAGCTCAAATCACTATGTCAGTCCGTTCGCACTTTTCAAAATCAAAAGGGATGAGAGCAAAAGTGAGAGCGATATGGCCTATATCCTGGACTTCGATAAGAGTTACTTTAGCCTTGAAATGCTCGATGAAAGGGATCTTATATTCGCAGATCCGATGAATGCCACGGGAGGATCTCTTATTACGATAGTAAACTATCTGAAAGAGAGAGGAATTAGACCAAAATCGATTAAATTCATAAACGTCATCGCCGCACTGAAGGGCTCGCTGAGAATCACACGCGCAATAGAGGAAGCAGAAGTCTATACACTCTGGATGGATCCAGTTCTAAACAGCAAGGCATACATTCTTCCTGGACTTGGGGATGCGGGTGATAGGCTGAACGGCATAGACAGCAGGGAATACCCACGCAACATGATGCAGCTGATTGCCGACTACGGCTCAACCATCGTCAATTTATATCGTAATCAGGTGAGAGAAATTGAAAAGACGGTTCTTAATTAGCCTAATACTCATATTTATTATGGCATCCTGTTCAACATCAGGCGATGAGTATCTAAGCATTGCCGATTCAAGCAGTGACATAAATGAGAGAATTGAGATTTATAAGCAGAGGATTAAAGAAGATAGCAGTGATTACAGGGCATATTATAACCTAGCATACATGTATCTTTATAATAAGAATTATGAAAATGCCGAGTGCATCCTAAAAGAAGCTGTCAAACTTTTTCCCAATCACTACAGATTCTACTCGGCTCTCATCTATCTCTATCAGGAGAAGAGAGATGTAGATAAGGAGCTTGAAACAATCTATGATGCGCTCTCGTTCATGCCTGCAGATGAAAGACTTAGGGAAAGAGCGCTGGACATACTTCAAATGAGACGGGATGATGCTCTTAACTCTTTTGCTGAAGAAACCCTATATTACCTTCCCAAAAACCAGAGGGCTATAAACATCCTCTCAGAGAGCTATCCGTTCTTCAAAATCCTCTCAAAAGATGGAGAAAGGGAAAAACTCATTAACTTTGAGCTACCACTCTTTAAAGAGAACATCATGATGTTGGTTCATCCTAAGGATTACAAAAACGGAATACTTACACTTTTCAGCGGAACTTTGAAATCTCAAGCTGGGTAAGCTCATCCACACGCTCATTCCACTTTATTCCGGCATGCCCTTTGACCCAGTTCCACTCGAGATTCAGCTCCCTGTTAAGCTCATCAAGTCTTATCCAGTACTCCTTGTTCTTGACCTCTCCTTTCTGTGAGGTCCGCCATCCGTTCTTCTTCCAGGAGAGTATCCACGTCGTGATTCCGTTCTTCACGTACTGGCTGTCAGTATAAAGGCTCGCACTCTTTATTCCATTCTCCTTTAAAAAAGAAAGAGCTCCGATTACGGCGCTAAGTTCCATCTTATTATTGGTGGTGAGTTCTTCTCCCCCACTTTTCTCAAGTACCAGATTCCCATCGTTTAATACAACGAATGCCCAGCCGCCAGGACCGGGATTTCCAGAACATCCACCGTCAGTATAAACAGAATAACTCATCCTCGCACCCCCGTCTTCTTTATTATGTGATAGCCGAACTGGGTTCTTACGGGTTTTGAAATGCTCCCAACTCCCATGCGTCTGACCTGATTCTCAAACTCCCTTACCATCGCACCTTCCTTGAACCATCCCAAATCTCCACCCTTGCTCTTAGAGGGGCACTTTGAATACTGACTGGCAAGGCTGGAAAAAGACTCCCCTTTTCTCACCCTCTCATAGAGGCTTTCTGCAAGACTCTTATCGCTCACTAGTATGTGACTGGCTCTGAATTCCATTTAATATCATCTCCCTGTAACTCGTGCGTTCTATCTTATTCCTTAATCCGAACCGATCAAGAAGAAAATAGAGTTTCTCCTGTGCTTTTTTCACATCGGATGGACTTGAATCGAAATCTAGAAGAGCTTCCATCTCCAAAAATACGCCAAGATCGTTTACTTCAAGTAGTTCAATATGTATGCCATCATAGTACCAGGAATACCCTC
Source organism: uncultured Spirochaetaceae bacterium (assembly GCA_944390015.1). Taxonomy (GTDB): domain Bacteria; phylum Spirochaetota; class Spirochaetia; order Sphaerochaetales; family Sphaerochaetaceae; genus Ornithospirochaeta. The sequence continues at coordinate 7,312 of CALXOL010000003.1, forward strand.
TCTTATGCTTTCTGAAGTACTCCTCAAATCCGAGGCACTTAAAGAAGGAGATGGCATTTTCCCTCTCATCTATGGAAAGAGAGACCTCGTACTCGAGGTTATCCTCACTGAGCTTTATATTGCGCTGTTTCTTGGCAGTAAACTCCATGCGCCCATTATTGACTCTAATCCGGAGTGCCTGAATCTCCTCTCTCGGCCTTCTGAAATAGAGATCATCCTTCTCAACGCTCTCCCCTTTATCACCTGTAAGCCTCTCGATCTCAGTTTTTAGAGAAAGCGATGCATGTGCCTTTATCTCAATCTCTTTCATTCTATTTCCAGGGGAAGATCATACTCTTGAGAGATCTAGGTCCAATCTTCTCCCTCTCCTCATAAAGAAGGTCATCCCATGGGATGTGCTTTCTATCCGCATCCAGATTCTCCTCAAGATAATCATATTTGAACATCAAAAGCTTTACTGCATCCTGCTTTGCAAGCTGCATTCCCGCAACTCCAGGAATAAGACCGAAAGTCATCAGAGTAAGAGCAAGGCAAATTAGGTTGTAAATGCCGAAGAAGATTGAAAAGCCGATATTATCCAAGAATACTATGAAACACTTCTTAAGCGTTTTAAGCGGCCTGTCCCCGGGAAGCCTCATCATCAGAGGAAAATAATACGGCAATGATAATAAAAGTACGATTTCCACCCAGAAAAGGACAACCATGATTATAATCGTCACGGCATTCTGTCCACTGGCATAGAATGGAATAATTATAGTAATCATGAAAAACTGGAATATCTGCAAAAAGAAATAAAGGATGCTATGCCTTATGTTTCTTACAAACCCCTCTTTAAAAGCACTGAAAGTATTACTCCTGTAATCAGACCACTCATAAGTGGCCCCTGCGACACCTCCCATCGAAATAGATGAGATGAAAAAGAGCGTGATTAAGAGGACATAAGCGAAAGCATCCATGCTTCCCAAAAGATTCAAAGCCCCCATCATCGCAAGAAACAGGGCAATGTACACGATATTAAGAACGGCCATGGAAATCAGATTATCCCATCCGTCAAAAAAAGCTTTTTTGATAAAAAATCCTTTCATATCATGAAATTTAGCCTAAATACGCCATACTTTCAAGTTTCAAAAAAGAGTATGAAAATTATATTATTACTATATACGTTTTGCATAATTCACAGTAAGAAAACGAAATAATATATTGAAAACTTATAAGGCAGTTTTATCATCTTCCCATAACACGTTAAAATAAAAGAAGTTACAAAAATTAAAGTTATATAAAAAAACTAAAAAAATTTATAAAAATTATATTTACAAGTTTAAAATTTAATGATATCTAATAATTAGCGGCTTAAAAGGGAAAACCCTGGTTGCCTAGAGAAGAGGGACTGCCGTAGTCGTTCTGGAGAGGTCCGGAGCGCAATCGCAATGGATGTATTGCCTTAAGCGAAATCCCAGTCTTGATCGGCTGGGAGTTTTTTTGCCCAATTATATTCTATTAATATTCAATTTATTTCAACTTTTTTTGAATATTTATACAATATTTTACTTGATTTTATTTAATATTTATGCAATATAAGGAATATGAAGGAGGAAGCAGCATGAAAGAAAAGATTATTCTTGCTTATTCAGGTGGATTGGATACTTCGGTCATTTTGAAATGGCTATCAAATAAAGGATTTGACGTTATAGCGTATGTGGCGGACGTCGGGCAGAAAGAGGATTTCAAGGCAATTGAGGAAAAAGCCTATCAGACGGGAGCCAGCAAGGTTTACATCGAGGATCTGAAAAAGCCTCTCGTCACGGATTATATCTTCCCTGCCCTGAAGAGCAACTGCATCTACGAAGGAACTTACATGCTCGGAACGAGTCTTGCAAGGCCGATCATCGCAAAAAGACATATCGAGATTGCGAAGAAAGAAGGTACGAAGTATGTTGCCCACGGTGCAACCGGCAAGGGAAACGACCAGGTGAGGTTCGAGTTCGGCTATTATATGAACATGAGCGATGTCAAGATCATCAGCCCTTGGAAGGATGAGAGCTGGCTCAGCGAGTTTGAAGGAAGATCGGACATGCTTGCATATGCTGAGAAATATAACATCCCTGTAAAGGCTAGCCTAAAAAAACCTTACAGCGAGGATGAGAATCTGATTCACATCTCACATGAGGCGGGAATCCTTGAAGATCCAAGCCTGAGGTGCCCAGAGGATGTCTTCTCTCTTACACTAAGTGCTAAGGAGGCAAAAGACAAGGAGACACTCCTTACGATAGAATTCAAGGACGGAGTACCTGTTTCAGTGAAGAACGAGGATGACGGGACTGAGGTTACAGATCCTCTTGATATGATACTCTACCTCAATAAGGTCGGGCACGATAACGCAATCGGACGGGTAGACATGGTTGAGAACAGGTTCATCGGAATCAAGAGCAGGGGTGTCTACGAGACCCCAGGATGTGAGATCCTCTGGAAGGCCCATCACAATCTCGAAGGGCTTTGCATGGATAAGGAGGCTATGCATCTGAGGGACATGCTCTCACCTAAATACGCAGAGCTGATCTATAACGGATACTGGGGCGCTCCTGAGTTCAACATGCTGACTGCACTCTTTGATGAGAGCCAGAAGGATGTAACGGGTAAGGCTACGGTCGCTCTCTATAAGGGGAATGTAATAAACGCTGGAATTACCAGTCCAACAAGTCTTTATGATGAGGATCTCGGAAGCATGGATAAATCTGGAGGTTATCATCCTATCGACTGCAAGGGCTTTATAAACATAAATGCTATAAGGCTTATTGCGGACAGCAAGAGAAAGAATTTCAAATAGTTTAGATGGGGGTGGATTCCACCCTCTATTTTTTCATCTCATCGTAAAGCTTTCTCAGCATGTTTTTATAGTGTTTCTCATCTTTAACAATCTTAAGCTCTGAAGAGACCATGGCCTGTTTATAGCGTCTCAGGAAATCGGACGAATTAAAGCTGTTTAATAGAAGTGAATACGCACTTTTGCTGAGGATCTTCGTGAAAGATAAAAGGGAGAATGCAGAGTTAATTAGTCGAATCGATACATCCTCGCTACGGTTTTCAGCACATCGTCCAATTATATTGTAGAATTCATCAAGTCTTTTCTTGAAGAACCTGAGCGCCCTCTCATAGTCAGAGTCAAGCAAGTCCCCTAGCGCTTCTATCGCCTCTGGGATTACCTCCTCTGAAAGATATAGAGCGTCTTTATCCTTTATTTTCCCACTTTTAAACGGTGCATAAGAGAGAAAATTCCCTAGCATCTCCTCGATATGTTCCGCCTCCCCTTCTTCAATGGCATCAAGCTCATCATGTATCTCGTTCTCCGAGATTAATCCATCACTATAGAAATCGAGTAATGCTGTAACCAAGGCCGCCTTACTGAGCGCTAACAGCCTATCTTCGATGAGCAATTCATCCTCAGTCATCTCATCATCGGATGAATCCTCGTTATTCAAATAATTAAACAGAAGAAGAGCTAACGTCTTATGGATGCATTTATCTGCGCTACATGTACAGGAGGAAGAGGTTATAAGACCATCATCATCGGTATGGAAATCAACGGTGAATGGCTCGCCATCAAGGCAGAACTTTACCTTGTAGTCCACGTTGCTCAGCTGATAGGACTTGAAATCAGAAACCCTGTCGATTATGTTGACTGCCTCATTTGCCAATGCCTCTGATGAGATGATGTCGATTCCGAAAATCATAAAGCCTCCTGCTTAACATAATGCTAAACGAAAAAAAACTTATAATCCACTTAATTAATAAGAAAATAAATGATATCGTTGTTCCATGAAAAAAGAAACAATCTGCGTACAGGCAGGATATGAGAGCACAAACGGAGGGCCAAGGGTTCTTCCTATTTATCAATCGACAACATATTCATACGAGAGTAGCGAGGAGCTTGCAAAGCTCTTTGATTTAAGCAAAGACGGACATATGTACTCAAGAATCAGCAACCCGACTGTTGAAGCAGTGGAGAAGAAGGTTGCAGCTCTTGAGGGTGGAGTCGGTGCGATGATGACTTCATCAGGACAGGCTGCATCTCTGATTTCGGTAATCAACATAACAGCCTCAGGTGAGAACTTTTTATGTTTCTCAAACCTCTATGGAGGAACGACCAACCTTTTTGCAGTCACTTTAAAGAAACTAGGGATTGAGGCACGCTTCATCACATATGATATGACTGATGCGCAGATTGAAGAGCTTATTGACGATAAGACCAGGCTGATGTTTGCTGAGACCATTGCGAATCCAAGCCTTGAGATCCTCGATATCGAGCACTATTCATCACTGGCACATAAGAATGGAATTCCACTGATCGTGGATAACACGTTCGCAACACCTGTCCTCTGTCGTCCTTTTGAATTCGGTGCTGATATCGTAGTGCACTCAACGAGTAAATACATGGATGGGCATGCGGAGGTTGTTGGAGGCATGATCGTCGATTCTGGTTCTTTCGATTGGAAGGACTATCCATGCCTGACATCCCCTGATGAGAGCTATCATGGTGTAATCTACACAGAGCAGTTCGGACGCTCTGCTTATATCACAAAGGCAAGGACCCAGCTTATGAGGGATCTTGGCTCTACCCCTTCCCCATTTTCAGCATTCCTATTGAACAATGGGCTTGAAACATTACATCTAAGAATGGAGAGGCACAGCAGGAACGCTCTTGAAGTTGCCAAGCATCTGAAAAAACATGAGAAAGTCGCATGGGTAAACTATCCAGGGCTCGAGGATGACAGACACCACGCTCTTGCCATGAAATACCTCGATAACGGATACGCAAGCGGTGTAGTATCATTTGGAACGGTGAATGGGAAAAAAGGCGCGACAGTCTTCATGGACAGCCTCAAACTCGCAAAGATCTGCGTCCATGTCGCCGATTTAAGGACATGCGTGCTACACCCTGCATCCACTACACACAGGCAACTTACGGACGAGCAGCTTGAGAAAGCCGGAATAAAGCCGGAGTTCATCCGCTTCTCGACAGGAATAGAGAATATCGAAGATATCATTGCGGATATCGACCAGGCATTGGAGAAAGTCTGATGCCTATAAAGATTCCATCAAATCTTCCTGCATGCACCGTTCTTGAGAAAGAGAACATCTTCGTCATGACCGAAGGAAGAGCCTTCAGGCAGGATATCAGACCACTGCAGATAGGCATACTCAATTTAATGCCAACGAAGATTGTTACGGAGACGCAGCTTACCAGGCTTTTAGGAAACACCCCGCTTCAGGTCGAGCTGACTCTCATCCAGACATCAAGTCACAATTCAAAAAACACCTCAAAGGAGCATATGATTGCCTTTTATAAGTCATTTAATGAGATAAAAGGTAAGTTCTTTGACGGTTTCATTATCACTGGCGCACCAGTGGAACACATGGAATTCGAAGAGGTGGAATACTGGGATGAGCTTTGTACAATCATGGAATGGACCAAGACTCATGTACACTCCACCTTCCATATCTGCTGGGGTGCTCAAGCGGCGTTGTACTACCATTTCGGCATACAGAAATACCCACTGGAAAAGAAACTTTTCGGCGTTTTCAAGCACCGCATCGATTATAACAATCCGATTCTTTTCAGAGGATTTGATGATGAGTTCTATGTCCCGCATTCAAGACATACTACGATAAGAATTGAGGATGTGTTTAATGAACCGAAGCTTAAGCTCTTCTCTACAAGTGAGGAGGCAGGAGTCTATGCGATGGCGACCGATAAAGGCAAACAGATATTCATCACGGGGCACAGCGAGTATGACAGGGATACTCTGAAAATGGAGTATCTGAGGGATATCAGTCAGGGCAAGGAGATTGAAATACCTAAGAACTATTTTCCCGATGACAACCCTGAGAGAGTCCCGATCATGAGATGGAAGAGCTGTGCGAACCTCCTTTATTCGAACTGGCTGAACTACTTCGTCTACCAGACGACTCCGTTTGATATCAAGACGATCAAGGATAACAAGGCCACTCCTCTTGAGAGGTTCTAAATGAAAACTGTCTTCGTCAGTGCCGCCATAATCCATGATGGCAGGAACATCTACCTTGCAAGGAAGGCAAAAGGAGAATACAAAGGATTCTGGGAGTTCCCTGGAGGAAAGATCGAGCAGGATGAGAGCGGCGAGATGGCCGTGGTCAGGGAAATAAGAGAGGAGCTGGGCCTAGACATCTTTGTTGAGCAAAAACTTTTCACCGTTGAGCATGACTTGCCTACCTTTCATCTTAAAATGGATTGCTTTCTTTGCTCAATCTGCTCAGGAAGAGTAAAGCTAAGTGAGCATGATGATGCAAGGTGGTTCAGCATTGCCCAGCTTGATGACCTTCCTCTCCTTCCTGCGGATGAGAAAGTAAGAGAGGAACTTAAACTTCTTTTCTCCTCTTGAATTAATCTTTTACTTATGTCTATTATATAAGAGCTGCTTTTGGCAGTAATTTCCGCCCGTATGGGTGAGATATAGTGTTAGGAAGGAATGGATTTATTCTATTCCATGCGAATGGGAGGATTACTATGGCAGTAGTAACCATGAAGAGCCTGCTTGAGTCAGGCGTACATTTTGGCCATCAGACAAAGAGGTGGAATCCTAAGATGGCACGTTTCATCTTCACAGAGAGAAACGGTATTCATATCATTGACCTTCAGAAGACATCAGCATGCATCGTAGAGGCATATGAGGCAGTAAGAGCACAGGTCAAGAACGGCAAACAGATTCTTTTCGTAGGAACTAAGAAGCAGGCACAGCAGGCTATTGAGGACGAGGCAAAGAGATGTGGAATGCCTTACGTATCAAACCGCTGGCTCGGTGGTATGCTTACAAACTTCGCAACCATCAAGAAGAGCATCGCTAAGCTCAAGAAACTTGAGAGAATGCAGGCAGACGGTTCTTTTGACAGCCTTACAAAGAAGGAAGTCGCATTATATACAAAGCAGATGGCAAAGCTCAGCAAGAACCTTGGTGGAATCAAGGACATGAAGGAGCTTCCAGGCGCAATCTTCATCATCGATACAAAGAAAGAAGCAACAGCTGTTGCTGAGGCTAAGAGACTTGGAATTCCAGTAATTGCAGTCGTGGATACGAACTGTGACCCAACCGACATCGACTACCCAATCCCGGGAAACGATGATGCAATCAGAGCAATCAGCCTCTTCGTAGAGATTATTGCAAACGCAGTTATCGATGCAGACAGCGAGGGTGGAATCCAGATCATCGAGAGTCTTGATGACGAGGAAGAACTCAATTCCGCTCCTGTAGAGGACAAGGACAGGGAGATTGAGATCGAGGATTTCGCTAACTATGTTCCTGAGGAAAAGGACGGAAGCATCGAGAGCGAGGAAGATGCTGAGGAAGACGAGAAGGACGAGGAGTAATATTATGGCAAATATCAGCGCAAGTGACGTTAAGAAACTAAGAGATTTAACCGGAGCTGGAATGATGGACTGCAAGAAGGCCCTTACAGAGGCTGATGGAGATTTCCAGGCCGCTGAGAAGATCCTCAAGGAGATGGGTCTTGCCGCAGTTGCAAAGAGACAGGACAGAGCTACTGAGAACGGTAGGGTTTTCGTTAAGAGCAATGGAGAGAAGGTTGTTCTTCTTTCCCTCTCCTGCGAGACGGATTTCGTAGCTAAGAACGCAGATTTCGCAAAGCTTGGTGAGGATATGTGCAGTGTTATTCTTGAAAAGGGATACACGGAAATCAACGACGAGCTCAAGGGCATGGTCGATGGACTTATCGCAATCATCAAGGAGAACATGAACATCGTAAAGTTCACTGTTGTTCCTGTAGCAACATATGCTTCAACATATGTACATGGTGAGGGTTCTGTTGCTGTATGCGTAAACCTTGAGAGTGACAAGAAGGAGATCTTCAAGAATGAGGATGTTAAGGAACTCGCTCATGATCTTGCTCTTCACGTAGCAGCATTCAAGCCACAGTACCTTGATGAGACATCCGTTTCCAAGGAGTTTGAGGCAGAGCAGCTTTCAATCTTCAAGGCTCAGGTAGACAGCGATGAGAAGCTTGCCAGCAAGCCAGATAAGGTTAAAGATGGCATTGTAAGAGGAAAACTCTCAAAGCTCTACAAGGAGATCTGCTTCCTCTCCCAGGCATTCGTAAAGGACGATTCCAAGAGCGTTAGCCAGGCTGTAAGCGATGTTGCAAAGAAATATCAGGCTCAGATCAAGGTAGTTGGATATGTCGTCTACCAGGCAGGAGTTACTGCTTAAGGAGGAGCTATGCAGCAGATTATTTCCAACTGCGAGGAGAGGATGAAGAAATGTGTCGCCTCTCTCGAAGGTGAATACCAGAATCTGAGAACGGGAAGGGCTTCAACTGCCCTTTTCGATAAGATCAAGGTTGACTATTATGGAGCAGAGACACCACTTAATCAGGTGGCATCCCTCTCTGTTCCTGAGGCACGCCTTGTCGTAATCCAGCCATGGGATAAATCACTTCTTCCTGCAATTGAGAAGGCGATTCAGAAGTCAGAGCTCGGACTTAATCCAAACAATGATGGAAAGCTTATCAGGGTCAACTTCCCTTCTCTCACAGAACAGAGGAGGAAGGAGCTTGCAAAGCAGAGCAAGCAGATGGCCGAGCAGAGCAAGGTCGCAGTACGTAATGTACGCCGTGACGCCATGGATGATTTGAAGAAGAAGCAGAAGGCAGGTGAAATCAGCGAGGATGAGCAGAAGGAAGGAGAGACGAAGATCCAGAAGCTCACAGACAATTACGTAGCTGAGGTCCAGAAGATTGCCGATGCTAAAGAAAAAGAGATAATGGAAATATAATATGTCCGGTCTTGTACACTTAGGAATCATCATGGATGGCAACGGAAGGTGGGCGAAGATGAGGAATCTTCCCCGTGTTGCGGGACATCTTGAAGGACTTAAAAGCCTTAAAAAGGTAATTAAGGGCTGCATAGATGAAGAGATAAGGTACTTGACCGTATATTGTTTTTCTACTGAGAACTGGAAGAGGCCTGCATCTGAGGTCAACTACCTCATGGCACTCTTTACGAACAAAGTCTACGGGGAGATTAAGGCTATCAGTTCACTTGGGGTTCAGGTAAGACTTCTTGGAAACCGATCAGCTCTTCCCGAGGCTGCTTTAAAAGCACTAGACCGTACGAGAGAAGAGACTAAGAACAATGACAAACTTATCTTACAGCTCGCAATAAACTATGGTGGGCATGATGAGATAGTAAGAGCTGTCAATAGTCTTATTAAAGACGGAATAAAGGAAGTAAGTGCTGAATTAATCCGCTCCAGGTTTGACAATCCCGATATTCCCCCTGTTGATTTTATTGTACGTTCAGCCGGGGAAGAGAGGCTTTCAAACTTCCTGCTTTTCGATTCTGCCTATTCAGAACTCGGTTTTTATGATAAACTTTGGCCAGATTGGGATGAAGATATGATAAAAACCGTAAAGCAGGATTTTCTTAAACGCACTCGACGTTTTGGAGGATTGACTTGAAATCCATTACAAAAAGAGTTCTAACAGCTGTAGTCGCACTCCCAATCCTGTTTCTATCGGCATTTCTGTTTGAAGAGTACAACCATCCATTATTGATGGTTATTTTCTTTGCCGCAATCTGTTTTGGAACCTATGAGATGTCCGAGATGGTAAGGAAAAAGGGTGCAATATCGCCTATTTCTTACCTTGCTCCCATTCTTCCGCTTATCGCATACCTTGAGAGGACATTCATCGGTGAGGATGTATTCGTATTCTTCATATACGTCGTACTTGCAGCCATTGCATTCTCTCTTGAGGTGTTCAAAGGAGGTGGGAACGATTTCAAAGACAGCATAGACAATCTTGGAAGATCATTGCTTGTACTCTCCTATCCCGCACTTCTTTCAATATTTTTAGTAAACATATTGTTCCTTGAGAATTCCTCAGCACATATCGCGCTTTATTTCGTACTTGTGTTCGGAGAGGATACTTTCGCCTATTTTTCTGGAATGCTCTTTGGAAAGAACAACAGGGGAATCATCAAGGTATCCCCTAAGAAAAGTGTTGCGGGCTTCATAGGTGGCATCCTCATTCCCGCCATATTCGGTCTATCCGCCCCACTACTCTTTCCATCTACATTCCCGTTCTCACCTATTGCAGGTGCCATCTTGGGTGCAGTAACCGCTCTCTTTGGGGCATTGGGAGATCTTGTAGAGTCAACATTCAAACGCAGTGCTGATGTAAAGGATTCAGGAATAATCGTTCCAGGTCGAGGAGGTATTCTTGACAGCCTTGATAGCCTTCTGTTCGCTGCTGCACCATTTTCAATCCTAACAACAATTTTTGAATTGATATGAGAAAGATAATCATATTAGGCTCCTCTGGCTCCATCGGGCAGACGGCGATTAGGACGATAAAAGAAAAGAAACTCGATTTTTCCGTTCAGGCTCTAGTTGCTTTTTCATCCCGGAGCATAATCGCAGATGCAGAATATTTTTCCTGTCCATACCTTTTAACTGAAGGAAAAAGCATCGATGAGATACGTACTTTCCTTTCATCAATCGATGCTGATATCGCATTAAACGGAGTAAGCGGTTCTGACGGTCTTATCTTCTCCTCCATTCTTATTGAACTCGGAATTGATATCGCCCTTGCAAATAAGGAGACTGTCGTTCTTGGAGGTGAGTTCATCTTCAAGGAGGCTGAAAGAAGGAATGTCAGGATCATCCCGGTCGATAGTGAGCACAGCGCGTTATACAATCTCATAAATGGATATAAGAGTGATGTCAAATCCTTGATAATAACGGCATCCGGTGGCCCGTTCGTCGATCGAAAGGACCTTGAGAACGTCACGGTTGAAGAGGCTCTTCACCATCCTACATGGAAGATGGGGAGGAAAATCACAATCGACAGTGCAAGCTTTGCTAATAAAGGGCTTGAGGTTATCGAAGCTGGATATCTTTTTAATTTTGATGCATCAGATATACACGTTACGGTTCATCGGCAGAGTATCGTGCACTCCCTTATTGAACTACATAACGGTGCCATCTACGCTCAGCTTAGTCCTCCGGATATGGCTCTTCCAATTATAAGTGCGCTTTCTGATGGTATTTTAGAGCTTAATGAAATTGTGCGCCCTCTTGATTTTAGTAATCTGACTCTGACTTTCGAGAAGTGGGATAAAAAGAGATTCCCGATGCTCGGCCTTGCATATGATGCCCTTGAAAGAAAAAGAGCCTATCCGATTGCATATAACATAGCAGATGAAGTTGCGGTAAACGCATTTTTGGAAAATAGAATCTCTTTTACTGACATTGCTTATGTAGTAAAAAAGACCATGGATGATGATTTCTCATTTCCTGTTCCATCAATAAATGAAGCACAGGACGAGATAAAAAGAGCAAGAAGAATCGCAGAGGAAATCATAAGAGATGATCTTTCGCGTCTTTGAGTTCCTCTTTGGATTTCTTGCAATCGGCTTTATTGTTTTTCTTCACGAGCTTGGGCATTATTTCTTTGCACGACTCTTCAATGTCGAGGTCGAAGTCCTCAGTTACGGTATGGGACCGAGGTTGTTCTCAATCTACGGAAGGAACACGGAATTCAGAATTTCTCTCTTTCCTTTCGGCGGATATTGCAGGATGAAAGGATCCATAGATCTTGAGAAAGCCCTGAGGGACAACAAGGACAGGATGCATCTTAAAGAGAACGGCTCTTATTTCGCAGCCTCCCCTATTGTGAGAATCATGATATACCTCGCAGGACCTCTGACGAACTATATAATTGCTTTTCTCCTTTTACTTGCTGCATCAATAATCCCAGTTGAAAGGATATCTAACGAGGCCTCGATAACACCTATTTCCGAATATCCTGATCTTTTCACTCTCTGCGTCAACCAGGATGGTATCCAAAAAGGTGATATCGTCTTATCTTTGGATGGATATGATATCCAAGATTGGCAGATGCTGAGAGACATGCTCTCAAACATGGATGATAAATGTATTCTCACCATACTCAGAAACGGGGATAAAATATATGTGGAGATAGCTCCTACATATATTGACGGAAATCCTTCTTACGGCCTTACGCTTTATCAGGAGGCTATAATAGGAGAATCAAGTGATCCTGCTTTGAAAAGAGGTGATAAGATAGTCAAGGTAAACGGAGAGGATGTATACTCGACTCTGGATGTGTACGAGAAAGGTAACGCCTTAGCAGAGTATTCACTTGTTATAGAGCGTGGAGATGAGAGTTTTTCATATTTCATCGATTCAAATATTTTTCCATTCTCATGGGATGCAGAGATAGTTAAGCGCTCTGATGTGCCTTTTTTCCGCTCCTTTTCCTATGCATTCAAAGAGACGAATGATTTTTTCTTTACGACTCTTAGGGCATTAGCCTCACTCGTTACATTTCACATCAACGATGCAAGAGAGGTAATCACAGGGCCTGTAAATGCGGCAGAGACGATTGCAAGCATTTCTACAGAGGCATTCAAGGTATCTAAGACATCAGGATTCAGAACACTATTATACCTTCTGGCAATAGTATCCATAAGCCTCTCGATTGGAAACATACTTCCAATTCCTACATTCGACGGAGGCCAGATATTGATTTGTATAGCAGAGATCATTAGAAAAGGAAATCTGAAGACCAGAACATACCTTCGCCTTCAGATAATCGGAATGATCCTAGCCATTTTTATAATGATAGGAATGTATTATTTCGATATAAAGGATTATTTCTTCTAATTCTTTTTCTTGTTCATCTGATCCCTGCTGGGCTCGATGAACAGGGACTTATCCTGTGCTACGGTCTCAAAACTCGTAATATCCCCGATATAACCGACATAGATCGTACCGGTCTTACCGTTCCTGTTCTTTGCGACAAGGAGCTTTGAGTATTGAACTCTCTGCTGTCCAGAACTGTCAGTCTGGAGCTTAGCCTTATCCTCATCACTGAGATCCGTAAGGTTGGTCTTACGATGTATGAACATTACGAGATCGGCATCCTGCTCGATTGATCCCGAGTCCCTTAGATTATTCAACTGCGGTTCCTGATCAGCGGTATCGCGACTTACCTGGCAAAGTACTACTACCGGTATGTTCAACTCCCTTGCAAGCTGTTTTAGTGCCTTTGATATATAACCTACCTGCTCATGACGCGGAGTCCTGATATCGAGTCCCGATTCAATAAGACCGATATAGTCTATGAAGATGATTTCTATCTTCTTCTCACGCACAAGCATCCTTGCCCTGCTCCTTAGATCACTGAGCTTCATGTTAGGCTCATCAACAAGATAGAGCTCGCTCTGGAAGATCTTATCCGCAGCAGAGTTTATATGTGATACTTCACGTTCTGTAAGATTGCCGGTAAAGAGCTTGGATAGTTCTACCCGGCTGGTACATGATAGAAGTCTCGTTATTATCTGAGTAGAGGGCATTTCAAGAGAGAAAAATGCTACGCTCTTATTCTTTTTTATCATGTTCCTTATAAGGGAGACTGCGAATGCGGTCTTTCCAACACTTGGACGGGCTGCAACAATGATATAATCGCTCTTCTGGAAACCACCGTTCGTATATTTATCCAGTAGGTCTATTCCAGTCTCAACATTCTCATTCTTATATTCTCCTTCAAGCTTCTCAAGCATGACGCCAATTACATCACTGAGTTTGTTTGCAACCTTATAGCTCTCTGCAGTCTCTGGATTTGAATTAATGCTTATCTCACTGAGCCTCCTCTCACTGCTCTGGATCAGATCGAAGACATCTATGCTCTCCTCATAAGCATCACTGGAAATATTTGAACTGGTCTGGATTAAAGCCCTTCGTACGCTCGTCTCTTTTATAAGCTTGGCATAATACTCGATGTTCGAATATATGGTATAGGCATCACTTAACTCAGCAAGATAGGCTGCACCACCAGCTTTTTCTGAAAGGCTCTTCTTCTGAAGGTAATCATATAAGGTTACCTGATCTACGGCTACAGTGTTCATGATTTTCATATCACTGATTGCCGAATATATCACCCTGTTAGCCGGATGATAGAAATCGGAAGCACTGATAATCGAAGAAATCTTATCAAATGCTTCCTGATTCATCATGAGCGCACTGAGGACAGCTCTCTCTGCCTCGTCATTATGTGGAAGTGTCCTTCTGTCCCCAGTATTCGCCATTTATTCCTCTTTTGCCTCTGTCTCAGCCTCAGCAACAGGAGCTGCTTCCTCCTCTGCCTTAGCCTCATTCTCAGCTTCCGCTGCAGCTGCTGCCTCAGCCTCTGCTTTAGCTTTCGCCTCTGCCTCAGCCTTTGCTCTTGCCTCTTCCGCAGCCTTTTTAGCCCTCTCCTTAAGCTCTGCATCGCTTACAACGTTAAGCTTGATGTGGCTTGCCTCGTTCTCATAGAGGTGGACTGTGATAGTATATGATCCAGTCATCTTGATTGCATGAGTCTGAACCTCGATCTTCTTCCTCTCAATCTCGAATCCAAGCTTGCCAAGAGCTTCCTGTACCATGCTCGATGTTACAGAACCGAAAAGCTTTCCAGACTCACCCGCTGGAACAACAATCTCAAGTGTTACAGCATCAAGCTTCTCCTTAAGACTTGCAGCCTCCGCCCTCTTAGCGACCTTTCTCTTCTCAATTGCTTCCGCACGGCTTGCAAAAAGAGCTGCATTAGCCTTGTTGTAGATTACGGCAGCACCAGTTGGAAGGAGGTAGTTTCTTGCATATCCGTCCTTTACAACGCATACATCTCCTTCCTCTCCAAGATTTACGACATCCTGATTAAGAATAATCTTCATCTTTTCTCTCCTATCTTCTTAACTCGATAAAAGTCTCAAGCACTCCAATTAAAGGGAGTCCTAGGACTATTATGAAATTTATCCCCGGAATGAACAGCGCTATAGCAAGCAGGATAAGAAAGAGTGTATAACTCTTTAATTTCCTTCCCTTCTTACGCATATTGTAATACAGTACGGAAAAACCCTGTACGGCATACAGTATCGTGTAAGACAGTGTTACGTTGAATAGAGCTACGACCGCTATAGTAGGCACGGAAATAAAGCGAAATAAGAGTACCAAGACCCATAAGGCCAGGAAAATCCAGATAGCCCTCCCGTCCAACTCGAGACGGGCCACCCTATCCTCCCAATCACTTTCTCTTGAATGCAGCACGCTCTCAAATGAGAAACATGTAGCACAGACGAAGCAGAGCACCAGAGGGATTATCAAAGAGGCTATGACAAGTAGGATCGTCTCGATTATGAAACTCACCAGAGTACCGTCCATTGCCCCGAAATTGATAAACGGACTGAGCAATGCTTCAAACACATCCTCAGCAAGTATTAGAAAACTATCAAGGAGTGCCGGTTCCTGCTCTAGAAACACATATAGGATGATAAAGAAGAGAATGGACGGCAATAATGCTAATAAAAGCCTTATTCCAATCCTTTTTCCCTCGCTTATCAGCCAAGTCATACCAGCCGCTAACAGCGACAAAGGGATATAAAGTTCAAACAACATTAAAAGAAGGCTTAGCTCCCCTTCAGCCCTGTTAAGATATGTGTAGAAAACTACGATGAAAGCCTCAACAAGGATTGCAAGAGCACTTACCTTCTTTTTAAACCTGGTAGATAAGAGGAGGAGCGGAAAAACGAAGATGAACTCGCCAAAACCGAGGTAGAAGAAAAAGAATGACACTACCACGGCAACGGCGCCATCTCTAAGCGCTAACAACGCATTATTTTCTCTTTCCACTCCCATCTCCTATATCGCCTTACTTCTTCTCAAAAGGAAGGTATGCAAGGACTCTTGCCCTCTTGATCTCCCTGTTAAGAGCTCTCTGATGCTTTGCACATGTACCTGTGATACGTGCAGGAAGAATCTTTCCGCGCTCTGTGATATAGCGCTTTAAAGCATCTGGGTTCTTATAGTCTGCTGGAGCAGCGCCCTGGCAGAATTTGCAGACCTTCTTCTTAAAGCTCTGCTTCCTAGCTCCCATCTTCCTATCCTTGAGAGCATTCTTATCCATCTCGTTGAAATCTTTATCTTCACGCATTTTTCTTTTCTCCTAAATTAAAATGGAATATCATCATCCTGGAAATCCTCTGGCCCGTCTGATAGCGGCATCTGAGGCTCTCTAGGTCTGACATCACTCCTGTCATTGTAGCCACGGTTGAAAGAAGAGGTTTGGGCATTATTGTTGCTCTGCCTCGAAAGCTGTGGAGCGTTCGGATCCCTCTGTCCTCCACCGATAAAGGTAAGTGTATTAACGAAAATCTCAACCCTGCTCCTCGTCTGACCTTCCTGATCTGTCCAGCGATTCTGTCTGAGCTCTCCCTGAATGGCCACCTGTCTGCCTTTTTCCAGATACTGACTGACATTCTCAGCACTCTTTCCTGCATAAAGGCAATCAAAGTAACTAGGCTCCTCATTCCATGAGCCGTCATTCATCCTCCTGTTGCGATTAACCGCAATAGAGAAACGTACCATGGCTGCACCTGAAGAGGTATACTTGACTTCTGCTTCCCTCACAAGACGACCGACAATTGCGACAACGTTAAGATCATTTGCCATAACTACTTCCTTATCTTATTTCTCCGGGTTTACGAAAAGGAACTTAAGGACATGTGAACTGAGCTGGAAAACCCTTGAGATCTTTACGATGCTCTGAGTATCCACACTTAATTCAAAGTAAACATAGTGTCCCTTGTTCTGCTTTGCGATTTCATATGCGAGTGTCTTGACTCCCAAATCTTCCTGCTTGGTGATTGTAGCACCAGCCTTCTCAAGCTCGGCATTAACAAATGCGAGAGCTTCTTTCATCTTCTCCTCATCTGAAGGGAGGATGACGGTGAACTCATAATTTGCGATCATGGTTCCTCCTTGTGGTCTTAGATTTTTACATCCTTTGATCCGATAACATCGGATAAAGAGGCTTTACTAATATAGCATTTTTATTTCATTTAAGTCTAGCACTTTTGGCTTATCATAAGCTAGAAAGAGATTAGTCCGAGATGTTCCAGTAAAATCTTAAGACCAATAAGGATAAGTATTATTCCACCGACAAGGCACGCACCACGCCGACTCCTGGAACCAAGACGGCATCCCGCTTTAACTCCTATAGCACTTAAAATGAACGTTATCACACCGATTAAAGCTGCAGATGTGAAAATATCGACATTGAGTAATGCAAAAGAGATTCCCACGGCAAGAGCATCTATACTCGTTGCGATAGCCAGCACGATCATCGTCTTAAAATCATAACTGTCATCGCCCTCACCTTCTTCTCGGGATTCCTTTATCATGCTTAGACCAATCAGTGCGAGCAATATGAACGCTATCCAATGGTCGATGGCGGAAATAGCTTCCTGGAAATTATATCCCAGAAAATAACCGGCAACAGGCATCAATGCCTGGAACAAACCAAAATAAAGTCCGACAATCAGAGAGTGCTTAAGTCTGACATCCTTAGTCGAAAGACCTTTGCAGATGCTTACTGCGAAAGCATCCATGCTAAGACCGATTGCTGTCAAGATAATCTCTAACAAGCCCATATTAAATCTCCCTTTTAGGATGGGCACAAAAAAAGACCCACCCGATTACTCAGATAAGTCTCGTCTTTTAAGTCTTGGCCAGGATTAATCCAGTCTGTTGACCAAGTCACGCCGATGGGCGCTGACTACTCCCTTATTCGCAGTTTTCTTAATTGAAATATATTAAAAAGTCAACTGGTTTCGGCTATACTTATTCCATGTTCGATTTCCATGCACACCCTGGAGATGATAACAGAGATGCTTTCATCACCATATTAAAAGAAGATGAGATAGGCTTTATAAACGACAGATCATCAATAGGACTACTTCCCTGGCTTGATATGATGGATAGAGAGATGATTGAAAACCTCATAAAAGAGAACAGCAGTCTGATGGTAGGAGAATTCGGACTCGATAAATTCAAAGGTGACAAGGATAAGGACATGGATAGCTTCTTATTCATGGCCATGATGGCGAGAAGTTATGACCGCTTGGCGGTAATCCACAGCGTAAGATACACGGATCTTATATTAAAAAAGCTGAAAGAGATGGGAATAAAGAGAGCAATCTTTCATAGCTATAGCGGAAGTTATGAGATGGCACGGGATATTGAGAGGGCCGGTTATCTGATTTCGCTATCTCCTAGATCTTTTATGACGAGGGACATAGAGAGGCTTCTGAAGCTCGATTTCCTTTTGGAGACGGACGAGAGGACGGGAGAAAAAGAGAAAACGGATTTATTAGATCTTTACCAGAAGGCTCAGATGATTACAGGCATAGATCCAGAGGAGAGACTTGAGAGGAGAAAGAGGGAGATATGGCAAGAGAATTCATACGTCTAGAGCGCTTCATCGGGAAAGAGAGTATTGAAGAGCTAAAAAAGAAGCGTGTCGCTATTGTCGGACTTGGAGCTGTCGGGGGCTTTGCGCTGGAAGCCCTTGCACGAAGCGCAATAGGAAATTTCACTCTTGTTGATTTTGATGTTGTAAGCGAGACGAACATAAACAGGCAGGTTCTCGCTCTCCACTCCACTATAGGGAAAAAGAAGACAGAGATCGCCGCAGAACGGGTAAAGGACATCAACCCTGATGTATCACTAAGGATATTTGACATGTTCGCAGATAAGAGCAACTACGATCTAATATTCTCGGATGCGGATCTCATAATTGATGCAATCGACAGTCTTTCCGCGAAAGTAGGCCTTTTGGAGAGCGCATATAAAGCGGGCATTCCTATAATATCATCAATGGGAGCAGCCCTTAGAAGGGATCCAAGCCTCATAAGGACTGCGGATCTTTATGACAGCTGGGGATGTCCACTTGCAAGAGAGGTAAGAAGCAGGCTTAGGCGAAGAGGTGTTGGAAGGGGCATAGATGTTGTATTCTCCCCTGAGAAGGTCAACTTCAATTACATTCCCCCAGAGGAGGACGATGAGATTGAAGCTGATGATAAAATCCTTGAAAGAGGTAGGAAGCGTGTCATGCTTGGCTCCCTTGCCACAGTGACTGCCATCTTCGGAGAGACTTTAGCTCATCTGGCACTTAAAAAACTTTTAAAAGAAGGGATGCTCGATGCAGTACCTGAGTGGAATCCTGCTATGGAGAAACACTGACTAGACGGTCAAATTCGACCTTTAGCGTAAAGATCGTCCTCTTGTTCGTATTCTCATGGAGGATAAGGCTTACTGATGCGAAAGGACAATCCGTTTTAAGAGCTGTGAACCAATATCTCTTTTTGTCAACATCAAGGCTGATGCGGTAATCCCTCTCATCATTCATACGATAAAACAGCCTGCACTCATCGTGTATGAGGACAACAGTTTTTCCATCCATCTCTTTTTTTTCTATCTGCATAGAAAGAAAGATAACATATTTTCATTTTTTTCTCAGGTAAAACTTAATCACTCTTCAACTTTTGTCATTAATAAGTGAGGAGAAAAAATGAAAAGACTAATATATTTTGCAATCACCATCCTTTTATTCGTATCATCATGTACGGAAAATCCCACGACGCTAAACATCACTCTTCCAGTACAAAATGGAGAATACCATCTCATTATCTCCGGCAGAAACGGCTATAGAAAAGAAATAACTAGTACTCTAAATAGCTTGACAATAAACATGCCGGAGCCAGGGGTTTATGATATCAATTGCTCCTTGTTCATTTCTGGAAAGCTTGAAAAGGAAGAGAGAATAACTACGAGGATAAAAGAGGGAGTAAATGAGATATCCATCCCCCTTAGTGACAGCATTGCGCATCTCGTAATTGATTTAGAAGGATATGAGGAATATGCATCATCGATAATCAGGCTAAAAGTAAAGGGGGAAAGCGGCAGAATAAAAGAGATGGAAAGCACCATAGATGATAAAGCAACGCAGATCATCTTCAATGACATTGAAATGGGCTTGAATGAACTAAAAGTCGAGATTATAGAAAAAGATGGGGAAATAATATTTTGCAAGAAGGAAAACCTCATGATAGAAGAAGGTATAAACAGGATAAGCCTCCTTTTGGAAAGTGAAAGCATTGAAAATGATGAGATGGGATTTAAAATCGAGAACATGAGCGCTCTTCCGATAGAAGGAAGAATAGAAATTACTGAAATAGACATGAAGAAAGGAGAGATAGCATTATCCTTCGTTCTTTACACTGAAGTCTTTGATGACATCACGATACTCTGGTATGAAAACGGCAAGTTCATCCATGAAGGAGAGAAATTAATAATCGAGAGTAATTCAAGTCCAAAGAGAATAGATGCTATCGCATATTCGGAAAAACCAGGTTCTGCGGGATCTTTCACATTCAAGCTATGAAAAAAACCACCAGCTTTTAAACTGGTGGCCTCATTAACTGATTGCAAGAGAAATTACTTCTTCTTATGTCTGTTCATTCTCAGTCTTTTCTTTCTCTTATGCGTTGCAATCTTATGCTTTTTTCTTTTCTTACCACAAGGCACAGTGCTAGCTCCTTATAAACAATATATTGTTTTTGTAATTACCTTGCTATTATCATCGGAATCGTGATTCATCGTCAAGTGGTATTGGAAAAAAAGAATCATTGAATGATTACTTTGGGATCCATGATGCGAAATTAGTTAATTTTAACCTGTGAATTTTTTGCCTTCCTGAGCTATAATACTTATGCATGAAAATACTCGTCTTAGGTTTTGGCCCTCACGGATCAGGCATTGATGCCGCAGAATATTATAAAAGCTACGGTCATGATGTAACGCTTATGGACTCCAGCGATAAGGAACTGGTGGCGAATCTGCATGACAAACTCTCATCACTTGGCGTAAACGTCATAAGTGGGGAGATAACAGCAAAGGATATCAAGACCTATGACATTGTCGTCAAAGCTCCGACAATTCCACTCTCTCAGAGTATTTTACGCTCTGCTAATGAGATAACAAACGATCTAGCAGCACTGCTCAAAGATGACAAAATTGAAAAAATGAAGAAAATCGTGATTGTCGGCAGGATGGGAAAGACGAGTATCGCATCTGCTGTAATGCACGCCCTCAATCTACTTGGCGAGCGCAGTCTCATGTGCGGCTCTATCGGCATGTCTGGCTTTAATATCCTGCAGGATGTAAATGAGAATGGGGATGACTGTTACAGTCACATCATAATAGAGATGACGAACTGGCAGATAAGCGATACATGCTATGCCCTCTATGATAGATGGCCGAATCTCGACATTGTCCTTCTTACAAGGAAAGCGAATGAGAAAAAAGCTGATAAGAAGGAGACCTACTCCATCTTTGGGCCATGGGTGAAAAAAGCAATAGTTGATAAAAAGGCAAAAGATGTCTTTCTCAGAAACATAAATATGCGTCCAGAGAAAACCATATATGCACCTACCTCGTTCAACCCTTATAGGAACGTGGAACCTCTTGAGTCCGCATATGAGATTCTTAAGGCTCTCGGCTACCATAAAAGGGATATAGAAAAGGCACTTTCAACATATAAAGGCATACCCAACAGAACTGAACAGGTTGCATTCAAGGACAGCATTCTTTATATAAACGATAGTGCGGCAACGATTCCTGAAGCGGTTGCTTTCACGATTAAAATGATTGGACAGGCTTCAATCCATCTTATCTGCGGTGGCTCAGATAAGACAGGAGAGATAGATCCATCGGGTATGAAGATACCATTTAAGATGGCAAGCAGTATAACACTGCTATCGGGATCATTTACAAAGAAACTCATTGCATATCTGGAAAAGAACAACATCCCCTACTCCGGGCCTTTTGATAACATGATGGATGCCGTATCCAGTGCAAAAGAGAAGGCAGATGAAATGCTCAAAAGAAGCAGCAACTCCCAGATAATCCTACTCTCTCCAGGCTCTGGCAGCCATGTCTATTTTGAGAATGAATTCGACAGGGGAAATAAGTTCAAAGAGAGCGTTTACTCAATTACTGGGATTAGGAAAAACGACTAAAAAAGAAGGCCTCAAAATAAGAGACCTTCTTAGTTTGCTTTCAGATATAAATCTTACTTACAAAGTTTCTTGAACTCATCGGCAACAAACTGAACCTTTGGTCCGATAATTACCTGTACAGAGTTCTTTGCAGGGCGAAGAACGCCCTTGACTCCTGCGCTCTTGATCTTCTTCTCATCAACAGCGAGGCGGTTCTTAACCTCCAAGCGGAGACGTGTGATACAGTTATCAACTGTAGCAACATTGGATGCTCCACCAACTCCCTCAAGGATGATTCTTGCAATTTCCGTGTAGTCATTGCTTGCAAGCTCGATTGTAAGCTCTGCATCCTGGTCATCCTCTCTTCCTGGTGTCTTAAGATCAAATTTCTTAATGACAAAATAGAATACTACAAAGTAGATTGCAGCAAATACGAGTCCGATCGGGATGATGTAGAGTGGGTTCACTGCGTTCGGTGCGTTGAAGGAAAGGAACCAGTCAACGAATCCTGCTGAGAAGTTGAATCCTGCTCTGACAGGAAGAACGGCACATACAGCAACAGAGATGGCTGTAAGGAGAGCATGCACAAGGTAGAGACCCGGTGCGAGGAACATGAATGAGAATTCGAATGGCTCTGTAACTCCAGTAAAGAATGAAGAGAGAGCAGCTGCAAGAAGAATACCTGCCGTTGCCTTTCTCTTGCTATCCTTGGCTGTGAAGTACATCGCAAGAGCTCCAGCTGGGAGACCGAACATCATAACAGGGAAGAATCCTGTCTGGTAAATACCTGTTACCTGGAAATCGCCGTTCCAGAGAACATCAGCAGGTGTACCCCAGAATCTTGCGATGTCGTTGATTCCAGCAACATCGAACCAGAATACGCTGTTAAGGGCGTGGTGCAGACCAACAGGAATCAAGAGTCTGTTGAAGAATGCATAGATACCTGCTCCGATAGGTCCAAGACTGATCATCGCCTCACCGAATGCAACAAGTGCGCCGTAGATGAACGGCCAGAGGAAAATCATCGGGATACAGATAACGAGAGTGACTCCTGCTGTTACAATAGCGACAGAACGGCGGCCTGAGAAGAATCCAAGGAACTCAGGAAGCTGTGTTTTTGAGAACCTATTGTAACACGCAGCACCGATGATACCGGAAAGGATACCGATGAACTGGTTGTTAACCTTAGCGAATGCAGCAGAATCGAGCCAAGAGATGTCACCGACGATTGTTGGAGCTACCTTTCCAAGAATCGTCTGGAAGATAAACCAAGCAACAAGGCCAGCTAGTCCTGACGTACCCTCCTGATCTTTTGACATACCGACGGCAACGCCGATTGCGAAAAGAACAGACATGTTATCGATGATGGAGCTTCCAGCAGAATAGAGGATGTTGGAAATAACGTTGCTTCCAGCACCCCAACCGGATGGATCGATCCAGTATCCGATACCAACGAGAATACCAGCTACAGGAAGACATGCTACAGGGAGCATGAGAGACTTACCGAGTCTCTGTAAAAATTTCATCATAGGATGACCTCCAAATATTAAGCGCCTAATGACGCTGTTGGTAACAAATTAGAAATTCTCCTTAAAGAACTGCTCGATTTCAGCAACGGCAGCATCCTCATCCTCACCTTCGACGGTTACGGTTACTGTATCCCCCTGCTTCACAGCCATCTTCATTACTGCCATCAGGCGTTTTGCATCGGCACTCTTGTCCTTTGCTTTAACGGCGATTGTAACGGAGCTCTTGACTGCTGCGAGCTTCTTTACGAGAATTCCAGCGGGACGAGCGTGTATTCCAAGCTCATCCTTGATTACATAATCAAAACTTTTCATTTATACCTCACTTTCAATTACATTCTTTCTAAGGGCAAGAACTCTTGAAGGTGCTACTGATAACTCGTCATACCCCATCTTCAAGAATTCATCGGTAAGGGATAAATCCCCTGCCAGCTCTCCGCATATGCCGGCCCATATCCCTTCTTTATGGGCATTTGACGCAATTAGCGCCAAAAAGCGCATGATCGCCTCATGATGTGGATCATAGAAGGAATCGAGCTTCTCATTCTGACGGTCTATTGCAAGAGTATACTGCGTCAGATCGTTTGTTCCGACAGAAAAGAAATCAACCTCTTTTGCAAGCAGATCGCTTATCAAGGCGGCGGCAGGAGTTTCAATCATGATTCCTAGCTCAACTGGATTAAGGCACACGCCCTCCCCTTCGAGTTCCTTTACGATCTCAGCACAGAACTCCTTGATTGCTCTTACTTCGGAGACTGAAATGATCATGGGGAACATTATAGCGACCTTCCCATATGCACTAGATCTATATATGGCCCTGAGCTGTGTCCTGAAGATATCACGCTGGGTAAGACAGATTCTTATTCCCCTATAACCGAGTGCGGGATTTTCTTCTGCGGCAAGGTTGAAATAATCAACCTTCTTATCCGCTCCGATATCAAGTGTTCTGATGACAACCTTCTTTCCCCCCATCGTCTCAACAACCTTACGGTATGCCTCAAAAAGCTCGTCCTCTGTCGGAAAATCATCACGGCCAAGGTATAGGAACTCACTTCTTAGAAGCCCTATTCCCTCAGCATCTCCTGAGATGACATACTTTAGATCATCCGGGCTTCCGATGTTTGCGAAGAGAGAGACATGCTGTCCTTTTTTCGTAACACTCTCAAACCCTCTGAACTTCTCAAGCTCAGCCTTGTACTCACCTGCGCTTTTCTTCTTCTCAAGCATCTGAGCCATGGTCTCATCATCTGGATCGATATAGTAGTTTCCTTCAAACCCATCAACGATCATCGTCCTTCCATTAAGAGCAGAATCAATATCGATATCAGTCCTAATGAGAGAAGGAATGTTCATGACCCTTGCAAGGATGGCGGTATGTGAATTCGATGAGCCCTGGCGTATTACGAAGGCCAGGATCTTATCCTTATCTAGAGAGACGGTCTCACTGGGAGTAAGATCTTCAGAAACAATTATTCCAGGCTCGTCCATCCTGAAGCTCTGATCAGCTCCAGTAAGAATCCTTATAAGGCGATCCGAGATGTCCCTTATATCAGTTGCACGGGCCTTCATATATTCATCATCAAGGGATGCAAAAGCAGTAGCCTGCGCATCACCTATCTCATGGACGGAGAAAGCTGCGTCACTGCCGCTTTTTATCATATCCTCGATGCCCTCGATATAATCCAGATCCTCTAAAAACAGCGACTGAACCTCTATGATAGCAGCCTGCTCCTCACCGATTTCCCTGAGCGTCTTATCATAAAGTACGCCAAGCTCCTCTTTGGCTTTCTCCTGGGCCTGATGGAAACGTTCAAGTTCTTTTTCTATATCTGAACATTTCGTATTCGTAATCTCATGTTCCTTGCTGAGAACATAAATGCGCCCTATGGCAACACCCTCATAAACAGGTCTTCCATTACCCTTGATCATTACTTTCCTCATTTCTCAAGTGAGAGAATATTATCTCCCTTCTTAACATCAACTCCAGTTACCGGCTTGATAGAAGAATAGGAATCACTATTACAGATTACGATTGGTATTATGGTATCAAATCCCTCATTAGCGATCTCCTCACGCTCAAATTCAATAAGAGCGTCACCTTTCTTAACCTTATCACCTGTATTTTTGAGCGTCTTGAAATGCTTTCCTTTGAGAGATACGGTATCAAGTCCGATATGTATGAGGATCTCAATTCCAGAATCAGAGATAAGATTAACGGCATGTCCTGTGTCAAACATTAGATCGATAG
This sequence comes from uncultured Spirochaetaceae bacterium, assembly GCA_944390015.1. GTDB lineage: Bacteria > Spirochaetota > Spirochaetia > Sphaerochaetales > Sphaerochaetaceae > Ornithospirochaeta. Next base: position 33,029 of record CALXOL010000003.1, read on the forward strand.
TTCCGTCACACGGACTATAAACAGTATTTGAAGATGGCTTGATTGCAAGTCCTTTTCCAAGAATCTCCTCAGAAAAAGTAGGATCCGAGACCTCAGAGATGGCAACAGCTTTTCCATCGACCGGAGAGACCAGTGTATTGGCAGGATCCTCCCCTCCTTTAAAAAGCTTACTGAAAAAACCCATAATTCATTAAACCCCTTTTGCAGTGTTATTTAATAATTATATCATAGGTATTAGACAAAGTGAAAGAAAATAATGTCTAAAAGGATAAAAAAATATCTATTGAGAAAGAATTTATGAATTTATATTAACAATTCTTTAACATTCAAGGAATTATGTAAATGAAAAACGGAGCCGCCAAGCTCCGTTTCCCAATTAACCGACGTTTCCATCGATATACTTATAAACTTTGAGGTGCTTTCCTCCGTATCCAAGGGGATTGCCCTCCACGCAAACCGTACCGTCTATTACCTTAATCGGAAGAGCGAAGAAGTGCTCTGCCTTAAGATACGTCGTTATCTTCTCAACCGGCTCCTGGTTATCGAACTCGATGACGGCCCCGACAGGAAGATCATCGGCGAATATGAGCTCGCATGTCTTATGCTCCTCATCCCCCTTCTCGCTAGCGGCAAGCAGCATGCCGTTGGACTTCACGCCGCGGAAGTTCGCAGGCTTTAAGTTGCTTACAATGACGATGTTGCGTCCGAGAAGCTCATCCTCCCTGTAGTACGGGACGATGGAAGAGACGATCTGGCGCCTCTCAGCCTCCCCTGTGTCAAGCTGGAGGATGTAGAGCTTGTCCCCACCCGGATGCCTCTGGACATCGACGATCTTCGAGACCTTGAGAATCACCTTCTTCTTGAACTGCTCTACGATGCTCTCCTCTTTCTTATCCTCTTTCCTTACTTCCTCTTTCTCTTTCCTCTCAGCCTGAGTTCCAGAATATCTGATTCTCAACTCATCAATCAGCTTGTCTTCAAGCTTAGTGAATAAGAGTTCAACCTTCTCAACGGAGACATCACCATCGGTATTCCCGATATCCTTCCATACTGAGTTATTTCGTCCAAGGAATGAGAGGATTTTTTCTCCTGTTGAAGGAATATACGGTGTAACCATTACACCAAGATCCCTTATGAGGAAATAAAGCGTGGAAAGAAGCTTCTTTGCCTCCTCAGGACTCTCTGTCCTCTTCTTCCACGGCTCAGCATCCTGGAACGCCTTGTTTCCAAGATCTGAGAGTGCGAATATCTCATGTAGGGCATCCTTTTCCTCTGCATGCTCAAGAAGATCGGTAATCTTTTTCTCCCTCTCTCTTATCTGAGAAATAAGAGCATCATCGATTTCAGGATTTTCAATCTTTCCATCATAGAATCTCTTTATGAAGGAGAGCGTCCTATTTACAAGATTGGAAAGGTTTCCAATGAGCTCCTTATTTACCTTATCCTGGAAATCCTTCCATGTGAATGTGAAATCACTCTTCTCAGGGCGGTTATAGAACATGTAGAATCTCCAGCAGTCAGCAGGAATACCAGTATCCTCAACATCGTTACCGAATACGCCTATTCCTCTGCTCTTACTGAACTTTCCACCTTCGTAATTCAGATACTCGGTACTGCTCATATGATGAAGCATCGTCCATTTCTCACCGGTTGCAAGAAGGCTTGACGGGAATATGACGGTATGGAATGGGATATTATCCTTGCCTATGAACTGGAAGAGCTCTGTGTTCTCCGGATCCCTCCACCAGTACTGCCAGTCCTTTACGGCATTAGCAGTGATGGAAATATACCCGATAGGCGCATCGAACCATACATAGAACACCTTGTCCTCATAACCTGGCTTTGGAACAGGGATTCCCCATTTCAAATCACGGGTGATGCACCTCTCCTGGAGGCCATCACGTATCCAGGAATTGGTAATCTGAATCGCATTATTCGCCCAGAATCCATCCTTTGATGCCTTATCCATCCACTCTTTAAGAAGTGGAAGCGCCTTCGGCAGGTTGATAAAAAGATGCTTTGTCGTCCTTACCTCGGGAGTGGAGCCGCAGACAGAGCATCTTGGATTGATAAGCTCCGTAGGATCTAAAAGCTTACCACAGTTATCACACTGGTCTCCTCTGGCATCCTCACTATGACAGTTAGGACACTCACCGTTTACGAACCTGTCCGCAAGGAATCTCTTACATGTAGGGCAATAGAGCTGGGTCATCTCCTTTTCAGAGATATAGCCATTCTCATCGACCTTATTGAAGATGTGCTGTACAATCTCCGTCTGTTTGGCGGTACTGGTACGTCCGAAATAATCAAAACTTATATTGAACCATTTATAAATGGCCTTGTGGATCTCATGGTATTTATCACATAACTCTCTCGGACTCATCCCTTCCTGAAGAGCCTTGGTCTCACTTGCAGTCCCGTACTCATCCGTTCCACAGATATAAAGCGTCTCATATCCCATCAAACGGCAGAAACGTGCGAATACGTCTGCAGAGAGAACCTGTGTAAGATTTCCAAGATGAGGAACATTGTTTACATATGGAAGAGCCGAAGTAACTAATCTCTTTTTCACTTTTACCCACCTAACTGAAATTTCCACATTATTATAATTAATTTGATTGATTCAGGGAACAGGTTTTCCCTTATAATGAACGGGATGATTGAGCCAGTAATAGTCTCACACAATGATAGGATAAAAGTAATTGACGAACTAAAGAGGAATGAGGATGAAAACCATTTTCTCCTTACCTATATGCACAATCTTGCTTTTGAAAAGGATTATACTCTTATTAAATACGGCTCATCATACGTACTGAACATCAAAAACCTGATTCTGTCCCTCTCATATTCAATAGAACCGCCCGAGGGTCTAAAAGAATATATAAGTGATATGAATGTAAGAATGGTGATAGCACCAGGGGTAGAGAACATAAGAGAGCTTGAGCACATTGCCGCTGATGAGAAAAAAAGGGAGTCTCTCATGGCGATAAGAAGGGACAGCATAGAAAGCTGCTATGAGAATACTGTGAGAAATGATTATAGGACTTATAAGGAACTCATATCGTTTTACAACTCAATAAAGGAATACAAAGGCTTTTACAGCACAGAGGATATGAAAAAGAAACAAAAGAGCCATGATGACTCCCATTTCGCCTCCTCTCTCACTGATGAGGATGGGATAGTATCGGCACTTTTCGTGAACTCCGGCCTCCTTGCAAGCGTTGCTACGAAAGAGGATAAGAGAGAAAGAGGATATGCAACGAGAAACATAATCTCTGCGCTTTCATACTATTTTGAAAACAACAAAGCTGAAAAGAAAGCATATCTGTTCTATAATGATGAAAAAGCGGAAAGACTGTATAAAAAGATTGGATTCTATAACGTCTGTCCGTTCCTAATACTAAAGAGGAGGTGCATGTAAAATACGTAAGATACATTAAAGACGGAGTTATCGGATACGGCGTTCTTCAATGCGATCAGATTGAGGTACTATCCTCTAATTTTCTCGACGGAGTATTTAAAACAGATGAGAGAATAGAGATTGCTTCTGTACATCTTTTATCCCCTGTCAGCCCTAAAAAGGCACTATGCATAGGACTTAATTACCGCGAACATATCGGAGAGCTTGAAATGGAGAGACCAGATAAACCGGTTGTCTTCATAAAGCCCACAAGTGCACTTCTTAACCCAGAGGAGCATATTGTAAGACCAGATGTGTCACAAAGGGTCGATTACGAGGCCGAACTCTGCGTCGTAATCGGGAAAAAAGCAAAGAACGTGAAAATAGAGGATGCTTATTCCTATGTTCTCGGTTATACGATAGCAAATGACGTTACTGCAAGGGATCTTCAGGAAAAAGGTGGGCAGTGGACAATCTGCAAGGGTTTTGACACGTTCATGCCGATAGGCCCATATATCTCTGATGAGGTGAATCCTGGAAATCTGAGAATACAGAGCAGGCTCAACGGAAAAATCATGCAGGACTCAAGCACGAGCCTTCTCATATTCAAAATCGATTATCTAATCAGCTATCTTTCATCCGTAATGACCCTTGAAAAGGGAGATGTCATTCTTACAGGAACTCCCAAAGGGGTATCGGGAATGAAGAAAGGTGATGTCATCGAGTGTGAGATTGAGGGGCTTGGAGTTCTTAGGAACAATGTGATGTAAAATTTACAATCCTTCCATCTCCTTTTCTTAAAGAAAAATAACACTATGAAAAACTCAGTTCAAAAAAACAACACATTAAAAGTCATCACATTTGGCTTTTCCCATACTATCTTTTAGATATGAGAGATGTTGAAGAAAAGAAAGGAAAGCTGATTAATCTGAAAGATGAGCTTGAATCTCTTAATCGAAGAGAGCTTAACATATTTCTCTTCGATTTCATAAAAGAACCATGCGCTTATGTAAGTGGAAGATTCTCAGATGCGATAAGTTTTGAAGAGATAAAAAAGTGTGCTTTTGACTATTCATCAGGCATTACGGAAAAACAGGAGTTACTCAATCATATAGACAGGCTTCTTCAGCTCATAGTTTCTATAGATGATGCGTATGATAGGGAAATTCTATATTCAATCGCATCGGCATTCCTTGCCTTCATAGATAGAGCGCATGCATTTGATGCAGTCCTTCATGATATAGATGCGATTGTCTTGGATGTCGGCTTTGAAGAGAGCCTGGCCGTAATACCGCTTAGAATCGACCATCATCACTCTACAATAGCAAAAGCACGAGATCAGTACAGCTCAGAGGAATACTCATCGGCTAAAGAAGGCAGTGTTATATTGAGCTCAACTCTCTTATAGCAAGGTTTTTCACCACCAAAAGAGCGAGTATAACTTAGATTATATTTTTTTCTTTACTATGCCCTCCTCTAAGTCTAAAATGACAGACAATAAAAAAACAGGAGGCTTATATGTCAGGCATAGGCTTAATGATTTCGCTCATCGTAGCAATCATTGTTATCATTGTCTCAATTTCCAAATGGAAAGTGCATCCGTTCCTTGCACTCATGGGTGTATCTCTCATTCTGGCAATCGTCGTAGGAATTCCTCTGCAGACGATTCCTAACATGATCGGTTCCGGTTTCTCAGGTACGTTCACCAGCATCGGTATCGTTATCATCCTCGGAGCCCTTATCGGATCTATTCTCGAAAAGACGGGAGGAGCTTTAAAGCTTGCTGAGGTCGTCGTAAAAATCGTTGGAAAGAAACACCCGGACCTAGCGATGGAACTCATGGGGTGGATAGTTTCCATTCCAGTTTTCTGTGATTCAGGTTTCGTTATCCTCGATCCGATCAGAAGCTCACTTCAGAAAAAGACAGGTTACTCATCTGTTGCAATGTCGATGTGTCTCTCTGCAGGACTTTACACATCTCATGTATTCATTCCACCTACCCCAGGTCCTATCGCAGCTGCGAATACTCTCGGCGTAGGCAATAGCCTCCTGCTCGTAATCGGAATCGGAGCTCTCGTCTCCATTCCTTGTCTCATCGTCGCTTACTTCTATGCTAACTACATCGGAAAGAAAGTTAAGACGGAAGAGGATATGCAGGATAAGAGCGAAGAGAGCTACAACGCTCTTTTAAAGAGCTTTGGAAAGCTTCCTAGCGGTTTCTTATCATTTGCTCCTATCATCGTTCCAATTATCGCGATGGCTCTCGGTTCAATCTCCGACATGGCAGGATGGACAGGAGCGCTCGATATCTTCCTCAACTTCATCGGAACACCTATTATCGCACTTACCATCGGCGTTATCTTCGCAATCATTCTCATGATTTCAACGAAGACGCTCAATCAGTTCTACGATATTACGAATGAGACGCTCAAGGTTGTTGGACCTATCCTCTTCATCACAGCAGCAGGTGGAGTTCTCGGAAAGGTCATCAGCGAAGCAGGTTTCGTAGGTTATATGCAGGAGCATGCAGCTGTTCTCGCTACAATCGGAATCTTCTTCCCGTTCATCGTATCTGCAATTCTCAAGACTGCTCAGGGATCTTCAACAGTCGCTCTTACAACAACTGCAGGTATCATGGGAAGTATCGCAGATCCAGGCAGCATGATGAATCTTCTCGGATTAAATACCCCATTAGCCGGTGTTCTCACTGTTATGGCTATCGCAGCAGGTGCTATGACAGTATCACATGCTAATGACTCTTACTTCTGGGTTGTAACGAACTTCGGAAAAATCAAGATGGAAGACGGTTACAAGACACAGTCCGCAATTACAGGAATCATGGGTGTCGTAGGTATCATATTCACCTTCATCCTCACCTTGATTCTCCTCTAAAGCATTTTGCCCAGGTCAAACGGCCTGGGCATTTTTATCTACCTGGAAATTGTTAAACTTCCAAAGTTTTCTATTATCACATACTCTAAATTCCAGTAATCCTTAAGTGTCTCGCTATCTCCTGGATCAAGGCTTCTACTTGAATAGCCGTATCCATTATCGTGTCCAGCCATAATTCTTATGAAGGAATTATCTTTTACTGAATCCGATGAAAGAGTCAGCCCCATCAGTTTCTCAATATCATCAGATGTAAAGATTACCGGCTCATAGTCTTTAGATGCTTTAACTACAACTGGAAGCGAAATATCTGAGAAATCGATGAATGTGATTAATTCACGCTCTTCATCCCTAATTTCTCTTAAAGTTAGATTGACATCTCCACTGCCAACTAGCTCAAGCAGTACAGGACCATTAATCTTACCTACATACAGCAGGGAATTCTCCTTATTAATGGAGAAGAAATATGGCACGTGCATTCCATTTGATGCATATGTCACATCGCCATCAATACTGTAGCTGAAAGAAGAGCCATCCATTTCAAGCACATACTCAGTCTCTTTTTTTCCTTCAATTCTTAGCATGCTGCTATCTTTAATGCCCGCTAGCTTACCCTCTTCTACACATATTGGATATTTCACTTGAAGAGAGTATTTAAAATCAGGATCTCCGCCATTTACCTCGATTCTCAAAACCAAATAAATACTTTCAGAGTCTATATTTTCAAGTGACAGAGGCAAGACGTATTCATACTCTTCTCCACTTTTCGCATCGAGCAGATATGTATTTGTTTTAATCGGGGTATCATCATTATCAATATTGACAAAATTCTCATATAGCACAGGATAATCACCTTCTATATCAGATATCTCGATTGGGATGCAGAGTAAATAGAATAATCCCTGCTCATTCTCATACCTTATTTTGATTTCATTTTTAGAAACTTCCATAGCGTTGGAAAGTGGCATTTTCAAAGCCTTGAAAGTACCAGAGCTCGAAGAAAAATCAAAATCAGAGAATTTAAATTCCCTACTCCCTTCATTTGCAATGAAACAATAGAAATGTGGAGAGACACGGTTCAGTCCTCTCAATCCCGTATCATTGTTATCAGGAAGATAGATGCCATAGAGAGTTCCCATCTCAAGATTTTCAAGGATTACCGAGTCTTTAAATTCAAGCGTTCTTCCTTCACTTGGTATCTCATCTTGCAAAGAAGCTGCGTCAATCTTATAGACATTTCCATCTTCGATATCAAAAGAACCATCATAGGAGAAATGAAGTATTACCTTTCCGCTTGAACCATTAGGATTGCGCAGTACTCCATAGACAAGTTTTTCACTATCCGTAAAGACGGCTTCCCTCTTAGCAGAACGAACAGAATCAGCAGTGTATCCAAGCCCTCCATCGTGAGAAAGCCCAAAGCGGACATCAACATCGTTTGAAGAGAATTCAGCATATACCGATACGCCTTTCAAATCTCTTTCGTTTTCAGAACTAAAGATCATCGGGATGAAATAATCATCTTTTGTAAAGATAATTTCTACTTTCCCCTCTTTCGGATCTACTGATTTTATCAGAGACTTCTCCTCGGCTTTGATTTCTCTTAACTGAGCCGTCTCATCTGCAACATCAGACTGCTTAAATAACGGCAATACGATATTATCATCGACCTTTCCGATATAAAGCAGAGCATTACCTGTTGCACTGTCATAAGAGAGAGGGAAAATGTAAGGATAGCAATCGCCTCTGAGATCGCCCTCTGCATATTCAGCATCAACCATGCTACTTGAGAAATCATAACATGAAACTTTATCGGTTAGCTTCATATCAAGTACCAACTCCTTCCCCGGAGCTGCTTCTATCTCGTAAATCTGAGGAAAATCAACAGAGAAAGTTTCATTTTGATTAATCACATCAGGACTCTCTATGAATACCTGAAAACTTGTTTGCCCGTAGCTTCCATCCTTTTTCCTCCCAGATTTCACTTGATTGAAAAAGCTTATTTCGTCTACATCGCTTAAGTCGAATATTCCCATGTATCTCCTGTTTCCAGAAAGAGTCGGACTTGTTGGATCAATTATTCCCGCATCGTGGGAATACACTCCGCCTCCACTTCTATTTTTCTGATATGTTGTCAACGATACACGGGATTTATCATCCAAATTCAAATCATCTAAATTGATTCTATAATACTCTTCGTAAATCTTCTCATCACCAATCATATATAAAGGTTCAGCTGCACTATCAATAGTTAGATCTGAGGTCTCGCCCACATCCTGGGAATACTTAATCAGATTAATCTTTCCATCAGTCTGAATTCCTACCTCATCAGCATAGAAAGATACGGTTGACGATTGCGCAGGAAGAAGATAAGTACCGCCACGAGTTGAGATGAAACGAGAATTATTATTTCTACTAAAACTCCTGCTACTACCAAGAGAGGAAGGAAATATTCCATAGAGAGCGCCACTTTCAAGATTGGATAGGTTAATCTGTGTATCTTTTGAGACCTCATAACTTGAAGAAATACTCTCAGAAACATTATCGATATTATGTCTATCTTGAATAATTTTATTATTATCAGAGCAAGAGAACAAACAAACTAACAACAGACAGCTTAAAACGATAATGATTTTCCTCATAATCCAACTCTCCATTAAAATATATAATATTAGGAAAATGAATTATTGAAAATAAAAAAACTGGCCTTTTAAGCCAGCTTTACTATAGCAAGAGAGGGACTCGGACCCCCGACCGACCGGATATGAGCCGGTTGCTCTACCAACTGAGCTATCTTGCCATCTGCTTTATTCACAAGCTTGGTTATTATGCCTAATATTTAAGACTTTGTAAATACTGTTTAAAAAGTTTTTTTAATATTGAGAATCGGTGTATACTTAAACAATGAGGTTTATTATGAAACGAAGATTTTTATTCATGTTTTTAATTATCGCATCTATTTTTCTTTTCACATCTTGTCCTCAGGATATCGAATCACTTCCAGATGAAGAAGTTGATGGCGATGAAACCATCTCATTCTATCTTCCTACTTTTGCAACTGCAGAAGTTAGCGGGGGGGGGTAGCTAGAGGACTTATGGACATGGGAGTTTTCACAGGAGAGAACATGCTCGCAGGCTGTTCGATCATGAGTTATATACCGGTCATTCAGGCTCTAGAAAGCGCAGAGATGACGGTTTCTGACTTAAGAGAAACTATCTTTACCAGGTATGTAAACTTTACTGCCTATGGTTTCGACTGCAGTCTGTACAAGGATTCAATAAAAATAACTAAAGACTTTCTATATCTGAGATTTTACGTACAAAATGATGTGAGCATAGTGGGAGTTGTGGACTACGCTTTAGACATACGAAACAAAAGATTCTCATTCAGGGAAATAATGACTCTCACATTAGATTTTCCTGATTTTGGTTATCAGAATACGTCACTTCTTGTAATTGAATATAACGATATCCCTGTAAACTGGGATGGAAGTTTCACCACAGCCGAATTCCTTGACGATGGAAGCTTGAAGAAAAATGTAATTACAGACCTTCTATCGGTAGGAAATAATCAAAACCATGATGTTTTCCTACAACGGTATTATGCTGTTGCAAAATCCGATAACGACATTATTTCAATATTCCTTCGTCCTTATGACAAAGAGTCATATGCCGTTAATATCGGAGATAATGCAAGAAAAGTACTAATAGAGGCAATTGGAGATAACTTAAAAGTTGATAACGATGACGAAGCATCTAAATTCTCGCATATAATCTGTCAACATCTTTTACCTGAATATTATGAAAATGGCAGGTCTCTTACCCATCATGATCCAAGAAACGGCTATGAAGACTATAAGGTATATGGTAGCTATGAAGAATATCAAGCTGATAGTATATCAAAGTTAAAAAAGTTGAATGAAGAGCAAGAAGCTTTTAATAATGGTGAGGAATTCATTATTTTTAACTATAAAAATTTAGAGAATGCTACTCTCAGAACAGGTTCAAGCATTACAGATCCATATCAGAACTATCTAAGAGGAAATCTTACAAAAGAAGAACTCGAGGAAAAAGGATTTGCCAAATTCTATCCAGAATTATTCTCTTCTGAGGATTTCACTATTGAGAAGTTCATTGAAACACACCTTAGAGCATGTGGTATAGAAGATGAAAACTATATAAGTAATTTCATCTCGGCCTGGAAAGAGGCTTACTCTGGAATAGATTACAACGAACATTCGCAATATCCTAAATGGGAGAGTATTGTTACAAATATGCCTATTGTAAATTAGCTGGTAAAACAACAGTACTGTCAAAGAGAGAGGGGGCTTTTTAAAGCCTATGTTTTAAAATAGCCCCTTTAAACATTCAAGCTTTTTCCTCAAGTGCATGTACCAGTGAAATGGCCATATCATGATAGGGAACAGGAATTCCAAGCTCCTCTGCTTTTGCTTTTACCGCGCCGCTTATGGTATCCACCTCGGTTCTCCTACCATTCTTTATATCCATCATGATACTCGTATAACCACCTTTGTTGTTCGCACTTGTTCTGAGTACTTTTTCCCTCACTTTGTCATAATCAAATGAAAGATTCATACCATTTGCTACGCTAACAGCCTCTTCTATCAGTTTTTCACAAAGATGGCGGGCGTAATCGTTACTGCTTATATAGCTCATATCGCAACCTAAAATCGCAGTAAGGATTGAAAGGGATGTGTTCGTCATTAGCTTATCCCAGATGAGCTGTTCAATATTGTCATGAATCCTCACATCAAAACCTGCTGCGTCAAAAGATGTCTTTATACGCTCTAAAATGGATGTATCCCTCTTATCAAGCATTCCGATGTTTGTAACCCCGCTACCACCATGGTGTATTTTTCCTCTCTCCAGCACCGCACCATTATCCTCTGTAGTACCGATAATGATGTGGTCAAGACCAACAAATGATGATAGAAGCTTTTCATGCCCTGCCCCATTTTGGAGTGTCATGAGATATGTATCCTCCCCGATAGCACTCTTTACCCCATTAAGCGCATCAAAGGAATAGAGTGCTTTGGTAAAGAGGATTATAAGATCCGCATCAAGATTATCAACATGGCTCTGTGCTCTAGGAGAGAAATGATGTAGCTCTCCATTCTCTTCTAAAATAACACCATCGTGGTTTATCTTATCGATGATGCTTTGATTAGTATCTATCAATGTAACATCATTGCAGGTACTCAGTCTCGAGCCGTATATACTTCCCATGGCCCCTGCACCGATAACGAGTATTCTCATAAACACCTCTTAAAAAAAATCCGGCGACATGAGGTTGCCGGAAAAAGAAACAAAATGCCTATATCCTCACTCTGAGAACTCAGAGAGTCCCTCAATCGCATATGCTCTGACAGGACAGGAATCAAGACCCTTAATCGGAAGTGGAGCATAACTCATGAAGAAAACATCTTTTTCAAGCTTATCAAGATTCTTTAGAACCTCCAAGAATACGATATTCTCTGCAAGAAGAATGTCGTGGAAAGGCTTTACATCATCATTGGAACTCTCAATGGATACTCCATCTCCGAATGCAACGCACTTAGCCTTATGCTCTTTGAACCATTTTGCAGTCTCTGCATTAACAAATAGCCTCTTATCCTCCTTAGTATTTGTCTTTTCCGTAAAAGGAGCAATCCTATGAGGGCTGTCGATTATGACAATCGTATCATCCTTCATTCGTGGAAGGCAGTACTTATCGAGAAGCTCCGGTGTGATGTAGCTGTTCGGCTCTGCCTCTATGTTCACGTAAATCGCTCTTCCGAAGAACGTGGTGAGAGGGAGATCTGCAACACTCGGCCAGTTATCATCATGATGATAAGGGCACTCGCAATGCGTTCCAAGATGACTTGTAAGATCCATGATTGTATGGAAATCTGGTATCGGTCCACCTGTGTTGAAACGGTAAAGGTGGCACCTTCTTGATTCACTCTTAGGATCAAGTACCTTTGTCAGGTCAACGATCCTTAAATTTCCTAAGCTGTAGACAACATCCATTTTTAATTCTCCTTAAGTTTATTAACTCTTACTTTAATAACGACTTTCCTGCATTTATCAGACTCCCCTGTTTTGATATCAGGGCGATGGATATCAGAAGGAAAAAGAATCATGTAATCCCCCTTCCTAACTTCTATGAACCTCTCTTCTGCAGGGTCATCTTTTAAAAGAAAAAGATCACCCTCAGCAGAGAAAAGCTCATAATCCATGCTTCTACGGGCTAGCCAGCCCATGAGGGCTGTTCCACTTAACCAGTACTGTATATCTATGTACTCATCATGGTACTCAGGATGGCTGTCCTTCATCTCACGGTTCTCAAGACGGAAAATGCGAGCATAGACATCCCTTCCATCAAGCTCGTACTCTCCATCCTCCAGAGAGGAGAAATTCGTATTTCTCAGATAGCTTAGAGCCTTTTTAATCGCTTCTGGATAGCTTGAGTCCAATAGTGTTGAATCCAAGGTCTGTAAAATCATCATTCCTCCGAAATACCTTTTGCAATCGATTGCAAAACTATTACATTAATATATTCGTGCAGAAAAAAAGAATTGTCAAGAAAAAATTCAATCGATTGCAAAGAATATTAAATTTCTTAATATTTGATTTTATTATAAAAAATTATAACAGGCTTCCCAAAATCGCATCATCAACTCCGTCTTTTATCGTCCTATAACTCTTCTTTTCTACTATGTTCTTTATAATCGTAGCAATTCCAATCTCATCATCATTTAGATTTACCGGATAGAACGGATTAACATATACGTTCTTTCCTCCCAGCGTTATATGGGAAATCGTCATATTGGAATTCCATGTAACGCTGTCTCGATGTATTACAAACGGAATATAATCATGAAAGCCCATGCTGTTTACCACTCTTAACCCATCGAGTGTAAGAATACCGTTATCCCCTCTTATCTCAAGGCTCTTCGGAATAAGGTAATTATGGTACTGATTAGTCGAGAAATCATGAAGGAATATGGATGAGTTGAACCTTAGAAGCCTGAGTCTCCTTGTGTATTCCTCTTTTGCTCCACCCACGATCATACTATCGCGTTTTCCCGTCTCTGTTATCTGGGAGGGAAAATCGTAGAAAAGCACTTCCTTTGGAAGCTCATCTTTCAGATTAAGTATGACTCGTGCAAGAGCTGCCGAGTGATGGTTATGAAGACCTGATATCATAAGCTGATCTATATTGCCCAAATACTTAGAAGCTTCTATCGCAGCGGCATAAACAGGATCATAAGGATACTGCTCCATGACCGCTCCATCCAAAAAGGAAAGCTCTGCCCGCTCTTCCTCGCTTAAAGATAGGAAAGTGGTCTCAGAGAGAATGAACTCACCTCTTTTTCCCAGCTCCATCATCAGTGGATAGAAACGCTCCTTTCCTGTCGCCACTATCACGGCATCATGATCCGTATCTAAAGCCTCATTTAAAGATGATACACAGTTAAGACCTTTTTTTCTCATCTCATCAGCTCTATCCCTTGAAGATGAATAGATCGATGTTATCTTCAAAAGGGAAGGAAGAAGATTTGCTATCCTGATGTAAAACGATGCACGCCACCCTGTGCCACATAAAACTACCTTCATATTAAAATTCTACATCCTAAGTCTCTTTTCTCAAGAGAAAAATCAAACAGAAGCTCTGATTAATGAAACGAACTCATTTAAAAGAGGAGAGATATATTTATCCTTATGGCATACGATGCGGAATTTTCTCTCAAAGTCCATTTTATCTACATTGAAGGAGATTACCCTCCCCTCTTCCAGCGCCCTCTCAACCAGACGGTAAGGAAGAACGGAGACTCCAAGTCCTCCAGCGACCGCTTCTATTAACGCACTCGTGCTTATGGATTCCCATAACACATGAGGAATGAAACCTGCCTTTCTTGCTGCAATTTCAAACTCTTCCCGAGTACCACTGCCCTTCTCCCTTAATAGGAAACGACATCTGCTGAAATCAGATAGACTTACGCTCTCGTCCTTCTTGAAAAAACCTCTTGGAGCGCAGATTGCAGCAAGTGAATCATCCATATACTCTTCTTCTAGCAGAGCATCACTTGAAGTAAGCCCCTCCATCAAGGCAAGATCTACCCTGTCTTCAATCAACATCTGCTCCAAATGCATAGACTGATCCACAAAGACCTTGACCTCCACATGGGGATGAAGAGCTGTAAAGCTTTTCACATATTCCGTCATGAACCTGGTTCCAATTGTTACCGATGCACCTATCCTTATAATCCCTTCCTCGCTCCAATTCTGACTTCGTCTCTCCATCTGGTCAAAAAGAGTTACTATATGACGGGCAGTATCAGAATACATTTTTCCAGCTTCTGTTATGTAAAGATGTCTACCAAGTCGCTCGAAGAATTTCAAGCCGTAGTAGCTTTCCATCTCATTTATTGCAATAGAAACAGCCGGCTGCGTCATGTTTAGGGCTTTAGCGCACCTTGTCATGTTTGCATCATTATCTATTAATGATAGGAATATTCTTAAATGCCTTATCGTCATACTGTTATTATATAAGTAAAAACCTATTAATTCTATTAAATAATATTATTTTATTAATTTATCTTAAATTCATATAATCCAGACATGAACAGTAAATTAAAGAGATACCTGATACTCTTTTTCTCTACATTCAAGATAAGCGCATTCACATTCGGAGGAGGTTTTGTAATCATTCCCCTGATGCGTAAGCAGTTCGTACATAAGCTTAAATGGATTGATGATGACGAGATGCTCGATCTGGCTGCAATCGCACAGTCAAGTCCAGGAGCGATTGCCGTTAACGCATCCATACTCGTCGGTTATAAGGCAGCCGGTGTACCTGGCGCTATTATAAGTATACTGGCAACGATAATTCCCCCTTTTATCATAATTTCAATTATATCTGGATTCTACATAGCATTCAGAGACAACAAATATGTCTCCCTTATCATGGAAGGAATGCTTGTAGCTGTTGCAGCAGTGCTTGCGGATCTTGTTATCTCCATGGCATGGGACATATTGAAAAAGAGAAGAGCAGTTGAGATAGCAATGCTGATTCTTTCCTTTATTCTTCTTGAATTCTTCAATCTCAACATCATCCTCCTTATATTCATAGCAGGATTTATCGGTTTCATGGACTACAAAGTAGCTAAAAGGAGGCAGAATGGTTTATCTTGAACTTATCTGGAGTTTCATTCAGATCGGCCTCTTCAGCATTGGAGGTGGCTACGCGGCAATGCCTCTTATTCAGCATCAGGCTTGCGAAGTACATAATTGGCTCAGCATGGAGGAATTTGGTGATATCCTTACGATATCTGAAATGACTCCAGGGCCTATTACGATAAACAGTGCCACCTTCGTAGGCATCCAAGTGGCAGGAATCCCAGGAGCACTCTGCGCCACTATTGGATGCATAATACCATCATCAATCATCGTAACAATCCTTGCCTTCATTTATTACCGATTCAAAGGTTTAAACAGTGTTCAAAGCGTACTCAAGGGATTAAGACCTGCGGTGATTGCCATGATAGCCACAGCATGGATATCGATAATGAGAATGGCATTTTTCCCAGAAGGGGCAAAACAGATTGATCTGGTATCGATTACTCTCTTTCTCTTAGCATTCATAACACTGAAAAAATGGAAGATTAATCCTATTTTCGTAATGCTTGCATCAGGTTTGATTAATCTGCTTATAGGAGTAATCTAATTTTTGACCAGTAGCTTTGCTGTTGGATTCATTTGAATCTTTAAGGATACTTATGTGCTATTTTATTATTGTTTGGGAAACAACGCCAATATTTTTAAAATTTTCTTAAATACTATTGACGAGAACATGAAAAATAAGCTACATTCTCTTTGTGCCAAATGAAGGCCACTAAAATATGCGGTCGTGGTGGAATTGGTAGACACGCTAGCTTGAGGTGCTAGTGCTTGAAAGGGCTTGGAGATTCGAGTTCTCTCGGCCGCAAAAAGATTCCTCTTGTTACAAGAACGTAACAGGAGGATTTTTTATTTCTTCTAATTAAAAAATGAGAATTCGCCACACTAAGAGAGAAAATGAAATCAATTTGCTATATTGACAGCAATAAACAGTTGTTGCTGTTTCTCTTTTCCTCTGGAACAATAATAAATTTGTTTCAAGCTGTAAAAGAAATCCGCCCTACTCGCGTAGGTGCGACTGCCAGGAAGCACCAAGAAGCAGGACGGAAATGTCGATACTAAAACAAAAGCAAAAGTATATTATATTAGATATATACCCTTCTCCCCAGCTTCCCTTCTCGTCTCAGCAGACCAGACAGAGGCCTGAACCTCACCGATATGGCACTTATGGAGCAGAAGCATGCAAAGCCTGGACTGCCCTATTCCACCTCCGATGGTCTGAGGATACTCACCATTAAGCAGTCTCTTATGCCAATAAAGATCCTTTCTCTCGTTGAGACCTTTCATCTCAAGCTGTCGTAAAAGAGATTCCTTATTTACGCGGATACCCATGCTTGAAAGCTCCAATGAGTCATTACGGACACGGTCATATACGATAATGTCTCCATTTAGCCCGTGATAGCCCTCCTTTGATAAAGTGGACCAGTCATCATAGTCTGGAGCTCTGAGGGAATGTGGTTCCCCTTGAGAGAGAGGATAGCCGATTCCGATAATGAAAACAGCACCATATTTCCTTGCCGCCTCCCTCTCCCTCTGCTGAGGACTCAAAGATGGATATTCCCTCTCAAGATCCTCGGAGTGAATGAATGTTATCTCATCAGGAAGATAATCCTCTAAGGCCGAATATGTCTCGCATAACATGAAACTTGTCCTCTTAATAGCCGCATAGATCTCTCTTACCGTGGCCTTAAGAGCCTCAAGATTACGCTCATCATCAGAAATTACCTTTTCCCAGTCCCACTGATCGACATAAACGGAGTGTATCGCATCGACCGTATCATCAGGGCGAAGTGCGTTCATATCCGTATAAATTCCACGCCCGATGGGATAGCCATAATCAGCAAGTGCCATCCTCTTCCATTTTGCAAGGGACTGCACGATTTCCATCTTCATACCGCCAAGAGCGGTAACGGAGAAGCTAACAGGTTTCTCAACACCGTTCAAATCATCATTTATACCACTTCCTGATGCAACGAATAATGGACTGGTAAGCCTTGTAAGGCGAAGTGAAGAGGCCAGTTCCTTCTCGAAAGTGTCTTTGGTAAGCTTGATCGCCTTCTCAGTATCCTTGGGACTGAGCAGGCTTTTATATCCTTCTACAAATTCCATAAAACCTTCCCTATTGATATTTTCTTAAATAATATATAAAAATACTGCAGAAATTTAAATGGAGATTAAATAAATGAGTAGTAAATTTTTTGGCGAATTTAAAAAATTCATCGCACGTGGAAATGTTATTGATCTTGCAGTAGGCGTTATTATCGGTGCTGCATTCACCGCTATCACGAACAGCGTAGTGAATGACATCATCATGCCGATCATCGGCCTCATCACAGGAGGAATGGATTTTGCTGAGATGAGAATCATTCTCAAGCCTGCTACAGAAGCGACTGCAGAGGTTGCCATCAGGTACGGTCTTTTAATCAATGCAATCATCAACTTCCTTCTTGTTGCCCTTGTTCTTTTCTTCATCGTTAAGGCTTTCAATACACTTAAAGAAAAGACAAAGAAGGAAGAAGAGGCAAAGGCAGCTGCAGCTCCTGCACCAGAGCCAGTAAAGAGTGCTGACGTACTTCTTCTCGAGGAGATAAGGGATTTACTCAAGGCAAAACAGAACTAATCAGTTTTTCATCCTTCATTTTCTTTATTAACAAAGAATTAACGAGATTATATAATTTATTTTATATCACCTATTGACATATTGATATGAAAGAATTATATTCTCGTTGAACAAAAAGAGGTTATCTTAAATTTTGGAGTTGAACTGGTATGAAAAAGATCAATGAGATTCTGATTAATAAGAAGACCAAAGGTGTGTTTAAGAAGGAAGAGATACCATCTGTATATGCTCTGGTAGAGTGTTACAGAAGATATCAGAAGGATGTCTATGGAAGAAACCTTGATTTCAGAAAGGCTCTTTCAGAATTCGTAGAATTAGTATATCTACCTATTGCAAATGATATAAAAAGCAAGGGATGTAAGAATTTCTACAGAGAATTCCTATCTGAGACCTTCTCGACTTTAGAAAGAAACAAGAAAGCCTCAGAGCTGAAAATGATTACGGCCTAGCGCCTGTAATAGACGGCAGATGATACCTCATCTACCTTTTCTTTTGATATTGCATTCTCGATTACGGCAAATGCTAGTTCAAAAGCGTAAGCAGCGCTCTTTGCTGTAATTATATTGCCATCTACGACAACACCTTCTGCTAAAAAGTCCTTTTTAGACGAATACTTCTCCGTTCCGGGGAAACACGTTGCATTTCTTCCATCAAGAAGCCCGGCATTTGCAAGAACAACAGCTGGGGATGCACAGATAGCACTGATAATCTTGCCCTCAGATGCCATTTTTATTATTCGCTCATTTACCGCCCATGACTGCGCAAGATTCACGGCACCGGGCATTCCACCGGGAAGGAATACGATATCGTAATTCTCATTATTGCTTTCGCTAACATCCATATCAGCGATGATTTGGATGCCATGAGAGCCGGTCACTCTCTTTTCTTGATCAACAGAAGAGAGAGTGACATCAATTCCAGCACGCCTGAACATGTCTATTGGGATTATGGCCTCCGCCTCTTCAAAACCGCTAGCAAGATAAACAATCGCCTTCATAGTACCTCCAGAACCCCACCTGCCTCAGCAGCCTTATCAAGGATTGATGCGGCATTTATTAGTATCCTCTCAGTCTCAGCCCACCCTATGCATGCATCAGTTACGGAGACGCCGTATCTGAGATCCGCCTTATTCTCAGGAATCTTCTGAGAGCCCTCAAAAAGGTTCGACTCAATCATGAAACCCTTGATTTTGTCATTACCCCATACCACCTGGTCTATGACGCTCCTTAAAACCCTCTTTTCCCTGGTATAGTCCTTTCTGCTATTGGCATGGGAGCAGTCGATTATAACCGCCTCCCTCAGACCGTTCTCCCTTAATAGGGCAAGGGCATGCTCAACCTCATCCTCATAGTAGTTCGGACCGTCCTCACCGCCACGCAGGATGAGATGACCCTCATCATTTCCTGTTGTTCTGTAGACAGAACTTAAACCGTCCTTATTAATTCCAATGAAGGAAGCCTCTCCCTTTGCGCTCTTTATCGCATTGATCGCACTCATGAGATCTCCGCTTGTTCCGTTTTTAAAGCCGACAGCAACTGATAGTCCGGATGCCAGATTCCGATGCGTCTGGCTTTCCGTGGTACGGGCTCCAATACTGGACCAGCTCATAATCTCATCGATGTACTGTGGAATAATGGGATCAAGCACCTCACATCCGACAGGAAGGCCGATCTCGGTAATATCGATAAGAAGCTTTCTTGCCACCATTATCCCCTTTTCGATATTTCCGCTTCCATCCATATCGGGATCAAGAATGAGGCCCTTCCAGCCGAGATTCGTCCTCGGCTTTTCAAAGTATGTCCTCATGACTATGAAGAAGTGCCTGCTAAGCTTATCGGAAAGTTCCTTTAATTTACGTGCATAATCGATTGCGGCATCTGGGTCATGTATGCTGCATGGTCCGACAATGGCAAGAAGCCTATTGTCATTGCCAGAGAGTATGTCATTAACACGTTTCCTGAAGGAAAGAATCCTTTTTCTATCATCGTCGGACAGTGGTATAAGCTCAGCAATCTCCCTTGGAGTCCTGAGCTTCTCTATCTTCTTAATTCTAATATCTTGAGAATCCAACATGCCTTCATTATAAGAAAAACCAAAGTTTTTAGAAAGAATTATTCCTTCTTTCCATCTTTTTTCTTCTTAGGATAGAGGAACCTCTTTATCTTCTGCGTAGGTGTTCTTTCGAACGGCTCCTTCTGAAGCGCCGTCTCATTGATTCTCGAATAGGCAGAAAGCTGTGCGTTAACCGTTTTCCTTATTTCCTTCACATATTTCTCAGCTTCTTTTCTTGCCGTATCGATATCTATCTTAAGCTTCTTACTCATAAGCTCTATGTCTATCTTTATAAGAGCAAGCAGACCACCCTTGGATGGAACGACAAGGCTCTCTTCAACAAACTCCTGGGCATTAATCAGATTCTCTATCGGCTCTGGATAGATGTTCTCACCAGCAGGCCCGAGAATCATGGTCTTGCATCTGCCTTTGATGGATAAGAAGCCCTTCTTATCCATATATCCAAGATCCCCTGTCCTGAAATATCCATCCTCCGTAAAGACCTCGCTGTTAAGGTCATCCCTCAGATAATACCCCTGCATGACGTTCGGCCCCTTTACAAGTATCTCTCCAACACCCTCACTGTTCTTATCATCCAGTATTACGCTGTCATCCTCAACGACCTTGCCGACGAAAGAGAGCTTATGCATGCTCTTTTTCGGCCCGCAACCTGCGATAAGAGGACTTGTTTCTGTAAGCCCATATCCGATTGCATATGGGAAAGATGCGCGATAGAGGAAATACTCGACCTCGCTATCAAGAGGGGCCCCTCCGATTCCGAAGAATTTCAACCTGTGTCCGAATGTGGAAAGAATCTTACGCCCTATTACCTGATATACGAAAGAGCCGATAATCGGGTATTTTATAAGCTTCTTTATCTTCTCATTGCCGTTAAGAACCGGAGCGACGGCTGAGCGGTAGACCTTCTCAATCAGAAGAGGAACGGTGAGCATGATATGAGGGCGTACCTCGCTAAGGGCTGGAAGCAGGATTGAGACTGCTGGCGGCTTTCCAAGAAACGTAATCTCAACACCCTGTAAAAGAGGTAGGATCTGTCCGATTGTGAACTCATATACATGGCTCATCGGCAGAATTGAAAGTGCCTTATAACCCGGCTTGACCTTGACATATACATCTGTGTTGAGATCTGCACATCTAAGGATGTTGAAATGAGTAAGCATGACACCTTTACTTGAGCCGGTGGTACCGCTTGTATAGATGATGGAGGCAAGGTCCTCCTCTTTAGGCTTATTTGCATCAAGAAGAGCCGGCTCCGCCTTCATATTCATAAGCGATATTCCAGGAGTCAGACTGAATGCCTTATCACTCTCTATGACGATGTTCTTTGGAATATGGAATAGATCCTCGATTCTGAAAAGCTCAAGAGCGTTTTCCTCTATCGAGCTTTTTATCTTCGCATACTGCTTCTGGTTGACGAAAATTCCTTTAGCCTCGCTATGCTTTAAAATCCCATCCGCTTCAAGAAGGGAGAAATCGGGAAGAATAGGAACAGCGACCATCCCCACCGAGGTCAAAGCGACATATGCGACCATCCAGTTCGGACAGCTTTCCGCCATTATGGCAATCTTATCACCCTTGTTAAAGCCTAGTTTCAACAAGTATGTGGAGGCAGATCTCACATAGTGTGCAAACTGTGAGAAAGTAATTGACTCCTCAGTTCTGAAAACCCTGTACATCACCCTCTTCGGGTATCTAGATTCAATCACCTCGTAGAAATTCCTGAACGTATATTCGCTCATGAATTTCATCTTATAACCATCATTTCTGCGGACTTTCCGGCAGACACTCTCACTTATTACTTTTTTCTTCTCTTTTTTCTTTCCTTTTTCCTTACTCATCGATGTAACCCTCATAGCTCTCCCCTCTTTCACATACTGTAAGGAATATGCCGCTTCTAAGTTTTTCAGACGAGCATCTCCTAGCTTTTTCGGGAGTATTATTATTCTCACTCAGATGTATCAGATACACCTGAGCCCTCAGTTTTGCATGTTGTTTTAAAAAGAAGGATGCCTCATCATTGCTCAGATGACCATATCCTCCTGATATCCTATCTTGAAGCCGCTTTGGATAAGGCCCATTTCGAAGCATGTCCACATCATAGTTGCTCTCAAGAAAGATAACATCCGCATCATCTGCCGCTGCATGAGCCTCATATGGAATCTGTCCCGTATCGGTCAACAAGAAAATCTTCTTTCCTGCATTCTCAATAATGTAAAAAGAACTTCCCGGACAGTCATGGTAGCTTCTATGAGCTGTAATGAGGAAATCTCCTATTTTAATAGTCTCCCCATGATGAAAAGACCTAAGCAGATCGCTGCTCATCCTCATCTTCGCTATGACATCCTGGCTCATTTTTAAAGAGATGTCAGAAAGAAAGGCAGGGATATTCAGCTTCCTTTGTGTCGCCCCCACCCCCTTACTATGGTCAGGATGAAGGTGTGTTAGGAATATCGCCCTGACAGAGGATGGCGGGATTTCATGGGAAAGGAGTCGCTTTGTGAAACCTGTAAAAGTCAGTCCCTGGTCTATGACTATGGTATCAGTTCCATCATAGAATGCATAACTGTTTCCACAACTGCCAGATGAGAGAACAAGAAAATGAACCAAAGCGTCCCCCTTTTTTAAACTATTTTAAAAAAAAAGCAATTATTCCTCAACAAAAGATTTCGTGAAGAATATTAATTATTTTTGCTTAAGCAGGCGACTATGCCATAGTAAGACATTACTATAGCACTCATATTGACCGAAAAAAGAAGTAATGATAAATTTTCTGCAATGTGTATCAAGGAGATGTTTTATGAAAGAGAGAATTAAGGCTATTCGTGAGATGAATCCGAGCAATGAGATCATCACGGCAGAAGGCTGGGTAAGAACTAAGAGAGACGGCAAGAATGTCTGCTTCTTAGAAATCAATGACGGTTCATGTCTGAAAGGACTACAGGCTGTAATAGATAAGAGCACTTTCACCGACAATAATCTCCTTGACCAGATCACCACAGGTGCTGCCATCAAAGCGATGGGAAAAATCGTGGAGAGCCAGGGAGGAGAACAGGGAGTCGAGCTAAGCGTAACGGCTCTCGAGCTTGTAGGACCTTGCCCTCAGGACTATCCTCTTCAGAAGAAAAGGCATACGGTGGAATTCCTACGTGAGAAGGCACACTTAAGACCTAGGACAAACCTCTTCGGAGCAGTTACAAGGGTAAGAAACACCATGGCATACGCCATCCATTCATTCTTCCAGGAGAACGGATTTGTATATGTCAACACACCTTTAATCACCGCCAGTGACTGCGAAGGAGCGGGAGAGATGTTCCAAGTCACCACTTTGGATCTTGAGAATCCACCGAGAACCAAGGATGGAAAGATCGATTACACCAAGGATTTCTTCGGCAAGATGGCAAAGCTCACCGTTTCCGGTCAGTTAAACGGAGAGACTTATGCGATGGCGATGAAAAACATATACACGTTCGGACCTACGTTCCGTGCCGAGAACAGTAACACAGCCCGTCATCTTGCAGAGTTCTGGATGGTTGAGCCAGAGATGGCGTTCTGTGACCTATACGGGGACATGGAAGTTGCAGAAAGCTTCCTTAAATATATTTTCAAGGCCGTTCTGGATAAGAATGCTGAGGATATGGCTTTCTTCGATAACTTCGTGGAAAAAGGTGTCATCTCCACACTTGAGCATGTCATCAACTCACCTTTTGAGCATATGACATATACGGATGCGATAAAACTTCTGGAAAAGGAGAACTCACGTTTTGATTTCCCCGTCCACTGGGGTTCTGATATCCAGAGTGAGCACGAGAGGTATCTGACTGAGGTAATCGCCCAGCGCCCTGTGATTGTCACGGACTATCCAAAAGAGATCAAGGCTTTCTATATGAAGATGAATGAGGATGGAAAGACCGTTCGCGGAATGGATGTTCTCGCTCCAAGACTCGGAGAGATTATAGGAGGAAGTGAGAGGGAATACCGTCTTGATGTTCTTCTAGAGAGGATGAAAGAGCTTGGATTAAAAGAAGAGGACTACTGGTGGTATCTTGAGCTGAGAAAGTTCGGAAGCGCACCACATGCGGGATTCGGTCTCGGTTTTGAGCGTGCGGTGCAGTATGTCACGGGTGTTGCCAACATCAGGGATGTAATTCCTTATCCTCGCTATGTGAAGAATGCTGATTTCTAAATCAGATGGGGTCGGATTGTTTCCGACCTCATTTTTTCATAAAAAAATCATTTTTTTACCGCAATTTCCTCAAATTTTCTTATTGCATGATAAAAAGGAAACAAGTATTATTAACTCATAAGAGCAGGTTTCTCTTATATGGGAATCTATATCCTGGATTTTACTTCTTTAATTGGAGTTTGGATTGCCTGCTTTTATTGAACCGACCTAGCTGCGGTAATGCCATACTACCCCAGAAATCCAAATCAGCTGTAGCTAGGCGGTCTTATTTTTGCCTGTAAGAATCTTATCCAGGGAATTAGAGAAGTTCTGATAGTCCTTCTCCTTCAGGCCCTTCTGTTTCAAATCGTTTATACCCATCTCCCTGAAAGCCTTCATGTAATCGCGCTCTGAGACCCTTTCTCTTATATTCTCAGAGGTATATACAGCCCCCCTGTCATCTATTGCGATCGCACCTTTTGCTATGGCACGCTCACATAGGCCTACATCATGGCTTATTACCACGTCACCATGGGTAACCATGCTGACGATCTTATCATCTGCGCTGTTCTCCCCTGTCGGAACAATGAGCATGGATATACTTGACCTTATTCTTCTAAGATCGCTCTTATCAAGAGTATTTCTCATCGGAGCTCTAAGTGAGGCAGTATGCTCTTCTATTTTCTCCATGACATCAGGAAGACTTCTGTCTGCGATGAAAAAAGTCTCTATATTTTCCTTTACTGCCCTATTTAGTA
This sequence comes from uncultured Spirochaetaceae bacterium, assembly GCA_944390015.1. Lineage (GTDB taxonomy): Bacteria > Spirochaetota > Spirochaetia > Sphaerochaetales > Sphaerochaetaceae > Ornithospirochaeta. The sequence continues at coordinate 58,114 of CALXOL010000003.1, forward strand.
TTATTTTCCTAAGCCTCTGAGCAAGACTGTCTGCATCTACGAAGAGAGTGAACATGTGAATAATGCTAAACTCAAAGGGAGATTTTCTCAATATCGTTTTCATCGCTTGCTACCAATGTTGCTAAAAGCAACGCTAATAAGCTAAACTGTGAAAAGAAAAAACAGGAGATGAACATGGAATTATCACCACTACAGATAGCACGTTACAGCTACCAGCCAAAACTGCCGGAAATCTTGAAAAACGATATTTCAAAGATCAAGGCGGTTGAGGGAGAAATCACAGCCTCAGTCAGTGACCAAGAGGAGATTAAAAAGCTATTCCCGAATACATACGGCATGAGGGAGGTTTCTTTTGCAGAAGGAGAGAACCACGCCGCAGACAGAGTTCTCACAGTTGGAGTAATCCTCTCAGGAGGACAAGCGCCTGGTGGACATAACGTCATTACGGGATTGTATGATGCACTGAAAAAGACGAGAAAAGACAATATTCTCATAGGCTTCAAGAACGGGCCATCGGGTCTACTTAACGATGATTATATCGTCTTTGATGATGAGTATATCGACCAGTTTAGAAACACGGGAGGATTCGACATTATTGGAAGCGGAAGAACCAAGCTTGAGAGCGAGGAGCAGTTCGAGGTTGCAAAAGCCGTCGCAGAGAAGCACGCCCTTGATGCCGTTGTTATTATTGGAGGAGATGACTCCAATACAAATGCAGCAGTACTTGCAGAGTACTTCAAGGCACATGGCTCCTGCGTTCAGGTAATCGGATGCCCAAAGACGATCGATGGAGACCTTAAGAACGACGTAATTGAAATCTCTTTCGGTTTTGATACGGCGACAAAGACATATTCAGAGCTAATCGGAAACATAGAGCGTGATGCTAACAGTGCAAAGAAATATTGGCACTTTGTACGTGTCATGGGAAGAAGCGCAAGCCATATAGCATTGGAGTGTGCCCTCCAGACACAGCCTAACATCTGTTTCATCTCTGAAGAGGTAGAGCAAAAGAAGATGAGTCTTTCCACTATCGCAGATCAGATTGTATCCAGCATCGTGAAGAGAAGTGAAAACGGTGAGAACTTCGGTGTTGCAATCATCCCTGAGGGGCTCATTGAATTCGTGCCGGAAGTAAAGAAGCTCATAAGCGAACTCAATGATCTGATGGCACTGAAGCAGGAGGAGTTCAATGCCCTTACTGAATGGGAGGACAAATACTCATTCATGGAGAAGAACCTTACCAAAGAGAGTTTCGCCGTATTCTCCATCCTTCCAATCGACATCGAGAAGCAGCTTCTTATGGACAGAGATCCTCATGGAAACGTACAGGTATCGAGGATTGAGACTGAAAAGCTGCTTATAAGCATCGTCGAAACGAAGCTAAAAAAACTCAAGGAAGAGGGAAAGTATAAAGGAAAGTTCAGCGCTCTTAATCATTTCTTCGGCTATGAGGGAAGATGCGCATTCCCTTCCAACTTCGATGCTGACTACTGCTATTCACTCGGCTATAACGCATTCATGCTTATAAGCTACGGATACACAGGTTATCTTTCTACGATTACGAACCTCTCAAAACCAGCTACAGAGTGGAAGGCAGGAGGTATGCCAATTACGAAGATGATGAACCTTGAGCAGAGGCATGGCGCTAAGAAGCCTGTAATCAGGAAGGCACTTGTAGAGCTTGATGGCAAGCCATTCAAGTACTTTGAATCTCATCGTGATGAATGGGCGGAAAAGACCTCGTTTAAATATCCAGGAGCAATCCAGTACTACGGTCCGGCAAGCGTCTGTGATATAACAACAAGAACACTTGCTCTTGAAAAAGAGTAACTGAGGTTATTGATGGAGTGCATTTTTGCACTCCATTTATTATATAAAAAAAGACGGAGAATTTTCCGTCTTTGCTTTTTAAATCTTATAGATTCTTTCAGGATCTTTTGAATCCTGTCTGAAGAATACGGCTGTAAAGCCAGTAGTCGCGACCAATGTAGAGCCGGTCTTCTCTTCCAGATATCTTGAAAGGGAATCGACTTCATCCTTGAAAGAATGAAAGCGAACCTTTACAAGCTCATGTACAGTCAGTGCATCATCCAATGCCTTGACGACACTATCGCTAGCACCATCTTTTCCTACGCTGACAACAGGATCCAACGCCTGTGCATGTGAGCGCAGGAATGCCCTCTGATAACTCTTTAATTCCATAATTTAAATCTACTATAGATACCCTGATTAGTCAAACTAAGACACATCAGGCATCAAAAAGCTTCATTACCTCGTTACGCTTAATCTTCTTCGTACTTGTCATAGGTAGAGGCACTGGGGAGATATCAAGTCTGGTAATCTTCTTATAGCTCTGAAGTTCCTTATTTACCTCACTGATGATGAAATCGATTCTATTTTTGAGCTCATTCTCATCATGATAGGCCTTTTTCGCTGCATCACTTGGATAGACTATAGCCCTGATTCCCTCGGCCTTCGTATCCTTATCTATGAGATAACCGATGATACAGATCTGCTCTATCTCATCATAGAGCTGGAAATGATCTTCGATCTCCTCCGGGAAAACGTTCTTGCCTCCATCGGTTACAATAACGCTCTTTGCCCTTCCGGTAAGATAAAGGTAGTGCTCCGCATCCTCATGTCCAACATCCCCAGTGTTAAGCCATCCATCTGAAGAGAGGACCTCTCTCGTCGCCTCCTCGTTCTTATAGTATCCCTTCATTACCATCGGGCCTTTTATATAGATGACACCGTTGCCCTCATCATCGGGATCTACTATCTTAACCTGGCACTCTGGAAGAGCCTTTCCTACCGAGCTCTCCTTATAGGCATACGGAGGGTTCAAATGCGTTACAGGACTTGTCTCGGTAAGACCATACCCCTGAACGAAATTCACTCCGATCTGGTTGAACCTTTTGAACGTCGAAGAAGGCAGAGGACCGCCTCCGCAGATGCACGTTCTGATATTCTCAAGACTCAGCTTCTTTAAAAGGAAAGAGAACATCTTCTTTCCAAGATTGACACCCGTAAGCTTCTTTATAGCCCCACTGAAAGCCATCAATGCGCGAATTAGCCCGTAAACCAGTATCCCCTTCTCTCTTACACCCTTCATAAGGGCTGCTATCATCTTGTTAAAGAGCATCGGAACAGCAAGGAATTGTGTGATTCTTCCCTCCCTCAGCTCTTTGAGCATCTGGGACATCACGAGCTTTTTCCCAAAAACGGTACAAGCTCCCACACTGAGAGACTCAAACATGACGGCAAGCATCGTATAGGAGTGATGAATCGGAAGGATTGCATAGAAAACATCATCAGGATGGAATGTGATATGTCCCTGTGCAAGAAAACAGTCAGAGACTATGTTCTCATTTGTAAGCATTACACCTTTTGGTGTTCCCGTAGTACCGGATGTAAAGAGTATTGCTGCAACATCATCACTCTTAACTTCATAAGGCTCTCTATCTTCCCCATCGAGATCCAGAATGAACTTATAACCTTCCTTAGGCTCAAGCGATATCTTCTCAACAAGACCTACCTTGCCATCATTATCGATATTGTCAATCCTATCGGAATCAATGAAAAGCATCTTCACATCTCCGAATTTAAGGAAAGTCTCCATCTCATTGTCTTTTAAGAGGATATCGAGAGGAACGACGATACAGCCGGAATAGATAATACCGAAATAAGCAAACGCCCACTCAGGGCTGTTCTTCCCGCTTACCGCAATCTTATCGCCTTTTTTAACCCCTTGGGAGAGCAGATAATTTGAAATCTCCCTGATCTTCCTCTCAGCCTCAGCGTAAGTGAAGACCTCCTCCTTCGGAGAAAAAGCCTTAAAACATTCATTATCAGGATAACGAAGCGCGGAGATGTGGAACATCTTGCTTATGCTGGGCCATTTACCCTCGAACTCCCTTCCCCTATATTCGTCAAGAAAGCTCCATGCTGTTGAATCTGACTTCTTGGACATTCACACCCCCTCTTTTACTAACACTTTTACATTTTATGTAAAAAAGTTCCTAAAAATCAATTACATAAGAGAAAAAGACATAGCCCTTCCAGGAAAGGAAGGGCAAAATCGTCAGTCTTTAAATAGTTTTACGACTTCGTTTCTCTTAATCTTTTTAGTACTTGTCATAGGAAGAGGCTCATTGGAGATATCCATCCTGGTTATCTTCTTGTAGCTCTGAAGCTCCTTGTTAACCTCACTGATGATATCATTCATCCTTGCTTTAAGTGTATCATCCGTGCTGTAAGTTTTCTTCGCATTGGCACTGGGATAGATGATTGCCCTGATCCCCTCGGCCTTGGTCTCCTTATTTACCAGGTATCCTATGATACAGATCTGGTCAATCTCATCATAAAGCTGGAAATGATCCTCGATCTCTTCTGGGAATACATTCTTTCCCCCATCGGTTACGATCACGCTCTTTGCCCTACCCGTAAGATAGAGATAATGGTTCTTATCCTCGTGTCCTACGTCTCCGGTATTCAACCAACCATCCTCTGAGAGAACCTCCTTGGTCGCCTCCTCATTATTGTAATAGCCCTTCATGACCATTGGTCCCTTGATGTAGATTGTTCCATTTCCCTCATCATCTGGATCAACGATCTTAACCTGACACTCTGGAATCGACTTTCCAACCGAGCTCTCAATATAGGCATAAGTAGGATTGAGGTGTGTTATCGGGCTAGTTTCAGTTAGGCCATAGCCCTGTACGAAATCTATACCGAGCTGATTGAACATCTTGAATGTGGATGCAGGAAGTGGTCCACCGCCGCAGATACAGATTCTGTTGTTCTCAAGACTGAGATTCTTAAGAAGGAATGAAAACATCTTCTTTCCGATGTTAACTCCGAATATCTTCTTAATAGCACCAGAGACGCTCATCAGGAATCTGATTAACCCATATACTACGATTCCCTTCTTTCTTATTCCGCTCATTAAAGCTGCGATCATCTTGTTAAAAAGCATAGGAACAGCGAGGAACATCGTTACCTTGCCCTCCCTGAGTTCCTTGAGAATCTGCGTTACAACCAGTTTCTTTCCAAAGACAGTACAAGCACCTACGCTGAATGACTCATACATTACCGCAAGCATCGTATAGGCATGATGGATTGGAAGAATCGCATAGAAGACATCAGTTGAATAGATGTTCATGTTCCCCTGTGCAAGATAGCAGTCCGCAACAAGGTTCTCGTTAGTAAGCATTACGCCCTTTGGAGTACCAGTTGTTCCCGAAGTAAAGAGAATGGCTGCAACCTCATCGCTCTTTGCCTCAAATCCCTCTCTCTCCTCTCCATCAAGATCAAGCACGTATTTATACTCATTATCTGGCTCGAGAGAGAGCTTCTCGATAAGACCTACGCTTCCATCCTTGTCTATGTTGCGGATTCTGTCCGAATCAATGAAAAGTCTTGATACCCCTCCGAACTTCATAAGAGTCTCCATCTCTGAATCCTTTAGAAGGATATCGAGAGGAACGACGATGCATCCTGCATAAATGATGCCAAGGTATGCAATCGCCCATTCAGGGCTGTTCTTTCCGCTAACAGCTATCTTATCCCCTTTCTTCACCCCTTGGGAAAGAAGGTAGTACGATACCTCTTTAATCTTCTTCTCAGCCTCAGCATAAGTAAAAGAAATCTCTTTTGGAGAGAACGCCTTAAAACAGTTGTTGTTCGGATATCTTAAAACGGAAATATGGAACATGGTCTTTACGTTAGGCCATTTTCCTTCAAACTCTTTTCCGCGGTATTCATCTAAAAAATTCCATGGCTGCGGGTTGTCCTTCTTCGACATATAAAAACTCCTTGAAATGAATTTCCTTTACATTTTATGTAAACCAAGGTATTTTTACCACCCAGAAGCCATGGTTAATATTAACCAATTTCCACTATTTTGATGGGAAAACCAGTTTTATCGTGGTTCCAACGCCAAGAGTACTGTTAATCTCTATCTTCGCACCATGACGCTCTGCAACGCTCTTGACGATGCTCAGCCCAAGCCCCGTTCCACCAGTCTGGCGACTCCTTGATTTATCCACACGGTAAAAACGATCGAATACCCTCTCCTTATCATAAGGAGAAAGCCCGATTCCATGGTCCTCCACCTCAAACGACGTATCATCAATCCTGATAACAATCTCATTTGAATCCCTGTTGTATTTGATGGCGTTATCAACAAGATTATATATTGCCTCAAAGATCAAGGTGCTGTTTCCCCTTATCAGGAGCTTGCCCTTGTTTTCAATTCTTACAATTGGATTTGAGATGGAATCAAGCACATCCTTTGCAATGGAGGCCACATCGATTTCGCTGAACTCGACCTCTGCCTCCTCATCAAGCCGGCTAATCGCCATTATATCCTCAATCAGCTGATAGAGCCTCTTTGCCTCACTGTATATCTGAGATGAGAACTCCTTGATGTGATCCTTATCAACCTGATCCCTCATTATAAGCTCGGAGTATCCGCTGATGGAGGTCAATGGAGTTTTAAGCTCATGGGAGACGTTCTGTATGAACTCCCTCTCCTTCATCTCAAGTGCCGTCTTGTCGGAGACATCAAAAAGAAGGATTGCAGAGCCTATTCCTTCTACTTCCTCTGCATGAACCTCGATCACTCTTCCCTCTACCTTGATTCTTCCGCTTTCAGAGCCCTTTTCGATTATCGAGAAGAAAAGGCTTTCCCTGCTCAGCTCTATTATGCTTTTAAACTCATCATTCGTATTCTTTCCCATCAGAGTCTTCGCAGCATCGTTGATCATCAGGATATCCCCATTGCTTCTTACGATAACAAGTCCGTCCTTCATGCTCTTGACTATGAGTTCAAGCTCATTGCGGTCCCTTCTGAGAAGCTCAATCTGCTTTTTTATCTCCGAATTCTGCTCATCTATCCTCCTAACAAGGGGACTGAGTTCCTCATAAAGACCGCTATCCTCCATCGGGCGGTCAAGGTTTATACGGTTTATCGGTGAGACAATCTTCTTTGAGATGAAATTCGACAAGAAGAGAGTCGCGATAATTACTGCAAGAATGATTGCGATAACATAAGGAAGGGAGTCGAAGATGAAAGAATAAAGGCTGCTTTGAGCCTCGCTCAGCCTTATGACAGTCCCATCACTCGATAGTATTGCGACATAGAACATATTCTCAAGCATCGTGGAGCTCTCCCGTACTGCGAATCCTGTCATCCTGGAAAGCGCAGTCTGAACCTCGGGACGCATCAGATGGTTCTCCATCTCATCCTTATCCGCCTCTGAGTCGAAGATTACCGTTCCATCATCACTTATCTTGGTAAAGCGCCTTGAGCCGAAATCCAGAGAGGAGAGATCACCTTCATAGCTGTCTATCAGCTGAAGAGTCATTAAAAGATCTTTCTGAATGCTGTTCTCGTAAGTACGGTACATCGCATTTACAGTAAAGATCGCTGTAATTACCACGGCAAGAACAACCACTAATGTAGTAACTGTGAATAGTTTATTGCTCAGCTTCATTTTTAAACCTGTATCCCACACCTGCAACGGTCTGTATCATAGCCCCCGATGCTCCAAGCTTTTCCCTGATTCTCCTGACATGGACATCGACGGTTCTGTTCTCCCCATCGAAAGCATACCCCCAGACCGTATTGAGGATGCTGTCCCTTGAAAGGCAAATGCCCTCATTCTCCATTAAGAGTTTTAAAAGAGAGTACTCTTTAAGCGTCATCTGAACTTCTTTTCCATCAACTTTGACCATATGAGCCTTGCCATCGATTGAGACAGCTCCATATTTTATGATTCCGTCATTAGAAGTGCTTCTCATTCCTTTTCTTCTAAGCGCTGCCTTCACCCTGGCAAGAAGCTCCATCATTCCAAAAGGCTTTGCAATGTAATCATCGCTTCCAAGGTCAAGACCGAGAACCTTATCGTACTCACTGCTCTTTGCAGTCAGCATAATGATCAGAACATCATCATATTCTTTCCTGCTTCTCATCTTCTTAAGAACATCAAGCCCGCTCATCTCCGGCAGCATGATATCCAGAAGAAGAAGCTCGGGCTTCTCTTCCTGCATCGCTTTAAAAAGGAGACTCGGACGGTCAAATCCCTTGACGGTATACCCGTTTGATGAGAGCGTGTATTCGACAAGTTTCAAAATTGATGCATCATCTTCAAGTATGTAAATCATAGTAGTCAATTATATATTCATATCTCCCGATACGGACCAGATCAATTGTTTAGATAGATTAACGCAGTGGTCGCCCATCCTCTCAAGGTATTTTGCAGCCAAAAGCGCATCAGGGGCTTCCTCAATGCCATCGACACTGGTCTTGATCATCTTTATAAGGCCTTCCTTCGCTGAGACGAAAAGAGAATCGAGCGCATCATCCTCCCTGATTACAAGTTCGGCCTTCTCCTCATTACGCATCACAAAAGCATCGATTGATTCAGTCAGCATTTTTGAAACCTCCTCAATCATCTTCGGAAGTCCAATCTGCTGAAGTATCTCCCTATTCTCACAATATGTGATAGCCTCTGCGAGATCTAAACTGTTGTTTCCGATCCTCTCTAGATCCGTGATTATTCTAAGAGATGCGGATACGCTCCTGAGATCTTTTGCAACCGGATGCTTTCTTAAAAGAATCCTCATACACTCCTGCTCTATCTCCCTCTGGCTCTTCTCAACCTGATCGCTGAGATCCTGAATATCCCTTATGTCTTTACCGCCCCTTTCAACGAGGGAGGATACCCCGTATAGGGCCTTCTCGCATAGGGATGCCATCTTAACTATATCTCTCTTTAGAGATGCGATCTCCTCATCAATATTAAGCGTAAACGTCATATCAACCAAACCTTCCTGTAATATAGTCTTCCGTCTTCTTCTCCTTCGGATTGGAGAAGATCTGCTCGGTATCCCCGACCTCAATCAACTCTCCCAAGAGGAAGAACGCGGTCTTGTCAGAGATGCGCAATGCCTGCTGCATGTTGTGGGTTACTATTACAATAGTATAGTCTTTTTTCAGCTCCATTGCCAAATCTTCAATCCTGCTGGTGCTTATCGGATCGAGGGCGCTGGTAGGCTCATCCATTAAAAGCACCTTTGGCTGGACTGCAAGAGCTCTTGCGATGCAGAGCCTCTGCTGCTGTCCACCAGAGAGTCCGAGTGCGCTCTTTTTAAGCCTGTCCTTCACCTCATCCCATAAAGCAGCGTTTCTAAGGGCCTCTTCCACGATCTGGTCAAGCCTTGCCTTGTTCTTAACACCGTTTGTACGTGGGCCGTATGCGATGTTGTCATAGATGCTCATCATGAACGGATTCGGCTTCTGGAAAACCATTCCTATGTCCCTTCTCAACCCGTTAACATCAATCTTAGGAGAGAATATATCCTCCCCCTCATAAAGAATCTCCCCTGTTATCTTAACCCCCTGGATGAGGTCGTTCATCCTGTTAAGCGTCCTGAGAAAAGTACTCTTTCCACATCCTGATGGGCCGATGAGAGCCGTGATATTCTTCTCCTCAATATTGATGTTTATATCCTTAAGAGCATGCATCTGCGTATACCAGAGGTTCATGTTCTTAGCTTCAATAATATTACTCACTGTCCGTTTCTCCTTTCCATTATCTTACCCAGGTAAGTCGTTATAAGATTGATTATCACCGTCAGGATGATCAAAATAGCGGCAATCGCATATGCTATATCGAAATCTCCACGCTCGGATGCATATACGTAGAGGGCAACGGTAAGTGTTGCTCCGCTGTTTGCCATGCCTTCAAAGAATCCATATAGCCTATGAGCAAGTCCTGCAGTGAAAAGAAGTGCGGCCGATTCGCCTAAAATTCTTCCAATCGTGAGGATACAACCTGTGACGATTCCATTGACGCAAGTCGGAAGAACTACCGTCCTGATGACCCTCCACTTCCCTGCTCCAAGGGCGAAGGCACCCTCCCTATAGCTCTGGGGAACGGTCTTAAGAGCCTCCTCCGTAGTCCTCATGATAGTAGGAAGGTTCATTATGACCAGGGTACAGCTTCCTGCGAGAAGTGATGTGCCGAAGCCAAACAGCTGTACGAAGAGAAGCATTCCCACAAGACCGTATATGATCGATGGGATTCCAGATAGGGTCTCACTCGCAAACTCTATGATCTCAACCACCTTTCTGTTCTTCGCATACTCCGTAAGGTAGATTGCAGCACCAACACCGAGAGGAAGCACCATTATAAGAGTTGCGATAACCACGTAAATGGTGTTCATGATATCCGGAAGTATTCCGTCTATATCACGTCTGACACTCGGTGTCTCTATGAGCATCTTAGGGTTCTCTATGATGTTCGGTATTCCTTTGGCAAGCACATAGAGCAGCATGAATGCAGTGAGTGCTACTACTAACGCAAGAGATATGTAACAGAGAGCCTTCATTAAAGCACACCAGGCTTTTCTCTTATTTGAAAGTCCTTCTATCATATCTTCTGACTCCTTGTCTTTATGAAATTAAGAGCGGCATTGATGAGCATGATGAAAAAGAAGAGCACCAAGGCGATTGAAAACAGCGCCTGACGCTGCAGGCCGGATGAGTAGCTCATCTCACTTGCTACCGCAGTGGTAAGAAAGCGTACCGACTTAAAAAGTCCAGGCATGTTCGCGACATTACCAGCTACCATCATGATCGCCATCGCCTCCCCTATAGCCCTTCCAATGCCGAGAACTATAGCTGTGAATATTCCGCTTTTCGCAGCTGGAACAGTTACCCTGAAGTACGTCTCAGTACTCGTGGCCCCTAGAGAGAGGGATGCCTCCTCATATTCATGAGGTACCGCCTCAAGCGCAGAGAGCGAGACGTTTATCACTGAGGGAAGAATCATGACTGCAAGTACGATTATGGCGGCAAAGAGGCTCGCACCGTCTGGAACATTGAAAATAAGCCTGATTGCGGGAACAAGCACAGTCATGCCCACAAGGCCATAGATAACTGATGGGATGCCCGCAAGAACGCCCACGCATAGCTTCATGGCATCTTTAAATCTCTTATTCGCCATCTTCGCTAGATATACTGCAACGAAAAATCCGATAGGAACACCGATTATTATCGCACCCGATGTTCCGTAGATGCTTGTGAGTATGAAAGCAAGTATTCCATATGAAGGCTCTGATGCCGTACTTGCCCATTTCGTTCCAAAAAGAAACTCAAGCGGCCCGATCTCAATTATCGCAGGCAGTCCGCTTATTATCAGATAAACGGTGATTATGAGAACACAACCGACCGTTATAAGACCAAGAATCAGAAAAATAAAATGTATCAGGTCCTCAACAAGACGTTTCGGGTTAGCTTTGTAACCCGAAAAGAGAACATTCATTCGTTCATTTAGATTCATATGGATTTTAACCCTTATACTAGAGGTACCGCTCCAGCATCTGCAATGATGTCAGAAGCATCTGTTGAGAGAGCGAAGTCGAAGAACTGCTGTGCCGCCTCAGAGAGTTCTGCATCTGCCTTCGTTACGAAGACGAACGGGCGCTGAATCTGATACTCACCTGAGAGTACTGTCTCCTCTGATGGTGCTACTCCGTCAACAAGGACCGTCTTGATCGTATCATCGACTGCGGAAAGGGATGCATATCCTATTGCATTAGGGTTGGAAAGTACTGCTGTGATTACAGCACCTGTGCTTGTAAGTTCCTGGTTGTACTTACATACATCCTCTGTTCCTGTGATGGATTCAAAACCATCTCTCGTACCGCTTCCAGCCTCTCTACCGATAAGAACGACAGGAGCATCAGCTCCACCTACTTCAGCCCAAGAAGTTAATTCTCCAGTATAAAGAGCTGCAATCTGCTCAACACTGAGGTCGCTAACAGGGTTCTCATTGTTTACGATGATTGCAATTCCATCGAGAGCAACGGTCGTACCCTTAAGACCGGATGCGACTTCCTCATCCTTAAGAGATCTGGAAGAGAGTCCGATGTCAGCCCTTCCCTCCTGAGCAGCCGTAATACCGCTGCCACTTCCTGTCGGGTTATATGTGACTACGATTCCAGTATTCTCCTCAAAAACCTCTGCAAGTGAGAGAACAACGCTCTCCATACTTGTAGAACCATCGGTGCTTACGCTCTGATTAGAAGCTTCCTTAGCACCAGCTGCAAACAGTGATACAGCGCAGAGCGCTACTAACATTGTAACAAGAATCTTTTTCATTTTTATCTCCTTACGACCATGATTTTTGCCACTGAAAGTAAAATCCATGTGCTCGGAGCTGTTAAATCTTTGTTAAATCATTGATTTTATTATTTCTTCAAATTTCCACAAAATTTATTCTATTTCTTTATTATATAAAGAATAGCCTTGTTAAATTGGTGTTAATCAAACGAAATCCATCTTCGCCTACGGGGAAAACGAGGTCTTTTTGCTCACTTGTATGTATGCTGTAAAACTCTTAATATTTCTAGCATGTTAAAAAGCATAGAAGAGCTTGATGATTTCTTTCTTTCGTACATGCCCGAAAAGGGAGCAATCGGGAATCTTAGAGATAACAGACTTGAGAGGATGGAGACTCTGCTTTTTGCCCTTAAAAACCCTGAAAAGAGCTATAAGACGATACATCTGGCTGGAAGCAAGGGAAAAGGAACGACGGCAACGCTTATCGCAGCAGGGCTTAACACATCTAAAAAGACGGGACTTTACCGCTCACCGCATGTATATGACACGAGGGAGCGGTTCACGCTCTCAGGCACTTTCTTTGCAGATGATGAATATCTTGAGAGTGCTAACGAGCTTTCATCATATCTTGATAAACTCTCCTTCTCTCCTACCACATTCGAGCTTTATACGGCTTATGCCTATCTCCTTTTTAAAAACACGGGATGCGAATATGCCGTGATAGAAACAGGCCTAGGAGGGAGACTGGATGCGACTAACACTATTGAAAGCATCATGGAGGTCATCCTTCCAATCGAGCTCGAGCATACCGATGTGCTCGGAGACACCATTGAGAAGATCTCAGTCGAAAAGAGCAAGATCATAAAGAAAAACAGCATCGTTATCCTTTCCGATGTAACTGAGAAGGCATATAGGATATTCGAGGATGAGGCAAGAAGAGAGGATGCAAAACTCTATTCATTCAGGGATGAGATCAGCTCATTCAGCCACAGCGAGGAGAGGGACGGCAGCCTGACATCCTTTTCTCTCGATGGGAAAAGATACGATCTTAAATGTAGAATCAGAAGCTATGAGATCGGGAAGAACTATGCCCTCTCAATTCTCGCTTTGAAGAGAACCGGTGAACTTACTGAAGATGCCATCAAAGCCATGACGGCAATTAATATCGAGGGAAGGTTTGAAGAAAGAAGTAACGGCGGTAAGACGACCGTCCTTGATGTGGCGCACACCGCACACAGCATGCAGAACCTGACTGATACGTTCTCCAGGCTTTACGATGTAAAGAAGTCGTGCGTCGTCTACTCATCCCTCAGCGGCAAGGATTATCAAGGCATGCTCGGCATATTGCTTGAAAAGTTTGACAGTCTGATAATAACGAGCGCAGGCAGTTTCAAAAAGAGCGATCCAGATGAAATATATAATGCAGCGATGAGGATGAAAAGAAACAATCAGATGATATATCTGATAAAAAACGAGAAGGAGGCATACTCCTTTGCAAAACGTATTAGTGATATCATATTGATAACAGGATCGTTCTATCTCGTCGGTCAGTTTGGAGATGAAAATGCTTAATTACAGGGAAGTAAGCCTGCTTTTATCGGAAATTCCGTTTCAGAACAGCTATATACAGGACGTGAGGGAGAGCGACTTCCATAGCTTCACCCTATCCCTCTTCAATAAGGAGGAGAAAGCCTTTGATGTCTATTTTGAGATTGCCACCTCAACTTCGCACTTCTCCATGACTAAAAAGACGAGAAAGAAGAGCAGGAAAATGCAGCGTTTCACGCAGCTTCTAAGATCAAGGGTGGTAGGTTCAAGAGTAATTGAGGTACGCCAACTTCCGTTTGACAGGGCATTTTATCTGAAACTAATCAAGGATGAAAAGACAAACTACCTTCTTTTCAGGTTCTACTCCGGCCCTGGGGCTAACGTAATATACTGCGATGAGGACGGCATCATAATCGATCTCATGTTCCGCCGTCCAAAAAGAGGTGAGATAAGCGGAGAAAAACTCAAGATTGAAGAGCGCACTGCCCCACCTGAGAAGGATTATCAGGTAAGAGAGCATGATGAGAATATCAGCTTCAATGAATACATAGACCGCTACTATCTTGAGAAGGAGAGAGGGGAGACGCTTGAGAGCCTGAAAGAGGAAGTGCTTCGCCAGATGGAGAAGGAATGCGCAGAGATAGAGGGCAACATAAGGCGCTTTGAGGAGAAGATAAGAAACACCAAGGGCTTTGAGGATGAGAAGAGAATAGCAGACCTTCTCTCTTCAAATCTCCATCTAGTTAGAAAGGGAGATACGCAGATCTCTGTTACGGATTACATGAGTAACGAGATCATTCACATTCCTCTCAGGCCAGAGCTGAGTGCAAGGGAGAACCTCGAAAGGTATTACAAGGCATACCAGAAGGATAAAAAGAGCTATGAGACCGCCATCGAGGACTTGAAAAGATGGGAGGAAAGGCTGTCTGAGAGGAAAAAGTACTATCAGGGTCTGCTTGAAAGTCCAGATATCAGGAAAATTGGAGAATCCCTAAAGGATAATGGAAAAAAGGAAACAGAAAGGAGATATCACGGCCCTTCGTTCATCGATTCCGGCTTCACTATAATAGTCGGCAGAAGCAGCAAGGAGAACGACGAGATCCTGCGTCATGATGCAAAGGGCAACGACATATGGGTGCATGTCAGGGATTATGCCGGGGGCTATGTGATCATTAAAAAGGATAAATCTAAGGATATTCCGTTCTCCATCATCCTGGATGCAGCACATCTTGCTGTGCATTATTCGAAAGCCAAGGATGAAAAAAACGTTGACCTTTATTATACTTATGTAAAATATCTTAGAAGAGCTAAGGATGCAAAACGCGGACTGGTACTTCCTACCCAGGAGAAGAACCTCGCACTGAGAATCGAGGATGAGAGGATGAGACGCGTTTTGAGCCTGAAGGTGGATTAATGGTTAAGGATACGGAGATAAGAGATCTCATAATAGATGGAGAGGTAAAGACCGCCCTTCATCTCGGTGAAAAAGAGGATAGCCTACCTAGGCATGTCTTTCAGGGAGAGAAGTTCGACAGCCTCATCGTAAAAGACGGGAATGTCAGAAAAATAAGATACGGCGCAATCCATAACGAGGGACTAAAGCGTTACGTATATTTCGACAAGATGGAGATATTCAGTCTTGAGCATCTTTTTACGAGCCATCGTAAGAACGCACTGACCATAATAAGGAACATTGCAATCGCGCTTGAGAGCGCACCGAAAGAATTCCTTAATCTGGAAACCGGGGTTTTCCCCCTCTATAGGATTTTCATCTATGAGGATGACGGCGCATTCCTCCTTTCCCCTGATATTGGGGACGTACTCTCCCTTTTAAGAAGTGAGAAAGAGAGAAGCGGCGAGATAAACGCGCTCATAAGAAGGGATAGTGAGGACAATTACCGCCTCATAGCGGAGATGGGAGAACTCCTGTATTATGCGGCAACAGGAAGCCTGCCATATATTTCTGATGATGTAAGACTTTATAAATACAGTGAGTTCCCCCTCACCGATGCCCTTAAGATCCTTGGTGATAAGCTTGATGAGAAGACTGCAGGATTCATTAATCTCATTCTCCATGCGAAGAGACAGGAGATGAGGGACATAATGGGAAACAACAGTCCATCGAAGGCCCTCTCATGGTTCATTTCACGCTCCCTTACCTTAAGCTGGGATCTTGAGGAGAGAAAAGAAGAGGACAGGGAGAGAATTGAAAAAAGTGAGGCCTTCACCTCTTTCTCGGCAAAAGCCTTCTCAGGGGCAAAGCGTAATACTTTTTTCAGAAAAAGAGGGACTCTGATCTTAATCATCTTAATCGCAGCGGCACTGACAGGCACTTTCCTCTATGACTATATTACCGAGCTTTTAAGGCCCCCGGTATCGGCAGGAATGGATCAGGAAGGAGTCATCATGAGCTTCTATCAGGCACAAAATGACCTCATGCTCGATGACATGCTCTCAGCGGTAAAGAAAACAGATGTTCCACAGGAGACCGAGATATCCACACTCTACGTTACAAGCAGGATGAGAATGGCCTATGAGGTCTACAACCCAATGGTAAATGCTGAGGACTGGATTGCTTCTGGAATGCCGAGCGTAAACCCGGGAGCGATAATCTACGGAGTCACAGACATCAGCCTTGAGAGAATCGATGAGGATACGATAGCCGCACACTCAACATGGTATACCCCGTACTCCGAGAGCGGGGACATTGAGAATGATAGTTCCGATGTTACAGATCCGACATATCTGATGATCTATGAGAATGAGGTAACCCAGGTCTTTGATTTCGAA
Source organism: uncultured Spirochaetaceae bacterium (assembly GCA_944390015.1). Classification (GTDB taxonomy): domain Bacteria; phylum Spirochaetota; class Spirochaetia; order Sphaerochaetales; family Sphaerochaetaceae; genus Ornithospirochaeta. Next base: position 74,582 of record CALXOL010000003.1, read on the forward strand.
TGGAATGACCGTGGCTGGTGGAATATCACGGGAGCGGAGATCACATCATTTGAGCAGAAGGATGAACATAGGGTCGATTACATCATGAATGAGGAAAACCCTTCTCTTCAAGAAGCCTAGCAATCCCCTCAATATCGGACGGGTCAAACCAGTTCACATTATCAAATGAGCGGAAGAACGTCATCTGCCTCTTGGCGTACTGCCTGGTTGAAAGGATTATCTTCTCCCTGATCTCATCCTCGCTAAGTCCGGGTATGAAGAACTCCTTGTATCCTATGGCCTGCATCGCGGGCCATGAGGCAACAGCACCCATCTCCCTGAGTCTTCTTATCTCATCGACAAGTCCCATGGAGAACATCTCGTCTACCCTTTTTTCAATCCTCTCATCCAATACCTTCTTATCAAGTCTCAAACCTATGATAAGAGGATCTAATGATGGTCGCACGCTGTTATTCACCTTGAACGACGAAAGAGGCTTCCCACTCTGATAATAAACCTCGATTGCCCGGCTAATACGGTATATGTCATTAGCATTTATGCGATCTGCTGAAACGGGGTCAATAGTATGGAGAAAAGAGTAGGCCCACTCCTTTCCCCTTTCATCTATCTCATCCTTTACCCTCTTTCTTATGTCCATGTCGGCCTCGGGCGTGGATGCGACTCCGTAGAGAAACTGCCTGAAATAATAGGCGGTTCCACCTGTTAGGAGAGGATAATTTCCTCTTTCTGATATCTTTTCGATTAAATCTTCTGCAAGAGTGCAGTAAGTTCCGACTGTAAACTGCTCATATGGTTCGAGGATATCAACTAAATGATGGGGGATACAGCTCTGTGTGAACTTATCGGGCTTAGCCGATGCTATGTCGAGCCCCTTATATACCTGAACGCTGTCAGAATTGATTATCTCGTAGTGATTCTTAAAAAGTGCAAGGGTCATGGCGGTCTTTCCAACCGCCGTAGGACCGAAAAGCACGATAAGCTTTCTCTTACTCACCCTTTTTGTATTTGATTTCGCCCTTCAAGGCCTTATCAAGGACATAGGAGACAATCTTATCCCCTTCCTTCTCAATCTCATCCTTGACATCCGTAGAAGCATATATGTTCGCTTCTTTTATAGCTACGCATGTCATCTCATAAACATTCTGTTCATTGTCAATCAAGCTATCGAGTGGAATCACGTGAAACTCCTTATAAGAAAACTATATTAATATAGTTGATTATCGCTGTTATGTCGATACATCAGCCTCTTTTTTTCTCCGCCTCCCTGATAATCAGGTCAGCTATCTCCTCTGGACGACGGAAATCGGTATCTATTACGAGATCGGCAATCTTATCGTATTCGTCATTGTCTATCCCATAGATCCTCTTATAGCGCGCCCTATCGTGCTCATCACGCTCCTTGGTCTCTTTGAACCTCTCTTCAAAAGATCCCCCTTCCCTCTTGAAGATCCTCTCAGCCCTGGTCTTCTCACTTGCTCTGAGATAGACTTTCAGATCGGCCTTCTCAAGCATCCAGATGGCAAGCCTACTACCAAGCACGCATGAAGGCTCGGCCATCGCCATCTCAACCTGACGGGCATCAAGCTCCTTATCGATGGAATCATCATTCTCTGCCATTGTGCAGAAAGTCCAGAAGTCAACTCCCCGCTCCTCAGCCATCTGCCTGAAAGTGAAATTTATCATCTTACAACCAAGACGCTCAGCAACAAGCTTACTGACCGTCGTGTTACCACAACCGCTCTTACTGGAAATCGCAATCCTCATTCTATGTTCCTCACCTGCTCCCTTATATTCTCAATACTGTCTTTCATGATAACCGTCATGCTGGAAATCTCAGCCATGCCGCTCTTACTTGCTATGGTATTCGTCTCCCTGTTCATCTCCTGGGAAAGGAAATCGAGACGCTTGCCCACAGCCTCAGTGCTCTCAAGAAGCTTAAAGTACTCGTCAAGATGCACATAGAGCCTCTTAATCTCCTCATTTATGGAATACTTTACCATCATCAGAGTAACTTCCTGTGTAAGTCTCTCCTCATCTATCTCCTTGTCACTCAAGAGCTCAGAGTACCTATTTGAGAAGAGAAGCCTGAAATACTGCTCAATCTCCCTGCTCTTTCCGTTTATCATATCGACAGAGGACTTAAACTCTTTCCCGAGTCTTAGAAGATCCTCGTATGTGCCCCGCCCCTCCCTTTCTTTTGCAGAGGAAAGCATACCAAGAGCATCTGAGAGTGCCTTCTCAAGCGCTTCTTTATATAGATTCGAATCATCGTTCTTTACAAGCGTTACTACCCCGTCGGCATTCATGTAATCGGAAAAAGAAGGCTTAAGTCCAGTCTCTTCCTCTATCTTGGAGAATGCTCTCCTATATTCAGAAAGCGTACTTCTATCCACATTTACGGACACTGATGCCTCAAGCACCTTTAGGCGCACGCTCAGCTCGATATGCCCACGCCTTGCCACCTTCTTAATCTCGGAATCGATATAACTCTCAAAACAGGATAGCGTGTAGCTGATATTATGCTGTATCTCAAGATAACGGTTATTATAGCTTTTGATCTCCACCTCAAGGAGGTAGTCATCATCCTTTACTGCACCATAGCCGTAGCCGGTCATACTCCTGAGCATACTAATCCTCCTTAACCAGCTCTATTTCAAAGACCGCATCACTTGGCGATATATAGCTAATTATATCATCAATCGTCTTTATATCCACGACTGCGGAAAGCCTTTTAACAACTGGAGAGAAGATCACCCTGTCCAGTGCCTTTTTAAATCTCTCTTCATCCTTGCCGCCTCTTCTTAGGAGGAAAAGGATGTCAGCATTCTGGAATGCCGAGGCCAAGGCATGCATATCGTCATACGAATCGAAAGAGAAGATCACAAGAGTCCTGAGAGACGAGCCCCTGCTGCTTATGACGCTCCTGATCTCCTTCGCACTCTTTACGCGGAAGAACATGTCACTCTCAAGCTCGATGTTCTCCAGCCTCTTCAGATCAATGCCATATGTACGGCATAAAGCATATGCGAGATCCGCGCTGTCGGGATCAGGATAGCTGAAGACGATGGACGGATCATAAGAATCGGCATAGAGATTCTCCCCCAGCGCCCTTATATTATCTCCATAGACTATGGCCTCACCACCATCAAAGAGGCTTGATGAGATGAAAAGACGCTCTCCATCGCACTCATAACCGGGACAATCCGCAATGACGAAGTCCTCATTCTCAAGAGACAATCCCCTTACTAAAGATTCGATCTTTTTCTTTCTAAGCAGTGAATATATTCTCATAATTAACAAAAAACAGCCCCGTCAGAGGCTGATTCAAAATAATCAAAGGATTTTACTTTGAGAGCTTAGCGTTGCAGCTCTTGCAAACCTTGACCTTCTGTCCATCAATTTCCCTTTCGTAAAGACACTTGATGGCAGTTCTCTTACATACAGGGCACTCCGCTCTGCCGTTGTTGAACTGGTCACGGATACCTGTTCCTCTATGCGACTTGGACATTCTTAACTCCTATTAGAAATTTCTACCTTGAAAATATATCAAATTGGAATCAATATAGTCAATAGAAAAGATGGGAGAGATTCTTCCTGATGGTGGGATAATGAAAAATAAGTTTTTCTTTGCAACATGCGCTCTGCTGATGGTGCTCCTCGGTACAAGTGACGCACTAAGGGGAATATTCTCCCCCCTCTTTCTAAGCGGATTCGGTTTTTCTGAATCCATGATAGGCGTGATAGTCTCCGCCTCATACCTTGGAAACCTTGTTTTCCTCCTCCTTGGAGGTGCAATACTCGATAAGATCGGAGTAAAGAAGAGCATGCTGATCTTCATATCAATGATGCTATTCTCCCTTCTTCTCCTGATTTTCGGATACATATATGCAATACTGATTGCGGGCTTCTTCCTAACATTGGGACTCTCCACGCTGCTTAACACGAGCATAAACATCGCATCCGACAGTTTCAGCGAGGCAAACTCACTGCCATATCTGAACCTGCTCTTCTTTATACAGGGTATCGGGACATCGGGGGCTCAGCTGCTTTTATCCCCTTATTCGGAAAGCCAGAATGCATGGACGCTCACACTGCTTTCTATTTCAGTCTTGATGATTCCAATTCTCATCATGCTCTCAAAAGCAAGACTTGAGACGAAAAAGACGGAAGAAGGGAGGATAGAAGAGACGGCAGGCGGGCGTATCGAGCCTCTTTCCCTCACATTTTTAATCCTATCTTTAGCATTCTATACCATCGCAGAGCATGGGGTTACAAACTACATCATCAGCTATGGTATCTCAATGGGCAATGAGAGCGCGTTAATGGGAAAATACCTGGCACTCTACTCTGCTGGGATAATGAGTGGAAGACTCATTCTTGGAAGCCTGATAGCAAAGACAGGTACAAGGAGGATGTTACTTCTCTCCCTCACGGTGGGAACCACCTCATTCTTCATGATATTCTTCTTCTCCATGCTACCTCTCACCCTCCTTGCCGGATTCTCAATCTCAATCTTCTACCCTACGATCGTCGCTTATTCCCGCCTGTTCGTAAGCAGTAATTACGCATCAAGAGTGACGACGGCTGTTGTCAGTCTTGCAAGCATACTGGACATAATATTCAACTTCTCATTCGGCTTCGCAACTGAGAAATTCGGATTCAGCGCTTCAATGCGTATCCTTCCCATCATGATGGCACTCTCTCTTTTATCACTCCTTCCTCTATTAGCACGGAAAAAGAAATAAAAACGGCCAGAGGTTTTCTGGCCGAGGTTTTGGGGTCTATGAAAAAAGCTTCTAGCTGTTCTCGCCTCTCTCATTTTCATTCTCCTCAGATACTATCTCTGCATCGACAACCTTTTTCTCCTTCTTGATTTTGTCCTTAACCTTGGCATCGACTGCATCTTCCTTCTTTGAAGAGAAATAAAGGGTGAAACCAAGCATTATGAATGAAGAGATCAATAAAACCCTCCCCAATGAGAACAAAATGGATCCCATCTGAATTGAATGCGGGCTTACGTACCTTACGGAATAAGAGAAAAATCCATATCCTAAGTGATATGAGACAGGATTTGCAACCATGTTTACTCCGAATGCGATAAGGAGAATGGCTGCTACGAAAAGTATTATCGTGATGATCATGCTGACCAATGTGTTTCTTCTCATGTTGCGCTCCTTACATGAGTGAATTTAAAATATTGTGAAAGAAAAGAAAACCAACTTCAATAAAACTATAAAATTCTTCAAATTTCTGAGACAAAGATAATATTCTGCCTATATTTTTGCTATACACCTAAAAAAACACATGTTAGAATTTTACTTAAGATAGTGTGATGGAGATAACATCACATAAGACGGATGCCTCCTCGCACCTTTTATCTGAAGACAAAAGGAGGTAAAGAAATTCATGCCTGACATGCAAAATCTGTTTTATCTGCTCTCTTTTTTAACTGCGGTCATCGCCTTCCTGTTCGCACTTTACCTATATCTATGGGTAAAAAAACAGAAAGTCGAAAATGCCGAGATAATAAGGGTATCGCGTCTGATAAAAGAGGGTGCAGAGACCTTCATGACCAGGGAGTACAAACTTCTTGGCCTTTTCGCACTATGCGTATCCGCATTGATTCTCATCATACTACCTAAACCGATATGGCAGGGTTCTGTCCTAAGTAACATCAAAATGGTAGTTTCATATCTTGCGGGAACAGCTCTATCAGCAATTGCTGGAAAGATTGGAATAATGGTCGCAACCCTCTCAAACGGAAGGACCGCTGAGGCCGCTGAAAGAGGTCTTAAAGATGCCTTCCTCGTGGGCTTCAGAGGTGGGGCCGTAATGGGACTTCTGGTCGTCGGATGCTCCCTTTTCGGTGTTGCGGCGGTTCTCCTCATCGCAGGTGATACGAGCATTCTCCTAGGCTTCTCATTCGGAGCCAGCTCCCTGGCTTTGTTTGCTAAAGCGGGAGGAGGAATCTTTACAAAGACCGCGGATGTCGCTGCAGACCTTACTGGCAAGGTAGAACTCGGAATCGCAGAGGATGACCCGAGGAATCCCGCAGTAATCGCAGACAACGTGGGAGACAATGTCGGGGATGTCGCAGGAATGGGTGCAGACCTTTTCGACTCAAACGTCGCTGCTATGACATCAGCCCTGGTAATCGCATCAAGTCTTAGTGCTCCGGGTATCAGGAACACGGAGATGGTATTCTGCTATGCGATACTCGGACTTATCGCTTCGATAATCGGCATTGCCACGGCAAGGGTCGGAAAAGATGGGAATCCAACGAAGGCGCTAAACAGTTCTACATACGTCACTACAGCAGTCTTTCTCATCCTCACCGCCCTTTCGACCGCCTTTATTGACGGTTTCTCCTGGCGCATATGGGGATCTTCTACGACAGGACTTATCGTAGGACTCATAATCGGACTGACAACCGATTACTTCACTGATGATACAAAACCGATTGTAAGGAAGGTGGCACATGCCTCTGCATCCGGCCCTGCATTCACGATACTATCTGGAACCTCTTACGGCTTCATATCATCCATGCCGGCAATGGTAGGAATCGCAATAAGCGCCCTTATCTCCTACAAGCTCTGTGAACCTATCGGAGAGGGGTATGCGATATTCGGAATAGCTATGTCTGCCGTTGGAATGCTCTCAATAGTCGGCATGATAATATCAAATGACGCGTACGGCCCTGTTGTCGATAACGCACGAGGACTGGCGGAGATGGGAGGACTGAGAGAGGAGACGATAAGAATCGCGGATGAGCTTGACAGTGCTGGAAATACCGTTAAAGCCGTAACAAAGGGATTCTCAATCGGAGCTGCGGGACTAACAGTAATCTCACTGCTCGGTGCATTCATGGCTGAGACCAACGAAGTGCTTGCAGCTGCGGGAAAAGACTTAATCCAGGGCTTTGACATAATGGAGCCGACAGTGTTCTTCGGTATTCTGATCGGAGCTTCAATTCCTGCCGTATTCTCAGCAATGCTTATTCTAGGAGTTGACAGGAACGCAGAGAGGATGGTCAAGGAGATTCACAGGCAGTTTGACAGCATCCCTGGGCTAAAGGAAGGCAATGCCGTACCTGAGTACGCAAAATGCATCGACATAGCCACTCGTGGTGCTCTTAAAGAACTTATTCCGGCGGGAATGGTCGCAATCATCGCAACCCTGCTTGTAGGCTTCATTGGAGGGGCAAGCGCAATCGGAGGATTCCTACTTGGAAACATCGTAAGCGGACTGCTGCTGGCACTCTTCATGTCCAATGCGGGAGGGCTATGGGATAATTCAAAGAAATATGTCGAAAGCGGAGAGAAAGGTGGAAAAGGAAGCGCGGCACACAAGGCTGCCGTCATTGGAGATACTGTTGGTGATCCTTATAAGGACACGGCAGGACCATCCATCAACACTCAGATTACCGTAGTCTCCCTTGTCGCTTCACTCTGTTCATCACTGTTTGTCGCCCTATCATTGTTCTAAAAACATAAGCGGAGCTCACATGGGCTCCGCATTGTTTTTCAAGAGGGCAAGAGAAATCAGGCGATCATGGAAATCCACATCATCCATCTCTATTGATGCTATTTTGAAACCTACGCTCTCCGAACTTTGAAGGATGTCTATGAGTGTGTAGTATTTCATATATATTTTTTCCTCTGAGTAGAAGCTATCGACAAGTGTCTTATCCTGAAGACTCGGGGCTATCGCATCGGGAAAACTTATATAGAGTAGACCGCCCTCCTCTAGGGCATCATAGCAGTCAAAGAGAAACCTGGTAAGCTCTCTCACCCCAAGCCCTTGTATGTACAGGGGTGCGGAGATTATTGAATAATCTCCGTTAATTTCCTTCACTTCGGTTATGTCGGTATACATCAGTGAGCGCTCATAACTAGAGGAGGCATCGAAACTGTAAAGAAGACCATTAAATCCGATTGATCTGTAAAATGGTGCAAGGGATGCGGCAAAAGGGCCCACCAGCAGCATGCTATCCCTTTTCTTAGTGTAAGAAAGGAAATATCCGGCGTGCCTGAAGACCCTGCTGTTCTTCCTCATCCATGATATGATATCCTTTCCCATCAGATGCTCCTCAGCGCATCAAGTGCGATATCAAGCACACGGAGGGTAAGTTTCTTCCTGCTCTCCCCTTCTATGAAGGAGATGCCCTCCTCATCGAGTCCAGCGGCCCAGTTTATTGAGAAGCAGATGGAGCTGAGCTTGATTCCAAGCTCATGTATCAGGTTCACCTCGGGATTGAGCGTCATGCCCACTACATCGGCTCCCCAGCTCCTATAGGCTCTTATCTCGGCCTTGCTCTCAAGACGAGGACCGTTTGTCGTTATGTATGTGAGTGCTGGACTTATTCTTAAATTACGTTCGACCGACGCCCTTATGACCTGGAAACGGAGCTCATCATCAAAAACATCATTCATGGGCACATGCCTTAAAGGTCTTTTAACCCCATCGAAGAAAGTAAACGGCCTCTGCTGTGTGAAATCTATGAAATCCGAAACAAGACCTATATTGGTAGGAAGAAGCCTTTCTGTTATGGAGCCGACTGCATGCGTGGTAATGACATGGCTCACATCCATGCTCTCTAAGAGAGAGACGTTGGCCAGGTAGTTTATCAAATGCGGGGCATCGGTATGTCCTGATCGATGACGGAGGATGAAAAGGATATCACCATCGATGGACGCATCAACGTCCCCATACTCCGTATGATAGACTTTGAAAGGTTTGTTTATAATCTGTTCTATTGCTGTTCCTGCGATAATTGCTTTCATTTTTTTCTAATAATAAATTAAGTTCATGCATTATTCAAAGGGTTTTAGAACTCCATCCTTCGTAATTATGCCCTTTATCAGGCAAGGCGGTATGATGTCGAATGCAGGATAGAGCGCATGCAGACTGCTGTCAGTGACATAGCGTCCTGCGACCTTCAAAACCTCCTCTTCATCCCTCATTTCAATCTTTATATCGCTGTTATAGCTGCTTTTTAGGGAGAACGGATAATATGGGATACCGTAATATGATGCGGCTATCGCATGCTCCAGCGTCCCGATCTTATTAGAAACGGAGTAATCAGGCAGGATCGCATCGGAGGCTGTCATGTAAATGTTAATGTCCCCTCTTGCCATGAAGAAAGCGGGCATGCCATCCGTAATCAGGTAGGCCTCAATTCCCATCTGAGAAAGAGAGGGAAGCGTCAGGCGGGAGCCTTGAAGATACGGCCTCGTCTCTGGCACATATACCCTTACCCTCTTTCCATCCAGCATGGCCTTCTTAAGAGAGAGAAGGAAACTATGCTCGGCAAAACATGTCGTGAGAATCCCATCCCCATCCTTGATGAGAGATGCGCCATAATCACTCATCTTGTCATATGCCTCATCGTATGCTGCAAGAGTAGAGTTGATCAGGCTGCCAAGGTCCTCACCCTCCTCCACTTTTTTTATAACCTCTTTAAGCGTGTTTGCCATGCTCTTGTTCGTAGGTCTTGATGAAGAGAGGATTTCATACGCATCAGATAGGCTCACCCCCTGGTCTTTAGCGAGTAAGAGAGCATGGAGGGCAAGCTCCATTGGACCTCCCCCTTGGGTAACCATGTTTTTAATCGCAATTGCAACCTCCTTTACGCTTTGCATGACATAGTATTTCTTCTCAAGGGGGTATCTGCGGCGGTCTAAAGTATATAGTTTTCCTCCCTCATAACGCGCTATCTCACTGTGTCTGAGCACCAAAGGGAGCATTTGCTGAGTAAACATGGAACAATTATAAATTGAAAATTCAAGCAAAATCCATACTAAGTGTTTGACCTTGAGGCATAAGTGGGCTTAAATTGTAGAAAAAAGCAAAAAGGATGAGGAAATGAGGAAAAAACTATTACTTTCTTTAATGATCGCACTGCTTCTTTCTTCTCTGAGCGCAGCAGGCATCAGGGAAATTCAAGATAACGAGAGCATCGTCAAGGTAATCTCCGTCCAGAGCTATCAGAACGGCGTTACCGACATCACGGCTCTCAAAGAAGATGGAAGTACTGCCGTCTACCATGTATTCGATGATACCGTATTTGAAGATATCGAACTGAGCTCAATAAAAGAAGGGATGGTTCTCGTCATAACAGATACGGGTATCGCTACGATGAGTATCCCTCCACAGTTGAGCGCAGCAGGCATCAGGGACATAACGCTCGCATCTTCTCTAGGCTTCTATGACGTGTCATTTGCAGAGCCGGTTGAATATGCATCAATTGCTGAGGATGTCGCCCTGCCATTCAATCTTGATGAGATGGTTCCACGCTTCTCATATGCCTACGGTTACCTCTCCATGGATAACCTGATGATGCAGAACCTCACAGTCAGAGGAGATTATTTCGCACGTGGAATCATCGATGCAATCGACCTCACAAATGATGTGCTCTTATCATTCGATGAGATGATGATGGTTACCCAGGAGTATTTCACGACAGTCTATGAGCAAGGAATCATCGGAGATGAGGGAGAGATGGTTACTTCTGTTGAGGACGTAGAAGCCCTAGGACTTCCTGAGACCCTTGAAGAGGAGTTCGCATATGCCTATGGTTACATCCTGACATTCCAGATAATGAGCCAGGGCATAGAGCTTGACAGAATCGCATTCCCTTATGGAATGTTGAACAGGCTGTACAATGAGAAGGCGCTTCTTACGACTGATGAGATGAATGCAGCAATAGAGGATTATATCGCATACCTCAATCAGGTTATAACCGAGTACATCCAGCAGATGGCGGGAGAGAACCTTAAGGAGGCTGAGGCTTTCTTAGCTGAGAATGCGAAGAATGAGAATATCGAGAGCATAAGCGACCTGCTTCAGCTTGAATTCACAGCTAGAAGCCAGGAGGAAAGTGCTATGCCAAGCGCAGAGGACACGGTCGTTGTCAACTACACTCTCCGTGATAAGGATGGAAACATCATAGAACAGAATGATGGCGTCTCATTCCCTCTTTCCGGAGTCATAGAGGGCTTTAGAAGTGCCATTACCAACATGCACGTCGGAGACAGCGTGACGGCTTATATCCACCCAAGCATCGGCTATGGTGAAAGCGGCGCCGGAGCAATCGAGCCGAACCAGCTTCTGATATTCGATATCGATTTAATTGCGATTGAGGAAAACTAATTAAGAAAAAATTATGGGATATCCAAACGGGTATCCCAATTTTTTAGAATCTGAATATGACGCTTTTAACGCTTTTATCTATGTTGCGCGTCATTCTTCTTTTAACCCCGGTCTCTCCTTTTATGAGCAGAAAACGACCTGGAGCCATTACGAATACATTATCGGAGCCGACGCTCGTGACGCTCTCCCCTTCTAAAACGATCTCCACTGAATACTCCCTCTCACTCGGCATCTCAAGTCTGCCCTCCCTCGTAGTAGGATAAGCATCAATCTCATAGACTATCTTATCATCCTCAGGACACGTGTATCTTCCTGGCCCCTGATCATAGGGAAGACTTCGATCCATCACGGTGATGAGACCAAGAATCTTATCGCTGATTCCTTGATAGAGCTCTAGGTTGTCAAGAGTATCGAAGATGATCATTTAACCCTCTCTCCATCCTTATCACGGTGCTTCTTGAACACCTCGGTGTATCTGAGGATCATCTCGATGCACCCCTCTATTCCAAGACTTGCAGAGTCAAGGCTGAGATCATAGGTGCGGCACATCCCCCACTTCATGTCGGAGTAGTAGTTATAGAAATTCGCCCTGGTCTTATCGCTCTTGAGACATACATCCTCAGCCTTATCGGCATCTATCTCGTAGACATTCACAGCCCTGTAGACCCTTGCAGCTAACGGAGCATGGATGAAAACGGAAACAACATCTGGGTCATCGCGCAGGATGAAGTCAGCACAGCGTCCAATGATTACACAGCTTCCCTGGTCTGCTATCTTCTTTATCGTCTTTGACTGGATGAGGAACAACTGATCGTTAAGGGGCATCTCATTAAAGCCCAGAGCTCCCGTAGCCATAGGATAGTTACCCATCGCAAGCGAGTATAGGAGGCTTGAAGTCGGTTTCTCATCCGCATTCTGGAAAAGGGACTCGGAGAGCCCGCTGTCTTTTGCGGCAATACTCAGAAGTTCCTTATCGTAATACGGGATATGAAGGTGTTCTGCAAGCTTTTTTCCTATCGCCCTACCGCCCGAACCAAATTGCCGACCGATAGTATAAATCGTCTTTTCTCCCATGTTTTTCTCCTCCTTATCTACTCAACATTATATAGGATTTCCCCTCAACTTAAAGAAAAAAAGTACATTTTTGAAAAAAGACTCCCTGCTTAAAACGGCAGGGAGATGCAAAAATTGAATTAGGTTACTTTGCAAGATTATCGGCAAGCTCATCCAAAGAGGAAAGCACGCTTCCCCTGGCATTGCTTAGAATGCTTACCTGCTTATCATTGACAATCTCAATACCTTTCATAGCATTCAATATGTCAATCATTTTCTTTCCACTCTGAAGAGCCCAGGTTCCGCACTCTACGACTGCTACCTTCCTGTTCTGGAACAGGTGTGCCTTCAAATCCAGAAGAAGGTTCTCCATCTTCGGGAAGATTTCAAGATTGTATGTCGATGATGCGAATACAGCCTTTGAATATCTGAAACATTCGGAAAGCAGATAAGAACTATCGGTCTTGGAGGCATCGTACATGTGTATGTTCCTTACTCCGAGATCTGCAAGCTTAAGAGCAAGGTAGTTCATCGCCTGCTCCGTGTTCCCGTAAATCGATGAGTAAACGATAACTACTCCATCATCCTCCGCCTCATAGCTCGCCCACGTCTTATACTTGTCTATGAACCACGCGAGGTTCTCTCTCCAGATTGGACCATGAAGAGGACAGATCATGGCGATATCGACAGAGGATGCCTTCTTTAAAAGATTCATTACCTGCACGCCGTACTTTCCCACGATGTTCAGATAATATCTTCTGGCATCGTCAAGCCACTCCCTCTCAAAATCAAGTTCATCTGCAAAGAGGTTTCCAGAAAGGGCTCCAAATGTTCCGAACGCATCCGCACTGAAGAGGACCTTTGTCACCTGGTCGTAAGTAACCATAACCTCAGGCCAATGCACCATCGGAGCGAAAACGAATGTGAAAGCGTGCTTACCGGTATTGAGGACATCACCCTCCTTCACGCTCATAGCCCTTGAGTCAACATCAAAATCATAGAACTGTGATATGAACTGGAGCGTCTTAGCATTTCCGACAATCTTACACTCAGGATACTCCCTGACGATGCTGTCTATGCTTGAAAGATGATCAGGCTCAACATGGTTGACGATAAGATAATCAAGATTGCGACCATCAAGAACGTATCTCACGTTCTCCATGAACTGTCTTGAAACACTATGATCTACGGTATCGAGAAGAACGGTCTTCTCATCCATTACCATGTAGCTGTTATAGCTTACACCCCTTTCAATCGGATAGATATTCTCAAATAGCTCAAGTCTTCTGTCACTTGAACCTACGTAATAGGTATCTTCTGCAATTTTTCTGCTTAGCTGCATTATGTATTCTCCTAACAACCGATATCCTATATTAAAAACGAAAATAATTAAAGCATGGGAGCAAAAATTGGATTTTCATGTGGCATTTGCGATGATTTGCTGTTAATATACAAGGGCCGGTATTTAGGCAATGCTTAATAAAAAAAGGTAAATGATTTTATGGAGTAGAAGAAAAGGAATGAGTGGAACATCTAAATGGTCTAACCAGTATTTCACGGATCGTCAGAATGACTTTGAGTCTTCTGCCAGGAGTTATCCCCGCAAGTTTCCATTTGCACTGGAAAAAGCCAAGGGATCGTACGTTTGGGATGTAGAGGGAAACCGGTATCTTGATTTCCTGTGTGGAGCGGGAACACTGGCCCTGGGGCACAATGATGATGAGGTGAATAAGGCCATGATCAAGCTTCTTAGCGAAGATGCTCCGCTTCATACCTTGGATCTGACCACACCCGTAAAGGATAAATTCGTTGATACCGTCATTTCCTTGCTTCCCGAAGGACTTAAGGAGAGGGCTAAAATCCAGTTCTGCTCTCCAAGCGGAACGGATGCAGTGGATGCCGCGATAAAACTTTGTAAGAGTGCGACAGCAAGGGGCAACGTCATAGCATTCTCCGGAGGCTACCATGGAATGGGACACGGAGCACTTGCACTCACAGGTAACCATAACGCAAAAAACAAGGTTGCAAACCTCATGAGCGGGGTACAGTTCATGCCCTACCCTTATTCATACCGTTGCCCGTTCGGCCTCGGAGGAGAAGAGGGAACTGATGCCGCATGCGCATACTTTGAAAGGATGCTTAAGGATCCTGAGAGCGGAGTTACCCGACCTGCGGCCGTGATAATCGAACCTATTCAAGGAGAGGGAGGAGTGATTCCAGCCCCGGTAAAGTTTCTTCAGACAGTCAGAAGGGTCACAAAAGAGCTCGGTATTCCTTTAATTGTCGATGAGATTCAGTGCGGCATAGGACGAAGCGGCAGATTCTTCGCATTTGAATATGCTGATATAGTTCCCGATGTTATCCTGATGTCAAAGGCCGTAGGGGGAAGTCAGCCACTGAGCATCGTCGTATACGACAAAGCTCTGGACAAATGGGAAGCCGGAGCACATGCGGGAACATTCAGGGGCAACCAGCTGGCGATGGCAGCAGGAACCGTTCTTCTTGAAAGAGTCGGTAAGAGCGAGTTTTTAAGTGAAGTCAGAAGGAAAGGCCAGATCATCTTCGAGAGCCTAGAAAAGCTGAAAGATGAGGTAAGCATCATCGCTGATGTCAGGGGCAAAGGTCTCATGATAGGCATAGAATTCATCGATCCTAATGGAAAGAAGGATATAATGGGACATCCTGAGCCAAGTGGAAAAATTGCCGCTCTGATTCAGAAAAAGTGCTTTGAGAATCATCTTGTAATGGAGAAAGGCGGCAGGTATGGCTCGGTAATGCGCTGCCTATGTGCATTGAATGTCAGCGATGAGGAGATTCACGAGATGCTTACGATCTTCTCACGTGTTACGAAAGAGGTGGATGAAATTGTCAAATTACACGCTCTCTGATTGCCCATCCGATAGAAATCAATACTCTAAAATCATCGATGAGACAAAGAATGCGATACTATCATCTTTCTCTGATGATACCTCGTTCTCAGGCATTGATCCAAATGAGCTGAGGAAAAAGATCAGATCAATCAGCATTCTTGAGGACGAGGGACTCGGATTTGAAAGGACGCTCGCCCTTGTCAAAGAGGAGATCCTGCCTCATATGCTCAGAACATGGAGCAGGAACTACATGCCGCATCTTCACTCACCTGCCCTCCTTGAGTCCCTTGCATCCGAGATGATAATCTCAGCCTTCAATGACAGCATGGACAGCTGGGACCAGGGACCGGTTGCCACAGAGATTGAAGAGGCCGTCATAAGAGAGCTTCTCGTCCTATATGGCTTTGATCCGGATGGGGGAGACGGGGCTTTCACATCGGGGGGAAGCCAGTCAAACCTAACGGCGATCATCGCAGCAAGGGACAAGTACATCTCGAGGAAATTCAACTGGGATGTAAAGAAAAAAGGACTTTTCCCTGAATGCTCAAAACTGAGGCTTTATACCTCTGAGATATCGCACTTCTCCATGGATAAGAGCGCTCATATCCTAGGGCTTGGGTACGATGCTGTACGTCATGTAAAAGTGAATGATAAGGGTGAGATAGACATCCCCTATTTCTCAAGGCTTTTAAAAGAGGATAGGCAAAAAGGACTTATACCGTTCCTTTCTGTCGCAACAATCGGCACGACCGACTTCGGATCGATCGATGATGTCGAGGCGATGAGAAGGCTATGCGATGAGTATTCAATGCACCTGCATCTGGATGCGGCATACGGAAGCGCACTCGCACTAAGCGACAGGGAAAGATGGAGAATGGGAAGAATCGAACTTGCCGATTCAATCACAATCGACTTCCATAAGATGTTCCTTCTTCCGATAAGCTGCTCTGCTATACTCTTTAAGGACAAAAACGACCTAAAGCCGTTTTCACTCCATGCCGACTACCTGAACAGGGAGGAGGACGAGGAGGACGGGTATATCAACCTTGTGGGTAAGGGCATACAGACCACAAGGCGTTTTGACGCCCTTAAGGTTTTCTTCTCTTTTAAATCAAGAGGGAAAAAGGAGTATGCCAGTATAATCGAGAAGGCACTGGATAACGCATCTTATGCCTACACTGTCATAAGCTCGGATGATGCCTTCTTCGCACCTGTTGCTCCGGCTCTCAGTTCTGTAGTCTTCGCACTTAAAGGCGGCGATGAGTTGAACAAGAGAGTAAGAAGAGCGCTCTTAAAAGAAGGAATCGTCATAGGACAGACGGTGATGAATGGATCTGTCATGCTTAAGCTTACGCTTTTAAACCCGAACATCGGGCATGAGGATCTCGATAAACTGATTGAGAAGATTAAAAACTATCGATAATATGCCCTTAGCCGGGCATATTTTTTAAATCTAATTATCATTCTTAAATCGCTTATTACAATTCTAAAAGCAATCATACCTACACGCATTTTACATAATAAAAGTTTTTTACATTAAATAGGTATGAGAATAGATGATTTAGTTAATGCATTCTGGGGGCGTTTCGAACAGAAGCTTTTTGAATACGGATACTCATCCCTGAGAAATTTCTGTGCTCTGAAAAATATGAACTACCAGGTTATTGCCGCAGCAAGAAGAAGGAAGGAATTCCCCCGACTTGAGGATGTGATTCTGATTTCCGATTATCTTAATGTCGATATCAACTATCTCATATATGGAACAAATTACGAAGAGGTAACGGAAACGAGGGAGATTAAGCTCGATATCAGAAAAGCAAACTTAAGAAGATTCAAGAATATTTTCGACTCCCTTCAGCAGGCAGATCCGATTAGAATAGCAGCAATTGAGATTATTCTAGGAATTTACAATGAGAAATAAGTAAAAGTGGCGATCATACGGGTCAAAACAGTTCTTTCAGCTCTTGAGAGCTATATAGTTTTTCCTTTAGCATAGTCTGGAAACAGGCTATGCTTTGCTTTTGAAAGTCATGCTATAATACTATGCATGAAGAGAATACTCGTTACCCTGATTCTTATAGCACAGCTTTCCCTAGCCTGGTCATACAGTGCTAAAGACATGCAGGGACTCTGGTACATGGCCACAAATACTCCGATTGGTATCAACCGCGGTAAAATAGAAGCGATATTCATAGATGAGCATAACTTCTATGGAAGTATAAACATGTTCAATCATGATAATGAGTTTTCAAACGGATATTTCCTCTCTGATGCATTCGCATTCTCAGGGAAAATCAGATTCCTGCTCTCAAACATCGCATTTGAAGCCATCGGAACGATAAACGATGATGGAAACGTAACAGCGACGATTGAAACGAGGATGGGAGAGTTCAAGGCCGTCGCGGCAAGAAGTGAAGAAGAACTTGAGAGTATTCTGCATAAGAAACCATTCAAGAAATAGGCTCAACCCAGTGTGACGAAATTCCTAACAGGAATCGTAAAGAGTATTCCCATACCCTTCTTTTTAAGGCAGTCCATCTCCTTTACAGCATCACAGACCTTATCTGCGACATCGTTTTTAGCAACGATGAGAAGAATCTCCTTCTCTGGAACTATTGATATGCCGAAGAATTTGGCATCCTCCTCACTGGCTGTACCATGTGCGTTTATTACCGTACCACCGCTTGCACCAGCCTTTCTGGCCTTAGCCATCACATCCTCACTATACCCTTTCTCTACGATTATCTCTATAAGCTGCCAATTATTGTCCATCTCACCCTCCTCTCTACTATTTGCATCCATTATGAAAACAATACCATTCCTGCTTTTCTTCTCAATACAGCTACTTAGGACGTTATCAAGGACAGGCTCACCAAGGAGGCTGAAAATAACCTCCCTTCTGCTCTCTCCAAGTCCAAGGACGGAAAGGATATTACTGGATGCCGTTCCACGTGCATAACAGATCGTACCACCTGTAGCACCTGCTGCTCTCATCGTCTTCATGATCCGCTCTCCCTCCCCTTTCTGAAGGACAGCGATTAACAGATAATTCCTCATTTCTTCAAGCCCTCCTTTTTGTTAAGAGCCCTTTGATATATTATACCAAGAATTTCAATGCATAGTATCGGAGTCATTGCTATCAGGCCAATCATTCCGAAGCTTGCTGTAGCAATATCCGCACCAAGTCCGGAGGCAGCTCCTATTGCGAACGGCAAAAGGAACGTCGAACTCATTGGACCGGTTGCAACGCCTCCGCTATCGAAAGCAATTCCGACAAAGAGTGTCGGACTTTTTATCATAAGCAGGATTACTAGTATGTATCCAGGCAGGATGAACGCCCATATGGAAAGAGAGAATATGATTCTCAACATCGCCAGAAGAAGGGCGCATGCAACACCGATGCACATCGCAGCAAACATTATATTTCGCTTGATATGCCCCTCCGTAGTCTCCTCGACCTCTTTTGTAAGTACCCAGATTGCAGGCTCAGCAAGAACAACGGATGCCCCAAGAAGCATGGCCGTAATGCATAGCCCTGGCTTAGATGCAGCGGAAAGAGCTTCCCCTATCGCCCTTGCCGTCGGCATAAAGAAGCAGTTCACAGAAAAAAGGAAGAGTATTAGGCCGATATATGTATACAATATACCTACAAACATCCTGATTGCCTGATAGAGCGGCATCTTCATGACGAAGGCCTGCATCAGGATGCAGATGATGAGCAATGGAAAAAGTGCTACGCTCACCTCTTTTATAACAAGAAGAAGCCTAGCAATATTTGTAACCTCATCTTCAACAGAAGAGATAGAGGTATTAAGATTGCCACGGAAAACGAAGCCAAGAATCAGGACAAACAATACAGGGCCTATTGAGGCCAGTCCTGCATAACCGAAAGAGGACTCCTCCCCATCGGCCTTACTTTTGCTTATACCAAGGCCAAGAGCCATGATGAATGGCACAGCCATCGGACCTGTAGTCGCTCCACCTGCATCGAAGGCTACGGATACAAAGAACTCATCGACAAAGGACGCTACGGCAAAAAGCAACACGACAGAAAGGCAAAGCGTAATCTTTAAAGATAGGTTGAGTATGCTCCTGAGAAATGAAATGGCTACGAAAAGCCCCACCCCTATGCTTATCATCAGGGTAAGTGTCATCACGCTGATATCTGAATTTATCTCATGAACCTGATTCGCAAGAACCTGTACATCCGGCTCTGCGATTGTAATGATTGCGCCAAGGAAAAAACCAGTAATAAGCAGAAGACCTATGCTCTTCTTCTGCGTTACCTTGGCTCCTATCTGGTTACCAACGGGAATAAGTCCTATATCGACACCGAGAAGGAATACTGTAAGCCCGATGATTACCAGCGCTACGGAAAAAATGAACTCAACGAATGAGACCCCATCCGTTGAGAACACATTTAAACTTAGGCCTGCGATAGCGGCGATAAGCGCTATCGGCAGGACGGAGACGGCCGTCTCCTTAAGCTGTTTTAACAGCCCCATTATTTGTCGCTCTTATCCTTCTTATTACCTGTTAGAGCATTCAGGACGATAAGAACGATGAAAAGAATTCCAAGACCGAGAGCGAGTAATCCCCAGCTCTTAAGTCCGATTCCGATAACTTCCATTAAAGATGCATCCATCACTTCCTCCTTAACCAATCACATAGGGGGTAACGAGGGAGAGCAGCAAGCCACCTGCGAGAACGGATCCAATCTGTCCGGATACGTTTGCACCGAGTGCGAACGGCAGGAGATGGTTCTGCTTATCAGCCTCAATACCGATTTTCTGAACTACACGGCTACTCATCGGGAATGCTGAGATTCCAGCTCCTCCGATAAGAGGATTGATCTTATGACCCTTCTTCAAGAAGAGGTTTGCAATCTTTACGAAGAATACACCACAAGCTGTATCGAAAGCGAATGCGACAAGACCGAATCCCATGATCATGATTGTCTCAGGCTGCAGGAGTGAACTTGCCTGCATCTGAGGAGCGATTGCGAGTCCTAAAAGCAGTGTGATGAGTGGACTGAGCATGTTCTGGGCTGCCAGAGAGAGGCTGTCAAGAACGCCGCACTCTCTTAAGAGGTTACCGAACATGAGCATTCCGACAAGTGCTGCACTGTCTGGAGCGATGGTTCCACATACGATCGTCGTAATGATCGGGAAGAGGATTCTTGTACTCTTGCTTACGCTCTTAGCACTGTAATGCATCCTGATGCAGCGCTCTTTCTTTGTCGTACAGATCTTAAGAACAACAGGCTGAATAATAGGAACAAGTGCCATGTAACAATATGCTACAACAAGAATTGCTGGAACATACTGGCTCATCAGACGCTGGCTTACAAGGATAGCTGTAGGACCGTCTGCAGCACCGATGATACCAATTGATGCGGCATCATTGATGGAGAATCCAAGAGCGGCTGCCACGATCATGGAGATGAAGATACCACCCTGACCTGCTGCACCGATGAAGATAAGCCATGGCTTACTGAGAACAGGACCGAAATCGATCATGGCTCCGATACCGATGAAAAGGAGGAGCGGGAATACCTCTGCAGTCTCAATACCAACATTATATAGCCATCCGAGGATACCGTTATCCAGGGCTATAACCGAACCGGGCAGGTTGACGAGAATCGCGCCAAAACCCATAGGTAATAGGAGTGTAGGCTCCATCTCTTTCTTAATAGCGAGATAAATGAGCAACAATCCCACACCAATCATAATAATTTGACTAACTAATCCGTTCATACTGACAAATATAAACGAAATACAAAATCTTATAAAGCGTAAAAACGGACAAGTTGCAACATTTAGCACTGAAAAACCGGGTAACAAGCCTTCTATCCTTGTTCTAAAGACCCATATGTGTTAATTTTCCCTCTTGATGCAGAAAATCATCATTGGAGGATTCAATGGAAAAGAAAAAAGACTGGATTAGAAGCATGTATGCCATATTCCTATTGGCATGCCTTTCCTGTTTTCTATGGGGAAGCGCGACACCTTCCATAAAAAAAGGTTATGAACTCTTTGGTATTGAGTCATCAGAGACTCTCGATATCATATTATTCGCAGGGATAAGGTTCTTCCTTGCTGGCATTCTCGTAATACTATTTCAGTCAATAGCACAGAAACGGCTTATAACGCCTGAGAAAGGTTCAATTCCTTCAATAATAAAACTTTCTTTCGCTCAGACCATCGTGCAGTATTTCTGCTTTTATATAGGACTTGCGCATACGAGCGGAGTTGCTGGGACAATCATCTCCGGGGCAAGCGGCTTCTTCTCGATACTGCTCGTCTCCCTCGTATTTAAATATGAGAAGATGACAACGGCGAAAATCCTCGGGTGCATACTAGGCCTTGGAGGAATCATCATAATGAACATCTCCCCGGATAAAGAGACCGTATTCTCTTTCACGTTCCTCGGAGAAGGTCTTGTGCTTCTTTCAACAATCAGCCTCGCCCTCTCAGGAATTATGGTTAAAAACTATTCAAAACGGTTTAATGTCGTGATGCTCTCTGGCTACCAGTTCATCTTCGGTGGCCTTATAATGATAGTAGTCGCCCTGATTCTTGGAGGCAGGATTACCCTCGTCCAGAATCCGGGAGCTTATATCCTGATGCTCTACATGGCTTTAATATCAGCAGTTGCATACTCTGTTTGGAGTACTTTGCTGAAATACAACGATGTAAGCAAGGTTACTATTTTCAGTTTCATGACACCGCTTTTCGGAGTGTTCCTTTCTGCAATATTTCTTGGGGAGGTCGATGAGGCGCTTCAGCTTAATAAGCTCATCGCACTTGTTCTCGTATGTCTTGGCATATACATCGTTAACAGGAAACAGAAAGCCTAGTGGAGATAAGAAGAGAAGAGAAAAGGGCCAGACGGCCCTTTTTCATTAATAACCCCACATGTAAGAAATACATGGAAGGATTATGAACATCGCAACGGTTGCCAAGGTAAGGAGTACGAAAAGAATCCTCAGCTTTATTCCATTATAGGCAATAAGAACCTTGTCCTTCCTGACCTGTGCCCTCTTGGCGGCAATTGCCTGGTACGTCATTATCATGATGACCGCCAGTGTGAATATGTTGATCATCGTTATAAGTGAGAATATTCCCGCATCGGATACCATCGAAAGTCCTACGAGCATCGAGGATATGACACCGAAAAGTCCTGTTCCGAGCATTCCAACACTGTCTTCTCCAGTATAACTCTGGCTGTAGAATGCTATGATGATCCAGATTACGACGCTAAATAGGTTTATGAACGCCTGTAAAAAGAGTGAGAGTCCCGCCCTATTCGCCCTTACTATTATCTCAAGCTGTGTTCTCACCGTATGCTCGAAATCAATCGCAGGATCATTATTCTCATCATAGTAGTAATTCAGACGAAGAGTGAAATTATCCGCCTTATCGGTATTAATTAGCCTGTAGCCCGAGGTGATTGAGAAGTACGGAGTGAATCCGCTAATCATCACGCCATCATCTGTCTGATCATGATCTGGGACATAACGGATATAGTTCGCATCCATCGTAGGAAGAATGTACATCTTGAACTGCACGGAGTCCAGAGGATAGCGGACGCTGTCGAAGGCCTTCTCAAAAGCTCCGTTGAACTTAACTTTCTGATAGCACATCGTCCTCAGATTTCCATTCTCGTCGTAATACTGAACCTCTTCAAGCTCCTTCAGCGTACCAAATGAATCAGGAACGAACTCCCCGTTTCCAATCGTGAACATCGTCTCCTTATCCGTCAGTACGTTAGAAGGAGTCTCTCCTGGATAGTAATCGGAGTCATGAAGATCCACCCACTCATTGAAGTACTCTTCATGGGAAGATACCCACTCTTCATGGTTGAAGCTACCCTCAGGTCGGCTCTCTTCTGGATAAGTTGAGTAATAGTCATCTATGACCTGATCAAGAAGAACATTATATGCATAATGGCTGAACATGTCCCTGAACTCATCCTTGTCGAACTTGAAATAGAGCTGCATCCTGGTCTCATAGCTGCTCGTTGCGCTCTGTATGTTCTTTATCCTCTCAAGTACGACTCCGACTTTAACCTCTGCATAATACGCATCCGGATTATTAGCTCTGCTTGTACCCTCAAGGTCATCATGATATTTCTTCTGCATCGGATCATAGATGTCGTATACAAGGCCGTCACTACCCCTCTCATACTTTTTAATATCCCCAAGCCTCTCATTCGCTGCTTCTGAAACGCAGAACAGGATGTAAGCGACGAGTGGAACCGTTATCAAAAGGACGGAGAGAACAAGTTTAAGTCTCTTCTTGTAGCCTATCATCTTCCAGTTGCGGGCGATGTAGTGCTTCTGCTTCATCCTCTCGATATCATTCTCGACATCATTGCGCTGAACAGAGAGAAGATCCTCATCGAGCTGCAGAGTGCCAAGATCTGGAAGCTCCTTGTCATCATCAGTAAAAATATTGAGAGGAATGAAGAAATATGACGCTATCTTATTCAATATCTTGATATTCAGCTCATCTTCACCACTGAGAATTTTGCTCATCTTTGCAGGATTAATGGAAATGGCACGCGCTAAAGTAAGCGAATACTCCTTTTCCAGAAATGCTGCAAGTTTTTTAACTTTGCCTGATGTATTTTTCCCTATTTCTTTTTTCATAAGTGTTTAACTTAATGAAATTTGAAGATTTTGTGAAGACGTCATCTAAAGAGGTGTAATTAATGATTTTTATCGGCTATTTTAGGAACTCCATGTTCGGATAGATTCTCTGCATCCTCTCATCTGGCAATCTTTCATCAAGGAGGATTTCAACCCTGTTTGAAGCCTCTTTTCCCTCAATCCGCTCAGACCATCTGTAAACTGCGAGTGCAGATACCACCGAATTGAAGATCATGAAAACAAGAAGTATCCATACAAGAATCTTGCCTATCTTATTTGGAATCTTCAATATCCATACCGACATCCTTGGATAGATGGATTTTATCCATAGTATGCCGAGAAAGCCCCAGAAAACCGAATACAAAAGGCAGACTCTTCCATTGATATTCAGTGGTATGTTCGAATAATCCCAGCTTACAGAACCGAAGAGCGTCTCCTGAAGATATGAGCAGATGTATTCAACTACGCTTCCTGCGACAAAGCCCCCGATAAAAGAGTATATCGTAGAACGGTTGCGGTATTTATAGAGCATCAGTGTCAAAAAGAACGCACCAACACCATAGATCGGAGAAAAAGGTCCGTATACCAGGCCCGCCCTGCTCTCCACATAACCGTGACGCAGGAAACACCAAGCAGTCTCCACTATCACACCGGCTACCGAACCGATTAAAAAAATCAGAAAAAGCTTATAGCCGTTAAGACCACGTGCAAAATGATGAGCCTTCTCCTCCCTGTAATCAATCGTTCCATTTGCGGGAGCACGGGAGATTATGAAGCCCTTCTTATTGCTGTTGATCGTGTCTTTAAGTCTCGCCTTAAGCTCATCGGAAGAGGAGGAGAGGAACTTCGCCCACTCCTCAGCCTTCTCATGCCCCTCTTCAAGGCTTTCAATGGTCTTTCTTATCTCCTTATACAGCTTCTGCTGCTCCTTTTCGCTTAAAGAATCTAAATTCGCAAGGGAAAAATAATATGCGTTCAGCTTATCCTCAAGCTTCTTCTGTTTCTGCGAAGGTTCCAATATCATATAAATAATCTAACACGCAAAACCGCTTTAGGCAAAAGCGAAAAGTAATGCGGAAACACAAACTTAACTTTAAAAAAAAGAAGCAGGCCTTCTTAAAGCCCCGCTTCATCATTTCATACATAGAATAGAATCTCAGAATACGTCGGAATCGGCCAGAATGACTTATCTGTCATCTTTTCAAGCTCATCGCTTATCTTTCTTGCCTCTTCCATTTTCACAATGATCTTATCAGCTGCATAGAATGCTGCAGATTCGACCTCACTCGGGCAAGCGCTTACGCATTCATCTAGCTCATCCGTCTTAGCCAGGAGATCATCACATAGAGCGCTTAGCTTGAGACATAGCAGCTTATCAGCATTCACATGCAACCCATTTCGCTCCTTTACTTCTAATGAAGATGCAAGATAAGAGCAAAAACGCATGGCAGAAGGTAGAATCTGCCGCCTGAGCATTTCAATCATCGTCATGGCTTCGATATGTA
Source organism: uncultured Spirochaetaceae bacterium (assembly GCA_944390015.1). Taxonomy (GTDB): domain Bacteria; phylum Spirochaetota; class Spirochaetia; order Sphaerochaetales; family Sphaerochaetaceae; genus Ornithospirochaeta. Next base: position 99,814 of record CALXOL010000003.1, read on the forward strand.
TCGCCTTTTTGTATTCGTCAAGGGAAATCTCAAGCCTCGATTCCATCTCTTTCAGGCTGTAAATTCTATGCCTTTCAAAAAGAGCCACGTTCTTCTCATCACAGTAATGGATGAGAGCATCGGGAGTTCTTTTGTAATTCGAGAGCCCTCTTCTTTCCGCTTCGGCCTCCCACTCCTTGCTGTAGCCGTTCCCGTTAAATAGGATTCTCCTATGCTTTTTCAACTCTCTTTTTATAAGCTTCTTGAGGGAGGAATTGAAATCTTCTGAGCCCTCAAGCTCATCGGAGAAATCCTTGAGAGCATCTGCGACTGCAGTATTCAGCATCACATTGGTACATGCGATGTTGAACGAAGAGCCGGGCATTCTGAATTCGAACTTGTTACCCGTGAATGCAAAGGGGCTCGTTCTGTTCCTGTCAGAGTTATCACGTGCAAGCTTGGGAAGAACGCTTGTTCCGATATCGAGATGGGAAGAGAGGCTGTTTTTAGAAATCATCTTGTCCTCAATGATTGCCTCAATCACCGATTCAAGCTCATCTCCCACGAATATCGAGACTATCGCAGGAGGAGCCTCGTTGGCCCCAAGTCTATGATCGTTTCCAGCGCTTGCCACGCTGATTCTCAAAAGATCCTGGTACTCATCGACCGCTTTTATTATCGCAGTAAGGAAAAACAGGAACTGCGCATTCTCCATCGGTGTCTTTCCTGGATCAAGAAGATTCTCTCCTTCATCGGTGCTAAGCGCCCAGTTGTTATGCTTTCCAGATCCGTTAATACCTTCAAATGGCTTCTCATGCAATAGGCAGGCAAAGCCATGACGCTCAGCAACCTTCTTCATCATCTCCATGGTAAGTTGGTTGGAATCCGTGGCTTTGTTGGCGTTATCGAAGATTGGTGCCATCTCATGCTGGCACGGAGCAACCTCATTATGCTCGGTCTTCGCAGTTATTCCAAGTTTCCATAGCTCCTGATCAAGGTCTTTCATGAAATCTTTCACCCTTGGCCTTATCGATCCGAAGTAGTGATCCTCCATCTCCTGTCCTTTTGCAGACGGTGCTCCGATTAGGCTACGACCTGTAAGGCGAAGATCGAGGCGTTTTTCATAGTCCTTTTTATCTATTAGAAAATACTCCTGCTCAGCTCCTATCGTCGCATTAACCCTTTTAGCATGCTTGCCAAAAAGTCTGAGGGCCCTTACCGCCTCACGGCTTATCGCATCCATGCTCCTTAGAAGCGGAGTTTTCTTATCAAGGATCTCCCCTGTATAAGAACAGAAGGCTGTCGGTATGCAAAGAGTATCATCTTTTATGAACGCATAACTTGTCGGATCCCATGCCGTATAACCACGGGCCTCAAATGTCGCCCTTAGACCACCGGACGGGAAGCTGGAGGCATCTGGCTCTCCTTTCGTCAGCTCCTTTCCAGAAAAATCCATTATGACAGAGCCGTTCTTGTCTACGGATAGGAAACTGTCGTGTTTTTCAGCCGTGATGCCTGTCATAGGCTGGAACCAATGCGTGAAATGTGTCGCCCCCTTGCTGACGGCCCATTCCTTCATCGCTGATGCCACGATATCTGCGACATCCTCATCAAGAGCTTTACCCTCGTTAATTGTGTTCTTTAATGATTGATATACCGATTTCGGAAGCATTTTTCTCATGATAGAATCATTAAAAACCATAGAACCAAACATTTCTGGGACGTTCATTTGTTTTCCTCCTATGCTAATTCCCGTAAAATACTCATCGCCGCATCTATAAGAGAGATACGCCGATCCATCGCTTTCTTCTCTATGTAACTATGGGCCTCAGCCTCACTCATTCCTCTTTTTCCGGCGAGTAGACATTTGGCCTCTGTAAGCAACTTCTCTCTTTTAAAGCGCTCAAGAAGTTTTTTATTCTTTTCCTCTATCTTCCTGATCCTCTGCTTTGAAACACGGATCGCAGTTAAAACAGATTCAATTTCTTCCCTATTTAAAGAGCTGGTATAGACGCCGTAATTCATCATTATCTCCCTTATATGGAAGATGATCGGGCCTGGAGCAAGGACAAGAGTATCTATTTCCCTCATGGCAGAGAAAATTGAGATTTCTTTCGCCCCCTGAATCTCAAAGTCTACGATGACGAAAGAGGGTGATAGATCCAGCAGTTTTCCCTTTGCCTCCCTCTCGCTTGATGCTCTGAGAAAAGCATATGATCCTGGATAAAAGAGTTTCTTTATCTCTTCGAATTTGCTTTGTTCCGCAACCAATAGAACAGTTTCCATAGAGACATCCTATATGAATCTGAAATACCTGCTTATCAGATAGTCGTGGCCCTTTCCGCTCTTTTCGTATTCACTGACCTCCGTTGCCCTATCATCAAGGTACTCCTTCAATATCTTCTCTGATATCACTTTAGCAACGAAATCGCTGCGCCTTGCTAGCTCAACAGCCTCAGAAAGAGAGGAAGGAAGGCTCTCTGATGCTCTTGTAGAAATCATGTCGCAGACTGCCTCCTCTGGTGCAACCAGGTTATCGACAATTCCTTCAAAGCCGGCTGAGAGAAGAAGGGATATAAGGAAATAGGGATTCACAGCCGGATCTGGACTTCTTAGTTCCATTCTGCAGTCATGGCCCTCCGCATAAGGGATTCTCACTAGAGTTGACCTGTTCTGATGGCTCCATGAGATTGTGGAGGGTGCCTCAAAATGACCAAGTCTCTCATATGAAGAGACTAAAGGATTTGAAAAGACCGTAATCTCCTTCATCCTCCTGAGAATTCCTGACATGAATGACATGGCTTTTCTATCATTCTTCTCAAAAAGATTCTCATCGTTTTCATATAACGACAGGTTGATATGAAGCCCGCTTCCACTCTCACCTTCAAGAGGTTTTGGAAGGAATGAGGCAAAGAGTCCATTCTGCTGTGCTATCGCCTTGACGGCTGTCTTGAATGTCATCAAATCATCAGCCGCCTTAAGAGGAGATGAGCAGCGGAAATCTATCTCATTTTGCCCCGGGCCATGCTCATGGTGGCTTCGCTCGGGCTTGATGCCAAGACTCTCAAGGGCAAAACATATCTCACGCCTTATGTTCTCCCCCCTGTCCAGCGGAGCCATGTCAAAATAACCCGCATCATCGTAAGGAGAAAGGATTGGAAAACCTTTATCATCGGTATTGAATAGATAGAACTCACATTCTGGTCCGACAAGGAATGAGTACCCTCTTTTTCCACTTTCCTTCTCCAATTTCTTCAAAAGATATCGTCCATCCCCTTCAAACGGCCTTCTGTCCGGATATGTTATATAACAGTAAAACCTCGCAACAGCCCTTTCTACAGGTCTCCAAGGAAGGACGGAGAACGTATCAAGATCGGGAAATAAAAGGAGATCCGACTCATTTATGTTCAGAAATCCCTTTATGGCGGAAGCATCGAACGAGACCCCGTGTCTTACGGCATGTTCGATCTCATCAGCCATTATGGCAATGTTTTTCTGCCGTCCGGAAATATCGCAGAAAACGAGCCTGATGAATTTGATCTCATACTCGGCAAGTAGCTCCCTGATATCCTCTAAATCCATATACATCCTCCCGAAAATGGAAAAAGCGCCGCAGATGATTCTCTGCAGCGCCTTTGCTGTTCTTGGCTGAATAATAGAAAGCCGAGAAGATAAAGTCAAGTACTTTTATGCATTGCCCTGCATTTTCATTCATAAAATATTCATTTTTACGATTGACACAGAAAGCAGAAATATCGTAAAAGATACGGCAAGGAACAAGGACGTTCTAAGGGAGATCTTAGTGCGTCCTTTTTTTTATTTACAGAGGTCGTCAGATGAAAAGAGAGGGAGAAGTAAGGATAAGCTCAGGATGTGCGATCAGCGGTATATTCTGCCGGGATGGAAGACGTATATCGGGAGAGGCCATCAAAAAGAGCATCGCAATCATGCATAACAGATCGAACGGGCTTGGAGGAGGATTCGCTTCTTATGGGATTTATCCGCAATACAAGGACTATTTCGCACTCCACATTTTCTATGACACAATTTCTGCCAGAGAGGAGGCAGAGCGGTTCCTTGATAAAAGATTCGACATTATTAACCTGTCAAAGATTCCAACGCGCCAGAGTGGAAAAATAACGGATGCTCCTCTTATCTGGAGATACTTCATTACCCCGCTGCCCCACCTTTTACAGGACAGCCAGCTTGATGAGATGGAGTATACATCAAAGGCGACAATCAAGATCAACGAATCGATAAAAGGTGCTTATGTAGTCTCATGCGGTAAGGACATGGGCGTATTCAAAGCCGTGGGCTATCCAGAGGATGTTGCGGACTTTTACCGCATTGAGGAATATGAAGGGTACTCATGGACGGCTCATGGCCGCTATCCGACAAATACTCCTGGATGGTGGGCTGGCTCCCATCCTTTCTCCCTTCTGGATCTCACTGTCGTACATAACGGGGAGATCTCATCTTATGATGCGAACAGAAGAGCTGTTGAGATGTACGGCTACTCATGCAACCTCCTGACCGATACGGAAGTAATAACATACATAATCGACTATCTGACAAGGAAGCAGGGGCTGACACTCAAGGAATGCTCAGAGGTTATCGCAGCCCCATTCTGGACAACGATAGCGCTTAAAGACGAAGAAGAGAGAGAAAGGTTCTCGTATTTAAGAAAGATGTACTCATCCTTTTTAATAACAGGTCCGTTTTCAATTCTTGTAGGCTTCAAAGGTGGGATGATGGCGCTTAACGACCGTCTGAAACTTAGAAGCCTCGTCGCTGCGGAAAAGGGCAATACTGTATACTTCAGCTCTGAGGAAGCCGCGATAAGGGTAATAGAGGAGAATCCCGACAGGATCTGGGCACCACGTGGAGGGGATGCGGTAATCGTCACCCTTGATAAGGAGAATAAGCAATGAGGAGATACAGGATAAGAAAAGACGAGAGCTGCATATTATGCCTCAGATGCTCAAGAGAGTGCTCTTTCGGGGCAATAGAAGTCAAAGATGGTAAGGCTCTTCTCTTTAACCATGAGAAATGCACGGACTGTCAGAGATGCGTCACGTTCTGTCCGACTGGAGCCATCTACATAACGGAGGATGAGAACAGATTCAGGGAGAACTCCGTATTCAAAGACGATGATATAAAAGAGATAATACTACAGGCGAAGACAAAAGGTGTACTTCTTTCATCAATGGGAGCTCAGGGGAAAAACATACCGATTTATTTTGACAAGATTCTTTTAAATGCTAGCCAGGTGACAAACCCGTCCATAGATCCTCTAAGAGAGCCGATGGAGACATCCGTATTCATCGGAGCAAGGCCAGCAAAAATAGAGAGGGATGCAAATGGGAAAATAGTTGACAATCTTCCTCCTCATCTAGAACTAAAGACTCCGATAATGTTCTCAGCCATGAGCTATGGAGCCATAAGCCTGAATGTGCATAAGGCGCTTGCATCAGCATCAGAGGCTCTCGGCACTTACTGGAACACGGGAGAAGGAGGCCTTCATGAAAGCCTCTACAAATACAAGAGGAACACGATCGTACAGGTTGCATCAGGACGCTTTGGTGTACATGAGACATATCTGAATACCGCAGAGGCTATCGAGATAAAGATAGGACAGGGAGCAAAGCCCGGAATAGGCGGACATCTGACGGGAAAGAAGATCGTAGGAGATGTATCAAAAACAAGAATGGTACCGGAGGGGCTGGATGCAATCAGCCCTGCTCCCCACCATGACATCTACTCAATCGAGGATCTTGCGCAGCTTGTAATGTCGATAAAAGAAGCAACCCATTTTAGGAAAGCAGTAATCGTCAAGGTGGCAGCGGTTCACAACATAGCACCGATTGCATCGGGAATAGCGCGTAGCGGTGCTGATATCATCGCAATCGACGGCTATAGAGGTGGAACCGGTGCCGCGCCCAAACGCATCAGGGACAATGTGGGCATTCCGATTGAACTTGCGATAGCCTCTGTGGACGAGAGGCTCAGGGAAGAGAAGATAAGGGACAGGGTAAGCATCGTAGCATCCGGGGGAATCAGGAACTCGGCAGATGTTTTTAAAGCGATTGCCCTTGGTGCGGATGCAGTCTCGATAGGAACTGCAGCCCTTTGCGCACTCGGCTGTCATATATGTGCCTCCTGTCATACGGGAAAGTGTGCATGGGGCATTGCAACTCAGGATCCGAAACTGATGGAAAGACTTGATCCTGAAAAGGGGGCAGAGCATCTTGTAAACCTCGTAAGCGCCTGGACAAGTGAGATAAAGGAGATCATGGGCGGAATGGGAATCAACAGCATTGAAGCTTTAAGAGGAAACAAGATGGCTCTTAGAGGGGTGGATATGAATGAAAAAGAGCTTGAGATTCTAGGAATAAAATACGCAGGAGAATGATATGAGGACATTAGAAGTAAAAAATGACAGCTTAAGCGAGATGGAAAAGTACGAGAGTATGGAACATGGTGTTGACGGGATGAAAACCCGTTGTCCATCAACAGACATTAAGAATAAAGAGAACGATGAGATTATTATAACAGATTGTCTTGGAGAAAGATACATGGGGTGTGCCAAGAAAAGCGGCATACTCCGAATAAAAGGCACCCCCGGTAACGCTCTAGCCTCCTATCTGGACGGAGGGACCGTATTAGTTGACGGTAATGCGCAGGATGCGGCTGCCGATACCATGAATGCCGGACTTCTTGCGGTAAGAGGCTCTGCAGGTGATGCCCTTGCCTATGGAATGCGAGGTGGCAGGGTCTATATCCTAGGGGACGCCGGATACAGGGCAGGAGTGCACATGAAGGCCTATGGGGATAAGAGGAGCATACTCGTTATCGGAGGAAGAGCCGGTTCCTTTTTAGGGGAATACCTTGCAGGTGGAATCATAATCGTACTGGGACTTGGCTACGAGGGTAAGGACATTACGGGATACTTCTGCGGGAATGGCATGTATGCAGGAACAATCTATCTTAGAACTGATAAAACTCCTCTTAATCTTTCTCAGAATCTTATAAAGCGTGATGTAACTAAGGAAGAGAAGGAAAAGATACTTTCTCCTATACTTTCGGACTATGCCGCAACATTCTCACTCTCTCTCGAACGCTGTTTGTCAGGTGGCTTCATCGCAATTGAAGCGGATAAATCAAAAACATATGGCGAGCTTTACGCCGCTGTCTGAGGTGTTATATGTGTACAGTATTTGCTTATGAAGGACGATCGTTAGGAGTGGCCCAGATTAAAGCCATTCTAGAAAGAACAAAAAGAAGAGGCCCCGATGCTGAGAGGATAATCTCTCCAAAGAAGAACCTCTTTCTCGCATTCCAACGCCTTGCGATCATGGGAATCGATGAGAGGGGGATGCAGCCTTTTGAATATAATGGCATGTATAGCATCACGAACGGGGAGATATATGGATTCAGAGCCATAAGGAGAAAGCTGGAAAGTGAGGGGTATGATTTTCATTCCGACTCCGACTGCGAGACCGTCTTATACCTATATGAGAAATACGGGAAGAAGATGTTTTCCATGCTTGATGCGGAATATGCGACAGTAATATATGATGAAAAAGAAGGCTTCATCGCCGCAAGGGATCCAATCGGAATCCGTCCCCTATTCTACGGCTATGATAAGGATGGCATGATAGCTTTTGCCAGTGAGGCAACACTTCTTACCCCGTTTTGTGCCGATGTAATGCCGTTTCCCCCAGGGCATTATTATAATAAGGGAGAATTCATCAGCTACAGGGACATCTCTGAGGTGAAATCATATACGTATGGGAGCCTGGATGAGATAACAAAATCAATAAGGGAGCGTCTGATAAAGGCCGTTGAGAAAAGACTCGACTCAGACACACCTCTTGCATTCCTCCTCTCTGGAGGACTTGACAGCTCCCTCGTATGCTCTATTGCGACAAAGATACTAAAGAAGCCCATCAGGACGTTCTCAATCGGTATGGATAAGGATCCTATCGATTCTAAATATGCAGAGCGCACAGCAGCATATCTAGGTGCGGTACATACGAACGTAACAATGAGTGAAAAGGATGTCATCTCTGCCCTGCCGGAGGTTATAAACGCACTCGCCACTTATGATATCACGACGATAAGAGCTAGCATCGGCATGTTCCTCTTATGCCGCTTCATCCACGAGAATACCGATATCAAAGTACTTCTCACGGGAGAGGTTTCAGATGAGCTGTTCGGGTACAAATACACGGACTATGCCCCAAATGAAGTAGAGTTTGAAAAAGAGAGTCAGAAAAGAATACGTGAGCTTTATGCGTACGACGTACTTAGAGCTGACAGATGCATTGCTGATAACAGCATTGAAGCACGGGTTCCATTTGGTGATCTTGATTTCGCATCATACGTGCTCTCTATCGACCCTGAAATGAAGATGAACCATACGGGACATGGAAAATATCTTCTGCGCAAGGCATTTGAAGACGGTGGATGGCTTCCTGATGATATCCTTTGGAGGGAAAAGGCGGCATTCAGCGATGCTGTTGGACACAGCATGGTGGATGACCTCAAGGCATATGCAGAGAGGTATTACGAGGGAAAAGACCTTGAAAAAGAGTATAAAAAATATCCAGAGCAAGGAAGACCGTTTACCCCGGAGTCCCTGCTCTACAGAGAGATATTCGAGAGCTTTTATTCAGGACAGTACAAGATGATACCCGGCTTCTGGATGCCAAACAGCAGCTGGCCGGGATGCCGTGTCTCAGATCCTTCTGCCCGGGTACTATCAAACTACGGAAAAAGCGGAGAATAAAACTAACGTTCAGGAATGCACAAGCGATTGTACATTCCTGTTTTTTTACTTAGCGAGGGCTGCCTTGATAAACCCATCAAAGAGCGGATGAACCCTGTTCGGTCTGCTCTTGAACTCAGGATGGGACTGCACGGCTACGAAGAATCGGCATGAGGGGTTCTCCATCGCCTCCACAAGTTTTCCATCGGGGCTCATTCCGCTGAAAACGATTCCACCCTTTTCAATCCTTTCTTTGAAAACCGGGGAGACCTCATAGCGATGCCTATGACGCTCATCGACCAGATCACAGTTATATAAGTCATGAAGAAGAGTACCTTTTTCTATCGAGCAAGGATAGGAGCCAAGACGCATTGTCCCACCTTTTGCCGTGATATTCCTCTGCTCATCCATAAGGTCTATCACGCATTCATCGCATTCTGCGTCAAACTCCCTTGAGTTCGCCCTCTCAAGACCTGATAGTGAACGTGATGCCTCGATTACAGCTATCTGCATTCCAAGGCAAATTCCCAAATACGGAACATCGTGTTCTCTGGCATAACGCGCTGCAAGAATCATCCCCTCGATTCCCCTTGAGCCGAATCCGCCAGGAACAAGTATCCCATCGACAGAGCAAAGATGCTTTGCAGCCCCATCCCTCTCCAAGTCCTCAGAATCAACAAAATCGAGCTCAAGTTCCGCATTGTTTTTGCTTGCCGCATGGTATAAAGCCTCGTTAATCGATAGATACGCATCGTGGAGTTTCACATATTTTCCGCATATTGCGATACGTACCTTCCTCTCCTTTTTCCCCATCATCTTGCTGACTGCGCTAGCCCATGCGTCAAGATCACATTCCCTTGATTTTAGAAATAGCCGCGATACAACATATTCATCGAAGCCCCGCTCATGCAGTAAGAGAGGAAGCGCATAAATCGGACTAATGTTTTCATTGCCGATTACCGCATGGGAATCGACATTGCAGAACAAGGAGATTTTTTTAAGTATGTCAGCATCAAGCGCCTTATCAGATCTTGCGATTATGCAGTCAGGCATTATCCCCATCCCTTGAAGCTCATGGACAGAATGCTGACTCGGCTTTGTCTTATACTCACCGCTGCATGCAAGATAGGGAACGAGAACGACATGTATGAACATGGAATTCTCAATTCCGACCTCAGTCCTGAGCTCTCTTGCAGCCTCAAGAAAAGGCTGGCTTTCTATATCACCTATCGTACCCCCGATCTCAGTAATCACCACATCCGCTCCTGTCATTTCGCCAAGAGAATATATGTTGGCCTTTATCTCGTCGGTCACATGCGGGATTATCTGGACCGTCTTTCCAAGATACTCCCCCCTTCTCTCCCTCGTGAGAATATTCCAGAATACCTTACCGCTTGTAAGATTGGATTTTCGATTTAGATTCTCATCTATGAATCTCTCATAGTGTCCGAGATCAAGATCTGTCTCAGCCCCATCATCTGTTACGAAGACCTCACCATGCTGATAGGGGCTCATCGTTCCCGGATCTACATTCAGATATGGATCCAGCTTCTGCGCTGCAACTTTCAGCCCCCTCTGTTTAAGTAAAAGACCCAGGCTCGCTGCGCTTACACCCTTACCTAGCCCTGATACGACTCCACCAGTGACGAATATGAATTTCCGCTCCATGCTTTCCTCCCAAAAAAGAAAAAGACGCCTATCCCAAACGAGATAGACGTCCTTGTCCAATTTTCGTCATTCTACATCTTTACATGCATTTATCTCAACAGAAAAAAGAGAGAAAGCAATGAAATTTGCAATAACAGGAAACGATTGGAAAATCTTAAGATGTTCTGCCTACTTTCTAATGAATGATCTGTCTTTATCAGGCATCTCATCCCTTATATACCGCTCAGCTTTCATATGAAGATTGTACTTCTCTCTAAGCTTTGCAACTTCGCTCATTAAAGGAGATGAATGGTATTCATCCAATGCCTTCTGATCTCTCCATGTATCTATTAAGAGAACCGTCTCAGGATCGGAAAGACCGATGAAATATTCATATCTGAGGCATCCATCAATTTTCTTTATTCTTTCAACGATTCCACCAGAGAGCATTTCTTCTGCAAAAGCTTTTGCATTACCTTTTTCACCAGAGTAATAAAGATTCATTGAAAAACTCATCGCCCCATCCTTCCACAGTTACCACTAAGCAGAGTGAAATAATCCATCTTCATACCTTCCTTGACGAAAAGATGTAAAATTTAGGTATGTTCTAAAATTCTTCATCCTTACCTTTATTTCTAGAATTTACAACGGAGATATTAAAATGTCTAATACTTATTTTTCATTTCAATAAATACTTAATCTGTATTTTTAAGAAAATCAATGAAACTTCTTGTGACGGTGGAAAAGAGCTGGTTCTTCTTCCAACACACAGCACTCCCTGTCATCAGAGGAGGAATCATGGGGATGAAGCGGAGGCCTTCATAGTTTGCAAAGAGGTCAAAGCATATCCCTATCCCAAGTCCAGAGCGAACCATTACAGCGACGTTCCTACCGAGGTTGTATCTTGCAGCTATATTAAGATCCTGAAAGGAGGCACCGAACCAGCCTTCAAGAATATATCTCACTTCCGTCCTGACAGGGAGAATAAGAGACTTGTCCTTAACATCATCGGGACAGACAAATTCCTTTTCAGAGAGCGGATCATCTTCTCTGACGAGCGCGCCCCATCTTTCCTTGCCCTGAAGATGAAGTGTCTCAAAGCGGGATGTATCCACAGGCTCTGTAACAAGCCCCAGTTCAAATACTCCCTTCTCAATATTCTCCTTGATGCCATCAGCATTCGTCGTATAGATGTTGTAGATTACGCCTTTATGAAGTTTCCGGAACTCTGCCATCTTCGATGCAAGGATATCCATGCTGTGCGTCTCTGTGCAGCCAATAGTGATTTCACCTACAATGTCCTTATTCTTGTTGCCAATAGCCTCTGTGGTATTCTCAGCAAGGGAGAGAATCTCCTCTGCTCTACGCTTTAAAAAGAGCCCGTCCTCTGTAAGTTTTATGCAGTACTTGCTCCGCTTAAAGAGCTTTGTTCCGAGCTCATCCTCAAGCTGCATGATCTGCCTTGAGAGTGTTGGCTGCGTGACATGGAGTATGTCCGCCGCCCTTGTTATGTTCTCTTCCTCTGCAATCGTGAGGAAATATCTTAGTACTCTGAGTTCCATATTTGTGATTCTATCATGATTATAAATTACCTAAAAGCATTTTTAATCATGAAAAAGAAGTATTAGACATAACAATCCAGCAATTTTAAATTATAGGTAAAGATTGATGTTCATGGAGGCAAGTTATGGTCAAACAGACGGCAGGACGTGATGCCCTCACAGGATTTGCGGATGAGTTTGCACATCTCAATGATGACATACTCTTTGGCGAGGTATGGACGAGGGAAGATAAACTATCTCTAAAAATGAGATCCATTCTCACTATAACTGTACTTATATCAAAAGGGTTAATCGATTCCTCTTTTCAGTACCATATGCAGACTGCGAAGAAGAACGGTGTGACAAAAGCTGAGATGGGAGAAATTCTAACCCATATCGCATTCTATGCAGGATGGCCAAATGCATGGGCGGCATTCCGAGTTGCTCTTGAAGTCTACAAGAATGATAAAGGAAAGGACGGCGGCATGTTCGGCCTTGGAGAGCCCAATGATGCTTATGCCCAGTATTTCATCGGCAAGTCATATCTCAAGCCACTTACGGATCCGAAGGAGACCGTGTTCATGGCGAATGTCACCTTCGAGCCTGGATGCCGCAACAACTGGCATATCCATCACGCTGACAAAGGCGGAGGACAGATTCTTCTCTGCACATCGGGCCGAGGATGGTATCAGGAGGAAGGAAAAGAAGCAGTAGAACTTCACCCGGGCGATGTCATTACGATTCCAAGAGAAGTGAAGCACTGGCATGGTGCGGCAAAAGACAGCTGGTTCAGCCACATCGCAGTCGAAGTTCCTGGAGAGAATACGCATAACGAATGGCTCGAGTCTGTTTCAGATGAAGAATATTCTAAGCTAATTTAAACCTGTAATAGCGGCATCTGGTTACCATTTCAGCAACTAGATGCCTGCTTGCCATGAAATGAAGATCTCAAATACGGTACATTCACATTTGAAAAAGTTCAGCCCCAATTTACCCTTATACTTATAATCTAAAAATCTATTTTCAGATTTTACACTATTATTTAAAAATTAATTTTAAATATTATTATTTGCAAGTTAATCAACAAAAAGATCTCCTTTTCTGTCTCTAGATACTAAGATTATGTTTGCTGGCATACAATATTTTCTATATAAAGCCTTTTTAAAGAACTAAATCATATTCTAACTTTATATGCCCAATTGAATAATACTTAACCAAGTATTTATATTTTATATTTTTGACAACTATTACCAAAAATTCAATTTATACATTGAAGACAATCAGCTAAATTGTTATATTTACTATGATTCATAACAAGTAATCAATAATTTTTAGGAGATCATCATGCTCATCAGATTTAAAGCAAGCAATTTTCGATCCTTCCGAGAGCCAATGGAATTTTCCATGAAAGCATCTTCAAATAAGGAACATCCTGAGAATACAAAAGAGCAATCCATCTATGGAAATCTCTTAAAATCTGCAGCTATCTTTGGTGCAAATGCTGCAGGAAAATCAAATCTTATAAGAGCGATTACATCCGCTCTTATAATCATACGTACATCAGAAACAAGACAGGTCAACGAACTTATTCCGTTTGTTGAGCCTTTTGCCTTCTGCAAAGAGGTAAAGGAAACATCCTTTGAATTCGAATTTACAATGGATGAAAGCAGATACATTTACGGATTCTCTTGTACTCAGAAGAAAATCACCGAAGAACATCTGACAGCATACAATTCTCAGAGACCCACAAAGATATTCAAGAGAACAGCAAAGGGATATGAATTCTACAGCAATGAAGCACAAAACCAGCTTAGGCCTCTAACTGAACGAACCACTGCTAACAAGCTATTCATTGCCACTGCCACAGTATGGAATGCCAGTCTGACTAAAAAGCCCTATCTCTGGCTTAGCAGTTATATAGATGTCTTTGACTCAAACAACCCCATGCTTCAATCGCTTGAGCTATATGAAAAAGATAAGAGCGGAAAGCTCAGATCATTCACAAATAACCTTCTGAAAGAGGCTGACATAAACATAAGTGATTTTACAATTGAAGCAAAGAATATAAATAATCCACCTCTTTTCATGGTTAATATACCTGTTCCGTCCATACAGAAGGAGTATATAGTAAGGACAGAGCATATTGTTCGAACGGACGGAGATAATCATGCCATATATCAGCTCCCATTACCTGCTGAATCTAAAGGAACACAAAATCTATTTTTCTTGAGTCCATGGATTAAGAAAGCTCTCGATAAAGGATATGTATTCTGTGTGGACGAGCTTGATTCAAGCATGCACCCTGCCCTACTGCTTTATATCGTCAATCTCTTCAATTCTCCTGAAACGAATCCGAAAGGTGCTCAGCTCATCATGACAACGCATACTACTGATCTCCTTTCCACAAGCATCATGAGAAGGGATCAGATCTTCTTCGTGGAGAAAGACAACAATACGGGTCTCTCGGATCTGTACTCTCTCAATGACTTCCCTGCAAGGACCAGAGAAGATATTAGGAAAGCATATATCGCAGGCAGATTCGGTGCTGTACCGAACATACTGTGAGGTACAATCATGGCAAAAAGAAATGAGAACCCATCAAAAAAGAGAAAACAGAACAAGCTCATATTATTTGCCGCAGAAGGGCATAATGCCACAGAGACTCTTTATCTCAAGGACTTGATCAAGAATCTTAATGGAGTAGTGCTCAGAAAAGCCCACGGTAACGAAACAGATCCTATAGGTATGATTGAGAATTTGATAGCTTCAATGGATGCGCTTGGTTTCGATTCCTATTATGGAGATCTTGCGTTCTGTTTCGTTGATCTTGACTGTGATAAAGGAAAGGAGCAGCAAATCAGGAAAGCATTGGAACTAGCTACAAGTAACAACATTCACCTCATCATTTCAAATCCTTGCTTTGAATTATGGTATATATGCCATTTTACAAGCTCTCCGAAGAATTATCTCAAAAGCAAAGACCTGTTAAATGATATGCCTTCTTACATAAATGGATACAACAAATCTATGGAGGCAATATATCCACTGATCAAGGACAAAACCAATGCGGCAATAAGGAATGCAGAACAACTCGAAAAGCGTGCAAAAGAAAAAGGCTATATCCCTAACACTGCAGATTTTTCTCCGTCAACCGATGTCTACAGGATTTTTCAATTACTGACTGCTCCCACAAGCAAGCAAATGGGGTTCCGGTGAATAGGCTTATACCATATCCGTACATCATTCTCAGACTTTGGGATTAAAGGCTGCCACCCAGAGCACCTGAACTGCCGGACAAGCACCGCACTCAGCACATTAGCATCCGGCTTCTGTCCTCACGGACAGGGAGAGACAGTCAGCTCCCCCATGCTGTTTCTTTCTTTTTTACTTCAAGTTCTGTCTTTCTCCTCCCCGAGCTCTTATCCCGCTGTTAAGCACTTTCCTTCCTGAAAGCCTTATCCTTTCAATTTCCTCTTCATGCATCCTATTGAAGGAAGCGAAGCTGTTGATGCAATTCATCCCATCTATCACCAACTGTCCCGTGCTATTGTCCGCAGTGGCATTGTAGAGTAGAAATGAAGAATACAGATCCCTCTGCACGATTGTTCCATCTGAAAGGGGGAACATCCTCTCAGAGAGCTTCCTCTTCA
Organism: uncultured Spirochaetaceae bacterium; assembly: GCA_944390015.1. Lineage (GTDB taxonomy): Bacteria > Spirochaetota > Spirochaetia > Sphaerochaetales > Sphaerochaetaceae > Ornithospirochaeta. The sequence goes on from CALXOL010000003.1 coordinate 115,401, forward strand.
CATACTCCCTATTCGTGTGATCATATTGCGAAGCCCTGTAGTCATAAGGGACTTCAAGGTATCTACCACCGGAAGATGTGAATTTCATCTCAATCCGGCTCTGGAAATATCCGGGACAACGGATCCTTACAGACTTGCCGAATCTCTTCTTCCTGTTTGTCCTCCCTGATTTCTCATTGACTGTTGTCTCCTTTGAGCGGAGCATCAGCTTCTTCGCATTCTTCGCCTCTGTGATGAATACATCCCCAAGACTCCTCATATGGTTCACATCCTCCCTGATAGCGAGGTGGCGGTTGATGGAGTTCTTACGATGAAGAGAGGAGAGTTTTTTCCTGTTTTCGACATAGTTCTTTGAGAAGGTCCACTTCCCGCATCTTTTCCTTACTGTTCCATCATCATTGAAATTCTGAGGATTCATCTCCCTTATTGAACGGTCAAGCCTCCTTAAAAGAAGTCTTTCTTTTCTTTCGCTCCTTGATATGGCATTACCGCGCTCTGCAAGGTTCCTGAGGCCGCACTCTTTATCAGAAGTGTAGGCAATCGTCTGAGTGCCGATGTCGCAGCCGATGATGCCGGTTCCATACTTGTGACGATATGAGCCATCCTTGTTGAACTTCGCCATTGCCTTTCCTTCAATCGTGAGATAGATGAACACCCTGAGCCTTCCTCTTATCTCCTCGCACTTCAGTGCGGCATAACATGGACGATAGGTGTCATGGATTTTCCCGGTCTCAGAAAAGAGCTTTGCCGCCTTCTCATCAACCTCTTCACTGTGAGCCAGATAATCGAGTACCGCATCAGCCTCATCCCTCTCGAACCTGTCCCTTATTATCGGGGAGAAGGTGATGCCATCACATGAGAGAATCAGATGGTTGTTAATGTTCTTCACCGTGATGATCCTCTCAATCTGCTTGGCCCTTAGGATGGGGAGAGCACCTCTCCTCTGGAAATGGATCATTTTCCCTTCTTCATACAGAACCTTCTCAACTCCTTTCCAGATATCCTCGGCACGGGTTAGGGCGAACACACTGGGAAGCTTGAATTTCTTTCCAATCGGAATCATGGCTTTCCTGCAGAAGTCCTAGCTCACACCATACTCAATCTGCATGGCCTTCATCTGAGCAGAAAGATGCGATTTCAATGCATTGTCACCATTCTCAGAAGCCTTGCCGTAAAGTGTTTTCAGCTTCCTGTACCTTTTTGTCCTGAGAAGCTGAATGATGCTGTTCCTCATCAATGCTGTAAGCTCGTTGCCGGCAAGGCGGAGACGGTCTGCGATGCTGAAGATCCTTCTCTTTTCATCCTCGCTCATATCTGCCTCGATTACGAGGACATGCCTTGAACTCTTCTTTCTTAAGGATTTCATGTCGTCATCCAATGGCGCACCTCCTTGTCCTTCATTGATTATATTATACCATATATCGTGATATCTTCATATAGCAGAATGAAATATTCTGATTATTCATGGCATTTCAGGTGCTGGCTGTGGCAGAACGGGAGGAAGGGACGAATATATGCATGTTAAGGTTTGTCTTACTTCTCTAATCCCATATTCTGTTGCTTACATCCCATATGCAAGCATACGGGTTTTACGCAACTGGTTTATAACTGGAATAAAAAAGCGTAAGTCATTTGATTAGCAAACAACTTACGCAATGGGCGGTACAGGGTTTGAACCTGTGACTTCAACCACGTCAAGGTTGCACTCTCCCACTGAGTTAACCGCCCGAACATGAAGAAGATATCACCTTTTAACAGATGATGTCAAGCACATGAAATCAATGTCAGCATTGTTCAGATTCTAAGGTCCTCAAACTTTGAAATAATGAAATCTTATCCTCATCAGGCTTTATGCCAAGGAGGGCGAAAAACTCCTCTTTTTTGATACCTACTTCCTCAAGAGAGGGAATAAGACTTACAATATCCCTATATCTGTCTGCTATTCCCGCTTTCTGCATCCCTTTAAGCATCACAACTCCATTCCCGTTAACGATGATATTATCAAGGGTGAGATTACCGTGAGAAAATACACAATCTTCTTTAACCTGTGCGTCCTCAACATCCTGAAGCATCATCCAGCCTTTATATGAAAGGTGCTTCTTTTTCAAATTCTCAATTGTCAGCTTTATGTCCTCAGAGCATGGACATGATGATATATCCATAGCCCAGAATGCTTTAAGAAGCATTACCGAGGTCTTAAGGATCCTGTTCCTTGTTGAGGCGCTCAGCACTCTTCCCTTCTTTTTTGAGAGCAAGAGATAGCTATCATCCTCATATAGGATTTCAGCAACAGGGAAGCTTTGGCTCATCCATCTGATGATCTCAGCCTCATTGCCGTAAGCCTTATGAAGAGAACAATAAGTGAATTCACGGTCTTCTCCAAGCATGTCAGGGCGTAGGCGAATCGTCTCTTTCACCGACTCTATCTCATTAAAACTTCTGATTTTCTCCCTATCCCCGCTAAGAAGAACAGGAGGAACGCCTTTTCCTCCAAATAAAGCAGGATGTGTGTACTGGGGATACTCTAGAATTCCATTCTCAAAACTCTCCTCTTTCGCAGAAGTTCCTCTTAGCGCCCCTTCAAGAAGACGGGTAACCGCCTCTGCAGTGATTATTGCGGCACTTTCACCCCCGGTGAGAATGTAATCTCCGATTGAAAGCTCATAATCAACATAACTCCTGAACCTCTCATCAACACCTTCATAATGCCCTGCAATAAGAATGATATGCTCCTCTTTTGCCAGCTCGTGAGCAATCGGCTGGGAGAATTTCTTTCCCTTAGGGCCCATGAGTATTGTTTTTGCACCAACTGTTTTTACTGCATTGAGTGCATTTGCCATCGTATCAACTCTCAGCAGAAGCCCAGAGCCCCCACCATAGGGAGAGTCATCCACCTTGCGGAAACAGCCATCGGCATATTTCCTGATATCAACAACATCAAAAGTTACAAGTCCTTTCTTCTGAGCCCTTTTGATCACAGGATAGTTTAAAAAGCTCGAAAACGATTCTGGGAATATTGTAAGAAAAGTTATCTTCATATATCCAAGCAGCAAGTTTGAAAAAAAGAGGACTGAAACACACATTCAGTCCTCCCTATCTTGTTTAACCTATTATCGCCTTCTGGTATCTCAACAGGTTGTCAACGGTGAGAGCGAGATCACTCTTTGCCCTTGGCCTGGCCTCCTTATAAGGAACGGCGACACGGTTCGTAGAGAAGATGCCTGTAACACCTTCACTATAGGCGTTCTCAATGTTGTCTCCAATGTCCCCTACTATGGCAATCACCTTAACGCCCTTAGCCTTGGCCTTCCTGGCAACTCCTATTACGACCTTACCTCTCAGGCTCTGGCCATCGATCTTCCCCTCTCCCGTGTAAACGAAATCAGTACCATCGAGAAGATCATCGAAGTGCACGGTCTCAAGCACGGTCTCAATTCCCATCTGAAGTTTTGACTTGAAGTATGCTGCCATACCTCCTCCCATTCCTCCGGCGGCACCGGAGCCGGGGATACTCTGCACGTCAACAGAGCAGTCCCTCTTCATTACTTCAGCAAGAGTCCTCATCTTGTCATCAAGCATCTTCACCATCGCCTCATCAGCACCCTTCTGCGGACCATAAATCGCGGGAGCGCCCTCTGGGCCATAGAACGGATTGTCGATATCGCACATGGTAACGATCTCAACCTTCTTAAGAGACTCGTCAATACTGCTAGTATCGATTCTTACTACCTCATCCATGCTCTCACCAAGCGGTGTGAACTTCTCACCTTTGGCGTTATAGAAACCGACTCCACAGGCCGATGCCAGACCACATGCGGCATCATTTGTAGCAGATCCACCAAGACCGAGGATGATCTTTGATACCCCTTTTCTAGCGGCATCGATCATAAGCTCCCCAACCCCGTATGTCGTCGTCTTTGATGGGTCTTTCCTATCTCCAACCATTGGAAGTGCAGCAGCGGCGGCCATCTCAATGACAGCGACATTACCAGGAAGGATTCCGTAATACCCTTTCACCTTCTCTCCAGGATACGGACCTGTGACCTCCTTGTATATCTTCTCGCCCCCTACTGCATCCAAAAAAGCATCAACACTGCCTTCTCCTCCATCAGCAACGGGAATACTTATCACCTCACAATCGGGATAATGCCTTAAGATAACGCTCTTCATCGTCTGGCAGATCTCACTTGAAGACATCGTCCCTTTGAATGAATCTGGAATCAGAATCACCTTTTTCATATATATCCTCCTTTCTGAATTTTAACTTTAAATAAGACAAAAATAAAACAAAATTACTTAAAAAGCAGGGGGAGATCTAATTCTCCCCCTGAAAGAAACAAAACAATGACTATCGGTTATGATTCCCTCTTACTTTATGATTGAGGTATCGGAAATCTTCTCATAGTAGCGGGCAAGCGCGCTATGGTCATCCTTCTCGAACCCATAAGCCTTGAGAGACTGCATCATCTCCATGACCTCACCTGTGAGTGGAACAGGTGCGTTAACTGCATGGGCTGCGTTCAAAGCATTTGTGAGATCCTTGATATGGAGCTCGATCCTGAATCCTGGCTTATAGTTTCCAGCAATCATCATAGGAGCCTTGGCATCCATTACCGTTGATCCTGCAAGTCCGCCGCGGATTGCCTGATATACGAGCTCTGGATCTGCTCCGACCTTCTTACTGAAAGTAAGTGCTTCTGCAACAGCTGCGATATTGCATGCGACTACGATCTGGTTTGCAAGCTTGGCGATGTTACCAGCACCAAGAGAACCAACATATGTAACAGATGCTGCCATTGCCTTTAAAACAGGAAGGAACCTATCGAAGTCCTCCTTCTCTCCTCCGACCATGACTGAGAGCGTTCCATCAATAGCCTTTGGCTCACCACCTGATACAGGTGCATCAAGCATCTTACATCCCTTCTTTGCAAGCTCTTCTCCAATCTTCTTACTCTCAACCGGGTCGATCGAAGACATATCAATCAGTGTGAATCCTGGTTTTGCAGTCTCTGCGATACCGTTCTCTCCAAGAACAGCTGATCTTACCTGAGGACTGTTCTGAACCATAGTGATGATCACGTCAACTTCCTTTGCCATCTCAGCACCGTTGGCTGCGCTTTTTGCACCACATGATACGAGGTCTGCCACATGATCCTTATTAAGATCGCAGACAACAAGCTCGTGGCCGGCCTTGATAAGGTTCTTTGCCATCGGGCGACCCATGATTCCTAGTCCGATAAATCCAATTTTCATATTAGTTTTCCTCCGAAATTGTATATCCGTTTTCAATAAATACTTTCTTTAGTCCCTCAATCTGGGCTTCCGTTGAAGGCTTATTAGGCAGGAAAGGCTTACCTAAGCTTCTTCCCATGAGGTTCCCACAATCCTTCATCGCCACAGGGAAGGATGACTTATCCATCTGAAGCCTGATTGGATTGAGACGGAATTGCGCCTCAAGCGCTCCCTTCAGGTCTCCCGCGACGAACTTGTCGTAAATCGAGCAGACGAGCTCAGGAATGAAGTTCGCAGTACAGCAGACTGCGCCGACTGCGCCAACTGCGAGAGCTGGGAAGATAGCAGTATCTTTTCCGCACATGACCTTGAAACCAACGTCCCTGTTTCTCCTGATGAATTCCTCCGTCTGTGTGATATCACCGGAGCTGTCCTTCATACCGATGATGTTCTCTTTTTCATGGCAAAGCCTTGAAACGAGATCCTGGCTGATGCCGTACCCCGTTCTTCCAGGATTGTTATATAGGAGCATCGGAGTTTCCTTAAGGGCATCTGCGATCGATGCAAAATGCGTATAAAGCTCATCCTCCGTAGGTTTTAAGAACATAGGCTGAAGAACGGATACTGCATTTACTCCAAGCTCTTTAGCCATCAATGCGAGTTCAATGCATTTTTTCGTCCTGATTGCTCCGACTCCCATGTATACGGGAACCCTGCCTTTCACCTGATCGATGATGATTCTCAGAATAGCCTCCTGCTCATCCTTATCCATCATGTAGAATTCGCTGTTTGATCCGAATGCGAGGATTCCGCTTATTCCACGCTCGATCATGTAGTCTATATGTTCCCTGAGCTTAGGTTCATTCACCTTCTCATTTTCATCTATCGGCGTTGCAATCGGTGGTACAATGCCTTTGAAAAATGAAGTATCCATCATAGCCTCCTAAATTGTTGATTTAAGCTTATTACAAGCTAATATATTTGTCAAACAATATTTGAATATTTTTAGCAATTTCTAAAAATTTATAATATCGTTATATTTTTATCTAACAAGACACGGTTTTTTAGAATCATAAACCCAGTTTGGGATAAGATACTGCATGTATTCAGCATCGTTCCTATCATGACTGGCCAGTGACTCATAAAGTCTGTTCGCCTCCTCAAGGCGTGCCCTATTAATATGCACACCAAGCCCCGGAGCATCGGGAAGGATGATCTTTCCCCCTCTTATCTCAGGAGTATCAAGAAGCAGGTTCTGCCCATCCTGCCAGATCCAGTGCGTATCAAGCGGTGCGATGTTTCCTACAGCAGATGCTCCCACCTGGGCAAAGGCCGCAAGGGTGATATCGAAATGGTTATTCGAATGTATTCCCCAGGTCAGGCCCCAAGGCTTTAAAAGCTGCGACATGCGTATGGTCCCATCAAAGCCCCAGAAATGAGGATCTGCGAGTATGATGTCACAGGCAGATTCTATCACCGTATGATAAAGCTGTCTCCAGTTCGTCGCAATCATGTTGGTTGCCACTGGGAGGTTTGTCGCATTCTTGAACTCCCTCATTATCTCACGGCCTGAAAATCCGTCCTCCGGGCCACACGGATCCTCGACATATGTGACAAGCCCCTTCATCTCACGAGCCAGCTCAATCGCCTCTGAAAGCGACCATGCACCGTTTGGATCGATGTTTATACGTGCCTCAGGGAAGGCCTTCCTCAAGGCCTTGAGAGCCTCAAGCTCCTCTTTTCCGCTTAAAACTCCTCCTTTGAGTTTGAAGTTCGTTACCCCGTACTTCTCTTTGACTGCCGCGGCCTCCTCGACTATCCTCTCAGGAGTGAGAATAGTCTCTCTTCGTAAGCGGAACCATGGATCAGAGGAAGATGACTCATCGATGTATTTTAATGGGGCACCCTCGGCCTTGGCCTTATCGGAGACATAGAATAGATATCCCAGAATCTCAACCTCATCCCGTTGCTTGCCCTCCCCTAAGAGCTCCGCCATAGGAAGGCCAAGGAACTGCCCGAAAAGATCGAGGAGCGCACACTCCAGAGCCCACTCGGTCTTAACAACGAATTTCAGCTTGCTTATATCAAGCGTCTGTAAATCATCCCCGCCATTCCTCGTATTATCGTAGAGGGCATGGACATCCTGAAGGATGTGCCTGTAGGCTCCAATCTGCCTTCCCTCTACGAGAGGAATGAGGTTTTTCAGGAATGAGAGGGCATAGTCCCCTCCGTGTATCTCCCCTATCCCCTCATGCCCCGTGCTGTCGGTAAGAATGACAATGTTCCTGGTAAATACGGGAGCATGAGCTCCAGAAAGGGTCATCAGCATGCTGTCGTATCCTGCGACAGGGATGACCTCCATCTTGGTTATGATAGGAGTATCAGACATGTTTTTTACCTCACCATACAGGGTTTCTTGTTATCGAACTTCCACCCAGGAATCAGATACTGCATACCCTTTGCATCATCACGTGCGCCAAGGCAGTTCTTCTCGAAGATCTCAGCCGCCTTCTCGACCTGAGAGCGGTCAACCTCTATACCAAGTCCTGGCTTCGTAGGAAGATCTATGCAGCCGTCCTTGATCTGGAGAGGTTCCTTCGTAAGGCGCTCCCTTCCCTCCTGCCAGATCCAGTGCGTGTCGATTCCGTTCATCTTTCCAGGAATTGCGGCCGCACACTGCACGACCATCGCAAGCGAGATGTCGAAGTGGTTGTTCGAATGGCATCCCCACATGAGACCGAAGTCATTGCAGAGCTGTCCTACCCTGACCGATCCCTCCATCGTCCAGAAATGCGGGTCTGCAAGTGGGATATCAACGCTGTTGAGCGCGATACAGTGCGCCATCTGACGCCAGTCGGTATCGATCATGTTCGTCGCAGTAGGCATTCCAGAGCCTCTCTTGAACTCGGCCATTATCTCACGGCCGGAGAATCCCTCCTCGGCACCGCATGGGTCCTCACAGTATGCGAGAACCTTCTTAAGCTCAGGTGCGATTTCAAGTGACTCCTTGAGAGACCAGCACCCGTTAGGATCAAGGTCAACCCTTGCATCGGGGAAATCCCTCTTTATCAGCTTTACAGCCTCAAGCTCCTGCCAAGAGGTAAAGACACCACCTTTGAGCTTGAAATCGACAAATCCATATTTCTCATGTGTAGCATGGGCAAGCTTCAATATCGCCTCGGGGGTCATCGCCTCCTCGTTCCTAAGGCGGTACCACTCGCAATCGGAGTCGGACTCATCCATGTATGGAAGATCGGTCTTCCTCCTGTCTCCTATATAAAATAGATATGAGAGGAACTGCACCCTCTCCCTCTGGATTCCGTCCCCCATCAATGCTGCGGCTGGTACTCCAAGGAATTTCCCAAGAAGATCAAGACATGGGGCCTCGATTGCGGTAACTACATGAACTCCCGTCCTGAGGTCGAAAGTCTGAAGTCCCCTCACGTCGTCCTTTATATTGCTGCTAAGCCACGCCCTGACCTTGTTAAGCGTCTGCTTGTAGTCTGCGAGGCTCGTTCCGATTACCAAGTGCTTGACATCTTCCAAAGCCTTGGCAATCTTCTGCCCTCCAGGGACCTCTCCAACACCTTCAGCTCCTGTGCTGTCGGTAAGGATTACGACGTTTCTTGTGAAATATGGTGCATGGGCACCGGAAAGATTCAATTCCATAGAGTCATGGCCGGCAACCATGAATACTTCCATTTTTGTGATTGTAGGACTCATCATTCCTCTCCTTTTAGATATGCTTAAGATGAGTGTAACACTGCTTTTTAGAGAAAACAAGAAAAAATATAGGATTTTTATAAAAAACTTTGATTTTTCAAAACTAATTATATTTTTATAAAAGAATTTTTCTCATATATTTGAGCAAAATATTAATTTAAAGAACAAAATATTCGGATTAAGAACTTATAAAGGGAATATTAACCTTGTCTTTCTTCCTATAAAAAACCAAACATTTGTTGGAGTTTTATATGAAATATTAATTTTATTTCTTATAATATAAATACTTATTAGTTATTTAGCAGTATCACTGTTATTCTGTCATTAGACAACAATAAAAGAAAAATCTAAAAATAGTGCAAGTTTTTATCCTAAATTTCTAATATATCTAATCAAATTATATTTTTTTGTTGACATATTATAAAACTGGTCTTAAAGTTTTAATCGAACACTAAAACCTAACCCTTGAGCTAACCATTTGTTCTGGGGACTAAAAGGAGATAAAAATGGATCTTTACATCACATTGGCTGTTACAATCGGCATGATGGCAATGTTCATCTGGGGTAAGTACGCATATGGACTTATTACAATGACATGCTGTGTCATCCTTGCCGCAACAGGCGTTCTTCCACTTTCAGGAGCCTTCTCAGGTTTCTGTAATCAGATTGTTGTTCTTATTGCACCGACTCTTGCCCTCAGTGAAGCACTCAAAAGGACAAGCCTCATCGGTTCATTCGGAACTCTTCTTGATAGAATGAAGGGAACCCACGGAACACTTCTTATCCTCGCATTCTATGCTGTAGGTATCATCATGGCACAGTTCATTCCTACGACAGGAGCTATCGCCATTCTCATCGTATTCCTTGCAACACTTGGAAATACTGGTGATATCACGACAAAGAGAGTCATGATGCCACTGCTTGGAGTAATGGTTGCCTGGAAGTTCAGAACTCCAATCGGACTTGGTGCTACTACATTCGCCATGGTAAACGGTTTTGCAGGAGATATCCTTGCTCCAGAGTTCCAGCTTCAGCTTCTCGATCCGTTCCTCTATGCAATCGTTCCTTCCATCTGTCTTACAGTCTACTGTATCTTCTGCTGGAAGCTTATGCCCAAGGATGACACGGCTATCGATGAGAGTAAGCTAAAGAAGCAGGCTCAGGTAGAGCTTCTTCCTATGAACAAGCAGTACATCGTATACGGAGTATTCGTAGTTGTCGTAGCTCTCATGCTTTTCAACATCCTCAACCTCCGCTACCTTGCACCAGCAATCGGAGTCATCATCCTTATCTTCACAGGATGCTTAAAGGTACCAGAGGCTGTTAAGCCAATGACAAGCGACATGATCTGGATGATCGCAGGTGTTCTTGCTGTTGCAGATGCACTTTCAAAGTCTGGAGCAAGCGAGCTCATTGGATCTGTCCTCCAGTCAGGACTCGAGCATGTAACAAATCCGTACATCATCTGCTTAATCTTCTCTGCAGTAACGGTTATCATGACGACCTTCCTTTCAAATACAGCTACACAGGCTGTTCTTATCCCTATCGCAGCATCAATCTGCGCAGCCGCAGGATGGGATCCGAGAGGACTTCTGCTCATCATCGGAACATGTAACTATTTTGCTATCGGATTCCCTTCAGGTTCCGGAGAGGCTGCAGTTACATTCGCAGCTGCTGGATACAACCCTGTCAAGATTCTGAAATTCACTGGCCCATACCTGCTTATCGCTATCGTAAGCTGTGGACTCATGGCCCAGATAATGTACCCACTCTATTGATAGAGAGTAATTAAAAAGGAGAAAAAAATGGAAAAGAAGATTTATTACGCACAGGTAGTGCATCCAAGATTCGGAGATGACAGGAAACACCCATATAAGTATACGGTTCCTGCATTCCGCTATGCTCCACATGTATGGCAAGTCGGAGGAAACGATGACGTATGCTGCTTCCTTCTTGATTCTGGAGAGGGCCTGATCCTCATTGATACAGGATACACAGAGTCCGTATACCTCACGGTAGACAGGATCTGGAGAGCTGGATTCGATCCAGCTGATATCAAGAAGATCCTCCTTACCCACTGGCACTGGGATCACTGCAACGGTGCAGCGATGATTCAGCAGCTTACAGGTGGAAAGGCTGAGATCTGGCTGAGCAAGGAGGACGAGGTCCTTCATCAGAAGTGGAAGGATGACACAAGCGAGATGGAGATGATCGACTATGAGGTTACGAACTTCTATGACGATAATAAGCCTATCAAGCTTGGACGCTTCACGATTGAGACATTCCTCACACCTGGACACACACCCGGTGTTACATCATTCCGTTTCACCGATACGGATGAGCAGACGGGAAAGACATATCGCCTTGCCCTCCATGGAGGACTCGGAGTTCCGATGATGCGCCCAGACCTCAGAGAGAGATGGGATGTCACGGAAGATATGTGCTACCAGTTCGTATCCGACTGTGAGAAGATGGCAGAATGGCCTATCGATATCGCTCTTCAGAGCCATCTCAACCAGGGTAACATCAAGCCGAACATTCCAGAGGATACGAATGATTACTCAGTCTGGATTGCGGATTACGCATGGAAGGATGTTCTTTTAAACCGTGCTGAAGCGGTAAAGGCATTCTATCCTGAGAAGTACGGAAAGAAGAATTAACACATATTCCTCATAACCCTCGGGATCGGACTATTACGGTCCGGTCCCTTTGCTTTATAATAAAAACCATGGATAACAACAGATTAACGATTAAGATTAATGATAAGGATAATGTAGCGGTCGCAATAAGGGATCTTGAGAAGGGAACTGATATCGGAGACGGCATCATTACGCAGGACTTCATCCCCCAGGCTCATAAGATAGCACTGAAAACCATAGAAAAGGATGAGAGCGTCATCCGTTACGGAGTCTGCCTCGGCTATGCGAAAGAGAGGATTGAAAAGGGATCCTGGATAAACGAGCACATGCTCAATCTCCCGAAGAGCCCGTCTCTTGATGAGCTTGAATGGGGAGTGAATATCGTAAAGGATCTGCCTGAACCTACGAGAAAGACATGGCTAGGCTATAAGAACGAAAACGGGCCGGCGGGAACGAGAAACCTTCTTGGAATCGTTACTACGGTACAATGTGCAGCGGGTGTACTCAAGGTCGCAGTAGATGAGATAAAGAAGACTCTTCTTCCCAAATATCCTAATGTCGAGGATGTTGTGGCGATAACCCATCCATATGGATGCGGTGTCGCAATCAACGCCCCTATGGCAGTCATCCCGATAAGAGCGATTACAAATCTTATAAAGCACCCTAACTTCGGTGGCGAAGTTATGGTCGTAGGCCTTGGATGCGAGAAGCTCACATACGACAGGGTTCTTCCTCAGAAGCTTATCAACGAAGAGAACGTGCTGACCCTCCAGGACTATGAGGGCAGGGATAAGATGATCCAGGCTATCCTTGACATGGCGGAAAAAAAGCTCATGAAACTAAATAAGAGGAAAAGAGAGGAACTTCCCCTCTCTGATCTTCTTATCGGAATGCAGTGCGGCGGATCGGATGCGTTTTCAGGCATCACGGCCAATCCATCTGCGGGATATGCTGCGGACATGCTTGTAAAAGGCGGTGCAACGGTGCTCTTTTCAGAGGTGACCGAGGTGCGTGACGGAGTGGATCTTCTCGCACATAGATGCGTCTCAAAAGAGGTTTGCGATAAACTTGCCGCAGAGATGAGATGGTATGACAATTACCTTGCCGATGGAGGCGTTGACAGGGATGCCAACCCTACCCCGGGCAATAAGAAGGGAGGACTTGCGAACATTGTTGAGAAGGCCATGGGCTCTATTGCAAAAAGTGGGACAAGCCCCATAGTGGAGGTGCTCTCACCTGCTGAGAAGCCAACGAAGAAAGGCCTGATCTTTGCGGCAACCCCTGCAAGCGATATCGTATGCGGACCGTGCCAGGTTGCAAGCGGAATAGGACTGCAGGTATTCATGACAGGGCGAGGAACACCTTACGGTCTTGAGGTTGCTCCCGTAATCAAGGTATCAAGCCGTAATGAGCTCAAGGAGCACTGGTTCGACCTCATAGACATCTCCGCAGGAGACGTGGCAATCGGAAAGAAGACGATAGCTGAGGTCGGAGAGGAGATCTTCAACTTCATCCTCGATGTCGCAAGCGGAATTAGAAAACCGTATAGTGACATCTACGGCTTCCATAACGATATGTGCATATTCAATCCCGCACCTATCACATGATCAAGCAGAGCGGCGTGATTCTGCCGCTCTTTCTTATTTAGAAGGAAAAATGGAACATAGGATAATCCACAGAAAAGATTTCTACATAGTGGGATTGAAAAAGAGGATCGCTCTTATCTTTGAAGGAGAAAACCATCAGATTGACTCTCTATATGAGGCTTTGAATGAGGAAAAGAAGGAAAAACTTCTTGCACTCAATGATGTCGAGCCTAAGGGAATTCTGAATGTATCTGCGAATTTCTCAGATAGGACAAAGGAAAACAGCGAGCTAGATCAGTACCTGGGCGTTGCCTCCAGCAATGAAGGTTCAGATGTTTTTTCATCACTGCACATAGAGGAGTCCGACTGGGCCATATTCCCATCGCAGGGGAAATATCCAGAGACAGCCCAAAACACATGGGCGAGAATCTACGCAGAGTGGCTGCCCTCCTCTTACTATGAGCTTACAGGGGGTGCTGAGATTCTTTGGACCGAGAATGGGGACAAAACAAAGCTGGACTATAAAAGTGAGATCTGGATACCGGTCAGGAAAAAAGAAAAAGAGCGCTTTTAAGCGCCCCTTATTCATACTGCGTAATAACCTAGCATGCTCGATATCCTGTTTGCCATCTCCTTGAGCTTTGGAATCGTTCCTTCAATCTCCTCTTCGGTCATGTTCGGCTCCAGGGCGCTGGCGCTGATGGCGGCAACGATCTTTCCTTCCCTGTTCATGATAGGGACTGCCGAGCAGTTATCTCCTGAGATGTACTCGTTCCTGTCCCTTCCAACGCCCTCCTGACGGACTTTATCGAGTTCTTTCATCAGCTCGCTTTTATCAACGATGGTCTTAGGTGTGAAGGCCTTAAGCCCTCCTGCCCCGCTAATCATCTCATCAATTTCGGCCTCGCTCATCTGCGAGCATAGTACTTTTCCAAGCCCCGTACAGTAAAATGGAATGACACGCCCAGGTGTGAAGTAAGTACGGGGAAGGGATTGCCCGTCGATCCTGTCGATGATAAGGATCTCAGTTCCGTTACGCATGCCCATGTTGACGTTGGCTTTCTGGAAATTAGCCCATAAGAGCTCCAGATAGGGCATCGTGAACTTACGTATCTCCAAGGACTGCAACGCCGTACGTGAGAGTCCCAGGCATTTAAGGGAGAGGGAGAATAGACCGGTCTTTGAGTTCTTCTCGAAGTATCCGGCATTCTGGATGCTCGAAAGAAGCCTGAAAGCCATGTTGCTGTTCACATCAAGCTCATCACATACATCCTGTATCGATATCGGGCTCTGCTGCTTGCATGCAAGATCTAGTATCTTAAAACACCTCTCAACGACTTTTATATTATATTTTTCATTATCATTCATCGTGTTACATCCTAAAAATATATTGCCTTTATAAAAGTATAAGGCATTTAGAGAAAAACATCAAAAAGATTTTACTAAAATTTTGATAAAATATAATAAGTCTTATCAATAATTATTTTCAATTACCTCTTTTTTTATTTACCTATTTCCTTTAATATCATTTTGAAATCAATGCAATTCAGGAAAGTACATGACAGTAATCAAAAGAGACGGTAGAGCGGAAAATTATGATAGTCAGAAGATCAGCAATGCAATTAGAAAGGCATTCCTGGCATCAGAAGAGAGAATTGATGATGATAAGATTAATGAACTAGTAAAAAATGTAGAGAAGATGATCTCATCTCTTGAGCATCCCGAGGTAGAGTTCATCCAAGATAAGGTCGAAGAGGCGCTCATGGATGCGGGATTCTTTAAAACCGCGAAACGCTACATACTCTTCAGGGAGCAGAGAAGTCAGCTCAGAGAAGAAAGGAGGAGTCTTCTAGACCACCTTAAAGAGGAAGCTATTGAGCCGATTCTCTTGAAGATCCAGAGCCAGTTCGACTCGAAGGAATACTCCCTCAAGATCCTCGAAAACAAGTTCCTCTCTTTCTTTAAGGAGGGAATGAGCGATAGCGAGAAGCTAGATGCGCTTACAAAGGCCGCTGTGGAACTTACAAAACCCGAGACACCGAAATGGGAGATAATAGGTGCAAGATTCCTCAGCTACAGTTTTAAAAAGAAGATGAGAAAAAGCCTTGAGAAGAGGAAGATTGAGACCTTTTCCCAGAAGGTTGAATACCTGGCAGAAGAAGGCCTTTACGGTCAATATATCCTGAAGGGATACTCGAAAGCGGAGCTTGACGAGGCCGCATCCTTCATCGTGGATGAGAGGGAGGATCTTTTCACATACTCGGGTCTTGAGCTCTTATTGAAAAGATACGTCATTAAAAGCCACTCGGGAGAGCCTCTGGAGACGGCGGAGGAGATGTTCCTCGGAATCGCACTGCATCTTGCAATCAATGAGAAGAACGACAGGATGGGCTTTGTCAGAAAATTCTATGACATGCTATCGCTTCTTCAGGTGACGATGGCCACCCCTACTCTCTCTAATGCCCGTAAGCCGTACCACCAGCTCTCATCATGCTTCATAGATACGGTCCCTGACAGCCTGAATGGAATCTACAGGAGCCTGGACAATTTCGCAAAGGTCTCCAAATTCGGTGGCGGCATGGGGCTGTATTTCGGAAAAGTCAGAGCAAACGGATCCGCAATCAGGGGATTTGAAGGGGCGGCAGGAGGAATAATCCGCTGGATCCGCCTGGTTAACGACACGGCCGTTGCCGTGGACCAGCTCGGAGTCAGAAGCGGAGCTGTTGCCGTATATCTTGACGTATGGCATCGCGATCTTCCAGAGTTTCTAAACCTGAGGACAAACAACGGGGATGACAGGATGAAAGCCCATGACGTCTTTCCTGCCGTATGCTATCCAGATTATTTCTGGCGCCTGGCAAAAGAGAATCTGGACGCACCATGGTACATGATGTGTCCGCATGAGATACTCAGTATAAAAGGATATGCGCTTGAGGATTACTGGGGCTCAGAATGGGAGAAAAGATACCTTGAATGCGTCAGCGATGCGAGAATCCGAAAAAGGGTTATGAGCGTAAAGGACATAGTACGACTGATCCTTAAAAGCGCTGTGGAGACGGGAACACCGTTCGCATTCAACAGGGATACAGTAAACAGGGCAAACCCGAACAAGCATGTAGGTATGATCTACTCTTCAAACCTCTGTACCGAGATTGCCCAGAACATGTCCCCGATCGAGGAGCTCTCCATCGAGATGAAGAGTGAGGACGGGGATCCCATCGTCGTCACTAAAACCAGACCTGGGGATTTCGTAGTATGCAATCTCGCATCCCTCTCACTTGGCAACATCGATGTAAGGGATAAGGAAAAACTCTGCTCCATCGTAAAGACCGCAGTCAGGGCGCTGGACAATGTAATCGATCTGAACTTCTATCCTCTTGAGTATGCAAAATACACGAACAGACGATACAGGTCTATAGGACTCGGAGTCTCGGGCTATCATCATATGCTGGCAAAGAACAAGATTAAATGGGAGAGCCAGGAGCATCTTGACTTCGTAGACGACCTATTCGAGACGATAAACTTCGCAGCGATCGAAGAGTCATCTGAGCTGGCGAAAGAGAAAGGCTCTTATGAGTTCTTCCATGGTTCAGACTGGGAGAGCGGCGAGTATTTCAGGCTAAGAGGATATGAGAGCAAAGAATGGAAAGAGCTTGAGCTCAAAGTGAGAGAAAACGGCATGAGAAACGCATACCTGCTTGCAATCGCACCTACGAGCAGCACGAGTATCATCGCAGGAACGAGCGCAGGAGTCGATCCTGTTATGAAGCGCTTTTTCTATGAGGAGAAGAAGGGAGAGATGCTTGCCCGCCTTGCCCCATCTCTTGGACCTGAGACATGGTGGTACTATAAGAACGCACATGAGATCGACCAGAGCTGGTCCGTAAAGGCCAGCGGAGTAAGGCAGCGCCACATTGATCAGGCCCAGTCGATGAACCTTTACATAACAAATGATTACACGATGAAACAGGTGCTCTCGCTCTATCTGCTTGCATGGCAGGAGGGTGTCAAATGCATCTACTACATCAGAAGCAAGTCACTTGAGGTGGAAGAGTGTGAATCATGCTCATCCTAGGAGGTAAAAATGAACGAACTTAAGACAAAACCGCTGTTTAATCCGAACGGAGATACCGACGTACGCCTCAGACGTATGATCGGAGGGAACACGACTAATCTAAATGATTTCAACAATCTCAAATACACCTGGACCAGTGACTGGTACCGCCAGGCGATGAACAATTTCTGGATTCCTGAGGAGATAAACCTCAACCAGGATCTCAAGGATTACCATAAGCTGCTAAAAGCTGAGAGGACTGCTTATGATAAGATCCTCTCTTTCCTCGTATTCCTGGATTCCCTCCAGACTGCCAATCTTCCGAACGTCGGAGAGTACATAACGGCTAACGAGGTCAACCTATGCCTGCATATCCAGACTTTCCAGGAGTGCATCCACTCCCAGAGCTACTCATACATGCTCGACACCATATGCTCTCCTAATGAGAGGGACAGCATACTTTTCCAATGGAAGGATGATGAGCATCTTCTCAGGAGGAACACGTTCATAGGAAACTGCTACAACGACTTCCTGGAGCACAGGGATCTCTTCCACCTGATAAAAGTAATGTTCGCAAACTACATTCTCGAGGGCATATATTTCTACTCAGGATTCATGTTCTTCTACAATCTCTCCAGAAACGGAAAGATGCCCGGTTCGGCTCAGGAGATAAGATACATAAACAGGGATGAGAACACGCACCTATGGCTTTTCAGGAACATCATACTAGAGCTTAAGAAGGAAGAGAGTGAGATGTTCACATCGGAGAAGATCGAGGTATATAAGCAGATGCTCATGGAAGGCGTAAGACAGGAGATCGAATGGGGGTGCTACGTCATCGGTGATGAGATTCCCGGGCTGAACAAGAAGATGCTGATTGATTATATAACCTATCTTGGCAATCTCAGATGGACAAGCCTGGGATTCGACACGCTCTATCCGGGATATGAAGATGAGCCGGAAGATATGGCATGGGTAAGCCAGTACTCTAATGCGAACATGGTAAAGACAGACTTCTTTGAAGCGAGAAGCACTGCATATGCCAAATCCACGGCTCTTGTGGACGACCTATAATATCTTCTTTCCTTTTACGAACTTGGCAGAAACGGCTCGTCCTGCCTGACGATACGCATAGAGTTCCAGACGCTCTGAGAGCGAAAGCTGGTCATAGACAGTAGTATGGATGTCAGAGGTATCCAGGACTATCAGATCCGCATCGAAGCCCGGCTCGAAGGAACCGACCTTTCCGAAGAACGAGCCGGCTTTCCTTGTGGCCATATAAAGCACTTCGTTAAAGCTGAGTGGTCTGAAATTCTGATCTATGTGCCTGTAATAGAGCTTGCTGACCTCTATTGCATGTGTCATCATCCTCAGCATCGAGAGGCTTGAGCCACCTGCCACATCGGTGGCGAGTGTCACATTGACTCCCATCTCCATCATCTTCCTTACCGGAGCTATTCCGCTTGAGAGATTACTGTTGCTCGATGGGCTGTGTGCTACATAGACATTAGCGGATTTAAGCAGCTCAATCTCTTCATCAGTCGGCCATACGACATGGGCCATGATCGTCTTCTTCCTGCCTATAAGGCCAAAGAGACGATATGCATCGGCATAGCTCTGACTCTCTGGAATGAGGGAGTGCACCCACTCTATCTCACTGAGGTTCTCATCCAGATGCGACTGAACCGGGATATCGTACTCCTCTGAGATTCCAGAAAGAGCAGTCAGAAGCTCTCTTGAGCATGAGGGGATGAATCTCGGAGTTATTATCGGCTTTATGTTTTTAAGGCTTTTCATTGCCTCGATTACCTCGACTGTGCTCTTAATCGAAGCCTCGGTATCCTCACATAGATAATCAGGACTGTTCTGGTCCATGTTGACTTTTCCGACATAACCGGCGAAACCTGCCTCCTCCAGCATGGATGCCAGCAAGAGTGTCGATTTGCTGTGTATCGTGGCAAATAGTGAAAAACGCGTGCTCTCACATCTCAGCAGATCCTGAGTAAAAATATGGTATGCCTTTTCAGCATAGTTTAAATCTGAATACTTGCCCTCTTCAGGGAAGGTGTGGCTGTTAAGCCAATCAAGGAGCTCCTCATCCATGTAAAGCCCTGCGAACTGGTATTGCGGAGCGTGCAGATGCATGTCTATCAACCCAGGGATTATTAGCATGCCCTCATAGTCATGAACGACCATGTCCCTTGGCCTCTCTCCTTCGATGCCCTCGACCTTACCATCTCTGATGATGAGATAGGAAGACGGCCTCTCCATAACCTTCATATCAGCTTCTGAATACAGGATGTCTCCGAATATGGCATATCTCTCCATCATGGCCTCCTGACAACGCAATAGCGAATATCAATAATTATTTTATCATCATTTCCCTTTTTTGGGAAAAAATGAACAAAAAACGGCTTTTCATCATTATTAAGGCATGGATTACCTGCAAAAGATTGAAGAGACAGCAAAAGATGTCTTTAACGTAAATTATCTACGCCCTGCACAGGAGGCCGTGATAACGAAAATCGTTGAGAACGCTTTTCTTAAGCAAAAAAGCGACAGCATAACCGTACTTCCGACCGGTGCGGGCAAAAGCCTTTGCTTCACGCTCCCTGCCCTTCTCTTTCCACATCTATATACGATAATAACATTTCCCCTTCTCTCTCTTATGAGCGACCAGGCAAGAAGGCTTGATGAGCTGGGCATAGAGTATGCTCTTATCAGGGGCGGCATGACGCAGGAGGAAAAGAGCCTGGAAATAAGCAAGCTGAAATCACTTAAGGCGAACATACTGATAACGAACATGGAAAGTCTTATTTACATGATGGAGAATAAACGGCTTGATTTCATGGTGGGCCGCATTGAGCTTTTCGTAATAGACGAGGCCCACACTGCGATCAGTTGGGCATCAACCTTCCGTCCTGCGTTAAAAGAAGCCGCTGCAATATGCAGCTATCTTTCACCCCATCAAAGGCTATGCTTCAGCGCCACATGTTCAAACGAGGTGATTTTCCGCCTCAAGAATGAAGTACTCACTAATGCTGACGCATCCGTTCTTCGCCTCTCGTCGGACAGGGAGAACATATTCTATATGGGGCTGAGATCACTTTCAAAAAGAAGGGATGTGGAGAAATTCCTGACCCCTAGCGATCGTCGTCCCGCAATCGTATTCTGCTCCTATAGAAATGAGACCAAGGAGTACAGCACTTACCTTGAAAATGCATTTCCAGCCCTCTATTACCATGCAGGGCTTAGCAAGGAGGAGAAAAAAAGAACGGAAGATGCCTTTTATAAGAGTGATGATGCTGTTCTCTTTTCGACCAACGCCTACGGCATGGGAGTCGATAAGAAAAACATAAGAAGCGTAATTCATCTACATGCACCAAGCGATGCCTCGTCATTCCTGCAGGAGGCGGGAAGAGGTGGAAGGGATGGGCTTTTCATGCTCTCGCTGGTTCTCTATGACGAGAGGGACAAAGGGGACTTAAAGGGCATTTTCCAAGGTGATCAATGCATCCGCTCTGAGCTTCTGCGTCTCATGGGTGAAGAGAGCGGAAGAAAATGCACATCATGCTCAAAATGCACTTTAGAGCCGGTAAAAAGCGCTGGAGAGGATGAAATACTGCATTTAATCGGAAGTTTTCCATTTCTTTTTACAAGAAAGAGCGCCGCACGTATCCTCCGCATAAGAAGGCTTCGTTCATGGAGGGAGAGTGAGATTGAGAATGCCATCAACACCCTGATAAGAGAGAGAACCATCATCTCTTTATTCGGACATCTATGCATACTCAAGAGAGAGGAAAAACCTTTCTTTTTCGCTCCCTTCTTGCTATCATGGAGGAAAAGGAGAAGATGATGTTAGAAAAACTACACGAAGTTTACCCTTCATTATATGGAAAGAACTACGACCAGAAGGACATGGATGAGCGTTTTACATCCCTGGTCGATAAACATAAGCAGCTTTTTAAAAGGGATGATGTTATGCTCTTTTCTGCCGCAGGGCGCTCAGAGATAGCGGGAAACCACACGGACCATAATCTTGGGCTCGTAATCGGAGCAACCATCAATCTCGATACGATCGCATGTGTCTCAAAACGCGATGACAGCAGGGTTATAATCGCCAGTGAGGGCTTTCCTGTAGTCGATGTTGATATTGCGGACCTCTCCATCAAGGAGGAAGAGAGGAACACAACGCATTCTCTCATCAGGGGAATTGCAAAGGCTTTTAAGGACAGGGGATATGATGTCAAAGGCTATCAGGCAAATACGACCACAAGGGTTTTAAAAGGCTCAGGGCTTTCAAGCTCTGCTGCGATTGAGGTGCTAGCCGCTGAGATTTTCAACAATCTCTATGCCTCTGATTCCCTCTCTCCTGTCGAACTTGCAAAAATAGGACAGTATGCGGAGAACGTCTATTTTGGGAAACCGAGCGGACTGTTGGACCAGATAAGTTGTGCACATGGTGGAATCGTAGGCATAGACTTCAAAGATCCGAAGAATCCCGTAATCACACCGATAGAGATTGATTTCGAGGAACATGGTTATGCTCTCATCATCACGGATACGAAGGGAAACCATGCCGACCTGACTCATGAATATGCATCAGTTCCACCTGAGATGCGCAGCGTCGCCTCCTATTTCGGAAAAGAGAATCTAAGGGAGGTTGAGTACTCTGCATTCATTGAGAACATCGCTGACATACGTAAGAAACTCAATAACGACAGGGCTATTTTGAGGGCATACCACTTCTTTAAGGAGAATGAAAGGGTGTCGCTAATGCTCCAAGAACTCAAGGATGAGTCTATCGACACTTTCCTGATGCTTGTTGAGGATTCAGGAAACTCATCCTTCAAATATCTTCAGAACGTATATCCTTCAAGCAGTCCATCCGAGCAGGGACTTTCCCTCGCACTTGCAATGAGCGAGGACGTACTTGAGGGAGAGGGTGCGAGCAGGGTCCACGGTGGAGGATTTGCAGGGACCATCCAGGCATATGTTCCCGATTACCTTGTGGAAAAATACGTAAGTCGCATGGAGAGCCTTTTTGACAAGGGCTGCTGCACGCGTATCGCAATAAGAAAACTTCCCGTTTCAAGGATCTATTGATTACATGCTCACCTCTTCTGAGGTGAGTTTATTTTTCTCTTTGATTTGTTTTATATTTATTTTTTCATTCCGAATTAAGATTATTAGAAGTTAAAACCGTCCCGAAAGGAGAAGTTCAATCGGGGCGGTGAAAGCTCATAATGCTTTTCTTAGCTTAGTCATAGTCTTCTTATATAAGGAGTTTATGGATGCATAGCTCATGTCCATCTCTTTTGAGAGTGCCAATTTAGATTTCCTCTCACATCCGAAAGAGCCAGAGATGCTTTTAAGGATATAACCTTCCCTTTCGCCCAGCATATCCACCTTGGCAGAAAGCTTATTAAGCATCATCTCATCTACAACTTTGGAAGAGAAGTCATCCACGCAGAGTTTATCAAGCATGCTGCGTCCACCTGTCTCATCATCCAGGGATAGAGAAGAAGATGAGAGACGGAGACGCTTAAGCATGGAGATTTTATCCTCACTCATACCCATCTCCTTAGAAAGAGTGGCATCGTCTGATGAGAGCGTCTTTTTCTCAGCTTTCTCCAGTGCACTCAGCTGCTCTATCCTGTATTTTGGAAATCTTATAAGCCTTGATTCAGTGCTCAGCAGTTTTCTAAGTGCCATCCGTATTCCGTTCTCCACATACGATGAGAACGCCCTACCCTTTTTAAGATCGAACTTCTGCGCCGCAGTGATGAAGCCTATCCTGCCCTCCTGGAGAAAATCCTCCAGTTCAAGCGCATCAGAGCATGATGATGCGTAATACTTAGTGGCAAGCTTTCTTATAAGCGGCTCATAGGAGCTGAGCATCTTTGAGATTTCCTTCTTGCTGTTATTCATTTTTCTTCCTCTCTGTTGCCATTATGCCCCATTATATTGGACATATGTTGTCCAACTAATATTTTCTTTTCATTTTTCTCTTCGCGCGTGAATGAGCTAGCAAAACCGCCTTTAACTGCTATAATCAACTTAAGGTAAAGAGAGAGCAGGCATGTATGACAGCGATATAGAGGCATTATGCGTCTTATATGAGAAAAAGGATTTCAAGAGTGCATCAAGAAGCCTTAAGATAAAAGAGGCGAGTCTTAAGGCCAAGATAGGCATGCTTGAAGAGCGCTACGGCGTGCATATCCTCTCATCGGACAAGGGCGAGGTGCTATTCACCGATGCGGGAAAAAGCCTTGCAGAGGATGCATCTTTCATCATCAAATACGCAAACAGCGCCATAAGCAAGGCAAGGATGCTGGAGGCTGAGGAGAATTTCTCGCTCAAAATCGGCACATCATTCACCACAAGCGACAAGGATATAATGGGATTTCTTGAAGAGAAGAAGGACAGGCTCGGCTCGTTGACGCTCAGGAGCGTGCACTTCTTCTCCCTTGAGGAGACGCTCAGCCATCTTGAGAGCCATGTCGATATCCTCTCTACGTTCTACGATGAGCGCCTTCTTAAGAGATACGCCCTCTCTGCGATTGAAATCGGAAGGGAACGTGTCATGCTGGCGATGAGTAAGGGCGATGAATTAAGCTCGGTTCCGCTTCTTGACATAGAGGACCTCTACGGAAGAAAGCTTTACATTCCAAAGAAAGGATACCTCAAGGTGTTCGACCAGTTAAGATCCGACATACTGGAATTCCATAAAGAGATAGAGCTCGTTTCATTCGACCAATACAGCCCGGATCTTGAGAGAAAAGTCGAGGAGGAAGGTGCCTTTCTTGCTTCCTTTGCTGCGATTAAATGGGCGATGGGGGATCTTATGCTCAAGAACGTGCTATGGAATTACAGCACGCAGTACGGGATACTCTGTAAAAAAGATGCAAGCGACAAGGTGAGAGCTGTAATCAACGCACTTACAAAAGATTAGGCCTTCAGCTAGAAAAAATAAGGAATTAACTATATCTTATAGCTATGGACATTAATGACATCATTGAAAAACTCCTTCAAGACGAGGAGTATAAGACGTTATTTGACAAGCTTGAAAGGCATGGAGCGTACGATAAAAGCGATGCACTTACGATCCTACTTGCCATCAGCTACATGCAAAGTGGAAATGGAGTGGAGGCCGAAGCTCTACTTGCTCCACTTCTTAAGAAGCATTCAGAGAGGGCCGACATGAGATACTGGCACGCATCTGCCCTACTAATCAAGGCAGAGAGCCTAGAGGATTTCATAGAGGCAAAGGGGGAGATGCTTGATGCCTTAGCACTCTCGCTTGATGCTAATATGAGAGATGATGCAATCAGGAAACTGGGCTATGCGGAAGAAAAAATCGACTTGCTGATGAATAAGAAAAACTAGATGATGACAAAGTAGGCTAAAATTATTATATTAAGTTGGTTGAAACAATAAAAAGAGAATATTGTAGATATAAGGAAGGACATTATGATCGTCAAACAGAGTACGAAAGCATTAGAGAACTCCCAGCTTGAGCTCACAATCACAGTAGACAGCGCAAGCATCGAAGAGGCATACCAGAACAGACTGAAGAAATACCAGCAGGAGCTTCAGATTCCTGGTTTCAGAAAAGGAAAGACTCCTATCAGCGTAATAGAGAAGAAGTATGGTGATTCGATCAGGGAAGAGAGCACTTTCGCAAGTTTGGAGAATGCCCTTGAAGAAGCATACAAGAGCATGGACGACAAGGAGAAACCGCTTCCATATTCAACACCTGTTCTTCAGGATGAGGAGAGCCTCATTCCATTCAAGAAGGGCGAGGATGTGACTTTCTCCGTTCACTATGACGTAAGACCCAGCTTCGATGTCGAGAACTACAAAGGTAGAGAGATCGAGGTTGAGAGCGTAGAGGTCACGGATGCGGATGTCGATGCGGAGATTCAGAAATTAAGAGACCAGAACGCCATCGTTAAGACAAAGGAAGGCGCACTCGAGAAAGGGGACATCGCAACAATCGACTATGTCGAGCTCGATGAGGATGGCAATGAGAAGAGCTCAACAGAGAGAAAAGGATTCACATTCACACTTGGAACTGGCTACAACTACTACATGATCGATGAGGATATCGTCGGTATGAAGAAGGGTGACGAGCGCGTAATCGAGAAGACATATAAGGAAGACGAGACCTCCCCTCTTGCTGGAAAGAGCGTAAAGCTCCGTGTAAAGGTTAACGAGGTCAAGCTCAGAGAGCTTCCTGAACTCGATGATGATTTCGCACAGGATGTGAAGGAAGAGTACAAGAGCGTCGCAGACTTGAAGAAAGCTACAAAAGAGAAGCTTGAGAAAGAGGTTGAGGATGCACTTAAGAACATCAAGATGAACAGCCTGATGGATAAGCTCGTCGAAGAGACCAAGTTCTCCGTTCCAGAGTCCATGATCAAGACACAGCTTGAGCAGGCATGGAGGAACTTCATCCAGCAGTCAGGGCTGGACGAGAAGACCTTCAACAAGTTCATGGAGATGCAGAGCCAGAGCAAGGATCAGATTCTCCAGGAATGGAGACCAAGCGCAGAGAAGGAGCTGAGAGAGCAGCTGATCCTCGATGCGATAAAGGACAAGGAGAATTTCGCTCTCGATGATGAGGAGTACAAGAAGGCATGCGACGAGCAGCTGAAGAACATCCCTGAGGAGAACAAGGAGTTCTATAAGGAGATGATCAAGGATGACATGCAGTTCGCAAAGGTAGTACCTTTCCTTCTTGAAAACAATACATTCAAACCAGGTAAGGAAAAAAAGAGTTACAAGGAATTCTTCAATAAATAAGTCCTGATTTGATTAGATTTATTGCAATCGGAGGAGTTTTCCTCCGATTTGTAATTCTAGGCGGAGTATTAATGAAAGAAAGAATGCATAATCTTGTTCCGTACGTCGTAGAACAGTCCGGAGCTGGAGAAAGACAGTACGACATCTTCTCTCGTCTTTTAAAAGACAGGATCATATTCCTTGACGGAGAGATAAATGACCAGAACGCTGATCTCGTGGTCGCACAGCTTCTGTTCCTTGAGGGAGAGAATCCCGAAAAGGAGATAAGCATGTATATAAACAGCCCAGGAGGAAGCGTTACTGCAGGTCTTGCAATCTATGACACGATGCAGTATGTCGCATGCCCCGTACGCACGCTATGCATGGGACAGGCATGTTCGATGGCAAGCCTCATACTCTCTTCCGGTGCAAAAGGAAAAAGATTCATCCTTCCTAATGCCAGGGTCATGATCCATCAGCCATATGGAGGAGCAGAGGGACAGGCAAGTGACATCATAGTAGCCAACAGGGAGCTTCAGAGGATAAAGGACGTAACGACGAAAATCCTCTCAAAGCATACGGGAAAGAGCGCTGATGAGGTCCTAAGAGACATAGAGAGAGACTATTACATGAGCGCTGAAGAGGCAAGAGACTACGGAATCGTGGATTTCGTGATGGAAGATAGGAAATAATGGCAAGAGTAAGATATTGTTCATTCTGCGGAAGGAGTGCTGAGGAGGCTGGACAGCTTATTACGGCAAGCGGGGTTGCAATCTGCCATGATTGCGCAAAGACCTGCATGGACATGTTCAACAACCAGCAGGTAAGATCCGATGGCTCTGGGGAGCTGACGGACATCCCTACTCCAAAAGAGATAAAAGAATACCTTGATGACTATGTCATCGGACAGGACCAGGCGAAGAGGGTTCTCTCCGTCGCCGTATATAACCACTATAAGAGGGTACTCAACAAGGACAAGATTGAGAGCGAGGGCATCGAACTCGATAAGTCAAACATCCTCCTGATCGGTCCGACGGGTACTGGTAAGACTCTGCTTGCAAGAACGCTTGCAAAGAAACTCAGCGTGCCGTTCGCCATTGCCGATGCGACAACTCTTACCGAAGCGGGATATGTCGGAGAGGATGTTGAGAACATCCTTTTAAAGCTCATCGATGCCGCCGATTATAATATCGAGAAGGCTCAGAAGGGTATCATCTTCATCGATGAGATCGATAAGATCGCGAAGAAAGGAGAGAACGTATCGATTACCAGGGATGTATCTGGAGAGGGCGTTCAGCAGGCGCTTTTAAAGATCATCGAGGGAACGGTCGCATCAGTCCCTCCACAGGGAGGAAGGAAGCATCCGAACCAGGAGATGATAAAGATAAATACGCGCGACATCCTGTTCATATGCGGAGGAGCTTTCGTAGGCCTGGATAAGGTAATCGAAAGAAGGACTGCTACTTCGACATTCGGCTTCGGAACAACTGTAGCAAGAAAGAGCAGCGAAGAGCTTAAAGACATATATGCTGAGCTTCATCCAGATGATCTTGTGAAATTTGGTCTCATCCCTGAGTTCATCGGACGTCTTCCGATCCATGTAACGCTTGATGATTTGAAGGTGGAGGATCTTAAGAGGATCATCACAGAGCCGAAGAACTCGATAGTAAAGCAGTACCAGGCATCTTTCAAACTCGACGGGATAGATCTCGAGTTCACCGATGATGCTGTCTCAGCAATCGCAGAGAAGGCATTCAGCCAGAAGACGGGTGCGAGAGGATTGAGGAGCATAGTTGAGAACCTGATGCTCGACATCTCATTTGACCTGCCGTCGATTGAAGGGGTTAACAAGGTCATCGTTACAAGAGAGAATGTTGAGAAGAACACAAGACCCAAGGTTTTGATAAATGGACAGGAAGAGAAGCTTATTTCATCCAATTTCTGATTCTCTGATCTCGACGATCAAAGAGAGTAGCAGCATTGCCATAATGGCGCATGTCAATCCGGACGGGGATGCGATCTTCTCATCCCTGGGCTTGGCGAATATCCTGAAAACAATGGGAAAGAAGGTCTACCTTTTTAACGACGGTCCTTTCAAAAGAAAGGAGATAATGGAGTATGAGAGCCTCTTTTCCAGCTCGGTAAGTGAGGAGATTAAAAGGGAAAAGCCGCTTCTCATAATCCTGGACTGTTCGACCGATGACCGCCCAGGGCTGGTTTATCAGGAGCTTAAAAGCAATAAGACAATCGTCATCGACCACCATGCATCGGGAAAACCTTTCTACGAAAAGGAGCTTTCATACATAGTCCCTTCCTCCCCTTCCACGACGCTTCTTGTCGATGAAGTAAGAATAGCACTTTCTGTTGAACTGGATAAGGAGACTGCTAAATACCTTATGCTTGGTTTTCTTACCGATACCGGTTTCTTCCATTTCATATCAGAGGAGCAGGCTCCTGATAGCTTCAAAAAAATCTCAACATTCGTTGCAACAGGTCTTAATCCATATGAGCTGTATGACAAGCTTCATGACGGAAGAAGGCTTGAAGACGTCAAGAGCGTGGCTAAGATAATCGAGGAGAGCAAGGCGGTACTCTCAGGCCAGGTTATAATCGCATATGAGAGGAAGGATTATGCAGGTCTTGAACGCCCTGGAGATTCAGTCTATTCGAATCTTCTTGAGGTTGAAGGGGTCAAAGTCGTCGTACTCATAAAAGAGAGGGAGGACGCAGTCGAATTCGGATTCAGAGCGAAAAGAGATGCCTCTGTTGATGTAGGAAAACTTGCATCAGAGCTCTCAGGAGGTGGACATAAACTTGCATCCGGTGCGACGGTAAAAGGCATGAAAATAGAGGATGCGGAGCCTTTCATAATCTCAAAATTGAAGACACTCGTTAATTAATTATTTATCTGTACTATAATTATTCTATATTTTAGCAATCTATAATCTTCCTTTCCCCTCCCTTGCAGGAAAAAAGCAGGGAGTAAGAGAAATGGAAGATTATTTTTCAGAAAAAGAGGATCAAAGGCTGACAAAGACGGTCCTATATTATAATTCGCTTTCGCCTGGTGATGAAAAGGATAGGCTTGAGAAAAAGCTGCTTGAACGCCTTGATTTGCTGATATTCCTCATACCAAGGAAAAACGGTTACGTCAAAGAAGAGGACATCACCGAGTTCTATCTCATGCAGAGGGAGAAGATGATCCGCATCATCCAGTGCTACGTCATCTCAAAGCAGAGCTTTATGATATACCTTTCGGAGGTGCTCAGAAAGAGGGCACGGGTGTTTGCCATGCAGAAATCAAGGGCGCTAAAGAAAGAGGCCATAGCCGAATTCTCATACCCAGATAGCCCTGAAGAGAGCCTCTATCACCTATCGGATGTAGAGACGTCATATGAAGCGGAATGCAACGATGGGTTTAAATTCCAGGGGCTTTACGAGGATTACGACTTAAAAGAACTCACGAAACATCTGCTCGCTGAGAGATATGAGGAAGATAAGAGCCTTACACTCGTTGAAAGGGAGATAAAAAGAAGTCTTGAGATAAGATCCAGAAGGAGGGATTTCATCGCCCTACTCCTTTATGTCCCCAATGACTGTCTTGTAAGACAGAGCAGGAGCATAGCGCATTGCCTATCGGTGGAAGAAGAGGCAGTGCTGAGGTTCTTCGCACTCAAAGACTCATTCATCGAGAGCCAGGTAAGAGCGAAAAAAGAGATGATAAGAGCGATGGTAGCAAGGCATTACAAGGCTCTGATGAAGCTGAACTACGAATATACGAGGGAGGCCATGTCCGATGAAGAGAAGAGCGCACTCCTTTCTCAGGAGGAGAGGATAAGCAAATGCTATATCAGGAGGATAAAACAGCTTAGAAGCATCAAGAAGGGTCTAAGCCAGGCTGAGATCTCAGAGCTTATGGATTACACCAGATCAAGTATATGCCAAGGTGTTAAAAAAGCCGTAAGAAATCTTGAAGTGATAGAAAAAAGGCTCTCCCTTACCATATAATGTAATCATGCTCTTCCTTGTTTTGATAGCAATGCTCAACCTTCTCTCCTCATGCTCGACAGTCGCAGAATTTAAGGCGGAGGAAGTAGTAACGGATGAGGATTATGCGATCTCATTCATCATAGACGGACGCTACTATGCAGAGCTAAGGAGGAAGGATGACTCCTTTTTCCTCTTCTCCCCTGAGCTTATGATTAAAAGCGAGAAGTTAAACAGCTATACCACGAAAGAGGGGAATCCCGTATTCTCATCTCCAAAAAGAAATTTGAATATCAAACTATATCCCGACATACTCTATTTCGCATTAGATGGATACTACGCATATCTTGACTATCATATGGTGGGGAAAAACCGCGGGGACTATTACCCATTCATTTAGATAGTGCTATATTGTTTGTATGCGATTATATCTGGCAAGCAACAATGAACATAAGAGAGAGGAGTTTTCCCTCCTCTTTCCCGATTACGAGATAGTACTTCCCAAGGATGAAGGTCTTAGCTTCGATCCTGTTGAGGATGGTTCGACATTTATCGAGAATGCGCTTATAAAAGCAGAGGCGCTCTATGATCTCATAGGCATGCCCTGCATCGCCGATGATTCAGGGCTCTGCGTAAAAGCCTTTGGGGGAAAGCCCGGAATCCATACGGCAAGATACGGGGAGGAAGGTGGCAATAAGCTGAGCGACAGGGAGAAATACACACTGCTTTTGAAGAACATGGAGGGCATAAAAGAGAGGGATGCCGAATTCGTATGCACCATGGTCCTAATCGTAGATAAGCATAACAAATACGTCGTAGAGAAATCCGTAAAGGGACACATTACAGAAAAAGCAGAGGGGCTCAATGGCTTTGGTTACGACCCCGTATTCTATAACGACGAGGCTCTTAACGTCTCTGCACTACTCAGCAGTGAGGAGAAGAACACTTTCTCACACAGGGCTAAGGCGGCAGCGGCCATCAAGGAGATACTGGAGAAGGAGAAGGATGCGATATGGAGAGAAATGAACAGAAGATAAACGACACATGGGATCTCTCATCACTGGTTAAAAGTGATGCCGAGTTTAAAAAAGATCTTAAAAAGCTGAAAGGAAGGATAACAGAGCTCAAAGCACTCAAAGGAACCATGGCAAAGGACTCTGATTCCTTTCATAGAGCACTCTCAACCGTCAAGAACGTCTTCATGGAGCTTGAGAGGCTCGGAAGCTATGCATTTTTATGCTACAGCGTGGATGGCACGAACAGCAATGTAATGAATAATCTGGGACTCTATGAGGATGTGGAGAACAAGATAAGCGAGAGCCTCTCATTCTTCGACCCCGAGCTCATGGCGATCGATGAGGAGAAGATCCGCGCTTTTCTCCTCGAGAGCAGAAACAGTGAATTCAGAGTCTATGTGAAAAAAGCGAGACGCTTTAAAGAGCACATACTCAGCGAGAAGGAAGAGCGTCTTTTAAGCCTCTATTCTCCTGTAGGCTCAGCATTCCAGGATACTTTCCAGGACCTGGACAACATAGATCTCGATTTCGGGACAGTGCGTGGAGAGAAACTTACCCACTCCAACTACTCCAAATTCATGCATGATGAGAATGAAGAGGTAAGAAAAGAGGCTTACTGCAATCTTTACAGCGCATATGAGAAGAGTAGCCATACGATTGCAAGAATATATGCAGGATCCGTCAAGAATGACATCTTCTATGCACGGGCAAGAGGGTATAAGAGCTCCCTTGAGAAAGCGCTTTTTCCCGATAAGATACCTCAGAGCGTCTATCGGAACCTGATAAAAGCGGTACACGAGGCATTTCCAGCCCTTCACCGTTATTACGCTCTCAAGGCAAAGAGCCAGGGAAAGGATAGGATCAAGCACTATGACGTCTATCTGAGCCTTGAGAAGGATGTCAAGGTCAACTACAGCTATGATGATGCCCTCGCCCTCATAAGCAAAGCCGTAAGCGTCCTCGGCCCGGAGTACCAGAGTACCCTCATAAGCGGACTAAGCGGTGAGCGCTGGGTGGACAGGTATAACAACAGAGGAAAGAGAAGCGGAGCTTTCAGCGCAGGTGGCTACATCGGTAAGCCTTACATCATGACGAACTACGAGAATGAGGTGATGGACAGTATTTTCAC
Organism: uncultured Spirochaetaceae bacterium; assembly: GCA_944390015.1. Lineage (GTDB taxonomy): Bacteria > Spirochaetota > Spirochaetia > Sphaerochaetales > Sphaerochaetaceae > Ornithospirochaeta. The sequence continues at coordinate 147,554 of CALXOL010000003.1, forward strand.
TCTCATACATGAGGGTGGACACAGCATGCACACCTACTACTCCGTAAGGAATAATCCGTTCATGAGCTACAACTACACGATATTCGAGGCGGAGGTCGCTTCAACATTCAATGAAGCGCTTCTTACCGATTATCTGATAAAGAACAGCGATGACAAGATGAAGAGGTATGTGGTTGCAAAACATCTTGATGATATCGTTGCAACGCTTTTCAGGCAGACGATGTTCGCCGAATTCGAGCTTATCGTGCATGAGAGCGCGGAGAAAGGAGTTCCACTTACAATCGATTTCTTCCGCTCCACTTACAGAGACCTGCTTGAAAAGTATTTCGGCCCATCCGTCGAGATGCTCAGCTCAAGCGACCTGGAAGGACTGAGGATTCCTCACTTCTACAGGGCATTCTACACATATAAATACGCAACGGGAATAAGCGCATCGCTCGCCCTCAGCGAGAGGGTTCTCAGCGGTGGGGAAAAGGAAAGGGACGACTACCTTTCCTTCCTCTCATCCGGCGGTTCAAAATACCCGATTGAGTCTCTGAGGAAGGCGGGTGTGGACATGGCCTCGCCTAAGCCGGTTGAAGAGGCTACAAAGCATTTTGAGAAGATGATGGATCTATACGAGAGTCTTTGTCAAAACTAACAGCATGGATCTTTCCATCAAGAAATGTAAAAGAGAAGTATGAGCCATCGGTGAGACTTAGTACGCCGATGGCATTATTCTTCTTGACAGAAAAGACGAACGAAGAAAGTGGCAGAGCACTGCTGAGAGAATCAAAACTCGAAGAGACCAGTACGGGATCCGCACTCGTATACTGCTCGTACCATTCAAGGTTAACCTCTTTTTTAAGCGCCTGATAAAGAAGGGCGTACTCACTCTCATCATCAAACGATATTACAAGGCTCTCCCCCTTGCTATTCTCTGGAGAGATGGAGTAAACGGCATATAATGATAAAAAAAGAATAAGCCATGCAAAAATCAGACGTCTCATCAGCAAAAGAATAATTCAATGAAGAAAAAAAAGCAAAGATTTAAATTAATGTGCTATCTTACTTTTATGAGAAGAGAAGAAATACTGACACTGCTTTATGATGGGTTCACGCACTCGTTAAAGGATCCGCTTTGGGGGAACATAAGGCTCAGCAGCACACTAAAGGATCTGATAGAGAACAAAAGGGTTCAGAAACTCGCCAGGATAAAACAGAACGGACCGACATACCACATATACCCTGGCAGCGTGCATACACGCCTTGACCACTCGATCGGAGTATATCATCTATCGAGGATGATAATCCTTTCCCTGGCTTCAAAGAACGAGGCCCTGCCACTCTCAAAAGAGGGAATAATGAGTTTTCTTGTCGCAAGCCTACTGCATGATATAGGACATTTCCCTTATGCGCATTCACTAAAAGAACTCTCGATAAAAGAACATGAGAGCATCGCAGCAGATCTCATCCTGAGTGATGATGATCTTTATCGCGACATAGTCAAGACTGGGGCAGATGCAGAGAGTGCGGCAGCAATAATAGATAAGAGCATTAAAAACGATGATGAGGAGATTGAAATATATAGGAAGATCCTCTCCGGGCCACTGGATCCAGATAAGCTCGACTACCTCTCAAGAGACGCTTATTTTTCGGGCGTTCCATATGGCACGCAGAACACCGACTACATCATAAACAGCCTGGACCTGAGACTCGGTGAGCTGGTACTGGAGGAGGATGCCGTAGTATCGATAGAACACGTACTCTTTTCTAAGTACCTGATGTATAAGACGATATACTGGCATAAAGGGGTGCGTAGCGCAACATGCATGATAAAAAAAGCACTTCTTTTGGCCTTGAAAGAAAAAATCATAAGCTTTGATGACCTTTATCTTAAGGATGATGATGAGTTTGATGAGATCGCTGAACATTTCAGATCTTTCGAGCCCTTCACCTTGATTGACCGGGTAAAGCATAATGACCTATTGGAGAAGAAGGCGGAATTTGGGCTCGATGAATATCCTCTTTTAAGCGAGAAAGCTTCAGATCTTAAAAAAAGAGGAGATGCGGAGAGAATCATTTTCAACGCCCTAAGAAAGAAATATCCTGGCCTTAAGGAATATGAGACGATCATAGACATTCCCGAGCCAATCAATTTTGAAAGCTCCGTACTGCTTTTGCATCATGACGGATCAGTAAGCAGGATAAGGGATGATGAGACCGTACTAAGCAGCTCCGTCGGCTCACTCTTCTCATCAAGGCTGAGAAAGCTCTCGATTTTTCTCCCGTATTATGTTAGCCTCAGCGATGCGAAGAGCGCCGTCCTGGAGGGTTTTAATGGAAGAGAAGCTGAGCTATAAAGACCTCATAAAAGGTGATATCCCGCCTTGGGTGATGAGATTCATAAAAGAGACAGGGAAAGGAATCAATGAATTTGAGATGATAAAGGATGGGGACATCGTCTTAATCTCAGCCAGCGGAGGGAAAGACAGCCTCGCACTTTCTCTTGCACTCTCGATAAGAAGGAAATGGCTTCCGATCGACTATAAGCTCAAAGCCCTCATGATTAACTGGATAGAGCACCCGATAGAAGATGAGTATAAGGAGAAGCTGAAGCAGTACTATGAGGATCTTGGAATCGAATTCAAGATGGTGGACGAGCATCAGGCCCCCTACTCCTTCAAAGGGGATTTCAACTGCTATCTCTGCTCACGCAACAGAAGAAGAATCCTCTTTGATTATGCGGCAGAGAACAATATAAGACTTATTGCCATGGGCCATCACCTTGATGACCTTGTGGAGACCAGCCTCATGAATCTCTGTTTCAGAGCCTCCTATGACACGATGAAACCCGTTCAGGAGTTCTTCAATGGGAAGATATACGTCATCCGCCCCATGATAAGGGTTCATGAGAATGTAACCAGAAGGCTCAAGGATATGTATGACATCCCGGCTGTAAAGCCTGTTTGCCCATACGACCAGACGAACGTAAGGGCACGCTTAAAACCGATTGTAAGTGAATTATGCCATCTGGATAAGCTTACAAGGGAACACATCTACGCCTCATACGATTTTCCAAATCCTTTAAAAAGCGTATAAAAATGACAGTTTTCAGGTATAATAGTAGCAATCATAAGCACTTAAAAGCAGCAGAAGAAAAACACTAATATTATTTCATTTAAAAAATTGTAATAAATTAGGTGGAATTGTGTTCTAAATGTATGATAAACTACTGTAAGAGGTTTGTATGAAGAGGATATTAGCGGCCTTAATCTTATTACTGTCAATCTCCAGTCTTTTCGCCGTAAATCTGGATTTGACTGTTACAAGTGGCAATTTTAAATTATATGATGCCTACGGTCATAGATGTGACGCTGAGACGGTATCAGATCTGGAAGGGCTCATCGTTCTTACAAACGACGAGGAAGTTACGTTCTCTACCATTTATGGGGATATCACACTCGACGGAGGCTCGATATTCTCCGTTCTCTCTTTGGATGCAAGCGCACCTACCTTCTATCTTGTAAACGGCGGAGCAAGATTTGATTTAAGAGAGAACATCTATATCCAGGTTTATACTCCTGTCACTCTTACAGCATTAAACACGACAGGTTCATACAAGATTCTGACGACGGATGATGAGGAAGCAATCTATAACTACTCTGAAAACGGTCAGGCTCTCAGCCTTGACGCACTTAGCGGCAACAGCTATGAGATTGAGCCAATGACATACTCCAGCCTCACGAAGATGGTGGTCAACGTACCACTTGAAGATGTTGAGGAAGTAAAGGAAGAGGAAATTATTCCAGCAGAGCCGACGATTACTGAGCCTGAGAGCACGATTCTCGTTCCAGAGAGGGCAGAAATAGTAGTCACAGAGAGTACGCTCACAGGTATTCCTTCCATTCCTGAACTCTATGTATCATCTGAGGAGCTCAATGCTCCATCTGCCGCAAGCCTCAATGTGAAGGAAGCTGTTCTCTTAGGTGTGCCTAGCAAAGCGGATTTCGTAAGCGTAACCTATGAGTCCAACCTTATCCCTCCGAAAGTAAGTGTTTTCGAGGTCGAAAAAAAAACATTGACAGAGTAGACGTTTTTTTCAAGACACGTGCATACTCTGACAGCATAAGCGAAAGTTTCAGTTTAGATACGATTCTGATCCCGACATTCTCTGTCGGGTCATTTTCTGCCGCATTCAACCTCGATGCGGCAAAGATTGTCTCTTATGATTTCGAGGACGATCTCCTTCCCCTCCTCTTCTCCCTCATAAACTCCGTAAACTACGAAGGAAGATTCATAAAGCTTGATTTAGACAGGACAACGCCCCTCATGGGGGACAGGGCGGGACTTTTCGAAGGTGTCGTCCACCAGTGGGACGGCATAAATGAGAAGCTGAGCCTGAATTTCACAGTAGAGACCGATTTCATCAGTTTCCGCAGCTATGCCGATGATCTATCATTCAGTGCAAGAGATGAGAATGCGAAGATCCTCAGCGGCAATGTTCTTTCCATAACCCTTTCAAGAGCATGGCCGGTGGAGATCGCCATAGAACTCTTTTCAGCCATAAGATATAACGATATCTCTTCATCGACCTTTTACCCAACCCTCTTTATAGACGCACCTCTTTTAAATACGGAGGACATCTCTTTCGGCCTCAGATTCGGCCTTCTTTCCCTCATCAATGATTTTGGCTGGTCAACGCTTTTTTCATCCAAGAAATCGTATTTCTTCTCAGTGCCTTTCTCCATCGAGGATGATGAAATGAGCATAGGCCTATATTTCCAGCATGGTGGAATTTACTACAACCTCTTTAATGAGAACTACAAGCCCAGCACCGATGAGGACAGCATCGCCGTCTTTTTCGATGCGGATCTCAATTTTGAACGCTTCAAGCTCAATATCAACTCGTTTATAAACCTATCAAGGAGTACACTCTCCCTGATTTACGAGAACTCGTACCTTGATCTTGCGTTCTCCTTCCGAATTGGTGATATGGACATACTTATGGGAGCCAGGAAGCAGAACCTGTTCGCTCTTGAGGATTTTCTATCCACATCGGACTTCTACTTCGGTCTTTCAATGGAAAGCGGAAGTCTTACTACGAGCTTCCAGATACGCTACAGGAACGGGCATCCTGAGATTGGATTCTCATCATCTCTTGCATTCATCGACATAGACAACAATGTTTACAGAAAGAGAAATGAGGGGAATTTCAGCCTTCTGTTCGACCTTGGATTTGAAAACTATTACGCATCAGGCCTTTACTTCTACATCTCCCCTATTCTTACTTTTGAAGATAGCAGCTATATGTTCTCCCTCCGCGTTCCTCTATATCTTGAGCTAAAGGATGGGAGTATGAGCCTCGTCTCGCTGAAAGCGGATCCATGGTTTGACATGTGGCAGCATAATTCAACGATAGTGGATGTCTACGACTCCATAACCGATGTCTTTTCACTCATTGAGGGCATGAATTTCGGCGATGTAGAGGATTCGGTCTTCTACATTCACGCTTCAAGAGAGGATAAGAGGAATGACGTGTTCTTCGAGAACTACTCATCATTCGACGCACTGAGCCTCAACATGGGATTCAATTTCTATAACCTCGATTTCGGTCTTTACGTGGATGACCTTGAGAAGCCCAGGATAATCGATCCGTATTTCTCATTCTACCCCATCAACGATGCGAACTTCTCACTGAGCATAAGCGCACCTACGGAACTTTTTATGAGCGACATGAGGAATTTCACACTACGCACATTCCTCGGTTTCACATATACTCAGCCTTTGGTCAGGGAAAGGCTTTTCTTCAGTTTCTTCCTCTACGGAGAGACCTTTGCTGAATATAGGGACGGCACACCTGTTAGAGCTGAGGTCATATATGATTTCGAGAAAATGGAGCTCTATGGGTATCTTCTTGGAGGGGAACTCAAATGGGAGAGCCCCACATTCTCATTTACTCTAAACGGGGGGATACATTCTGGAAGCATCTATCCGAACTATTTCAATGCCTTCTCCTCCCTTAACCCTGAGATAGAGCGCGATGGACAAGACATTGAAGGCATGAGTTATTATGCCATAATAGAGAGCGCTGTTGAGAAGGAGAACTTCTCCTTCCTCATCCGCTATGGCCTGCCGAACATCCTCTCCCTTGCAAGGGATGAAAAGCTGTACGAAGGAGATATGCTTACCCTGGATTTTTCCTTCCGTCTTCTTAACGGAGTTGGAATGCATTTAAGCATCTCAAGGCTCAACTTCATATCATCATTATTCACACTGAAGGATACAGAGTCATACCTTAACAACGAGAACACGATATATTCTGCATCCATTACGAAGGAATTCGACAACATGAGCCTTGAAGTGGAACTGAGTACTGTGGCAATCTATGAGGAGGGCAGATACATCAACTCTTATAAGTTGAAAGAGGTCTCTCCAAGGCTTAAGATAAATTCAAGGATAGGTTTTTAATGCGTAATATAAATCAGCTTTCAGCAAGGCTTTCGGCACGCATTGCGGCCGGAGAGGTAATAGAGAGACCGGAGAGCGTACTTCGTGAACTGATCGACAACTCATTGGATGCCGGCTCGGATGAACTCGTGATTGAAATCGAGAATGGCGGCATAGACAGCATAAAGGTCACGGACAACGGGAAAGGGATATCAAGAGAGGATCTTGAGGTCATAGCAACGAGACATGCGACCAGCAAGATAAAGGCCGAGGATGATTTATACAACATTAGAACGCTTGGATTCAGAGGTGAGGCCCTATATTCAATCTCCGCCGTTACGAAGCTGACAATCACATCTTTCGACAGCGAGAAGAAAGAAGGCAACCGGATAGTAATCGATAATGGGGAGCGTGGAGCTATCACCAGGGCCGCGATAAACAGAGGCACGATAATAGAAGCGGAAAACCTCTTCATGGACATTCCGGCAAGAAGAAATTTCTTAAAGCGGGCAAGCACCGAGGCCCAGAGCATTAAGGCTCTCGTGATCGCACGCTCACTGGCAACCCCATCAGTTTCATTCAAACTCTACAGCGATGGTGCACTAAAGCTTAATTTTGATAAGGCAGAAAGCCTTAAGGAACGTGTGATGATGTTCTACCGCCCCATGGGTATAGCAGATGCGGATGTGATGCACCTAAGGGGAAATGATGAGGATTATTCGATAGACATAGTAGCGACTACGAGTGCGAAATACAGAAGTGACAGGAAGGAGATAAGGATCTACGTGAATGACCGCCCTGTCGAGGAGTTCAGCCTTACACAGGCAGTGGCATACGGATATGGGGAACTTCTTCCAGGTGGCTCATTCCCATATGCGTGCGTTTTCATCCATGATAACCCGGAACTCGTGGATTTCAACATCCATCCTGCAAAGAAGGAAGTAAAGCTCAGGAATATAAAGGATATACATCATGCCATAGTAGTCTTATTGAAAAATGGTATCGAGAGGGTGATTCCAGAGATAAAGAGTGAGGATGTCATCACACCATCCCTTTTTCAATCAGATGATAGCAAGCAAAGGCCCTCTTTCTTCCCTCAAAGCGATAATACCTCGTACCATGCAAGAAGCCACGTCGCATCTCAACCTCTCAGATATAATACTGATATCAGACCAAGGGATGACTCTTGGATAGAGAAGGCAAAGGAGATCAGAAGAGAGCGGGAGATAAAAAAAGAGAGGGATGTCGAAGTAAAGGAGGAGAGAGTCCAATACCGCTATATCGGGCAGGCATTCAAGCTCTTTCTCATCGCAGAACTCGATGGTGAGCTCTACTTCGTGGACCAGCATGCGGCACATGAGAGGATAATCTATGATGAGTTGCTGAAAAAAGAGAGCGTACAACCTCTTCTTGTTCCAATAGAGCTCGATGCAGAGGACGATGTCGTACGTTTTCTTGATGAGAACAGTCAGATATATGAGCGCCTTGGAATCACACTTGAAAAGAGAAACGGTAAGTACATGATCACATCCCTACCAGCGGTTGCAAGAAGCATCGAGGATGAGATTTCATCATTCATAAGCCTGAACACGGGGGATGAGAAGGAACTTGAGAGCAATATATTTGCGATAATAGCGTGTAAGGCCGCGGTAAAAGCCGGTGATACTCTTGACCGCTTCAGTGCAGAGGCAATACTCGACAAGGTCTTTCAGATGGAGGAAAAGGCATGTCCGCACGGCAGGACGTTCCTGATAAAACTGAAAGAGAGCGAATTAAGGGAGATGGTAGGCAGGACGAAATAGAATCAGAGCGTGATGCTGTATGTATTGAAATACTCATCGGTGTAGAAAAGCTTATCCCCTTCATTCACGCTGCTTCCGATTTCAACGGGGCTTTGATTCACATACCCCGTTCCACTCATATTTCCTGATAGCACACCATTCTCTATGAATGGAGAGAAATCCTCTTTTAAGAACATGAGGCTCCCCTCTTTGCTTACTCCACCATGGCTATAGATGGAAAATGTGTACTCACCTTCAGGAAAGGATGCACCCCTTGTTATCTCAAGAGTCGCCTCATACCTCTCCCCGCCCTTATTCTCAAGATGACCTGACCATGTGAGCATTTTTTCCGGGGATGAGATGAGAAGCTCATAATCGCTATCCTCTCCTCTCAGGTCAACAGAGAACGTCAGAACTTCCACATCATCATTTTTTTCAAGTGTAAGGGAAGAGCTTGTGAAATCAAAGCCGCTCTTCTCACATGAAAAGAGCAGCGTTAAGAAAAACAAAGGAACTAAGAACTTCCTCATGCTTCTTTTTCTTTCAAATGCTCACGAACCGGATTCGCATAACTGTTGAGCACATAATCACGCACATCATCACTAAGGTGGTTAAAACGCTCAAGGAAGCGCTGAGTATCAAAATCCTTGTATTCATCTTTGAACCTGGTGCTTTTTTCAAGGTAGTCGTATGCGAAATAATTCGTATCCCAGAGCCTGTAGTTCAAATGGATCTGACGGTCAATCTCCCTTGCAACATCCTCAGGCCTATCATACTGCCCTTCTATCGGGGTGCCGAATGAGATATGGATCTTACCCTTATAACCGCGGATCCCCTTTATCATGGAGATGGTATCCTCGTACTTCCTCTTATCATAATGACCGTCCTTGAGTGTCTTGACCTCTTCACGGCTCATATTGATGTCATTAGGATTGTACTGATAGGAAACGGCAGTAGGCACGATCCTTATCTTATTGATCAGCTCTGAGAAGCTTATTCCAGTCCCTTTCTTAGAGAGATAGAGCATCTTTATGATCGCAGGATGGGTATCATCGATTCCATCCTTGCTTCTTCCGCTCTTCTGAGCAACCCAGATTGAGTAGTTATCCTCCACGATCGTATCGACGAAATACTCACTGAGCCTGATCGTCTCAAGATACTTTTCCCTCATCGGAAGATTCCTCTTTACGATGATACCCCCATTAAGACGCATCAGATCCCCGATGAACGGATTGGCTATCAGGTTATCGCCGAATGCCATCTGGCACATCGGCCTCTTTGCAAGAAAGAGTGCGTAATCTATGAGCGTACAGTCAAGAACGATATCCCTATGTGTCGAAATATAGAGATAAGCCTTCTCTGGATCGATATTCTCAGTACCGCTGAATGTAAACCCGTCCGATGTGTTCGACAAAACCGCAGGAGAGAATATTCCCATTGTAAGAAGGCCTTGGAAATCAGAATAGCTGTGAACCTTGTCCTTCACGCTGTCGATATATGAAAGGAGGATCTTCTTACCGTCCTCCCCCTCTGGCACGAACGAGTTCGCAAAAGATGCGATCTTATCGGTCTGCGCTAGAAAACCGTTCTTGAACTTCTCTTCAAACTCTTCTCCGAAGTAAGGGGTTATATCCCCGTATTTCTCATACCTATCTTTCATTGTTCTGCCCTATAGTCTTAAGGAACTGGACGCGCTCCCAAGCATCACCTCTCTCATAATTCTCCTCGGCAAGCTTTCCGATGAAATCATCAAGAGTGGAGTATCCCTTCTCATCCATGAAGGCACTAAGGCCTTCATTCATCTTCCTTATAACGCCATAACCGTCCTTCATTACAGCCGAGCAGACCTCCACGGCCTTTGCTCCAGCAAGGAGCATCTTTATAAGCGTATCTGCACTATGGATTCCAGTATTTGCTGCGATATCAAGACCGACCTCGGCACTCATGAGAGCCGTCCATCTGAGGCTCATGCCGTACTCCGTATCACTGCTTATTGCCTGTGCGCCCTTTACTTCCAGGCTCTTAAGATCGATGTCCGGTCTGAACGGCCTGTTAAAGAGGACAAGAGCGTCCATGCCGATCTCATCTATCTTCTTTATGACGGAAGAGAGTGATGAATAGAAAGAACCGATCTTCATCGAAAGTTTTCCGCTGATTCTGCTTCGTGCAACCTTGGCAAACTCGAAGAGTGCCTTATCGACCTTCTCTCCGCTTACCGAGGCATTGCTTGCAATCGGGAAATAGTTGAGCTCTATGGCATCAGCTCCACAGCCTGAGAAGCGCTCTGCGTAATCTACCCAGGTTCTCGCACTCTTGCAGTTTATGGATGCAATTACTGGAATGGAAAGGCTCTTCTTCGCACTCTCTAAAAGTGTAAGATATCTATCAATGTAGAAATCACGTGCCATGGCTGCATAGTACTCATGGCTGTCAGAATGTGAGAGATACTGCTCATTTCCAAGTGCCTCACGGGAGGCATCTTCCTCTATCTGCTCTTCAAATATTGATTTAAGGACGACTGCTCCCGCCCCACTGTCCTCAGCTTTTTTCAGCCCGTCCAGACTGCTTGTAAGCGGACCGGAGGCGATTATAACGGGACTTCTTAAATCGAGCCCCATATATTTAGTACTGATATCAGGCATCATATATCTCCTTATTTCTATGATTATATCATGCAAAAGAAGAAATTTTTAGCCTAAATAAGCTAATCACAGGATATATGGTACTAAAAGATTCTTTGAGCAGTATACTATGTAGGTCTCGACCTCTAAGACATTCTCTATCTTAACAAGTTCGTATTTAAAGAAATCAAGAAGGGAGAAATTATCCTCCTCGCAGAGTTCTACCTCGACCATGAGATCATAGCGCCCAGTGACGACAGCAGCGCTTACAACCCCCCTCAGGCGTGAGAACTCCTCAGCCTTATGCTCAAGATCAAGGGTCTTCATCTTTACTCCCATCATTATGATCTGGAGGCCGGGAATAAGGGTCGGATCCACGAGTCCTGAAATCTTTAAAATCCCCTCATCAACCATCTTGTTGACCCTGCTTCTCACGGTATTCTCTGTGATGTCCAGCTCATCGGCAATCGCAGAGAAAGCCTTTCTTCCATCAAGAAGCTTCTTGATTATCTCTTTATTGGTATCATCAATCTTCTTCATAGGCATTAGAATAAAAAAGAGTTGGCAAGCCGAAGCCTGCCAATCCTTTTCAAGACGAACTAACCGTTCTTCCTTTCAAACTCAATCATGAAATCTCTTAAGGCGACAACATCATCATAAGGCAGCGCATTATAGAGACTTGCCCTGAGACCACCTACGCTGCGGTGTCCCTTAAGGCCGAGCATACCTTCTTTTCCACTCTCTTCAACGAACTTCTTCTCAAGCTCCTCACTTGGAAGGCGGAATACGACGTTCATCCTGCTTCTGTACCTCTTATCCACAGGGGAACGGTAGAAATCAGATGAATCAATCACAGAGTAGATCAGAGAACTCTTCTCTTTTGCCCTCTTGAGCATTCCCTCTGCTCCTCCGTTCTTCTCTACCCAGTCAAGAACGAGCTTGACAGCCCAGATTGAGAATACAGGTGGAGTATTATATAGTCCCTTGTTCTTTGAATGCAAACCATAATCCATGTATGCCGTAAGGTTCTCATTGCGCCTATCGAGCATGCTGCGCTTCATTATGATGAGCGTTGCACCAGCCGGTCCAAGGTTCTTCTGGACTCCTGCGTAGATCATGGAGAACTTAGAGACATCGACTGGACGGGAGAGAATGTCGGATGACATATCGGCAATAAGTGGTACATCTCCGGTCTCTGGGAAATCCTGCCACTCAATTCCCCCTATCGTCTCATTAGAGCAGAGGTAGAGATAGGATGCACCCTCACTCGGCTTAACGCTCTTCGGATCTGGAAGCGTGGTATAGTTTCCTTCCTTATCATCGAAGAAGGCATTGACCTTTCCGATTTTTGATGCGTCACTAGCTGCCTTGTTAGCCCAGGATCCAGTCTTAGCATAATCTGCAACACTTCCTGGAAGAAGGAAGTTCATAGGAATCATCGTGAACTGCAGTGTCGCTCCTCCTCCGAGGAAGTAGACATCGTAGTCCTCTGGGATACCCATGAGCCTTCTAAGGGTTAAAAGACACTCATCATACATCTCTTCGAACATTCCACCACGATGGCTGGCTTCAATCATGGAAAGCCCCTGTCCATTATAATCGACTATCTGGGCCTTGATCTCCTCGAGCACCTCAACAGGAAGTACCGAAGGACCTGCAAAGAAATTCTTCTTCTTCATCAGATTTTTCCCTCCTTAATTAGACCATCAATCGTCTCGATAACCTCATCTCCGATTCTCAGTAGGTTCTCGACGCTGTTTGCTCCGACATGCGGAGTAAGTGTAATATTATCGCACTCTAAAAGAGGATTATCCCCTTCCATCGGCTCTACAGAGTATACGTCCGTGCAGAAATGGGATACGGCTCCGCTCTTTAAAGCATCGGCCATATCACGCTCGACGACACACTTTCCGCGTCCAGTATTGATGATGACTGGAGCCTTTTTCATATGGGAAATAAGAGAAGCATTCATTATTCCTGCAGTCTCATCCGTAAGCGGAAGATGCATGCTGATGTAATCGGCTTCACTGACTGCCTCTTCAGGAGATGAGACCATCTTTGCAAGATCGGATTTCTCCACGTACTTATCGTATGCAACGACATCCATGCCGAACGCACGTGCCCTCTCAGCCACCTTCCTGGCTATGTTTCCCATTCCAAGGAGAGCGAGCCTCTTACCGTAGAGCTCAGTCCTCTTCGTCTTCTTGTTCCATTCACCTTTCTTCATGGTGTTATCAAAATAAACAATCTTGTTTGGAACGCTGATCATCAGGGCAAATGCAAGCTCTGCGACTGCAATCGCACTGCTTTTAGGTGTATTGACGGCGATGATGCCTTTTTCCTTGCAGTACTCACGGTCGATGTTGTCCATTCCAACTCCACCGCGGATAATCAATTTAAGATTCTTTGCACTGTCGATATACTCCTTAGTGCACTTGGTTTTACTTCTGACTAAGACGACATCAGCCTCTGCAAGGCGTGATACGTCTTCCGTGACTTCACTGAAAGCTTTGAGCTTATCAGGAAGACTCTTATCAAACGCATCTGAAATTAGAATGAGCATAATCTTTCTCCTCTCTGAAAAGATTATCTCATGAGATTAGGTATAAGTCAAATTTTATAGGAAAAATTAACAAAATCAGCAATTTATAAAACAAAAAAGCACCCAAAAACGGGTGCCATGAATCAATAACCTTTGCTCTGATGCATCTTTCTTACTTTCTTCATCTGCTTGCGAGCAAGAGCCTTGTTCTTACGGTTCTTGATAGTGGAAGGCTTCTCGTAGTATTCTCTCTTCTTCCATTCGCGGATAATGCCCTCTTTCTCAACCATTCTCTTAAAGCGCTTGATTGATTTCTCTAGTGGTTCATTATCATCGACTTTTACGTATGCCATTCTACTCTCACCTCCCTGCATCCAAGGTCTGGATTAGCTTTGTCATTATGCTTGGAAACAAAAGGATTTGTCAATAGAATTCGGCAAACTAAGATACATCAGAAAAAAGGATTATCAGGGCCTTATTATCTCTTCCTTCCAATCTGAGATGTTCCTCTCCGCAGATGAGAAGTTGATTCCAAGAAGATGTATCACATTACC